>CAYWXK010000025.1:0-57767 GCA_964462515.1 uncultured Pirellulales bacterium
AAATCACAGATGATGTCGCTGAGTCGGCGAATTCGATTATCTTCGACCAGGCCGAGAACCGCCTCCACTTCCAGCGAGCGCTGCTAAAAAAACTACTGAGCTAATTGCATTATGACACAACACAAAATAATCATCGGTGATTCAAGACGTATGGCGGAGGTATCCGATGAATCCGTCCACCTTGTCATTACGTCGCCACCCTATTGGCAATTGAAAGACTACGGCAACGGCAGTCAAATAGGATTTGACGACAGTTACGAAGATTACATCAACAACCTCAATCTTGTCTGGAACGAGTGCCACCGGGTATTGCACAAGGGTTGCCGGCTGTGTGTGAACATCGGCGACCAGTTTGCCAGGTCTGTTTATTACGGCAGGTATAAAATAATTCCAATTCGCACGGAAATAATCAAGTTCTGCGAGACGGCCGGGTTCGACTATATGGGGGCGGTTATCTGGCAGAAGGTAACAACCTGTAACACTACCGGCGGAGCAATAATAATGGGGTCGTTTCCATATCCTCGGAACGGAATCCTGAAAATCGACTACGAATTCATCTTGATTTTCAAAAAGCTGGGCACCCCGCCTAATGTCAACAGGGATATAAAGGAAAAGTCGAAACTAACAATCGAAGAATGGAACGAATTCTTTACCGGCCATTGGAATATCCCCGGCGAAAAACAAGATAAGCATCTTGCGGTGTTCCCGGAGGAAATACCTCGCCGCTTAATCAAGATGTTCAGTTTCGTGGGTGATACTGTACTTGACCCATTTCTCGGCAGCGGCACAACAGCACTATCTGCAAAAAATCTGAAAAGAAATTCGATAGGATACGAGATAAACCCAGATTATATCCCTCTCATCAAGGAGAAACTCGGTCTAAAAGACAAAGGTTTTTTTGACAAATTTAATTTTGAGCTTGCACAAAACAGAGAAGATGATATCGACTGGAAAGAGGAAATAAAAAAACTCCCCTATATTTTCAAAGACCCCGTGAAATTCGATAAGAAGGTCGACCCGCGGAAACTCCAGTTCGGCTCGAAAATCAATGGCGACAGCCAAAAAAGGCAGGACTACCATTGTGTAAAAAAGGTTATCTCTCCTACCGAACTTGAACTCGATGATGGTCTTAAAATACGTCTGCTCGGAATAAAGGAAAAAGCTGAAAAGAAACAGCAGGCAATTGAATTTTTGCAGTCAAAAACAAAAGGACAGAAAGTATTTATGAAATTCGGACAGGTTAAACACGACAGCAAAAATAATCTGTTGTGCTATTTATACCTTGAGAATAAAACTTTTATCAATGCTCATCTGGTTAAAGAAGGGTTAGTATCAACCGATAGCGAGATGGATTTCAAATACAAAAATAAATTTACAGACACGGCAGAAATGGGGGTATATCAGGGATGAAAATCTATTCAAAGAATTTTGGCAAAAAAGAAAAAGTGTTGAATTATGCCTGCCAAATCTACCAATTATCGCGTCCCAACAAAGTTGGTGCAGTAATGTCCCTGATTAGAGAATGTCAGCCAAAATCTATAGAAGAGTGGGAAAAATGGTATTTGGAAAATGCTTATACTGATGGCAAAGTCTCTGCCAAAGTTACAAAAGACGTTCTCAAAGAGCTTGGGGAGAGATTATATGTCAAAATTAAAGAGATAGTTATCCCCGAATGGCAGGAGGCCTTTAGTCAATTAACACTGCAGGACTGCCTTGATTATATCTATAACCTGACCGTCAACAGAACCTACGACGGCTTCAATAGAGAAAAATCCGTTGTAACCGGAACCTTGGAAAAGAAGTTACCAGATGTCAAATTCGTCGAGTCGGAACCGGAACTTGACCATGCGGGGGATATTGATTATCTATGTTACGTCGGGAAAAAAGCATTTGGCATACAAATAAAACCTATAACTGCCAAAGCAAACTTCGGCAATTACTCCCCTTCCGAGAGGATGAAGGCAAGCTTTCGAGAGTTTGAGCAAAAATACGGAGGTAAGGTGTTTATTATTTTCAGCATGGATGATGAGATAAAGAACATAGAGGCCCTCGAAGAGATAAAAAAAGAAATTGCCCGACTAAAGAAACTGCAAGAAGGAGGGAAGGATTGAAGGGCCGACGCAGGATACTTGTAGCCACGACAAATCCCGGCAAATTGGCGGAGATAAGGCAAATGTTGGGGGGGGATGTGGAGTGGATAGGGCTATCGGATTTCAAGGGTATCGCTGAAATCAAAGAGGATGGGGAGACGTTTGCAGAAAATGCACGCAAGAAAGCGCTCGGATATGCAAGGGCGACCGGCCTGTGGACAATTGCTGATGATTCAGGACTTGTGATTGATGCGCTCGGAGGTCAGCCGGGGGTAGAAAGTGCACGATTCTCAGGTGCGAAAGATAAAGACAGGACACTACTTGACCATAAGAATATGGCTAAAGTGCTGAAACTACTTGAAGGTGTGCCGTGGGAAAATGGTTCGACAAGCTCACCATCCCGAGCAAAGTCGAGGGAAAGGACGGCGAGATTTGTCTGTTGTATGTGCTTAGCCAGCCCGCCAGATGAGTGGCAGGCAGGTCCGGTAAAAATCTTAGTTGAGACCGAAGGGACGTTGGAAGGTCTTATAACTGACAAAGAAATCGGAGAGAACGGCTTCGGCTACGACCCGATTTTCTTTGTGCCGAAATTAAACAAAACGGTAGCTCAGTTGACTACTGAAGAAAAGAATGCAATCTCGCATCGCGGCAATGCGCTTCGCAAGTTGAAGCCGCTTCTTGAGGAGCTGCTGAAGGGGACGTGAGGGCGTAGCAAGCTCGTCATTTTGTTTTTTGACACGGATTTACAATTTTTATATTAGACACGGATTAACACTGTTTGTTAAAGATTTAGATTTTTTCTCCTTTGTATGTGGGGATTATAGGAGGGTGCGATTGTTTTTTCTTGACATTTTGGGAATTTTGAATTTTGCTGTGCGAACGGTCGAATAGAAAAGAGACCAATAACCCCCAGCATAAAGCTGGGGGCTTATTAACGACGGGCAACAAATTTTATTTATGGCGAAAGTGGATTCATATAAAAGTAAATCATTGGTAGTGGTTGAGTCGCCGGCCAAGGCAAAGACCATAAATAGATACTTGGGCGAGGGCTACGAAGTAAAGGCCTCTATGGGGCACGTCCGTGATTTGCCTGTGAAGCAATTCGGCGTCGATATAGAGAAAGATTTTGAGCCGACCTACGCGATATCAGCGAATAAGAGGCGCGTTGTAACAAGTTTGAAGGCGGCGGCAAAAAACTGTGATAAATTATTTCTCGCAACCGACTTAGACCGGGAGGGCGAGGCGATTGCCTGGCATCTGGCGCAAATCCTCGGCGTGCCGGAGGAGAAGACTTACCGCGTTATTTTCAATGCGATAACCAAATCGGCTATAGAGCATGCGTTCGCCCAGCCCGGTAAAATTGATATGGATAAAGTTATGGCCCAGCAGGCGCGGCGAATCTTAGACAGAATCGTCGGCTACCAGATAAGCCCGTTATTGTGGAAGAAGATTACGCGAGGACTTTCAGCAGGTCGGGTGCAGTCAGTTGCAACAAAGATGATTGTTGAAAGAGAGAGGGAGATTCGGCAATTCAAGACTGTTGAATACTGGCTTATACCGGCTGTGTTCACCACCGAATTGCACAGGGACTATCACCAGGAATGGCTCAATCTCACAAAGGCCGAAGGCGAGAAGCCGGCAGATGCTTCAGAGCGAAACAAATGGTTAGTTGAACACAATGCTTTTACTGCTGAGCTGTCCAAAGTCGGCGATAAGAAATTCGAGGCATCCAATAAAGAACAGGCGGAGCGGATTTTTGATGCTTTGAAACAGGCGGAGTTTAAGGTCGCCGATGTAGAGACCAGGGGGTCTGTTTCACGGCCGCCGGCGCCTTTTATAACCTCGACATTGCAGCAGACGGCTGCAAATCGGCTGTTCTTTAGCACTAAAAGAACGATGATAGTTGCGCAGCAGTTGTATGAAGGCATAGACCTGGGTTCGATGGGTTCTTTAGGTCTTATTACGTATATGAGGACCGACAGCACACACATATCGTCTGAGGCAATCAATGAGGTGCGCAATTATATTAGTGGGCACTTTGGCGCGGAATATCTACCTGAAAAGGCCAACATTTATGCCTCCAAAGAGGGCGCTCAGCAGGCGCATGAGGCAATCCGGCCGACGGATGTTGACCTGACGCCGGCGGATATAAAGACATTTTTGACGGAGGAGCAATTCAAGCTTTACGACCTTGTGTGGCGGCGATTTGTGGCCTGCCAGATGACGCCTGCCAGGTGGAACGTAACGAACCTGAATATCGCGGCAGAGACGTCCGTGGGTCGCTGTTTGTATAAAGCAACAGGGAGAGTAATGGTATTCGATGGGTTTACAAAGGTCTGGGTGGTGCCATCGGGCGAGGAGGAGCTGCCGGCGATGAAAGCCGGGCAAAAGCTGGCGGTAGTGAACATAAAAGCCGAGCAGCACTGGACAAAACCGCCGGCCAGATATACCGAGGCGACATTGGTAAAGTCGCTCGAAAAGGAAGGCATCGGCAGGCCCAGCACATACGCTACAATCATAAGCACCATCCAGGAACGGAAATATGTTGAGCAAAAAGAAAAGAAGTTCTTTGCCACCGATTTGGGCGAGGTGGTGACGGATAAACTGAATGAGTATTTTCCGAAGATAATGGATATTGCTTTTACGCGGCATATGGAGGAGCAGCTTGATAAGATTGAGGAGCAGCACTTAGACTGGCTGAACATTCTCAAGGACTTTTATGGACCGTTCAAGCGAGACCTTGAGATGGCGCAGAAGCAGATGAAGCATGCTAAAGCTGAAGCGACACCCAGCGAATATAAATGCCCAAAATGCGGTGGGCAGCTTGTTTATAAGTTCGGTAAGAATGGAAGGTTTCTGAGCTGTTCGAGTTATCCGAAATGCAAATTTGCGTGTCCGTGTGACAAGGAAGGAAAAATGGTTGAACAAGTTGAAAGTGAACACAAGTGCCCTGCCTGCGGCAAGGCGATGATTTATAGGAGCGGGCGGTTCGGGCCGTTTCTTGGTTGCAGCGACTATCCGACCTGCAAGACGACTCTAAAGCTGGATAAGGAGGGTAATATCCTGCCGGCAAAACAGAAGCCGGAGCCGACTGAAATTGCCTGCTATAAGTGCAAAGATGGCCGGCTGGTAATCAGGCAAGGCAAAAAGGGGCCGTTCTTAGGATGCAACAAGTTCCCGAAATGCAGAACCATTGTCAGCATCAAAAAGCTGGAGCAGTTGAAACAACTGCAATCGGCGGGGCAATGGCCGCCTCAAACAATTGAGCAGGCCGAAGAAATCCTGGGAAAAAAGACTAAAAAGTTAGCTACGAAAGGGCACTAAGAAATTAACCGTGGTGGTGAAAGAGTTTTGAGTTCTAAGTCAAACCCATTCGGCTGTGTTCAGGACAGGGTTTTGAGTTGGGCGGAGGAAATTTCATCAAGTTTTAGGCACTCGCCACGGCGGAGCATGCCGTAGCCAGACAGGCAAAAAACGAAAATTTCGTTAAAATCGTAGTCAGCTAATAAACGTTTTTGACATCCTGAGAACATCGGAGTCTAATGATTTAGTTCCTAAAAATGCTTGATTTTTCTCCTCAAAGTATTATTGTTCATAATATATTTTCTAAATGGTATCCTAATGGCTAAGAACTCTAAAATTGAATGGACTGAATCTACTTGGAACCCGGTCACTGGCTGTACAAAAATTAGTATTGGATGCCGCAATTGTTACGCTGAACGGTTTGCTATGCGTCTAAAGGCAACTGGCAGCCGCAACTATACTCACGGTTTCCACGTCACACTACATCCACATCTGCTAAAAATGCCGCTCCGCTGGAAGCAACCCCAAACAATCTTCGTCAATTCTATGAGCGACCTTTTTCACAACAGTGTCCCCTTCGATTTCATCTCGAAAATCTTTGACGTTATGTGCCAAGCTTCTCATCATAGGTTCCAGGCATTAACAAAGCGTTCCCAGCGTCTGCTCGAGTTAAGCCCCAAGCTCCCCTGGCCGGAAAATGTATGGATGGGCGTTACCGTCGAAAATGCCAATTACGCTTTTCGCATAGACCGCCTGAAGCAGACTCACGCCGCAATAAAATTCATATCCTTTGAGCCGCTTTTAGGCCCAATTCCTAACATCAACCTTGAAGGCATTGATTGGGTCATTGTCGGCGGCGAATCCGGACCTAACGCAAGACCTATGCAGCCGGAATGGGCTACAGATATCCGCGATCAATGTCTGGCCGCAGATGTCCCTTTCTTTTTCAAGCAGTGGGGCGGCGTAAACAAGAAAGAGACTGGTCGCATATTAGAAGAGCGAACGTGGGACCAATTTCCCCGGTTGCAGGAATTGAGGCATGTTCAAACTCACTCCGCCTAAAGATGACGGTTTGTACATCCCAACTGTTGGTCAACAGTCCAAAGATAAGCATTATTTTCTAATGAGATATATTGATATTTTTACCACTTCAATGAAAGGTAAATGGAAAGGACTTCACTATATAGATCTATTCGCAGGGGCTGGAATCGAGAAATTAAAAGAATCTAAAGAATTGTGCTGGGGTTCACCAATGATAGCTACCCACGCCCCAAAATCTTTCGATAAACTGCACCTTTGCGAGCTGAACCCAAAAAAATTTGAGGTTCTTAAAAAACGAGTCACCAACATTAGAACAGATTCGCAAATTTTGAGAGGTGATGCTAACGAAAAGATTCATGAGATTGCTAAGGAAATCCCTCAAGGAACTTTGTCACTTGCTTTTCTTGACCCATATGGCTTGGAAATTGATTTTATAACGTTAGAGACATTAGCTAGAAAAAAAGCCGACCTAATCATATTTTTCCCCGATCGGTTAGACATATTGAGGAATTGGAAACATTATTATTACTCCGATCGAAATTCAAAGCTCGATCGTCACTTGGGTTCAGATTGCGATTGGCGTTCTATTCTGGACAAATCTCCTCCCAATAATCGTGTTGAAGTTCTAAGAAAATTATATATAGATCGACTTAAGAAAAATCTGGGATACACAGAAGTAGATTACGAACGTATCTCCGCCCATGGACGCCCCCTATATTATTTAGTTTTCTGCTCTCGTAGTGAAATAGGGGTTATGTTTTGGCGTGAAATTTCCCAAAAAAAACCTGACGGCCAACGAACGTTCAAGTTTGATTCTTAGGGTTCCATTGCAAAAATCCCGATTCACGGAGTGGATTTGCTGAAATTATTAAATTTTTATTGAACAAGCCGGCGAAGTTTGGTATAATATTAACGCGATATGGGGGAGTTAGGCCCCGCATAAAGACATTGCGGGGCAAGCAGACAGCGGAGAACCGCACGGATAAGGGACAGAAGTTCCACGAATTGAGGCAAGATAGCCACGAAAAAGCTCAGAATGTTTCTTTTCGCGTGGAGGGGCTGTGCGGAAGGTTCTTATACCAATATTCCTGCCGGAGTTTATATTCCGGCTGCGTGTATGGATATTATTACTTTATCGGCGGCTGCGGTACGGCTACGCATTCCGCAAAATCCCCCTTACGCAGGGCAAATACACAATTGTGGACCAAGAAGATTACGAGAAGCTTGCCCAGTATAGGTGGTATGCGTTGAGAATCGAAAGGTCATTCTATGCAGTGCGGCAGTACAGGTCAAAGCAGGACAGGTTCACATACAAAAGCGTGAGGATGCACCAGGAAATAATGGGCGCTGCGGAAGAGAAGGTTATCGACCATATCAACCATAACGGCTTGGATAATCGTAAAACGAACCTTCGTTTTGCTACAATCCAGCAGAACACGTGGAATCAACGCAAGAGCAGAGGCAATTACAGCTCACGATACAAAGGAGTTGCCTGGTCAAAGAGCAGGAAAAAGTGGCGGGCGAGGATAACATGTAACGGCAAGGTGACATATATTGGTTATTTTGATGATGAGAGAGCGGCGGCGATGGCTTATGATGCGAGGGCAAAGGAGCTGTTCGGAGATTACGCAGTGCTGAATCTACCCTAAGCCGAAGAGCGAGGGCAGCGGCGGAATTCATTTTATGGCGGGGTAAATAATGGATTCCCGCTAACGACGTGCGGGAATGACATTACGTTGTCGTGCCCTTCGACGCGCTGCGCTTGCTCAGGGCAGGCCGACAACGGCTAAACAAACCCGCCGTGAAACGGCGGGCTAAATATGGGGACCTCGAAGCGGGCTTCGAGGCTAAACAATAAGGAAAATGGTGTGCGGAACACACCCTACAATTTTTGCCCGTCCGTTGGCGGATTTGGTGGGATTTGTTCGCCAGTTAAGGGGGAGTCATTTTTCCTAAAGAATTCTTTGGTCAAGCCGAAGACGACCGGGCCTAAAGCAAATAAGGCGATTAAATTTGGTATGGCCATCAGCCCGTTAAACGTGTCGGCAAGCGCCCAGACAGCCTCAAGCTTACCCATGCAGCCGATTATAATCGGCATAAGCCAGAGGACCCTGTAGATTGGCCTTGCTTTGGTGCCGAAAAGATAAGCCGAGCAGGTCTCACCATAAAAGCCCCAGGCGAGAATAGTATCATAAGCAGTTAAGACCATACACAGGACGACTATTGAAAAGCCCAACTGTTTTCCAAACACTGTTTGAAACGCGGACATAGTAAGTAGTGACCCGGTTGAGCCGGACTTCCAGGCATCGGTAATCAAGATGGCAAGGGCGGTAGCTGAACATATAACAATGGTATCTATGAATACCTCGAAGATGCCCCACATTCCCTGTCTTGCCGGATGGTCGGTCCGGGCGGTAGCGTGTGCCATAGGGGCGGAACCCAAGCCTGCCTCGTTACTAAAAACGCCTCTTGCGATGCCCCAGCGGATTGCGCCGCGGACGCTTGCGCCCAGAAATCCGCCTGTTGCAGCGGCCGGCGTAAAGGCGGATTGAAAGACCAAAATCAGGGTTTGAGGCAATTTTTGAATATTCAAGAATATGATGATAAGTGCGCATAAAAAATAAATGATACACATAAAAGGAACACAGAACATAGCGATGTGGGCGATGCGTTTTAGGCCGCCAAGGGTGACCAGGCCGACGGCAAGGATAAGAAGTATTGCGGTAACAAACCTCGGGATGTTAAATTCTTGTAAACCGATAGCAACGGAGTTGGCCTGGACCATATTTCCGCTGCAAAATGCTGCTAATGCGCCGAGGACGGCAAACATACCTGCAAGGAATTTGAAATTTTTGCCCATTCCCTGGCTGATATACATCATTGGCCCGCCAATCATTGGGCCTGTTTTCTGATGTATTCGGTATTTAATTCCTAATGCCACCTCGGAGAATTTTGTTGCCATTCCTAATACGCCAGAGACCCACATCCAGAAAATTGCCCCTGGCCCGCCTGCTGCAATAGCGGTAGCCACGCCGGCGATATTTCCCACGCCCACGGTGCCAGCCAGAGCTACGTTCAATGCTGCAAATGGGCTGATGTCGCCTTGCGCGCCGGCCCTTTTCTTTCTGATAACGGTTTCTTTGAGCACGGCTGGAAAATTTCTGACCTGGACAAGGCGGGTTCCTGCGGTCAGATATATGCCTACGCCCAGAATGGCGATAATCATTGGCGGGCCCCAGAGAAACTCATTTAATTTCGAATTGATTTTGAAAATCAGCTTAAACAAATCTGTTCTGTACTGTGGTATCTCCAGCAAAGGTGCATAGGTTTGCGGCATACGGTCACGCGGGCCGATAGACCGCCAGTAGCCGACCCATTCGAGACTTTCTCGTTTGCTCAAGTCAACCTCGGCCCAGAAGACGCCTTCCTTGCCTGTGCTGTTAGCGAGAATTCTGCCCATCGGGTCGATGACCAGACTATCACCATCATAGACCGATGGGACCATATAAACGCCGTTGTCACGGGCGCGGGCGCGAAAGACTGACTGGCCATTAACACGTCCTTCCTTGTCAGGCAAAGTATCGCCCCAGGTTGGCGCGAAGATAATTTCGGCACCTTTGAGGGCGAAAATCTCCGCCGGCTCGGAGAAGAACCAGTCGTAGCATATCTGGATAGCGACTTTACCGAAATCTGTTTCAAAGACTGGGTAGGTGTCCCCTGGCCGAATTCCCTCTTTCCACTCTTCACGAGGCAGGTGGACCTTTCGGTATTTGCCGAAAAGATGTCCCTGTCGGTCCAGCAGGACAGCGGTGTTATAAATGACATCGCCGGATAGTTCCGTAAGACCTGCAATAACCCATATATGGTTTCTTGCGGCGGCATCGCCAAGCTGTTTTGCAGTCGGCCCCGGAATCGGCTCGGCGACATCTTTTGCTGACCGGCCGGTTCCGACCATAGTTATCGCCTCACCAAGGCAGACTACATCCAGGCTAAGCTTGCCGGCTGCATCAATTTGCTCACACCAGAGCTTCAGATTGTTTTGCGGTGTGCTGTTTTTGGGCCGAAGATACACGGTGCCGATTTTAACCTTGCGGGTAGCAGGAGCGTTTGTTGGATGGAAACTAACCTGTTTGAAGATAACTGAACCGCCTTTGGGCCACTTTACTTCGAGAGACAGGCGTGCGCTGTCTGCTCCATCAGGCGCTACAAGGACATCGTCAAATCTTGCCAATCCTTCGTCAATAGTCGGCCCTCGCACGAGCATTCCGGCTGGGTGCAACAGCTTATCGCCGGATGTCCAGGTAACGCGAACCAATACCGATGAATAGGGAGCAGTGATATTATGTAATTTGCAAGTTGCATTAATGGCGTATGCCGTCCCGCCTATGATGTCTTTGATTTCCTGAACGACACCGCCAACGGCATAAGGGTCTGACGTTTTTTCGATAAGCAGGCCTTCTTTAACAGGCCGCACACGGCAGCTTGCCTTTTCATAAAGCGGTTTCCATATTGACCAGCTATCAGGCAACTGTTTGTCTTTAGAGGCGGCAAATGTGGGATTGACAACCAATTCTTTTGCGTCAATCTCGGCCTTTGCGGCGGGTATCGACACAGCCAGACAAACAGCCGATAGTATAAATACCAGATGTTTGGACATCATTAGCTCCTTTCAATCGTAATGACCTAATGGCAAATTTCTTGCCAATTTTTCTCCACAATCCCTGTTCGATATTGCAGCATCGTATAATACGACGAACCGTGTGGGTGTGTGATTATAACTAAATACAACCCCACAATAAATTGCGGGGCTAAATATTTTTTACGTCGCCGCGCCCTTCGGCTTCGCTCAGGACAGGCCGGCGACGGCTAAACGACCGCATAATGAAATTGGGGGCGGTGGAACAAAAAGTTGCAAAGTTGCGTTTCAAGTTGTATAATGATGCCGTTATTAAAAAAGTGATTACTTTATGAGGACTGGTGCGAAATGAATAAAAAAGACCAAGCTGAAGAGCGTAAACAGGGCGGACTTGAGACGGTTGAGCCGATAGGCAAGCGTGTTTTGATTCGTAAAGACGAGGATAAAAAGCAAACCAAGGGCGGCATCCAACTGCCTGATAATATAGAAATCCCCACGATAACCGGCCGAGTTGTGGCGGTCTCGGCTGAGATAGAGAACTCATCAGATATACCGCTGCGAAAATATGACAAGGTGCTGTTCAATCCCAAAGGCGCAATCCCGGTTGATTTCGAAGGAGACAATCGGCTGTTTGTGGTCGAAGTTGAGAACGTCGTCGCGGTATTCAGGAAGACATAATCCCGCCTACTTGCAGCAATTCCCCCCACGTCTTCTTGTCCTGCTGCCTCGACTTGCGTCGAGAGACGCAGAGGCAGGCGAAGACAAGGGTGGGGGCAGATTTCGCAAAGATGGACCGGTTTCATTGTCCAGGTCTAAATTTTTATTGAGAGAAAAAATATGATTAACAGAAGGCAATTTGTTCGCACGGCAGGGGCAACTGTCCTGGGGACAGTTATGATGAGTAAGGCCGGTTACACTCAGAATCGTATGGAAGCAGAATCGAAAAAGCAGCAGATGCACTTAGGCACGCAAGGCAGTGTTACAGATAAGATGCTACAATTCTATAAGCGATGCGGCGTCAACAATGTTTGCGGAGAGGTGCAGCAGTGGTCGCGAGAGGGACTGCTGCAACTGAAAGAGCGGTGCGAGGCGAACGGTATTAGTCTCGATATGGTGCCGCTTGGAATGCCTACTTCTGTCGGCCTGGTCGGGGATAAGGCATACCGTGACAGACAAATTGAACAAACGTGCGAACAGATAAGAATAGCAGCGGAAGCGGGTATTGGGGCTATCAAATACAATTTATCTGTAGTTTACGCTCTGCGCACCGGACAAAGTCCGGGGCGCGGCGGGTCTATGTATAACGTCTGGGTATATGAGAAAGTGCCGAAGAATCTGTCGGAGGCGGCGGAGCTGCCGGCGGATGTTTTCTGGGAACGAATTACATATTTTTTAGAGCGAGTTATCCCGGTTGCCGCTGAATACAAGGTTAAAATGGCCTGTCACCCGCACGACCCTGGCGTGCCGGAGCCGGGCTACCGCGGCGAGGCACGTGTTCTTGGCACAGTTGAAGGGCTTAAAAAGTTTATCGAAATCTCGCCCAGTCCGTATCACGGACTTAATTTTTGCGTTGGAACTATTGCAAGTAATCTATACAATCCCGCCGGCGAGATTTTTGATGTAATCCGGTATTTTGGGCAGCGGAAAAAGATATTCAACGTTCACCTTCGCAACATTCGGGGCAGGCGAGATAACTTTCAGGAGGTTTATCACGATGAAGGCGACGTGGATATGTTCAAGGTGGTAAAAGTCCTCAAAGAGGTTGGTTACAGTGAAATGGTGATGCCTGACCATGTGCCCACACACCCTGATGACCCTGAGCAGCTTCAGGGATTTGCCTTTGCGTTTGGATACATAAAGGCACTTATTCAAGCTGCGTATGCCGAATCGTGAACGCCTCCTTTTAGACATCGCCTGCTGCAATGTGGTTAATTTTCACATCTTATTTTGGAATTGTGCTTGGCGCAGTTGCGGGATTTAGGTATTTTATACTTAAGTACCTAAGATAATTGTAGATATAAGGTGGGTAGAAATTACCGCTTAAGTTATGTGTCGAGGCTGGCAAACCTAACTGATAGATTAGAGAAAGGAGTAATGTATGTTGGATGAAACAAATCTTCAAACGGGGATAATTAAAGAGATAAGTTCTCCTTTGTATAATTGCAAAGGATGGATGAAATTACTCGGTGTGATGTCTATTATTGGTGGAGCGCTTTACGTATTAACGATTTTTGGGATTATTATAGCGTGGTTGCCTATATGGACCGGTATTTTATTGTTCCAGTCGGCTAATGCTATACAACAAGCACACGAAGCCGACAGCAAAGACGCTATGAGAAGGTCTCTCTCGAAACTAAAGACTTATTTTATTATTATGGGCGTGCTAACTTTGATAGGCATAATAGTCTTTGTGTTAATGCTGTGCTTCGGCGTTTTAGGGGCGGGCTTTGCAGCACTATCACACAGAAAATATTAGTTATTGCCGATTTTGAATTGTTTTTGCCACAAAACAACCGGTAATGGGCAATGGTGACCTTCGGGAAATGAATGCAGGGCTTATGGACCCATCGGGGCGTGGCCTGACACAGGCAGGCAGAATCTGCGGGATGATTAGCGTGATATTAGCTATCGTTTGGATATGCATCTGGCTACTTGTTATTATAATAAAATTGCACACAGAGAACCTTTTTAGTTAGGAGAATGTTATGGTAGAAGGCAGAGGAGTCACAGTATCGCCGGTAGGGGTTGGTGGTGTGCCGCAACAGCCGCTTAAGCCGCACCGCGGTGTAGTCGTTCTGGTCCTCGGGATACTTGGCATCGTGGTTTGTTTTATCTGCGGCATCATTGCGTGGGTAATGGGCAATGGTGACCTACGGGAAATGAATGCAGGACTTATGGACCCATCAGGGCGTGGCCTGACACAGGCAGGCAGAATCTGCGGGATGATTGGCGTGATAATAAATATCGTGGTGCTTTTGTTGGTGATTTTTGCATTTTTCTGTTTGTTTGCTCTTAGTCACCGCTAAGAATAACTTTTCGCAAATGAAAATAGAGATAATTCGGGTTTCCCGCCGGCCTCTGTGGCCGCTATGGGCTGTTTTGCTGGCGCTGTTATGGCTGGGATTGGGCGGCACAACGATTTTATTGGCAGAATTCCTTGGTCGGCCGGTTCAGCTTTGTTTGTTTAAGCGTTTGACGGGAATTGCGTGTCCTACCTGCGGTTTCACGCGAGGCGCAAAAAAGTACACACAGAGGATTTTTTCAGTCAGGAGAATGTTATGGTAAAAGGCAGAGGAGTCACAGTATCGCCGGTAGGAGTTGGCGGTGTGCCGCAACGGCCGCTTAAACCGCACCGCGGTGGCGTTATCCTGGCGCTGGGAATACTTGGCATCGTGGTTTGCTTTATCTGTGGCATCATTGCGTGGGTAGAGGGCAATAGTGACCTTCGGGAAATGAATGCAGGGCTTATGGACCCATCGGGGCGTGGCCTGACGCAGGCAGGCAAGATATGCGGGATGACTGGCGTGATATTAGCTATCGTTGTGATATGCATCTACTCCCTTACTGTGGTTTTTCAGGCACCAGTGCGGTAATTCGCCACCGCTACCGCTAAGAATAACTTTTCGCAAATGAAAATAGAGATAATTTGGGTTTCCCGCCGGCCACCGTGGCCGATGTGGGCTGTTTTGCTGGCGCTGTTATGGCTGGGATTGGGCGGCACAACGATTTTACTGGCAGAATTCCTTGGTCGGCCGGTTCAGCTTTGTTTGTTTAAGCGTTTGACGGGAATTGCGTGTCCTACCTGCGGTTTCACGCGGGGCGCATTGAATCTGCTGCAGGGGCGAATTGTTGAGGCGTGGCTGTATAATCCGCTGCTATATTCAACTCTGGCTTTATTTGCGGGCTTTGTTTTGCTGCGACTGGTTTTTGGCCGAGCTATCCGTATCGATATGAGCCGGACCGAACGGATGATTGTATGGATTTTGGCTTTTGTATTATTTATTGCAAACTGGGCATACGTTATCGTCTATGTGGGATAGCAGGCGAGCAGGTGGTGTGCGGCTTATGACTGATAAAAAAAGAAATACATGGTCTTCTAAGATACGAAGAACTTTTAATTCAGTGCTGCCCATCTCGAGAACACGGAAGGGTGAGTGTGTTAATTGTGGGGCGTGCTGTAAATTGCCTAATGTCTGCCCATTCCTCGGGTATAAAGCAGATGGGGTTTCACACTGCGTAATTTATCCGCTTCGGCCATTAAATTGCAGAAAATATCCGCGAGTTGAATCTGAGTTTATTACCGCAGATACGTGCGGCTATAGATTCGAATAACAGCGACGTAGGGAACAATAAACCTTTCGCCTTTATAAAATCAGCATTATTAGACGGAACGTTTTCTGAGCAATGCCAGGCCACTTAAAGCTAACAGTAGTCCTGTCGCTGGTTCAGGTGTTGGTGTTGGCGGTGGCGGTGGTGGTGGTGGCGGTGGGGAATAACCTCCCCCACTGCTGACAGTACCGCCGCCGGAAAAGCCTGCGCTACTAACGATGTCGGGAGTGACAGTTGCTCCACCGAGTAAAGTCCCGTAGTCAGTCTGCTGAAATACCGCAATAATAACCTTTGGTTTATTAAGATAGGCAACGGTGGTAGCTGCCGTTGGGTCGACGACATCGCCGAGCCATTGAACGAAGTAATACCCTGGTCTTGGAATTGCGGTCAAATTAATTTCAGCATTTAACTCGAAATCGTATACACCAGCGATAGGAACTACTCTACCACCCTGCGGCGGGCTTTGCTGAATAAGAAGTGTAACGCCAGACAACTGACAATATGCCGGCGCAAGCAAAATTAGCGTGATAATCAAAACACCCGCCATCACGCCGCGCCACCTTAATGTGTTATACCATTCCATCACATTCTCCTCCTCATTAAGTTTTTAAATCTACAATAGAAAACTGGTATATACTACCAGAATATATTCAGTCATAATTATTGGACTAAAACCGCTTGCAAAAGTCAAGTCTTTTTTCAAAATTTTTGACGGGTTCTATGAAAAACTGCTTAATTAGCCAAAAAACCCTTTTTATAGGGTTAAAATGCGGCATTTTAAGCTGGGTAAGATGCGCAATTTTTGTAAAATTTTTCAAAATTCTCTTTTTTTGCAGAATTTACCGCTGCCTTTTTCAGTATTGATACGAGTTATAGTAAAAATTTGCTCTTTGCTGATACGTAGAGTTGGGTTGCCATTAATACCAATTTTAGTAGTTGAGGCCCTCCCAGTCACCAGTATATACAATTCTTTCGGCAATTTTCAACTATAATTGGTATGAGATGCAAAAAACGCGTTTTTGCCGCACACAACTGTGTGATTGTTGCCCCACCTCTGCATTACAACCAGATTGTATTTATGCTATTTGTCCCCCCTATCAGCCATCTTACGCGCTGCGTTTCATAAGCAATAATGCCAGGGCACCTAAAGCTAACAATAGTCCTGTCGCTGGTTCAGGTATTGGCGGCGGTGGTGGCGGTGGCGGTATGTAGCCACCCCCTCCTGATGGTGGGGAGTATCCTCCACCGCCAACAAAGTGGCTGGGGCTGCCTCCTCCCCCAATTAAGAACCCGTATTCTGTCTGCTCGAATACCGCAATAATAATTTTTGGTTTATTAAGGTAAACAACCGTAGTGCTTGCTGTTGGGTCAACAACATCGCCAAGCCAATGAATAAACTGATAGCCTAGTTTTGGAATCGCGGTCAAGGTAACTTCAGCATTTATCTCGAAGTTATATACACCGGCGCTGGGAATTATTTTACCACCCTGCGGTGGGCTTTGCTGAATAAGAAGTGTAACGCGGGACGTTTGGCAATACGCCGGTGTGAACAAAACCCCCAAAATAATCAGGCTTCCTGCCGCCATACCCCGCCGCCTCAGTCCGTTATCGCAGTCCATTGCGTTTCTCCTCTTTATCGGGTTTCTGCTCTGCAAAAATAAATTGTTATCCGCCAAAGCAGTATAGACTTAATCAAAATTATTGGACTAAATCTGGTGCAAAATCAAGTCTTTTTTCAAAATTTCTGACGATTAAAAAGTTAATTAGCCAGAAAGCCCCTCTATTAGGGCTAAAATGCAGGATTTTAAGAAGGGAAAGATGCGAAATCTTTATAAAATTTTTCAAAATTTTTTTTTGCGAAGTTTGCTGTTGCCTTTCTCATCATACGGGCGCAGAAACACGCTTTTTATCCGCCTTCGCAGAAAACCACTGCTTTTAGCTGTGGATGTCCGTCCTCCGCAGTCCTGAAGTATCGGGACTGCTATGGAGGATAAAAATGCGAAAAGAGAAACCGTCCGAAGCTTTGTGCGTAGGGTATGCTTCGGCGGATTCCGCCGACCTTACTTCGCCCGCCGAAGCGGGCTACGCGAAGGCGGGAGAGATGGAGGTACCACGGCCTTCGCCCGTGGGGCTCTATTGCACACAATTGTGTGATTGGTACTTATCTCTTCCTTGTAGCCGGATTGCGTTTGTGCTGCTGGTTTCTGCGTATTTATCCGTCAGAAGTGCGGCGTATGAATCGGCTGATATTGCGAATTGCCTGGCGAAGTCGCTGCTCATTTTCGACGAGGGCAATCCGCATGTAACCTTCGCCATTTTCGCCGAAGGCCCTGCCGGGGGCGATTGCAACATCGGCATACTCCAGCAGGTCCATAGCGTAATCAATAGTGCCCTTGCCTTTGGTGTGCTCCGGCGGAACCTTTGGCCATACGAACATCGTTGCGCGGGGTTTTTCGACCTGCCAGCCGATTCTGGTAAGGCCATCGCAGACGACGTCGCGTCGTAACTGGTATTTTTTATTTTGCGTGACGATATCTGCATCGCAGTCCCGCATCGCGATGATGCCGGCTATCTGAATTGCCTGGAATATGCCATAATCGTAATAGCCCTTTATTGTGGCAAGGTAATCAATCATATCTTTGTTGCCTGCTACAAAGCCAATACGAAAACCTGCCATATTATAGGGTTTGCTGAGTGTAATAAGCTCGACGCCGACCTCTTTGGCGCCTTTGGTTGATAGAAAGCTGGGGGCTTTGTAATCATCGAAGCAGGTTTCGCCGTAGGCAAAGTCGTGGATGACCGCTATCTTAAATCGCTTAGCGACATCCACAACTGCTTCAAAAAAACCTTCTTCCACCGTCATTGTTGTTGGGTTGTGAGGGTAGTTTAGAATCAACAGTTTCGGTCTCGGATACAAATGCTCGCAAACCATCGCGATGGTGCTTAAGAACTTTTGGTCATTGCCAAGAGGCACACTAATCACATTTGCCCCGGCCAGCGTTACTGCGTAATTATGTATCTGAAAAGCAGGGTCAGGCACAATAGCCGTATCGCCCGGTTCGAGCATCGCCAGGCATAAATGGCTGAAGCCCTCTTTTGAGCCGATGCAGGCCAGAACCTCCGTTTGGGGGTCAAGCTGGACGTTCCATTTGCGCTGGTATTTTTTTGCGACCTCTTTTCGCAGATTTACAATGCCCTTAGACGCACTATAGCGGTGATTGCGCGGGTCGCGTGCTGCCTCGCACAGCTTGTCAATTACAACCTGCGGAGCGCCATCCGAAGGATTTCCCATCCCCAAATCAATAATGTCCGCGCCTGCCTGACGTTTGGCAAGTTTCAGGGCGTTCAATCTCGCAAACAAATAAGGCGGCAGACGTTTTATTCTTTGTGCCGGTTCAATCTTGAATTCCATATTTTTCGACCCTACCAGAAAATCAATTTGCCTTCAGGATTTGAAATTTCAAATTTCAAATTGAGCAACTCGACTATTTTATCACTTGATTGGACATCTGCAAACCGGGATAAGTTTTGTTGTTTTCATAGCTGTCTGAAGAAAAAACTATAGCCAACAAACCCTTATCTCATTCGGCTTGTTGACAGATTATCCTGCAATTTTTTTGGGCAGAACTGACTCATCTAAAGCGCCCCGAAATTGGCAAGATTGCTCCATATCCAAGGATTTGGGTTATTGAGGATTGAGTCAGATTGTTATCATTTACCACCAACGAGGATTCTTTTCTATGAATTCCAGGACCGCCTGATACTTTGGGGCCTCGCTTACCGGCTGGCCGTGGTATTCCATCAAGCCCCAACTTCCCCACTTTGAGTATCTGCCGACAGATGAGAATATCACAAACATCGTCCCGCCCGCTTGTTGCCAGCCGGCCAAATACTCAAGATAAAGCTCCCTCATCCGCGGATGCCGGTTGGCTGCGTGGAACAATTGTTCCAATAGCTGGTTATCTACTGCTTCACCTGTTCCGACAAGATGCTGGCCGCCTTCGTAAGCAATCAATACAAGGCCGCTTTCTTTTGCCTGCTGGGCCTGTTTGGCAATTGTTTCGTTGTTCTTTCTGATGGCTTCCCGGCAGGCATCCAGGACCTGGTCCGGGGACATTTTGACGACTTCATTCTGGGTCTTTGGGCTGCCGAGTGCGTGGCCGAAGTAAGGTGCTATGGCTAAGGCATCAGCGTTTTTATAGGCATCTTCGAAGTTCATTACCTGGACACTTGTCCAGGGATTGGCGCTCTGGGCGGCCAGGACACGGACAAGCTGTTTTGTGCCGCCGAAGACCTCTTCCCAAATCTTAAATATCTGAACAGAGCGTCTGGAGTAGAAACGTAGTTGCGCCTGGAAGTCGTTATCGCTTAGTCCGAGCTGTTTGCCTTTGTCTTTGCAATATCGTGCCTGCTCGAATATCCCATTCCAGCACTCATTGGAATACTCTACGTATATTTTCCCCGACAGGTCGGGTTTGAGCTGTTCTTTTACCATTTTAGCAAATTCTCGGACGTAATCATCGGTAGCGAGGTGCGGCATACAGAACCAGGGGTCGGCGTTTAAGGTATTAGCCAGTTTTATCATATATTCCAGTGCCACGCCTTCAGAGTCTCCCTGGGTTTGCACCTTCGGTGTGGGGCGGTCGGACCAATTAGTTTGTCTGGAGTCGTTTGTTCGCTGCCAGTCCATAAATCGGATGACCTTGAATTTCTCCCAGCGTTTTAGAAAGTCGGGATGAAAAGGCTGTTTATCGCAAGTATCCTCGAAGCCCGGCAATATGAAACGGATATTTCGGATGGGGTCATCGGGATTAGTTTTGGTAATCCGCAGCGACAGCAGATTCTGTTCGGGCTTTACCTCCACTTTTACACGGTTTGGTTTCTCTTCCACCACCGAGATGCCGTGTGCGAATCTGATTTCTCCCTGGCCGTCATAAATGCAGGTATAGACGCCCGGCTGGCAACGGTCGTTGATACTGCTTAAAATGATGGAGTCAGCGAAATGGCCGCCCTCGGCAAGGGAGCGGACCCAGCCATCCGGGGTGAGGTCAAGCTGGCCACCCTGGCCATACGGCTTGCCAGGTTCCTGACTTTTCCAGGGCTGCGAATGCTTAAAGAGGTCAACAAAAACAATTTCGGTTGAATAATAGCTAACGCCGCCGAGATTTATACCTACAGCCGAATTCCAATTCAAGCTCTGTGCTCTTTCGTATCGTTCTGCTGCACTGACATATTCACACAGGATGGTTATCACAAAAATAAGTTGAAAGAAAAAAGAAATCTCTGTTGACCGTCTATATACCAGTTGTGCTGTAGTCTTATAAGCCATTTTGAACTCTTAATCAGAGGCCGATTTGCGATTTCTTGCATTCAAAAAGCGGCATCCGGCTGCACCCTTCCAAATGGATTTCAGGGATAGCATTTTCAAGTTTTGGCATTTAGAATCGTTTAACTAAACTAATCCCGGATGCAGCACTGCGACTTGTCGGGGCCACAGTGTAAGGCATCAGCTCAAAACCTGCGAGTTCGAGATTTTTATGTTTTCCGGCGATGGTATGGCCGACGACCCAGCCGAGAGTTGCCCCGAATACGATGTCACTTCCCCAGTGGTCGCCGGTGTCCATCATTCTGTAGGCCACACAGGATGCCAGGATATATGCGGGGATGCCTACCTTTGGCCCGTAAAACTCATCGAGGACGGAAGCGGCCGTAAAAGAGCTTGCGGTATGGCCGCTTGGCCAGGCCCAGTTCCCGCCGTTCGGAGTATCATTGTCCCTTATGGCCTTTAGCCCCACTATTACCGCGCCTGATACTGAAAGGGCCGTAATCATTGTTGCTGCCCGCTGCTTATTAAGCTGGTCCTGATTTTCAGCGCTGATAATATACCAAAGACCTGCGGCTGGGAAATGAAAGGCGGGAGAGCCGATAATATTGAGGCTTTCATCTGTAAAACCGTGAACAGTTCTGTGCCACAAGAGATTTTCTGCAATTGTTTCATCTGCATCGCTTTTGTGCATCGCGACACTTGCGCCGCCGGCCAATAATAAGGCGGTCATATTATCCGCTCTTAAAAAAGTGTCTTTTGAATCTTCGATTAATCTATCCGGTAGAGTGGGAAGGTCAGCCTTTGCGGATTCAAGCCACAGACTTTTCTTTGAGGTGTTTTCTGATTGGTTTGCACAACCTGCTACTAAAATTAAACCTGCACAAAAAAATGCGAGCCAGACTGCGCTGCGGCAATATAATTTCATTCAAAAACTCCATCTTTTGGGTCTGTTGCCAAACTCTATTTTGTGGGATTGAGATTGCCACGCCCCCGTCGTTTTGCTTCGCAAAAGCGAGACAGCGAGGGCTCGCAATGACATAAAAACGCCATGTTTGTCATTGCGAGGAGACCCGCACCAAAGTTTGGTGCGGGATGACGAAGCAATCTCCTGTTTGGCAACAAGCCCTTTAGATGCAATACACATCAGGCATTACTATTCTTATTCAATTATTATCTTTATAATTCTGTTGGACACAGCGATAGTCTTAATACTTTCTTAAAGGATTTTCGCCGGCTCACAGACATAAGTATTAATCTTCAAAAGGCAGGGAGGCGGAGTAGTTTGGGGCCTCTTTGGTTATCTGGACATCGTGCGGATGTGATTCGACGACCGAGGCGGCGCTTACGCGAACAAACCGGCTCTTTTTCCTTAGCTCTTCGATATTACGCGCACCACAGTAACCCATGCCTGCCCGCAGTCCGCCGACCAGTTGATAGAGAAAATCGCTCAGTGACCCCCTGTATGGGACGCGTCCTTCCACACCTTCGGGGACGAGTTTGCCTTCTTCGGTGGAGCTTTTCTGTCCGTATCTTTCGGCTGAACCTCTGACCATAGCACCCAGAGAACCCATACCTCTGTATTCTTTGAATTGTCTTCCCTTGAAGATTACTAACTGGCCGGGGCTTTCTTTGAGGCCCGCGAATAACGACCCTATCATTACGCTGGAGGCACCGGCGGCGATTGCCTTGGTTATGTCGCCTGAGTGCCTTATTCCGCCGTCAGCGATGACCGGAATATGATGCTTCTCGGCCACCTCGGCACAGTTGACTATCGCAGTTATTTGCGGCATACCTGCGCCGGAGATTATTCTGGTGGTGCAAATTGCGCCGGGCCCGATGCCGACTTTTACAGCGTTGGCGCCGGCTTTTATCAATTCTTCTGCTGCTTCGCTGGTGGCAATGTTGCCTGCGATGACATCGATATTGTATTTAGCCTTGATATTTTTTACGGTATCGATGACATTTTGCGAATGGCCGTGAGCAGTATCGACCACAATGATATCGGCATCGGCGGCAATAAGGGCTTCGATTCGGTCATAATCGTGGACGCTAACCGCTGCGCCGACCCGGAGTCTGCCTCGTGTGTCTCTGGCGGCCCTCGGGAACTCCTGGACGCGGTCGATGTCTCTCATAGTAATCAGTCCTGCAAGCTCGCCCTTTGAATTGATTAAAAGGAGTTTTTCGACTTTGCGTTCCTGCAGAATTCCTTTGGCCTGTTCGAGTGTTGTTCCGGGCGGGCCTGTAACGAGGTTGTTCTTTGTCATTATGGAGTTTATCGGGACTTCGAGGTCTTTGAGAAACTTCAAATCTCTTCGGGTTAGAATGCCCACGAGTTTTTTTCCATCGACCCTTCGATTTCGCTCAGGGTGGTGGTGAGCCGGTCGAGCCACGATTGGGATGCCCGAGACGTTCTGCTCGTTCATCAGCTCCATCGCTTTTCTGACGGGGTCGGCCGGCGACAATGTAATTGGGTCGAGAATGACGCCGTGCTCGGAGCGTTTGACCTTTGCAACTTCCCTTTTCTGGGCTTCGATGGACAGGTTTTTGTGAATTATGCCGATGCCGCCTTCCTGGGCCAGCGCTATCGCCAGTGCAGATTCGGTAACCGTATCCATTGCAGCAGAGACAATGGGGATATTTATCTTAACATTATTGGTCAGTTGTGTGCTGGTATCCGCCTGGCTTGGCACAAAATCGCTTTTAGCCGGTATCAGCAGCACATCGTCAAAGGTTATGCCTTCAATGGCAATTTTGCTTTTGTCCATTTTTTTCTCCAATAGCAATTTACCGTGCGCTTATTTGGGCAGTCAGTATAATGCGGCTATGAAACTGCGTCAAAACTATTTTTCTGCATAATCTTTCGCCCCGCACCAATGGTTCGACAGGCTCGCCATCAGATTCGACAAGCTCACTACAAGCCCGAGCGGAGTCGAGGGATTGAACGTTTTTTAAGGTTTTTGTAAAAATTCTGATTACAAACGCAATCTTGCGGACAATTGGTGCGAGGGTGCGGGGTTTTTATTTTGACCCGGCGAGGAGTCGGGATTATTCTGGTTGAGCAACGTTTATATAATATGTTGCTGCTATTGAGTGACTTGGCAGGAAAATGCGTTTGATGTTGCTTTTGGAGACAGAAGATGAATGTGGGCTACGAAAATGCGGGTGAGCAAACTCGTCGGGACGAAGCCCGCCGCAGTCCGAAGGCAAAGCCGTGGGGCTTTTGGCCTACTGTGGGATTTTCGCTGATTATTTTTATCGTTTATACAGTTATCCAGGTAATAATACTTGTCGTATTCGCGGTGGTAGCCGCACTTCGGGCCCAAAAATTCAATTTTGAGCAATACGTAAACGGTCTGGAATCAAACGGCTTGTTTCTGGCAATGGCAACGTGTGCGGCCGCACCATTTACAATCGGGGCAACGATACTTTTTGCGAAAATTCGCAGGCAAATCACACTCAAGGAGTATTTGGGGTTGCACAGAGTCGGATGGAAAGAGCTGCTTAAGTGGTGTTTAATTGTTCTGGTCTATGTGGTCTGTTTCGATACGCTCACGTATTTACTGGGCCGACCTGTCGTGCCGGAGTTTATGCTCGTCGCATATAAGAGCGCATATTTAACGCCGCTATTGTGGTTTGCTCTTGTAATTGCTGCGCCTTTAACTGAAGAGATATTATTCCGAGGTTTTCTTTTCAAAGGAATCGAGCATTCAAGACTTGGGCCAGCGGGGGCGGTAATTATAAGTGCACTGGCCTGGTCGGTTATACACCTGCAATATGATGCTTACGGCTTAGCCGGTATTTTTGCAGGCGGGCTGCTTCTTGGTTTTGCGCGCTTCAAGAGTAAATCCATATATCCACCTATCATTATGCACGCACTTCAAAATATCATAGCAACCGTGGAGGTTATTATTTGCCTGAAAATGATATAGAGCTAAATATGGCGATGCCCCCCACCGCTGACACAAGGACGCGGGAGTAAATGCCGGAGTGGGGCTGCTATGAGGTCAGACAAGTTGGTGGGGCAAGCCCCGCCCTACATTTTTTGCGTTGTCCCTTCGACGTATTTGGCAGGTTCACCGCAGGTAAAATCCCTACTTCGCCCCCAAAAGCGGGGCTTCCGACTTCGCTAAAGCTACGCCGGACAAGTCGCAGGGCAAGCTGGCGACGGCTAAACAACTAAACAGGCACAATTTGCGAACATTTGTTGCCATCCAATAGTAAATGTGATATAATGTTTCTTACAGACTTTGTTTTGTTGTTTGTGCAAAATATAGAGCAGAATTAAAGGTTGGTTTAAGGAGAACTTTTGATGGAAGCCAGAATTTCGAGGAATCTTCTGATTGTGCTTGTGGCTGCAATCGTGACCGGGACGGCACTTCTTGCCGCTTACGCAAATACCGCGCCTGGGGGCTTTGGCGATACCTCACAGATTAAAGCCTGTCAGATAAAATGCAGTAACTCGTGCTGCCAGGTGAAGGGCTGTCTGCCGCCTGAATGCGGATGTGGTGGCGGATGTTCCGGCAGCAATGGTTGTGCGGTTGACAACGCCGGCGGTTGCGGTCCAAAAGGTTGCGCTACTGGGGTCACCGGCAACTGTTGCGGTCAAAAGGCCTGCAGCATAAGCAAATAAGCTGTCTGGAAACTATAGAATCGCTCTTTTTGATGGGGTCGGAACCGCTTTCCGGGAAGATGGTTTTCTCTACGCCTATCGAAAGTTAAGACCCCGCACCAATTGCACGCTTAAGAACGGGAATTTAGGGTTTGATGCAAGAAATACCCATAAGAGTTTAAATTGGTACGGGGTTTTTATGCGCTGCTTCATAAGGCTGGCTTATAAAAAATCACCTTGTGTCCTATGATTATTGAAAAGCCGGATAGGTCAGCCATTCAAATGTCCTTAGTGTCATTCCTGCGAAGGCAGGAATCCAGAGTGTTTAACCACTGGATTCCGCATCAAGTGCGGAATGACAAAAGTGTGGACGACTTCTGCCAAAGTTTGGTCAGCTACCTCCCAGTCTTCTTTTGCTCCATTCCGCCAGTAAGCAATATGTTCCTCAATATCTACCATATCACCACCATTCAGCCGTCATAATAATACCAATCTTAGAGAAATTCAACCTTATTTTCTGTTACCTCAGTTTTGAAAATTGACTTTGGGGGCATTTATAATTATCCTGTTATGTCATATACGTCTTTTTTGGAGTTTCAAAGTAATGGTCATAACAAGATTTGCACCATCGCCGACAGGTTATCTGCACGTTGGTGGAGCGCGCACAGCCATTTTTAACTGGCTGTGGGCCCGCAAAACAGGCGGCGTGTTCGTCCTGCGAATTGAGGACACCGACCAGAAACGCAACACGCCGGCCGCCGCCCGGCAGGTAATAGAAGACCTGCGATGGCTGGGTATCAACTGGGATGAAGGTCCCGAGGTCGGCGGCCCAAACGGGCCATATTTTCAATCTCAGCGAATGGATTTCTACGATAAATACGTAAAGAAACTGTTAGATGAGCAAAAGGCCTATTACTGCTTCGATACCGAAGAGGAACTTGATACGCTTCGCGGCAAGCAGAAGGGCTTTGTCTATTCCCGTCCGAAGGATTTCCCATGTGCTAAAGATGCTGAAAAAGCCAGAGCCGAAGGCCAACCAGTTACAATCCGCTTCGCTATGCCGCAGAATGAAACTATTATCGTCAACGATGTTGTCAGAGGCGAAGTCGCATTCGATTCCGCCCAGATAGGCGACTTCATCATACAAAAATCAGATGGTATGCCCACCTATAATTTCGCCTGCGTCGTCGATGATTATCTGATGAAAATCACCCACGTCATTCGAGGCCAGGAACACCTGATGAATACGCCCGCCCAGCAGGCATTATGGCACGAACTTTTTCCTGATGCACCTCTGCCGCAGTATGTCCATATGTCGGTTACCGTCAGTGACACCGGCGGCAAACTCTCCAAACGCGAACGCCCAACAGCTCTTCGCAAGACAATCAAAACTATTGCAAGCATCAACCTCGAAAAACTTGCCGAAGCAGGTAATATTTCCCGGCAGGAACTGCAGGATTTTATCGAGGCCAAAACTACACCTGATATGCCCTGCATTGATGCAATGGCAGAATACCTCGGCATACACCTGCCGGAAATCAATATCGTTGACTTTTTCAAAAGCGGCTACTTACCTGAAACAATGGTCAACTTTCTCGCGCTCCTCGGCTGGAATCCAGGAGACAAGCGGGAAATTATGCCTCTTGATGAGCTAATCGAATCCTTCGACCTGGCTCGGCTAACAAAAAGCAACAGTCTTTTCGACCGTAAGAAGCTGCTCGCCTTCAACACCGAGCATATTCGAATGGTATCCAAAGAAAAGCTCCTGCAGCATTTTAAGAAGTATCTCGATACTGTAAAATCGCCCCTCACCTCCGCAGACGACAAGCTTCTTTCCAGAATCCTGGAAATCTGCACGGGCGCAAGAACCTTGGCCGAAATCGAGCGCAAAAGCAGATTCCTTTTCTTACCCAACGATAAAATCGAATATGACCGAAAGGCCATTGAGAAGGTCTTATTGAAAGATGGCGGATTAGCCATTCTGCCAATCCTCAGGGATAAATTGGCAGCAATGGAGCCGTTCACTCAAGCAAACATTGAAAATATGTTGCGTTCTTTGGCTGCGGAAAAGCAGGTTGGCCTCGGCGAAATTGCCCAGCCCCTCCGTGTCGCTATATGCGGCAGCACAATCAGCCCTCCTATCTTCGACTCAGTTGAACTGCTGGGCAAAGAAAAAACCTTAGCAAGAATAGATATAATCCAGGGTAAAGCTACGACTGGAGGTTATTAATTGTCCTTATTAGTAACCGGCTCAATAGGAATTGATACCATTAAAACGCCTTATGGTGAAAGTCGAGATTGCCTCGGCGGGTCATCGATATATTTCAGTATGGCAGCCAGTTTCTTTACGCCGGTCAGACTCGTTGGCGTTATCGGCGCTGATTGTCCGTTTGACTTATCTAAAGTCTTTGCCGATAGAAATGTTGACCTGACAGGTCTGGAAGTAAGGCCGCACAGTAAAACCTTCCGCTGGGCCGGCTCTTATCACGACAATATGGACGACAGAACCACGGATTCTCTGGAACTGAATGTCCTCGCTGAGCACCCTCCAACCGTGCCCGCCCAGTTTCGGAATAGTGAATTCGTATTTCTTGCAAACACCACACCCAAGCTGCAGCTTGAATTGCTCGACCAACTCGAATCGCCCACCTTTGTAGCCGCCGATACAATGAACTGCTGGATTCAGGACCGCCGCGATGACTTAAATACGCTGCTGAAAAGAATCGATTGCCTGATAATCAACGAAGATGAGGCAAAAATGCTCGCAGCCGAATTTAACCTCATCAAGGCCGCAGAGAATATTTTAGATATGGGGCCAAGTGTTTTAATCATTAAAAAAGGCCAGTCCGGCTCAATAACCTGCGATTCGCAAGGCCACAAGTTCGTTTTGCCTGCCTACCCAGCCGCCGATGTCAAAGACCCCACAGGCGCCGGCGACAGCTTCGCAGGCGCTCTTTTAGGCCACTTAGCACAGACCGGCAAAATAGACTTTGACACCTTAAAAATGGCTGTCGCCTACGGCACAGTGGTCGCATCATTTACAATTTCCGACTTTTCCTTACAAGGGCTTGCCTCAATTACTAAAAATGATATAGATAAAAGGCTCGAAACCTTACGAAAACTGACTAATTTTTGAGAAAATACTAATGACCAAATACTAACGAGCAAAAATGCGTTGCTTTATAGCCATAGATATAGATGATAGGATAATAGCCGCCCTGAGCGATTTACAGGAAAAGTTCGCAAGCAGCGCCGACATCCGGAAAGGAGATGTCAAGTGGGTCGGTCCACAGGCAATGCACCTGACGCTGAAATTCCTGGGTGAAATTAAAGACGAGCAAGCTGCCGATGTCTGCAACATAACTAAAGATGTCGCCGGCAGACACAAAAGATTCGAGTTAGAGGTCGAATCTGTCGGCCACTTCGGCGGCAAGAGTGCAAAAGTTTTGTGGGTCGGAGCAGGTGCCGGCTGCGAAAAATTGCTGCAGTTGCAAAAAGACCTTGAGCAGCAGCTCGCTTCTGCCGGCTGGCCAAAGGAAGAAAGAGAGTTCACCGGCCATATGACGCTTTGCAGGGTAAAAAACCCAAAGGCAGGCGTTAAGATTGCGCAACTGGCCGAGAGTCATAATGACCTCAAATTTGGAACGACGCCGGTCGATTCGCTCTCGGTTTACCAGAGCCAGTTGACTCCGCAAGGTCCAATTTATATCCTGTTGTGCAACTGCAAATTGCAATAAAGAAACGTAAAAGTGAAAACTAAAAACGCAAAACCGAAACCCAAAACTTGAATGTAGCTAATAATTTGAAATCTCAAATTCAATGAAGCTTGCTTTTGAGGATGGAGAATAGAAACTATGACAAAAATAAAAAAGGCCGAAACTGACACAGCAGTAACCGGCAGGGAAGCCGTCCTGCAGCGCGTGATTGCACAAATAGAAAAGCAATATGGCCAGGGCGCCATTATGCAAATGGATGAGCACAAATACGCCAAGGTCGAAGGTATTAACACCGGCTCATTATCGCTGGACATCGCGCTGGGTGGTGCAGGCATTCCTCGCGGCAGGGTTACTGAATTATTCGGGCCTGAGTCGTCCGGCAAGACAACCGTCGCCCTTCACATTATCGCCAACGCCCAGCGTGCAGGCGGCGTTGCCGCATTCATTGATGCCGAACACGCCCTCGACACAACCTGGGCCAAAAGACTGGGCGTCGATGTCAGCAGCCTCCTTGTAAGCCAGCCCGACACCGGCGAACAGGCCCTCGACATCACCGAAATACTGATAGAATCCAACTCCGTTGACCTTATTGTCATCGATTCCGTTGCCGCACTGACGCCGAAAGCTGAGATTGAAGGAGATATGGGTGACAGTCACATGGGTCTTCAGGCACGACTGATGAGTCAGGCGATGAGAAAACTTACCGCCGTCATCAGCAAAAGCAAAACGGCCCTTGTGTTCATAAACCAGATCCGTATGAAAATCGGCGTGATGTTCGGCAACCCCGAAACCACTACCGGCGGAACGGCGCTGAAATTTTACAGCTCCATCCGTATCGACTTAAGACGCATAACAACTCTAAAGGATGCTACTGGTGCCGTCGGCTCCAGGATCAGAGCCAGGGTGGTAAAGAACAAAATCGCACCGCCCTTCCGCGAGGCCGAGTTTGATATTATGTTCGATAGCGGCATCAGCTACGAAGGCGATGTATTGGATTTGGCCCTTGCCTGTAACGTGGTCGAAAAGGGCGGAGCGTGGCTAAACTATGGCAACATCCGACTCGGCCAGGGCAGGGACAACGCCAGAAAATACCTTGCTGAAAACAAAGACCTTCTTGGAGAAATACAAAATAAGGTTCTCGCCGCAAAAGGCCTGGCTTTGAAATCGCCCTAAAACTGTCGCCCTGACAAAGTTTTGAGTTTTTAGTTTATTCTTTACTGTGCTTACTGCAAAAGAAATAAGAAACGGCTTTATAGACTTTTTCAAAAGTAAGGATCACCAGTTTGTCCCCAGCTCGCCGCTGGTGCCTGTTGGTGATGAGACGTTGCTTTTCGCAAATGCCGGAATGAACCAATTCAAGGATATATTCTTAGGATTGGTGTCGTCGCCATATCAGAGAGTCGTCAACAGCCAAAAATGCCTGCGCGTAAGCGGCAAGCACAACGACCTTGAGCAGGTCGGCAAAGATACCTACCATCACACCTTTTTCGAGATGCTCGGCAACTGGTCCTTCGATGATTACTTCAAGGCTGAGGCAATCCAGTGGGCCTGGGAGCTTTTTACAAAAATCTGGGGCATCAACCCCGACCATCTCTGGGCAACAGTTTTCGCAGGTAGTCAGCCCGACAATCTGCCTGAAGATGACGAGGCTTCAAAGCTGTGGACCAAAGTAACACCAATCACCGCCGAGCGGGTTTTACCCTTCGGCAAAGAAGATAATTTCTGGGAAATGGGCGATACCGGCCCCTGTGGGCCCTGCAGCGAAATACATATTGACCTCGGCCCGGATGCGTGTGATATGAAAAACGTCCCCGGCCATAAATGCAAAGTCAACGGCGGCTGCGCAAGATTTATCGAGCTGTGGAATCTTGTTTTCATACAATTTAATCACCTGCCCGGCGGTGAGCTTGTGCCGCTTTCAGCTAAATATGTTGACACCGGCGCCGGCCTTGAAAGGGTAGTCGCCGTCCTGCAACAAAAAAGAAGTAACTACGACACCGACCTTTTTATGCCAATAATAGAAGCTGCCGCCGATATGACCGGCCACAAATACACATCCAGACTGGGCAGCAGCACCGATAACGCCTTCAGAGTTATAGCCGACCACATTCGCGCTCTTGTCTTTGCAATAACCGATGGCGCCATTCCCTCCAATGAGGGCCGTGGATACGTGATACGCCGGCTCCTTCGCCGCGCAGCAAGGTTCGGCAGAGAATTGGGTATGCACGAGCCGTTTATGTCCAAGCTCGTCTCTGTTGTCGTTGACTGTCTCGGCGACGCCTTCGGCGAGATAAAGCAAAGAGCCGATTATGTCTCGACTGTAATCGAATCTGAAGAGGCCGGCTTCGGCAGAACTCTCGACCGGGGTATTGAAATCTTTGCCGACGCCGCCGAGCGAGCAGATAAAAGCCCCGCAAAAACCATTAGCGGCGAAGATGCCTTTCAGCTTTATGACACCTACGGCTTCCCTATCGACTTAACAGAGCTTATGGCACAGGAGCGCAGCCTCAGGGTTGATAAAGCTAAATTCGAAGAGCTGATGGACCAGCAAAGAGAGAGAGCAAGGGCGGCACAAAAAACCACTTCTCTTCTCGCAGCCTTTGCTGACACAGAGCTGCCGGAAACCGAGGATATTCATAAATACCATACCGACAGTTGCGATGCCAGGATAATAGGCTGGATTGATAACGAAGGCTTCAAAAACCAGGGCCAAATCGAACCCAGTGCCGAAGCCGGAGTTATTCTCGATAGAACCTGTTTCTACGCCGAGGCAGGCGGCCAGGTCGGCGACTGCGGACACCTGGAATCTCAAACCGGACAATTTATCGTCGAAAATACCACTAAAATAGGCAACTGCGTAATCCACCAGGGTAAAGTCTCCGAGGGCTTCTTCAAGGTCGGCCAAAACGTAAAGGCAATCGTCAACAAAGATAGAAGCTCCACAAGGAAAAATCATACCGCTACTCATCTTTTGCAGTGGGCGCTGCAGCAGGTGCTCGGCAAATCTGTAGCCCAGCAGGGTAGTTTCGTCGGCCCGGACTATCTAAGATTCGACTTTACATATCCGTTTGCACCAACCACCGAGCAGTTAAAGGAAGTTGAGAATTTGGTTAGAGAAAAAATCGCACAAGACCTGCCCGTAACCTGGGTGGTTATGCCCAAAGACCAGGCACAGAAACTCGGCGCAATGGCGCTATTTGGCGAAAAATATGGTAACGATGTCCGCGTTGTTTGCCTCGGTGCCAACAACAAAAATCAAATTAGTCAGGCCTTCAGCCGGGAGTTCTGTGGCGGCACCCATATTGACCGGCTCGGCTCAATCGGCGGTTTTAAGATAATCAAAGAAGAGAGTATCTCCGCAGGCGTCCGCCGAATTACTGCACTAACCGGCAGCGGCCTTAACGCATATCTTGAAAAAGCGAGTAACATCATTGATGAGCTTTCAGTGATGTTGAAAGTGCCGTCCGAATCAATAGTCGAGAGGGTCGGCAAGCTGATGGAAGACAACAAAAAGCTCACCAAAGAGCTCAAGACCGCCGCGAAAACATCCGGCACCGACACCCTGTCCGAGGCAAAGCAGCTTCTTGATAAGTGCGAAAAGCTCGGCTCATCTTCTATAATCATCGGCCGGCTTTCAAAAGCCTCCATAGAGCAGGCCCGCGAGGCTGTTGATATGCTAAAAAAGAAGGCAAAATCCGCAGCCATCGTCCTGGCCTTTGACGACAATGGCAAAGTAACAATTCTAATAGGCGTTACAAACGATTTGATTGAAAAGGGCCTGAAGGCCGACGACATTATCAAAACAATCGCCCCGATTGTCGATGGCGGCGGCGGAGGCCGACCGCATCTGGCACAGGCAGGCGGAAAAAATCCAGAAAAAATTCATGACGCCTTGACTGCGTCCAAAAGAATAATAAAAGAAAAACTTGCTGCCACTTAATCAATCCGGCTATTGAGACGGAAAATTTTATGATTAAGTTCCACTGCAAAAATTGCGGTCAGAAAATAAGCGCCCCTGAAACCCACGCAGGCAAAAAAGGCAAATGCCCCAAATGCAAACAAACAGTCATCATCCCGCATATCGAACCAGCACCCCCGCCCATAGCTAACGAGCACATGGGCGAACCAAAGGTCAGCCCGGAAACTTCGCCCTTCGACCCGACCCTCTTGGACCTTCCGCAAGCCAGAGCTCAAAGCCCCCCGGCCGAATATGACGTCCACAGCGAAACCGCTGAGGACAAGCTCGAACAACAGTTACAGGAAAAAATAGAGCAAAGCGAGAACGTCGGCAAACGCAACTTACCGTGGATTATAGATATATTCCTTTACCCTATAAGCATACCCGGCCTGATAACCCTCGGAATTATCATTGTAATACCTTTGCTAATTGACATTGTGGCTGCATTACTCGGACCGTTTGCTACCGCCATAGCCTTACCGGGCTTTATTATAAACTCTGTCATCGTACTGTATCTATATTGGTATCTCACCGAGTGCGTTCGCGATAGTGCCGCCGGAGGATTGCGAGCGCCTGAAACATTGGGCAGCACTCCGGGACTCGGTGATATGTCACTGCGGGCGCTCAATATCATTGCCTGTCTGATTGTCTTTTGGGGACCTGTCGGCTTTTATTTCTACTACACTCACAAAACAGACGCAATTTTCTGGTCGCTCCTTGTCTATGCAATAATCCTTTTCCCGATGGGTTTGTTGGCCGTGATTATGTTCGACTCTTCTTCAGGCCTCAATCCTGTCCTGGCTCTATGCTCAATATTCAGCACATTTCTTCCCTACTGTGTTATGGTTATTGCATTCGTTTTAATAGGCTCTTTGACCGGCATCGTCTCTGCCGTCGCACTAATATCACGAATTCTTTCCTTTGTTATTCACTGCATCAATCTCTATCTTGCGTTGGTCGGCGCGCATCTTTTAGGCAGGTTCTACTGGCGTTATCAGGATAAACTTAAGTGGGATGTGTAACTTGTCACCGCGGTTACTTTTGCTGGCGTATTTTGATGCTTTTTGCGTGCGCATCGAGGCCTTCGGCCTCAGCTAACCGAATAATATTCTCCGCACTCTTATCAAGCTGTTCTTTACTGTATTCGATAATGCTTGTTGATTTGATAAAGTCGTTGGCACTTAAGGCGCTGAAAAATCTCGCCGTTCGTCCCGTAGGTAACGTATGACTTGGCCCTGCCCAGTAGTCCCCAACAGCAACAGGCGAGTAATCACCAATAAAAATCGCACCGGCATTTTCTATTTTATCGGCGATTTCCCTGCTCTGTTCGCCGCACTGAATTTCCAAATGCTCAGCAGCAAAATCATTCGCCTCATGAACCGTATCCTCAATACTCTCGAAAACTGCTATTGCACTGTATTTTTTCAGACATTCGATTGTCTCCCGAGCACGACTTAACTTTTGCACTTGGTTTTTCAACTCATTGAGAATCTTCTCTGCCAGCTTCTGCGAATCTGTAAAAACCACCGCGCTGCCGGGGTCGTGCTCTGCCTGACTGAGCATATCTGCCGCAACCCAGGCAGGATTGGCCTTCTCGTCTGCGATTATCAGGACTTCGCTTGGCCCGGCTATCGAATCAAGGCCAACAATCCCGAAGACTTCACGTTTAGCTGTTTGGACCCACTGATTGCCCGGACCAACAATCTTATCTACGGGATGAATGGTTTGTGTGCCAAGTGCCAAAGCCGCTACTGCCTGCGCTCCGCCAACTCGGAAAACTTCATCAATCCCTAATTCATAGCAAACAGCTAAAATCGTCGGATGAATACTGCCTTTGTATCTCGGTGGTGAAACTACCACAATCCTCTCCACATCAGCTACCTGGGCAGGCACTGCCGTCATTATGACTGTGGAAGGCAGCGGTGCTGATGCACCCGGTATGCAGATGCCAACACTTTCTATTGGTGTATATTTGATTCCAGGATGATTGACTTTATTACCAATAAAGATTTCGTCCTGGTATTTCCTCACGTTCTCAATCGCCTGTCTGATTGATGCCAAAAGGTCTTTATCAATTTCTTTGTGGGCTTTTTCTAAATCTTCCTCACTTACTTTGAATTGTTCAGGCATTAGCTCAACGCGGTCGAACTTTTTCGTATATTCCACTATCGCTTCATTCCCACGTTTCTTGACTTCTTTAAGAATATCAATTACCTGCGTACGCCGGTCATCACCAATCAAAAACCATGCCTCGCGCATTATCTCATGGCGGAGTTTTTCTAATCGCTTTTTGAAATCCAACTGGTTGTGTGAAATCAGGATTTTATCGAGTTCGTTTTTCACAGGTTTATGCTTTACCTCTGCGTTCTTTGCGTGCTTTGCGGTTAGTTGTCCTTATCCACCGAAGTTGCCGTGGTTATAAACCCGAGTTGCCTTCTGCAACAAAAGATAATGCTTGCCTTTATATTTAGTCATAATACCTGCTATCTTGAATGGCGCCGGCTCGGATAGAGCAGACTGCCTCTGTTCAGTAAGCTCTAACGCCTCACACGGTAACAACTGTAAAGAGACCTGTGGAGCATTTCGGCCAAGAGCATCAAGGATAAATACAAGCCCTCCACCATCCTGTTGTGCCAGAAGAGCAGTTCTATCTGCCAGAGTAGAATCCGGCTTAAACTCCGGCTTTTTTGCAGGTTGGGCTTGTTCCTGCGGGCTTTCTACAGCATTGGAATCCTGCGGAGAAATTTCTACTTCTTGCAGCGCCCCTGGCCGCCTTTCGGGCTGAACAATGCGCCTGGTCTTAAGCTTTTCTATAACCTCCTGCGGTATCTCTAATATGTCGTTCGGCCCGCTGATTTGCTCCTGTTCATTTTTTTTCAGAGGGACATTTACATCCGGCTGGCCTTCCTCTTTCTGGAGCTGCTCTGTCTCTTTTGATGGTTGTAGTTTCTCAACTTTACTTAAAGGTAAAAAGTAGCTTGGAAATATAAAATTCATGCCCTTGTATTTTGTCGCCCTGCCCCACAGCCGGTAGTCCCTGAAAGAGCGTTGGTTGACATCGGCTATTATTTTCTCTAACGTCACCGATGGTAATAGTTCCAGAATTGCCCCTGCTTTGATGACACCTTTACCCTCGTCATTTACATCAATATTAAATTTGAAATACCATTTATCGCCGCCATCCGGCCCATTAACCTCACCGTCGATACTCATCAGGATAAAGCCATCCTGCAGCAAAGCCTGCTCATCCGCAGTTGCTCCGAACACGACGACGCTTATAAAAAATCCCATAGCCACAATTAGAAGTTTCTTTACCATTCTCAAAAACTCTATGCCTGTCTTTTCAATAATCAATCCGACTTCGCTAAACCTGCCCGTCCGGCAGGCGGGGCTACACCGGACAAGTCATCAATAATCAATTTTATAGCCTGCTCTGGCCCATCTGCGCATTTAACATACCGGCCACTATCCGGGTCGTCAGCTACAACCAAATCGAGCAAAGGCTTCCAGAATTCGCCTACAAGTATAATCGGCTTTTCTCTTTCAATAAAGCCCTTATTCTTTAATTCCCATACTTTCGCCAATTCCAGCAGCGTCCCCGTTCCGCCCCGCAGCACGATATAGGCCTGCCCTATTTTTATCAGCGTATCGAGCCGCTCATCGAGCGAGCGAGTAACAATTTCACGGCTGATATATTTATTGGCACAGCTTTCCTTAAAAGCCGAGCACGTAACGCCGATAACCTCGCCCCCTGCCTCAGTTGCCCCTTTCGCCGCCGCCAGCATTGTTCCGCCATATCCGCCATTGGCAATTATAAAACCCGCCTGTGCCAATAGTTTACCAGTCTGGTATGCGAGCTTATAAGCGGCATCGCCGGGCCTGGCCCTGCCTGTCCCGAAGATAGTTACCGTCTTTTTACTCAACCTGTTTTCTTCCGCGTATAACTTAAAAGTCCCCCAGAAAGCAATATGTCCCTGTCTCTTCTGGAAAGTTTCAGCAAACCCGTAAAGTCAAACGACCTGGACTTATTGATAATCTTCACCTCGTCCCTGCCTTTGATTGCTTCTAAGAGATTGTCAATTACCAGTTCATCGTCACAATCAATTTTGTCATAATCGGCCGGGTCGGTGAATTCTATCGGCACAATGCAAAAGTTAATCAAGTTGGCCTTGTGTATTCGCTCAATATTTTTCGCCAGCACCATCCGCACTCCCAGATACATCGGACAAAGTGCTGCATGCTCTCTCGATGACCCCTGCCCGTAGCTTTCGCCGGCGACAATGATACCGGCCATCGCCTCGTTTTTTAACGCCCTTGCTCGCTCGGCAAATGTCGGCTTATCCTTTTCATTGAAACGATTGAAAACCACCTTTGCATATTCAGGCACATTTGACCGCAGTTTAAGATACGCCCCAGCCGGCATAATATCATCTGTCGTTACCTTATCGCCGCACTTAATCAGCACCTTGCCTTCCAGTTTTCCCGGCAGCGGTGTCGGCATCTGCGGCACAACAATCGTTGGCCCTCGCAAAACCTCCACTTTTGCCGCTTCCTTCTTGCCCAAGGGCTTTTCTATAAGATTGTCATTGATGATAAATTTTTCCGGCAGCTCTGTTTTCGGATATTCTATATCAAGCAACCCCGGCAAATCACGAGGGTCGGTAATTTCGCCTGTTAAAACCGAAGCGACCGCCGTCTCCGGACCGACCAGATACACCTGGTCGCCTGTTGTCCCGCTTCGTCCAGGGAAGTTTCTATTAAAGGTCCGCAGGCTTACTACATTATCGCCTGGTGAAAAGCCCTGGCCGATGCAGGGCCCGCAGCCCGATTCCAGAATCCTTGCGCCGGCGCTAATCATATTCGCAAGAGCCCCATTCTCCGCCAGCATATTCAAGACCTGTCTGCTGCCCGGCACAACGGCAAATTCGACCATATTGTTAATACGCCGTCCTTTCAATACCCTCGCCACCGTCATCAAATCGGCAAAGCTCGAATTTGTGCAACTGCCTATAACTACCTGCCCTACTTTGACACCGGCGATTTCTTTAACCTTTTTGACATTATCCGGCGAGGATGGACACGCCGCCATCGGCTCAAGCTCACTCAGGTTTATCTCAACAACGCGGTCATATTTTGCATCAGAATCCGCTGTCAACTGCTGATAATATTCCTCTCGCCCTTGCGCCGCCAGAAACCTTCTGGTTTGTTCGTCGCTGCCGAATATACTTGTCGTTACGCCCATCTCCGCTCCCAGATTGGTTATCGTCGCCCGCTGTGGAACGGACAGGTTTTGTGTGCCTTCGCCGAAATACTCGATTACCCAGCCCACATTGCCTTTTGTTGTGAGTGTACCAAGCAGCTTGAGAACCACATCTTTGGCTGCTACCCAATCGTTTAATCTGCCGTTAAGTTTTATTCCTAAAACCTTCGGACAGTTTAAGTAAAATGGCCCGCCCGCCATAGCCACCGCCACATCCAGTCCGCCTGCCCCTATAGCCAGCATACCGATTCCACCCGCGGTCGGTGTGTGTGAATCGCTGCCTAATAACGTCGCTCCGGGTTTGCCAAACCGCTCTAAATGAACCTGATGACAGATACCGTTGCCCGCCCGTGAGTGATAAACGCCGAACCTCGCAGCTACCGTCTGCAAATACAAATGGTCGTTATGGTTCTCGGGTCCGAACCCAGCCATATTGTGGTCAACGTAGCTGACCGATAGCTCGGTCTTGACCCTGCTTATCCCCATTGACTCAAATAGCAGAAACGCAGTCGTCCCTGTGGCATCCTGTGTGAGCGTCTGGTCAATCCGAATGCCAATCTGCTCACCAGCTTGCAGTTTGCCGTCAATCAGATGTAAGCTTATAATCTTATGAACAAGTGTTTGTCCCATTTCTGCACTCCTTGAAAATCCAGGGATAAAATCTAACATAAATCCCCTGCAAATGCAACCTTCTCGAATCCGCTATTTCTCCCGCCCCCGCGTCTTCTTGTCGCCTGCTGCCTCGACTTGCGTCAAGAGACGCAGAGGCAGGGAAGACAGGAGCGGGAGCCTGTCTTCAATCATCAATAAAGAAATCGGCCTGTGCAAATTCGCACAGGCCGCTTGTGAACAGCCAAACTGATGACTATCTTAGCACCAGTCAGCTTCCCGGTAATAAGGCGCCATCGTTATAGATGACTACCTGCCGACCAAGCACATCAATAATCACGCACAATTGCTGCATCCTTGCCAACGAAATACTTCTCCGAGCCTTTAATCTTCAGGTTATATACCTTCCCAACGACAGGCATCGCTCTCTTTATAGCGTGCTTGATACCAATCGGGCCACTAGCACACTGCAACTTCAAACCGCTTCTCAAGTTCTGTGCCGCAACCCACTGACCGCTATCAAGCAGGAAAAGGTGCGTATCCACTACGCCGATGCAATTCCCATTCTCAAGCACTATATCCCGACATTCGTATATCCCTTCGTGCTCCTGGACGGTTTCAATTTGCTCCAAGCACGCCGCTGCCAGACAATTAAGCCTGCCTGCCGTTTGTCCTGCTGCGACCTTCGAGATTTGCATAAGCGACCCATCTACCCACACAAGCGTATCAACAGGGAAACAAACCGTCTTTCCTCCTCCCGTCGGGTCGTTCACAAGGAACGAATCGGTTCTTCCTCTGGGTGAAAAGTTAGCCGAAGTAGCAGTAGGTAAGGGAAGCACGCCGTGGCGTTTCTCGTATGGGACGGCAGTACCGGCCCAGAACGTATAAATATTATCATCATCAATGCCGCAAAAAGCCCTCTTCTCAAAATACACGTGACCATCCAGGAACAGCACGTTTTGCCCATCTTCCTGGTGGGCAAGAGAGTTTCCTGCCTTTTGCTCCTCTGGCGTGCCGGTGGGAATAAATGCTGGAGGACCTGTAGGACTTTTAGCCGCTCCATTTTGAACAGGAGGGGTTACCCAGGGGTTCCGGTCTGCTGCCACTGCCATACCGGGCTCGCTCGATGTCGTCAGGGCGTAAGCATACGCGCCAACCACGCACGGCAGAGGCTGATGATATGCGTAGCTACAATGCTTCATAGGCCACGGACCTGTCCCAGCAGTCGTGGGGCCGAAATCCCAGAGGTCAATAAGTTCCCTGGTGCTATTATAAGTGGAGGGTTTAAACTCCGAAGTGTATGTATCGCTCTTACAAACAAACGACTTCGGTGTTACTTCAGCAAATTTTACCAAAAGATAGTGGCAGGATGTAATAGTGGCGTGACCGCCGCCGCCGGTCGCTGTCATCCCATAGGCAGTGTATCGGTCATTGGCTGCCCAGATAACCGGGCTGGCTAAAATACTTTCCCTGCCTCCTGCCCGCGGAAGCTCATCTTCGTAATCATTGGCGTAGATGAGCATTGCCTTACCAATGCCGGACAGGTTTGACCCGCAGACCATCCGGTAAGCAACAGCCCTTACCCTGGCCAAAGCGGGCATCAAAATACCCATCAACAACGCTATGATCGCAATCACGACCAGTAGCTCAACTAATGTAAAACCTTTTTTCTTCATTTTCTTTCTCCTTCTTACTTTTCGAGATTCACAAACTCAACCGTTCTTAAGCCACTTTGACTAATGTTTCCGATAATAATTTCTTTATTTTACCATACAAATCCAAAATGTTCAAGACTTTTTTGCGAATCTCTTATGTTTTTAATATTTTCGCTCAAAAACGGTCAATTAAAGAACATTCGAAAAACCGATTTTGCCAGTAGAATTCATTGTTATTGCGCCTCAACTGATGTTTCACACAGCCGCCGGCCCAGCAGTCTAATAATTTAAGCGCGGTAATAAAGACTTTTGCTTTGGCAGGAAGGCCTAAGATATGATAAAAGACCTAAAATATGATGGCATTTGATAAAATTATAATAGCAGTAACTTTTAAACCTACCTGCTAATCTTAATGTTAACATAGGCCGATTCATCTGTCAAGTAAATTTTCGGCAAATTTTACAAACACCTTGAAAATTTACAAAATTTACTTAAAATCCTTGTTTTTAGCTTGAAAAAACAGGTATGGTCGCTCAGAAAAACCTTGAAGAAATAAAAAAACTGCTCAAAAAACACCACCAAAGCCACCTTCTGGCCTTTTGGGACCAGCTAAATGCCGCCCAACGGCAGAGCTTACTGGCCCAAATCCAGCAGCTTGATTGGTCACAAATAGATGGCTGGGTAGTTGATATTGTCAGAAAAACCGTCCCTGCCCCAATAAATGCCGGTTTTACCCCTGCACCCTTTTATAGTTCTACCCCGGCCAACCCCCGGCAAAAACGTAAGCACGACCATGCTATCGAGTTAGGTAAAGACCTTATATCTGCCGGTAAGATAGCCGCTTTTGTAGTCGCCGGTGGGGAAGGCTCCAGACTCGGTTTCGATGGTCCAAAAGGAAATTTTCCCATCAGCCCCGTCAAGAATAAAACCTTTTTCCAGATATTTGCCGAAACGATTGAGGCGTCCTCAAAAAAATACAAAGCTGTTTGTCCCTGGTATATTATGACCAGCCCTTCTAACCACGCTCGAACAAAGGAAATCTTTTGCTCTAATAATTACTATGGCCTGGATGCCGGAAATGTCTTTATATTCCAGCAAGGCACACAACCAACCTTTGGATTCAACGGCAAAATCCTGCTCGCGGACAAAACCAATATTGCCTGCTCGCCCGATGGTCACGGCGGATGCATCAGGGCCCTTTACAAAACTGGTGCGCTGGAAGATATGAAAAAACGCGGCATAGAGTTCATAAGCTACTTTCAGATTGATAACCCTCTGGTAAATGTCTTTGACCCGCTCTTTATTGGTCTGCACGCCCTCGATGGGGCTGAAATGTCCTCAAAAGGGCTTATCAAAACCGGCCCAAAAGAAAAACTCGGAAACTTCGGTCTAATCGACGGTAAGGTAACCGTCGTCGAATATAGCGACCTACCGGACGAAATCGCCGAGAAGCGAAAGCCCGATGGCTCGCTGGTTTTCCAGCTCGGCAGCATCGCAATCCATATCATTAGTCGCACCTTCATTGAAAAATTAAATACAAAAGGATTTGCTTTGCCCCTCCACAGAGCTATTAAGGAAATTCCTCACATCGACCGGTTCGGAAATCCTGTGGAACCCGACCAGCCAAACGGTATCAAACTCGAAAGTTTTGTTTTCGATGCCTTGCCGTTGGCTTCAAAATCAATAATTCTGGAAACCGTCCGAGGTCAAGAATTTGCGCCGACCAAAAATGCCGCCGGTATTGACAGCGTCGAAACCACAAGACAAATGATGGTTGCCCGCGCCGCCGATTGGCTCCAGTCCGCCGGCATCCCCATTCCCCAAAAACCGGATGGCTCCCCCGATTGCCTTATTGAAATTGCTCCGAGCTTTGCTCTGGAAAAAGATGATGTCAAAGCAAAATTAAATCAAATACCCACAATCAATCCAAAGGACAAAATCTACCTCGCTTGAGCCTCCACCCGAAAAATTCAAACAGCCCCAATCAAGCTCCCTTTTTACCTTGTATAAAATTTGTACGAAGTAGTTGTCTTATACTTCTGTCCCGGCTTAAGAACGGTGGATGGAAAATGTGGCTTATTTGGCGAATCCGGGAAATGCTGTGTTTCTAAGCAGAATCCGTAGTGCTTCTTGTATGCCTTGCCGGATTTGCCGATTAGAGAACCATCCAGAAAATTCCCGGTATAAAGCTGCACCCCCGGTTCGGTGGTATAGACTTCCATCACTCGCCCGGTAGTCGGCTCATAGACCTTTGCACACAAAGCAAGTGTTCCGCCGCCGCTTTTAAGCACGAAATTATGGTCGTAACCATTACCAACCTGAGCAATTCGAGAACCTATGGTCGCCGGTTTTGTAAAATCCAGAGGCGAGTCTTTGACGCCTCTAATTTCGCCGGTTGGTATAAGGTCTTTATCGAAGACGGTGTATTTGTCGGCATTGAGCATAAGCTCGTGCCCGAGAACATCGCCATTGCCCTCGCCTGCAAGATTGAAATAGCTGTGATTTGTCAGGTTGACTATAGTGGTTTTATCCGTCTCGGCCTCATAGCTAATCTTCAGCTCATCTTTATTAGTAAGCGTATAGGTAATTGTGCACGCCAGATTGCCGGGATAACCTTCCTCGCCATCCTTGCTAAGATAACTCAACTGAACTTGTGCTTTATCACCTTCGGCTGTTATGTCTTCGAGTTTCCACACCACCTTATCGAAACCCTTTCTCCCGCCGTGAATATGGTTTGGCCCATTGTTAGCCGCCAGCTTATACTCCACGCCGTTGAGCACAAATTTTGCCCCGCCGATACGATTAGCATATCGCCCGACCGTCGCTCCAAAAAAGGCCCCTCGCTTAACATACTGGTCAAGGTCATTATAACCTAACGTAATATCCGCCAGCTTGCCGTCCCTATCCGGGACCTCCAGAGAAACTAAAATCGCTCCATAGTTAGTAATCTTCACTCTAATCCCTTTAGCATTGGTCAGCGTATATAAATCAACTTGCTCTCCATCGGGCGTTTGACCAAAAGATTCTTTTCGAGCACTCATTGGTCTGGCCTCCTTAGCTTGGGATTCGCTTGAGGTCGCTTCCTTTATTCCACAGCCGAAAAAATTTATCGCCATTAACGTCAAAACAAAATCTAATAGAACTACTTTTCTCATTTTTCAGCTCACTGCTCTAAAATCTTGATACCTGTATGGTTTATACTCTTTGAATATAACGCTAAAAAAGATAGAACGTCAACAACTTTATTAAGTGTTCATCCTGGCGAATTCAGCGCCTCGGGACAGTGCTTTAGTATTTAATGGCAGTATTTTATGATGTCTCTCAGCAAATACATCAGATAAAACTGCTACTGCTACATCTACCGTAAGGAGCCCTCGCCTCTGCAAATACGCCCCAAGAGCTACCAGATTAGCTGCTCTCGGATTGCCCATCTCGACAGCCAATTGGTCAGCCGGCACCGCTATTATGTCAATTGTTGGATTGATGTCGGGCCAGGAATCGATTAAAGAACTATTCAGCACCAATAAGCCGCCATTTTTGAGGCGAGGAGAGAATTTATCCAGCGAAGCTCGGTTCATTACAATCAGTGAATCCGCCCTGCCGACCACAGGACAGGCAATAGGTCCATCTGCGATAATAACCATACAATTAGCTGTGCCGCCGCGAACCTCTGCCCCGTATGAGGGTATAAAGGTTACCTCTTTGCCGGCCTTCATCGCCGCCTGCGCCAGCAGCTTGCCGGTCATAATAATCCCCTGCCCTCCAAATCCGGCAATTATGATTTCTTCATAAACGTCTTTTGCCATTTCACACTCTGCATTTGAGCAAGGTTCCCTTTGTTAAAATGGTTGCTAAGTTAACACCATCACTTGCTTTTAACCTCGCACGAAATCCTGCCAAGCAAGAGTTTCAACACTGTGGTTCTTCGCCTTTTCCTTTGCCTTTTTATCATCTATGACAAGAGGAAGCCGACGCTTTAATGCAATAGCAATAGCGGCTGCATCAGCATCATGTATACCGGCCTGGCTCCTCATTCGTAGATACTCCTCCTCTTCACCCTTTTGAAACTGTGTCACTAATTCCGGGCACCTCAGAATAAATTTTCGCAAGCGGTCGTCCGAACGTATCTGTGGGTCATAAGCAACCTCATAAGCCACTTTCTCTGGTATCAAGACATCGCCCTTCCTTTTTCTAAGGATATTCATTTTCTTCCCGCGATCTATATTTATAAGAGAAGAAGAGTCAAGCACATATTGAAACAGCGACTTTTGAACAGACACTCTTAATTCCCTCCAAGCGCAACTATCTCGATAGCCTTTCTGATTGGTATTTGCAAGACATGTGCAAGTTTACCAACAGAAATAAGATTTTTTCGATATGCGTCTAAAGAGGTTTCTACAAATCGCGTCCCGAGTCGTCTCTCCCATGTCGGAATTTTGGGTCTTCTAAAATATGGCCGGCTTTCTACAATTTTGTTCGTAAGCCCTTGATTAACCAGCCCCAAATGCTCCAACCTGTAGCCTAACGCCTGAACGCTCACCGCCCATCTAACAGACATATGAGCAAGTTGCTTTTGCGAAGGTGCTCTGGAGAGGTTTCTCTTTTGGAAATCTTGAACGATACCCTTCTTGGGCAGCAGCAACTCTACAGCAAATTGGTTGGCCTTGCGTTCGGCTCCGCCATGAACGTCACTGATTCTGGATGGGATAAAGCAGGCAGACGAACCATGACTATACAGCAGGTGAGCCAATTCATGTGCCAAGGTGAAGTTTCTCCTACCCTTTATGTCCTTCGCGTTGAGCAAAATGCATGGCCCGTAATCATCGTGCCAGAAAGAAAAACCGGAGACCTCGTCACTCGGAATAGGCATCTCAAAAATTCTTGCGCCCGAACTTTCAAGCAGATTTCTTAAATCAGGTATCGGCCTGTCTTCCAATCTAAACTGTTGTCTTATTCGCTGGGCACCCACTGCAGGTGGTACATTCCCCGACATCTTGGATAGTCGGACCACGTGTTCTTTTTGCAGGAGTTGCTCAAACTCAACCGCGGCACGGCACAATTCGTCGAATCTTGCCAAGATGATTTTTGTATCCTTGGACAGGCTTCTGATGGACTCACCCGGCTTGCCGCGGAATTCTATCTTGGATGGAGGATTTGGGGTCTCCCTCAAAAAATAATCTATTTCTCTCCCATAAAGGCTTGCGAGCACCTCAAGTTCCTGTAATTTCGGCTGAGATAAGTTTTTCTCCCAATCCTCTATTTGTTGTATGTGAACCTTTATTTCCGCTGCTGCTTCTGGTATGCTCAGTCCTAATAACTCTCTTGCTTTTCGCAATTGTGCTCCGATGATTATACCTGACTGGGATTTCGGGACGGGCATTACAGTTTACCTCCAAATTATCAATTGTCCGCTAAACACAGCCTTTCAAACAGCCAAGAGGGAAGACCTTTGTCATCTCTTTTTCAATCCATTTCATCGATTCTGCTGGCGTCATTCGCCAATAGGTCGGGCAGGGTGAAAGCAATTCAACAAGTGATAGACCCGCAGCGCCGCCTACCTGTAGTTCAAAGGCGTGTTTGACGGCCTCTTTGGCCTTGCGAATCCGAGCGGGACTGCTCAAAGCGCAGCGTTCAACATAGATTGCCCCGGGCAGAATTGCCAACAGTTCCGATATTTGCAGCGGATACCCCTCGTGTGCAGCAGCTCGGCCCTGTTGTGTTGTTGCTGTTACCTGGCCCAGGATAGTCGTCGGCGCCATCTGCCCGCCTGTCATTCCAAAGACAGCATTATTGATGAAAATGACTGTTATCTTTTCTGCCCTGTGAGCGGCGTGAATAATCTCGGCAGTTCCAATCGCCGCCAAGTCGCCATCGCCCTGGTAGGAAAAAATTATTTTGTCCGGATTGGTCCTTTTCATTCCTGTCGCCACCGCTGGGGCCCTGCCGTGTGCGACCTCAATCATATCGACATCTAAATAATTGTATGCCAGCACCGCACACCCGACAGGCGCTATTCCAATAGTTCGGTCGTGTATGCCCAGCTCATCGATTGTCTCTGCTATCAAGCGATGCGCAATGCCGTGCCCGCACCCGGGACAATAATGCGTGGCGATGTCTTTAAGAGTAGGAGTTCGGGTAAATATCTTGTGCATAAATAGTTTATTTCTTCACCGATACTTTTCTTTGCGGCACAGTCAATTGCTTAATTTTATCGAAAATTTCTTCAACGGTCGGCACACCGCCGCCAGGCCGTCCATAGAATACTACCGGCGCCTTTCCGGCAATAGCTAATTTCACATCTTCGACCATCTGGCCGCAGCTCATCTCGACGACAAGGAAAATCCTGAATTCTTCAGCAGCCCTGCTAATTTGCTCTGTCGGAAATGGCCAGAGAGTAATGGGACGTACCCAGCCGACCTTGATTCCTTCCTTTCTTGCTTTGGTTACCGCGCCGCGAACGATTCTCGCTGCGATGCCGTATGCGACAACTACAATGTCGGCATCATCAACCTCGTATTGTTCACAAAGCACTTCGCTTTTTTCGACCTGCTCATATTTGGCTTTTAGCTTATAGTTTAGCTCTTCCAATACCCCTTCACCGAGCCACAGCGACCGGATAATATGTTGAGCTCTGCCTTTTGCCCCCGTCAACGCCCAATCTTTTGAAGGAAGTTTCCGCTGTGTCTTTTTCTCAATCACCACCGGCTCCATCATCTGGCCTAAAATGCCGTCGGCAAGAATAACAACAGTCATTCGATACTGGTCGGCTAAGTCGAACGCAAGCGGCATACAATCAACCAGTTCCTGAACGCTTGATGGCCCAAAAACAATGGTGCGATAGTCGCCGTGTCCGCCGCCGCGTGTGGCCTGAAAATAATCGGCCTGTGATGGTGCGATGTTACCGAGACCCGGCCCGCCTCGCATCACATTGACTACTACCGCCGGCAGCTCCGCACCCGCCAGATAACTCATTCCCTCCTGCATCAAACTTATGCCGGGACTCGATGAGCTTGTCATTGCCCTTTTGCCCGTGGCCGAGGCGCCAAAAACCATATTGATGGCTGCCAGTTCGCTTTCGCACTGCACAAAGACCCTACCTTCCTCAGCCATTCTTCGTGACATATAGGCGGGGATTTCGTTCTGTGGCGTAATCGGATAGCCAAAATACGCATCACACCCGGCAACAATAGCCGCCTCCGCCAGCGCCTCATTACCACACATTAAAACACGCTTTGTCACGCCTTCTCCTTCTCCGTAGTGGGAACTACAAAGGATGAATCCTTGACTAAGCGAGACTTGGCTTTACCGCCTGCTTTCGTAACTATCTTGACTTTGTTGGACTCATCCCGAAAGATCTCGATTGCCACATCGGGGCAGACAATCGCACACACGGCACAGCCAGTGCAACTTGTAGTGAGCTTGTCGAAACTATCAGAATTAGCTGCTCCCTCGACCTCGCTCGGGACAGGTTCAGCGGGGAAGTAACCACTCTTGTTGGGTTTTTTGGAAATGACGATACCGGCCTTAGCGCATACTGCCACGCACAAGCCGCAGCCCTTGCACCTCTCAATATCAATAACTATCTTGCCAGCCATCGTATATTTCTCTTCACCGCCGAGCTCGCAGTCCTCGGGACTCCTTACGGAGAGCACGCCGAGGTTAATTTCAATCTCTCTGCGGTTAATCTTTACATTTTCTAAAAGATTTTACTTAGAACTTCTGGAATTGTAAAGTGAAAAGGCAGGCAGTTAATATCCCGTATAGGCCTATTTTTCGAGGTAAAAAACCTGACGCTTTTCGTCAAAGTAAATATCTTGTCCACCAGGCACATCTTCCGGCTTAAGGCCTATTAACCGTAGGGGATTATAGAAACCCATCGCAATCAATTCGTCCAGGCTGGCGAGATTTAGCGAAGCTAAGTAATTCATACATTGCAGCATTGTCGCTGATGAGCCGCACAAGTACCCAGTTTGCGGGTCGGACAATCGTCCGCTATCTTCAAGGATTACCTTATGCCCCAGCGTTTCATACCTGCCCGCAGGTAATCCCGCCAGCGATGAAGCATCGCTTATCACAATGCAGCGATTGGGACCTTTTGTCCTGATAATAGTTTTTATTACCGCAGGCGGCAAATGATGGCCATCGGTTATTATCATCGCAGTAAGCTCATCGGTGGCCAGGCCCGCCCATATAGGATTATGGTGTCTATTTAGAACCATTGGCACGCCATTTCCCAGATGCGTAAGCGATACCGCTCCTGCTCGCGATAATCTCTCCAAATCTTTTTCAGTCGCCATTTGATGTCCCAGCGAAACTGCAATCCCTCGCTTTATAGCGTATCGCGATAGCTTTTCCGCCCCTTCTAATTCCGCTGCTATGGTTAAAAGTTTCACTTTCCCCCCGGCCCAGCCAATTAACTGTTCCAGATAATTTATATCCGGTTTTGTTGTCCACCTGGGATTATGCGCTCCACAAGCTCCTTCCTGCGCTGAGATAAATGGACCCTCAAGATGTATGCCAAGAAGCCGTCCGCGGAACTCCTCCCTCTCCATCACATCGGACATTATTGCTAAATTGCGTTTATAAACATCTTCCGTGCTTGTGATTATTGTCGGCAAAAATGCTGTCGTCCCAGCCCCAAGCATCTCTCGGCAGGCGCGAATAAAATCCGCCTCTGTTAAGGTTGCGCTCGAAAAATCCACTCCTTTATAGCCATTGACCTGCAGGTCAACTAATCCCGGTATTCTCATTGTAAAGCTCAAAAATTAAAACTCAAAACTGCGGAAGTTCCACAGTTTTACGCTTTACTTTTTACATTTTGCGTTTTAGTTCCGTTGCGAAAGTTCTGGCGCCGAATCTCTATCCATAAATATCTTACAGTTATTGTGTCTCTGGAGTATCGACGCCGGGCACATATTCGTCACCTGTCCTTCGAGAGCATTCTTCACCGCCTCAGCCTTGCGTTTTTCCGGCACAGTAACAATCAGGCACTCGCTTTTCATAATCTGCCGAATGCTCATAGATATTGCCTGCCTCGGCACCTGCTCCAAGGTCGCAAACCAACCTTCGCCCAACTGCTGCCTTCTGCACCGCTCGTCCAGCTCCACGATGATGTAAGGTTGTTCTGTCTTAAAATCTGCAGGCGGGTCGTTAAATGCCAAATGTCCATTTTCTCCGATTCCTACCATTGCTGCATCAATTGGGTGCGCAGCGATAATAGCCCCCAACCTGTGGCACTCCTTTTTCGGGTCATCAGAGTCGCCCTGAACAAAATTTACTGCTTTTAGACCCGGCAGCTTATCAACAAAATGCTCTTTGAGATATTTTCTGAAACTGGCTGGGTGATTCGCCGGCAGTCCTATATACTCATCTAAGTGAAACATCGTTACTTTGGACCAATCAATCCCTTTGGCAGCTACAAGATTTTCCAGCATCTCAAGCTGGCTTGTCCCTGTCGCCAGAATGATATTTGCCTCTCCCTTTGTTTGTATCGCTTTTTTGATAGCTTTTGCCGCCTCAACGGCTGCCGTCTTTGACGCCTGGAGCTTTGTTTTGTAAATAAACTTTTCCACAATCTTTTTCCTGAATCAACACTTTGGTAATCCTACGAAATTCGCGCGACTCTGTCAAATAAAGAGCATCTTTTGGCTGTCGCAAAAGATTTTTCTTACCTTCCAGGCGCCAAATCTTCTATAATGTTTGGCAGTGTTGACAGCATAGTTTCGCAGGAGCCGACTATATCCGGTGTGCAGGTAACCTAAACCAGCGTTTTGCTGGCACCTGCCGGGCCGGGTTAGCTTGATTGTTAGTTAGCTTATACTACAGGAGGTAATAATGAAAAAGTATGAAGTTGCAGCGTTAGTGCTTTTGGTTTTGTTTATTGTTTCGAGTTTCTCGACTCCCTTGTACACGAGGCTTCTGGGAAGGTTCTATGGGCCGGAGATGATGAGTACTCTCTCGCTACATCATTACGCTATCGTTTGGGTGCGGACATTTCTCAAGCTGCTCGTCAATATTGCGATTGCGGAGTGGTTAGCTCGTCAAGCGAGAAGAGACGGCCTTTCCCCGTCAATTTGGGCTCTTTTTGGGTTATTATTTTCGGTTCTCGGAGCCATTCTGTACTTCATGTTCCGAGAGCAGAGGGCCCGTTCAGTCGGTCCTGCCGAACTTGGCGGCGTCGAAAGAACAGGCAGCTAACCAATTGTTATACGTGTCCTATTTTCCCGGACGATTTGTGCGGGTGAATGGAAAAAATAATACTAATGCGCCACCCAGACAAAATGGAGCTACACTATGAGTAATATATATAGGTTTGTTGCGCTGGTGACCATCGTGGTATGTTGCTATCCCACTCTGGCACTGGATAAGGATGTCATAGATTCTTCTGTAGTTCTTGCAACGCTCGATAGAGGCCATCCGCGACTGATGTTGAAGGATAAAGACCTTGAAACCCTTAAACAGCAATACGCAACCGACAAAGTCCTTCAAAAGTGTATAAAGGATGTGCTACAAGATGCAGATTCGCAGCTCCAGAAGCCGCCACTCAAATATGAAAAGATTGGCCCTCGCCTTCTTCACGTTAGCAGGGATTGCCTCAATCGAACTTACGCCCTCGGCCTTGCCTACAGGTGGACCGGCGAAGAAAAGTATGCCAAAAAAGCAGTGGAGAATCTGCTTGCCGTCTGTGCATTTGAGGACTGGAATCCATCGCACTTTCTCGACACAGCCGAAATGTCGCACGCGGTCGGCGTCGGCTATGATTGGCTTTACTCCTACCTCGATGCCCAGACGCGTGAGAAAATCAAGGCAGGTCTAATCAAAAATGGTCTTGAGCAAGGACTTATTGCATACGAAAAACAATGGTGGTCGAAAAGCGAACACAACTGGAACCAGGTCTGCAACGGCGGCCTGGTCGCCGGTGCCCTCGCTATCGCTGAGTCCGACCCAAAATATGCCGAGCGGATTGTTGCCGCTGCAATCGAGTCGCTGCCCCACGCCCTCAATAGCTATAATCCCGACGGTGCCTGGGGCGAAGGACCCGGCTACTGGAGCTACGCAACACATTACACAGCCTACGGCCTGACGGCTCTGCAAACTGCTTTGGGCAAAGACTTCGGGCTTTTGCAAATCGATGGTCTGTCAAAGGCAGGATATTTCCCGATATACACTGCCGGACCCACAGGGCTATATCTGAATTTAGCTGATTGTGGAGATAAAAGCTCCAGAAGACCTATGCCCTGTATGCTCTGGCTCGCTCGTGTCTTTAACAATCCGTTATACGCCGAAGATGAGCACGCTCAAATCCGCCAGCGCAGTGCTGAACCAGAGCATATAGTCTGGTATGTCCCTGTCGCGAAGGAAAAGCCCCCGGCAAAAAAACTCGATTATTATTTCCGCGGTCCTGTTGAAGTTGCTGTGTTTCGCAGCTCCTGGGACAATCCTGATGCGCTGTTTGTCGGCATAAAAGCCGGCTACAATCAGGTCAATCACGGCCACCTCGACCTCGGCAGCTTTGAGCTTGATGCCCTCGGCGTCAGGTGGGCACGCGACCTCGGCTCAGACAATTACAATATGCCCGGCTACTGGGACGGAAAAGAAGGCGGCCAGCGATGGTCATATTACCGCTTAAATTCATTCAGCCACAATGTCCCTCTGTTAAATGGTGAAAACCAGAACGCGTATGCAAAATCAAGTTTTATGAAAGTCCAAACAGAAGTCTCACAGCCTTATGTCCTCGTTGGCCTGACAGACGCCTACAAAAAATTTGCTAAAAAAGTAATCAGAGGCGTCGCAATGACAGAGGGCCGACAGGCGGTGCTCGTGCAGGACGAGCTCCTATTAGAAAACCCCTGCGAGGTCAGATGGGGTATGACAACGGATGCCAAAATCCAGATTACGCAAAAAGGTTCCGCAGAGCTTACCATCGGAGATAAAAAACTCATTGCGAAAATCTTATCACCTTCGGGTGCAGAATTTGTAGAGGAATCCGCTGAGCAAAAACCGCCCGAAAAGTCCAACGAAGGCGTCCGCCGCCTTGTGCTGCGCCTGCCCGATGCCAAAGGCAGCGTCCAAGTAGCAATCTTGTTATCGCCGGTGTGGAAAGACGGAAACACCGTTAAAACAGTTGAATTAAAGCCGCTGGAAAAATGGCAGTAATGGAAACTAAAAACGTAAAATTAAAAATGCAAAACTGTGGAGAGTGAATATGAAATTTCAAATTTCAAATTTGAAATTGTTGGTAATCAGTATATCGGCACTTGGATTTTCTGGCAGCATTTTTGCCCAGGACCCTAATAGCAAAAAGCCAATTCTTTGCCAGGGAAATTACCTTACCGAAGAGGCAGCAAAAGAGCAGCTTACGCGATTTGCGCAAAGCTACTCTAACTTAGCCGAGTGGAAAGAGCGAGCCAAAGGCATCCGCGAAGGTATTTTACGCGGGGCAGAACTATATCCTTTGCCAAAAAAATGCCCGCTCAATCCCATTATTCACAGCAAGCGCCGATACGATGGCTACACTGTTGAAAATGTCGGGTTCGAGAGTCTGCCGGGCGTCTTTGTAACAGGAAGCCTGTATCGACCGCGAGAGGGGAAAACGCCCTTTGCAGCCGTCCTGTGTCCGCACGGCCACTGGGGCGACCAGAATGACTATGGCCGCTTTCGGCCTGACCAGCAGAAACGATGCGCAACCTTGGCGAAAATGGGAGCGATTGTTTTCTCCTACGATATGGTCGGCTGGGGCGACTGGAAAAACGCCGGCTGGCAGCATAACCGCCCAAAAGTCCTTAAACTGCAACTGTGGAACAGTATCCGCGCAGTCGATTTTCTCTCCTCGCTAAAAGACGTTGACCCCAACCGCATCGCTATCACCGGTGCATCCGGCGGGGGCACGCAGTCGTTTATGCTGACAGCGGTTGACGACCGCATCGCCGCCTGTGTGCCGGTGGTTATGGTCTCCGCCCACTTCTTCGGCGGGTGCAACTGCGAAAGCGGTATGCCCATCCATAAAAGCGACTCGCACGAAACAAGCAATGTCGAAATTGCTGCCCTCGCTGCGCCCAGGCCGTTATTACTTATCTCGGACGGCAAGGACTGGACAAAAAATGTCCCCGATGTGGAGCTCCCGTATATCCGTAACATCTATCGACTCTATGGAGTCGAATCCAACGTCGAGAATCTGCATCTTCCCGATGAAGGCCACGACTACGGCCTTTCAAAGCGAACCGGTATGTATAAGTTTCTCGCCAAACACTTACACCTCTCGCTCGATAAAGCTACCAAGCCCGATGGCTCAATTGATGAAGATTTTGTCGTCATCGAAAAAATAGAAAATATGCTCGTCTTCGACCCCAATCACCCCCGCCCAGCTAATGCCGTAAGCGGCGATGCCAACGATTTGCCATGGAATTAGTTTCTCTTCTTCCAAGAAGGGACAGTGTAGTGGTGATTGTTATGAATATTAAACATCGCAATATACAAGAATGGATTAAAAAACAATACGACGGTATCTACAAGATTGAAGCAGAAATTGATGGACAGGTCTATCTTCCGCACCGAGAATCGCATTTGTACCAGCCGGATGTAGTATTACGTGACGTTCCAAGTGACAATATAAAATATATTATAGAAGTCGAAAATGACCCTGTTAGGAAAGCTCTAATCGGCGCTTCAATTCTTGCTGATTACTGCGCAAAAATAATGAACCAGTCGATTAAACCTCGTCTGATATTCATAATTTACGCTGACAGCGGAATAAAACAGATACCGAATTTTGTAAAGAGATTAGATATCGCGAAGCAATACTGTGAAAATCTTCAAAGAGTTGATATATACTCGGAAGATGACTTCAAAAAACAGAGATTGTGAAAAATATACTCGTATGAAATTTCATAATTTCTTAATGTTTGCTCATCCTATTGAGGATTCCTAATTCTAAAAACTCCCTTAATCGGGTTTTTTTAGTTCTTCGACCTTCGGGAGGTCTTTGAGGGAGTTTAAGCCGAAGATTTCGAGGAATTTTTTTGTTGTGCCATATAACATCGGCCTGCCGAGGACTTCGGCCCTGCCAACAATTTTAACCAGTCCTTTATACATAAGGCTTCGGATTAAATCGCCTGCTGCGACGCCTCTTATGGACTCAATATCGGCCCGCATAACCGGCTGTTTATATGAAATTATCGCAAGCGTCTCCAAGGCCGCTGGGCTTAATTTGCTGTCGCTTCGGGCGCGAAGCAATTTTTCCAGCCAATAATTGTAAGGGCTTAAGGTGAGCATCTGGTAGCCGCCGGCAATCTGCTCTATTCTAAATGCGCTGCCATTTGCCTGGTATTTATTATTTAGACTCTCGATATGCTGGCGGACCTGCCGAACGCCTGTCTCAATGATATTAGCCAGGCGTTCCGCCGACAACGGCTCATCGCTGGCAAATAAAACCGCCTCAACGACCGACTCAACCGTCGGCTCATTTTCGCTATCGCTGCCACCCTCCCTGTCATTCCCGCGCAAGCGGGAATCCAAGTCTTGCCGAGGTAAATCAGTTTGTTCTTTATCCGACATTTCACTGTCGTCATTCGGTGTTGGATATTCGATATTCGACATTTCCTTACGTTCTTCTGTCATATTTTTTCCCATTCAAATGGCTCTATATCTTTTTTACTTATCCTGAATGTTACCTGCGGCAACTGTTTTTGCAACTGCCTGGCCAATTTTTTCAGCATAAACCGTTCCGAAACCGTGTGACTCAAGCAGATACAGGTCAGTCCCGCCTCCTGCGCAGCCAGCCCCTGATGATGTTTTAGTTCGCCGGTAACATACAAATCTGCCTTTGCAGCAATGACCGAATTTATAAGCTCGCCGCACGAGCCGGCACAAACCGCCGCCGTTTTTACCAATTTCTTTGCGTCGCCGATTAGGCCGACAGCTTGCGCGCCTGTGTGTCTTTTGATTTTCCTGATAATCTCTTCTATCCGCATCGGCTCTGCCAGCTTGCCGATTCTGCCCAGTCCGAATTTACCCTGCGGGTTGTATAATTTTATACAGTCAAAAGCAGGCATCTCGTATGGATGTGCCTTTTTCATTGCCGCAATACAAGCATCGAGTTTCCCCGCCGGCACAATCGTCTCGAATCTCACCTCAGGCACTTTTTCTAATCTCCCTCTTTTGCCTATAGCCGGCCTTGCACCTTCCAAAGGCAAAAATGTCCCCGTCCCCTCGGCCTGGAATCCACAATGGCTGTAATTTCCAATCTTACCAGCGCCAGCGGCAAAAATAGCATTTGAAACCTTTGCCACTGCATCCATTGGAACAAAGACCACCAGCTTGTAATTATCACCTAAGCCGTCATCAACGTAATCTCCAATCGGCTTCCCAGCAGCAATACCAATGATTTCCGCAAGGCCGTCATTTACTCCGCCTATAGCTGAATCAAGAGCAGTATGTATCGAAAAGACCGTAATCCTGCTGCGAATCAGCTCATAAACAACGCTCGTTGGCCCATCGGCGGTAATTTTTTTTAAGCCCTCCCATATCACCGGATGATAGCTTACAATCAAGTCCGTTCTTAATCTTTTTGCCTCAGCAAGAACAGCTTTTGTTACGTCAATAGTAAGTAGGATATTTTTTACTTCCTGCTGGGAACTGCCGATAAGCAATCCCACATTGTCCCATCCCTGCGCAAGCTCAAGCGGAGCTATTTTTTCAACTGCCTCTGCAATATCTTTTATCTTCATTTGCTTTCTCTGTGATTATTTCCCCTCTTGTATTCGGCACTCATCTTTTACAAACTCATCGAATTCCTTTTGCAATCTTTTAGTCATAACACCAACTTTACCTTCGCCTACTGTGTGCCGCTCTACGCTTGTTACCGGCATAACCTGCATAATCACATTTGTCAGAAAAATCTCATCGGCGCCAAGCACATCGTCTATATAGAGGTCTTTTTCGACAAACTCAATCGAATTTCTTAATGCAATCTGGCATACAGTTTTTCTCGTAACGCCCGCAAGGACCGGTGTTGCAATCAATGGAGTATGAAGGATAGAATTCTTGACTAAAAATACATTACTTATGCAGCCCTCCGCCAGGCGATTATCCACCGTGAACCACAACGCCTCCGCTGCCCCTTTCTGATGCGCTAATTTCAGCGCTATCATCCTCGAAAAATAGCTTGTCGTCTTATGCCCGTAAGTCGGGTCGCTGGTATTTTGCTTAAATGGGCACAGCACTACCATCACGCCCTTCTGGTAATATTCCGCCGGATAAGGCGTCAATTTCGTAGCGGTGATAAGCAAAGTCGGACGGCGCTGCTCTTCGGATTCTGCCATCGGCCCGCCGGTCAAAGTCAGTCGCAGCCGCGCATCGGTAAATTCGTTTGCCTGCATAAGTTTGTAAATGGCATCAGTGATATATTCTCGGCTGTATGTATGATTTATTGCCAAGCCATTTGCGCTAAAAAAAAGTCTATCTAAATGGTCTTTTAGGCCGAAGACCACGCCGTTATAGCTTCGCATCGTCTCGAAAAGCCCCGCACCATACAAAAACCCGCTATCACTCACTGATATGCAGGCCTTGTCGATATCAACTAACTTGTCATTTAGAAAAACCTTTTCCACAATCTTACCCAATGCAAATCTGAAATTCTAAACTCTAAATCCTAAACAAATTCAAATGACCTAAATTCAAAATCTAAAGTGCTTTTGAACATTTGAAATTTGAATTTTGATATTGTTTAGAATTTAGGATTTAGTGCTTTGAAATTAACTTCCTCATACTTACTGTCTATAACGCCGCGTTGCTATGACTCCAGCGATTAACGCTCTTGCCTTTGTGATGGTCTCATCCCATTCGGCCTCTGGGTCTGAATCTGCGACTATGCCGCCGCCGGTCTGCACGAATGCCTTATTGTCGGCGATGATAACCGTTCGTATGGCGATATTTAAGCACACACTGCCGTCTATGCCGATAAAGCCGATACTTCCCGTGTAAATCCCTCTGGTAGTTGGCTCGGTTTGGTTTATAATTTCCATCGCCCGAATCTTTGGAGCGCCGGTGATAGAACCGCCTGGAAACATCGCCGCCAGTATATCGCTGAATGTAATATCTTCACGAAGTCGCCCTCCCACAGTCGCCACCGCGTGAAAGACCGTTGGATAAATTTCGATTGTCCTTGACTGAATCACCTTCCGCGTCCCAGGCTCGCAGATTCTCGCCACATCGTTACGCTCAAGGTCGATTATCATA
>CAYWXK010000026.1:0-53916 GCA_964462515.1 uncultured Pirellulales bacterium
TCAAAATATCCGCTCGAAGCCATCTCACTTGCCTCTCAAAAGTTACCCGCATCAGCGGGCAGGATTTCTATAATTTCCATCGTCTGAACAGGCAGTTGACTGTTGCGGTGAGTTTTGTCTTCGTGTTTGAACCGCAGAATTTATTCATTATCGAGAGAAAATTTTTTTGCCAAATTTTTGACCGTCTGATAACGTCAGGTTATGAAAACCCAGGAGCTAAATTACTACTTACCACCCGAGCTGATTGCGCAGAAGCCTGTCCGTAGTCGAAGCGACTCGCGACTGCTGGTCCTTGAGCGTTACACCGGCAGTCTTACCGACAGTCGATTCAGCCATATTGGCAAGTTTTTGCGGCCTGGTGATTGCCTTGTGCTTAATGATACAAAGGTTTTGCCCGCCCGTTTTTTCGTGCAACTTGCCGGCGGGGCCGGTCTTGAGGGATTATTTCTATCTGAAAACACAGCAAGTCTTTGGGATGTTATGCTCAAGGGAAGCCGAAGAGTAAAACCTGGCGACCAGTTCTATCTGATGGATAAATATAAACAGAGCTTTTGCAGGGTGGAATTACTTGAAAAGAAAGCTGATGGAATCTGCCAACTGAAAGTAGATACGCAAGAAAAGCACGAAATTATCTTAAGCCGGATAGGATTTCCGCCTTTGCCGCCCTATATCAAGCGGAATGACAACCTGCGTATCGCCCAAATTGATAAACGCAGGTATCAGACCGTCTATGCTCGAAAGGCAGGAGCGATTGCGGCGCCAACTGCCGGGCTCCATTGGACAAATAAGCTAATAAAGCAGTTAAAACAGAAAGGAATCAATTTTGCCTATACGACCCTGCACGTGGGGGTAGGGACATTCAAGCCCATAACCGCTGAGAGCCTCGAAGACCACACAATGCACCGGGAGCAGTTCGAAATAACCGAGGAAAATGCTCGCATAATAAACCGGGCAAAGGCCGATGGGGGACGCATAATCGCTGTAGGCACAACCACCGTGCGAACACTTGAGACCCCTGCCGTTGTCTTCCGACAGGAAGACGCAGGGGCCATAGGTTCAAAAGTTCAGGCCGCTATGGGTGCGACCGGGTTATTCATAAAGCCCGGCTATAAATTCAAAATTGTCGATGCAATGATAACAAATTTTCACCTTCCCAAATCCACGCTGCTTGCTCTGGTGGCGGCTTTTGCGGGCTTGGAGAATATTTTTACTGCTTACAACCACGCCATCAAGCATCGGTATCGTTTCTATTCTTACGGCGATGCGATGTTGATTCTTTGAAAAAATCGCAAGCATGACCGGCGATGTGAGTTGCACAGATTTTAAGTCGGCGTATGCGGTGCAAAATACTACGGGACACTAGAATGGCAGATGAAAAACAGAGCAAGTGGCCGATGCAATCGATAGATTTATCTGGTAAAATAATGCCGGTATGGGACTTAGACCCTGCGAATCATCGTTACTAAATGCAGAAAAATTTGTTGGAGCAGCGTATGACAACATTAGAAAAGAAGAGCCTAATCCGGCAGGTGTGTTTGGCGATTATTTTATTGATGTTGGCGGCAGGCGTGTCAATGGCTGAGGACTGGCCCTGTTTTCGGGGACCGAGCCGGCAGGGAATATCTCAGGAAAAAAATCTGCCCCAAAAATGGGACGCCACTTCAAATATCGCCTGGAAGACAGCGATTGCGGGCGAGGGCTGGTCATCGCCGATAGTCTGGGGCGAACGCATATTCGTAACGACGGCAACCGACAAGGGCCAGTCATTTCGCCTTGTCTGCATTGACCGCAAGAGCGGCGTGGTTGTATGGGACAGGGAGGCGCTGCGTCAGCAGACGGGGCACAAGTCGAGGCAAAACTCTTATGCGTCATCGACTCCTGCGACAGACGGGCAGCACGTGTATGTCGTGGCAGCCGATGGGAGTATTGCTGCCGTTTCCTTCAAGGGCGATGTGGTCTGGACAAACCGGGATTTCAATTACTATAGCGAACACGGCCTGGCGGTCTCACCGGTCCTTTATAAAGACATAGTTATCGTTCCTTTCGACTGGAGCAGTGAGGGCCCGGATACGACTCTTGGCTGGCAGAAGCCGTGGGACAAGGCGGTGATAGTTGCCCTGAACAAAAACACAGGCAAGGTGCAATGGAAGGGTCAGAGGGGAGCGTCTCGCATTGGCCATGTAACGCCGCAGATTTTAAGTGAGAACGGCAGCGACCAGCTTGTCAGCGGGGCAGGTGACGTCGTGCAGGGATTTGACCTTGCAACGGGCGAGCGAATCTGGACAGCTCGCAGTCCCGGCGAGGGAGTCGTGCCTTCTATCGTCATCGGCGACGGGCTGATATTTGCCACCAGCGGATTCGGCGAGCCGGCAATCCGTGCAATTCGCACAGGCGGAAGAGGCGACGTAACACAGACTCACATTGCGTGGGAATTGAGAGATGATGTGCCCAAGATTCCGTCGATGCTTTACGTCAAGCCCTATCTTTTCTTGGTTACCGAGGGAGGATTAGCCAGGTGCATTAAAGCAGCTACCGGCGAGGTGCTGGGGGAAGCCCGCCTCAAGGGCAAGGTCTCGGCATCGCCCGTCTGGGCGGAAGGCAGGATATACTGTCTGTCTGAAGAAGGTGCGACAACCATTACAGAGACCGGGCCTGAGTTCAAAATTATTGCCGGTAACGAGCTGGGCGAGAAATGCTGCGCCAGCCTTGCCATCTCGCAGGGGCAGATTTTCATCCGCACCGAGAACAACCTTTACTGCATCGGCCCGAAGTAGAGATATACCCCGTGAGAAATAAACCCTCGTCTGAGTTTTTTAACGGGACCTACAGGATATTTCGCGCGAGGGGTAATTTTCGTATGAGGGCACCAATGGAAAAACAAAGCGGAACTGCGATAAGCGAAGCTGCTGCAAACTTCAAGAGAGGGGACAGCGTAATGTTCTTTATGGATAGCGCAAAAAGAACTATGACCGGAGCGTGGATGATATAGGCGGTGTAAGCACTGGCAGACATCGCTTTTGTTAGCTTACCCTGCCGATTAAGTTTTTCACGGAACAGAACCAGCAGAGCGACAATCACTGCTGTTGCGAGAGATTGCTCCCAGAGACTATAGGCAAGGCTTTGCCAATGAAGCCCGCCCCCAAATGGCCGAATGTCTCCGTTGAGTCCGCCGCCTGTAAAAAATAATAGAGGAAGCATCAATATCAATACTATCGCAACGCTCATCCAAACTTTGCCTATGTTACTCCCAATGCCTGTAAGCCAGTTACGGCGATACGCAATAACTCCGACAAGGAACAAACAGATGTATTGAGGGAAAAATGGAAATTGCAGATTTAGGGGTTCGAAAGTCCAGCCAACAGGAAGCCATATCCGCACGACAAATGTCACGATGCCTACGGCAAAAGCAAATACAGCAATTGCCATATTGCCAGGCATCTTTCCATCACTTTGCCCGGCGGCCACCGGCTTAGCCAGCAGTTGCCACACAACGTAGATTCCAGCGAATATCAACAAGGTCTCAACAAACCACAGCGGCCCTGTACCTATGTGAAACTCGCCGAGGTACTCAGCGAGCAACAGCCAAGGAGAATCGTAGCGTTTGTATATGCTGGTCAGGAGCACATAGCCAATGAGCGGGTTGATGACATAGTCGTAGCACAGTAAAGGAATGCCCAAGCGCAGCAGACGGTCGCGAAGAAACCGCCGGGGGCCTTTGCGGTCGCAGGATACAGGTGTGAAGTAGCCGGCTATCATAAAAAATAGACCCATTGAAAAGGCCTGGATTATGGCGTTATGGAATGTAAGTAAGGTAAATGAGAGCCCATCGGGCCGGCCTTCTTTGTAATACCACGAACCTGCGCCTCCGTAGGTAACGGAAAGGTGCACCATTATAACCAGGCAGATAAGCAGGATTCGCAGATTATCGATAAACGGTAAGTGCCGTTTGTCCATCCCTTTTTCTCTATGCGGCTTCAAAGCCTTGCGTCCGGCTTCTTTATTGGCCAGGGCAGGACGCCGCAGCGTTTTGCCCAATCTTCATACTTAGCTTTTAGCTCTTCTACTTTTTGCGGATATTGGTCGGCTATGCTGTTTAGCTCCGTGCGGTCTTCTTCGAGGTCATAGAGTTCCCACGGCTGGCCGTGAACAGACACGAGCTTCCATTTGCCTTGGCGTATTGCTCGGTTGCCCTCGTGCTCCCAGTAAAGAGCCTGATGTCCCTGACGTGCTCTGCCTGAGAATATCTCAAGCAGGCTTTTTCCTTCCATAGCAATAAGTTCCTGACCCTTGTGGGTTTTTGGATACTCAAGACCTGCGATATCGAGGCAGGTTGCCATAACGTCGATAATGTGGCCGGACTGGTTTGTTACGGAGCCGCCCTTTTTTATTACCGCCGGCCAATAAGCGATGAACGGTGTGGCGATGCCTCCCTCGTGGACCCAATGTTTGTATCGTCTGAAGGGCGTGTTGCTTGCATTTGCCCAGGAAAGGCCGTAGCTCATAAAAGAATCAACGCCGCCGGGCGGAAGACCGTTCTTGCGATTATCAAAGCCGACCGGCCCTCCCTCGGCGCACCCGCCATTGTCCGACAAAAACATAATCAGCGTCCTTTCCTCTGCCCCGATTTCTCTGAGCTTGTTGATTAACCTGCCGATGCCGTAGTCCATCCGCTCAATCTGTGCGGCATACACAGCCATTTTCAGGTCCATCATCTCCTTGTTCTTTTCCTCTTCCCAGGGCCACGTTTCTGTGTCTCTTGGTGACATCTTCCACTTGCTATTGATTAACCCCATTTTTACCATTCGCTCGTAGCGCTCGTCTCGCAGCTTGTCCCAGCCTTTCAGATATTTTCCTTTATACTTTGCGATGTCCTCGGGAAGGGCGTGGAGCGGCCAATGTGGGGCTGTATATGCCAGATATAAAAAGAACGGCTCTTTACCCCGGCCATATTTGTCGATGAGCTCAACAGCATTATCGCTAAAGGCATCGGTTAAGTAAAAGCCCTCCTTGGGCGGCGTATATGGCTTGTCGTCAATCGCCATTGTGCGCATTACTGTGGCTGCCTTATCCTTTGTAATGTCAAAGTAATTTGCTCCGCCGCTTATCAGCCCGAAGTATTTGTCAAATCCGCGGTCCACCGGCCAGTGAGGGCGATTCTCTCCTACGTGCCATTTCCCGACCATTAGAGTCCTGTATCCTGCCGGCTTGAGCGCCTCCGCGATTGTAATACACTGCTCATTCAAATAGCCCTGATAAGCAGGATGGCCTTTGTCATCAACCATATGCCCGACACCTGCCTGATGCGGATACAGCCCTGTCAATAGCGATGCACGCGTAGGACAGCACCTGGCCGCATTATAAAATTGCGAGAACCGTAGTCCCCCAGCCGCAAGCTTATCCAGGTTTGTCGTATGTATTTCGCCACCGTAACAACCGATGTCCGAAAAGCCCATATCATCTGCCATAATCAAGATGATATTTGGCCGTTTAGCTCCGGCGGTCTGTCCCAATAGCCTGCCGGGCCATCCGCCTATTAAACTCGTTGCCCCGGCAGCCAATCCGCCGGCAAGCAGCTTAACAAATTCGCGTCGGTTCATTGCGCGGTTCATAGGATTTCCTTATAGCTAATAAACTCCTGTTCCAGTTAATTTCTTGCGGTTATCGCAAGTGCTAATGCTATCAAATTTCATTAGTTATATCAAAAATCTCCAGGGATTGTTTAGGCCATCTCAAGATGTGTCCAGCCGCTAAAAAGCTTTTTTTACACAAAAATTACTGGACAGAAGACTTACTTTTTTGGTAGAATTTTATAGCACTTAACTTGTTGTTAATATGCTACTTAGGAGGCAAAAATGGGCAAGCTGGTTACAACACAAAGGCCTTATTTCTTTGTAGGGCTGGTAGTATTTTGCAGTTACTTTGTATCGAAATTCGAGGCTGTCTCGTCCTAATATATAGAAGGTTTATGGTGAATCTTTGCCGGCTCATTGAGAAAACGGTCAATTTAAGTGGTTGAAATGAATCAGCTTAAGTGCGGAACCATACCGCAATAGTATGAAAGCCATTATCTTTTGGAAAGGATAGAAAATGTGGAACAAAGTAAAATCGAAAAATTGGTTGCTCACGTTGCTATTGTTGTTCTCGCTTATCCCACCAGCGGCCGCAAAAGTAATCTACGTTGATGCCGATGCCACAGGTGCAAATAACGGCTCAAGCTGGGCTGATGCTTACAACTACTTGCAGGATGCCCTATCCGATGCAAATGCTGCCATTAAACCTGTAGAAATCCGCGTTGCCGGAGGCGCCTACAGGCCGGATGAAAATACCCTGCATCCCAGCGGGGCGGGCGACAGGGAAGCCACGTTTCAGCTTCTCAATGGCGTGAATATCAAGGGCGGCTATGCCGGCCTTGACCAGCCATACCCGCCCGATGACAGGAACGTGGACAAATACAAGAGCATCCTCGGCGGTGACCTGAATGGTAACGATTCCGAATGGGAATATTCTGAATGGCAAAATGTCTTTGACTTCACCTGCGACCCGAACCGGGCCGACAACAGTTATCACGTCGTAACAGGCAGCGGCACAGATAGCACCGCAGTTCTCAGCGGCTTTACGATTACGGCAGGCCATTCGAACAATCCAGACCCCTGTGATACACACATAAATGGCGGCGGAATGTATAACTACTTCGGAAGTCCGACGATAATCGACTGCACCTTCTACAGAAACTCGGCCCGCTCGGACGAAGGCGGCAGCCCTCATGGCGCTGGAATGTTCAATTCAAACAGCAATCCTTCGCTGCGCAACTGTAAGTTCGTAGAAAATTTTGTCTTTGGCGGCAATACAAGCAGTTACGGCGGTGGAATGTGCAACATCAATAGCAACCCAACTCTGACCAATTGCCTGTTCAAAAACAACATCGCAGAAGGTTATGATAGTGAATATTCCGGCGGAGCGCTATATAACCAAAACAGCAGTCCTGCGATTACGGATTGCTCATTTATTGACAATCTGGCACATTGGGGCGGCGCTGTGTGCAATGGCGACTCCGATAGCAATACGACTATTAAACAGTGCACGTTCACGGGTAATTACGCAAATGACAACGGCGGGGCAATATTATCCGCAGCCGGCAATCTTATCGACTGCACTTTTACTGATAATGAAGCTTATACTTACGGAGGCGCAGTTTTATGCGGTAACCTTACTTTAATCAACTGTGCATTTAATCGCAACAAGGCTTCTGCCGGCGGCGGGGTATATGTTTATTTCGGCAGTAGAGCAACGCTGAAAAATTGCACATTTATCGCCAACACAGCCGGCGACGGCGGGGGCTTGTATAACAGCGGCGGTTGGTACGAGCATCCAAACAACGTTACTGTGGTAGCCAACTGTGCCTTCAGTGGTAACACCGCCTACTGTGGCGGCGGGATGTATAACGGCTGGAACCGAAACACTGCCATTACTAACTGTCTGTTCTCAGGGAACTCGGCACGCAAAGGCGGAGGAAGTTACTACTGTGCCTGTGAACAGACATTGAGAAACTGCACATTTAGCGGAAATCGGGCAGATGAAGGAAACGGCCTGGCCTGCGACTGGTGCGGGGCAGACGAATCAAGCAACATCAAAATAATAAACTCCATCTTCTGGGATGGGGGGGACGAGATATTCAACGGAGATAGCTCAGAGATTGATGTTACGTTCAGCGATGTTCAAGGCAACTGGCCGGGTGAAGGCAATATCGAAACTGACCCTTGTTTTGCTATGCCAGGCCGCTGGGACACAAGCGGAACACCACAGGATGCGAATGACGATTTCTGGCTTGACGGCGATTATCATTTGAAATCACAGGCTGGCAGATGGGAGCCGGAAACCCTTAACTGGCTTAAGGATGATGTTACGAGTCTGTGTATTGATGTCGGAGACCCAAGAAGTCCTATTGGTTTAGAGCCGTTTCCTAATGGCGGCATTATTAATATGGGCACCTATGGTGGGACAGCCGAAGCAAGTAAATCATACTTCGGAGAGCCGGTCTGCGAAACGATTATTGCAGGAGATATAAACGGCGACTGCAAAGTGAACTTTTTTGACTTTGCAATTATGGCTTCCCATTGGCTTGAAGACCATAATCTTTAACCTGGCCGTAGCAGCTTATTTATACATCTGGTCAAAGTGCTTCTGTGCGCTGACGACCGCTGCTCTCATTATATCCTCAGCCTTAGCAGTTTCGCGCTTGCTAAGTGCCTTCATAAGCTCTGTAGTATCCAGCTCTCGCGATGCCTTCGCACACGCCTCCCAACTCAGTACGCTCCTGACGACCCTGTCGATTCCCTGCTGTGCGGTATCATAAGCGCGTGTCTGCATATCGTGGCCTTTCCAGCGATTAAAGCCGGCCTGCTGCAAAAGCCCCGCGATGGCGATATTCATACCGTTGACTCGCACGCCGTGGTCGATGTCGTATTTACCCGGCCCGCCGAGAATGATGCCGTCATTGTAGCCCTGGCTGTTAAGGTGCATATGGATTATCGCCTTATTATCTATTTCCTCGACGGTGTCATATACATGGTCGAGTCCTATCATTTCCGAATGCCCGAACTCTTTATTGACGCCTTTCTTGTCTCTGGAAATTCCGAACTCCTCTTCGATCTTTCTCCAGAATAAAATCGCACTTGCCACCGTCGGGATTAACATTGCAGGGTGGCCTTCGTTGGGCTTCGGCTCAAAACCGATGTAGAGCTTTCCGCCTTGCTTTTTTTCATATTTACATAACCCCGCAACGCTTTCTTTAAGATTCTGATACATCTGCCGGATGCCGACCGTAGCAATATCGTAGCCGAACGAGCCATTCCAGATTATAAATGAGGGCGATTTTGCAGAGTCCTTGTGCCAGGCCTTTCTCAAGGGACCGTAGGCAATATTGACTGTCCTGATGCCAAACTCTTCTGCTCGCCTTCTTTCTTGCCTGTCTAAAGACGCAATCCCGCCATAAGCAAAGTGGCTGTGTGCACCGGGCGTTATCATTGCAAGGTATAGCCCCGAATGGACGAGTGCATCCGCAACTTCTTTCGCAGTTCTCTCGCTGACCTCCGTATCATAGTGCATCTCTATTCCAAGTTCGACATTACGGGGCAGCCGCGGGGCAATTTTCCTTTGGACCAGTTTAATCATATCCACCGTGGTAAATTTCTTACCCCATTCCGGCCTCATATCGCTTGGCACAAAGCCGCCCTTGCCGGGATTAAACGTCCATCTGCAAATACTATGTGAAGATTTCTTTGCCATTTTACCTGCTCCTTGTCATTTTTTTATTTGTGTTGATTCGTGTTAATTCATGGTTAATCATATTTTAATTTTTGTTTCAGAACATCCTCCCATCTATTATACGCTTCTAGATAAGCTGCCGCTAATTTTTTATTAGGCTCAATTGTTCTGACGGGTTCCAGGCCGACAAAGGCATCCTGCGGCCCTTTGTAGATACCTGCACCGATTCCAGCACCTCTGGCCGCTCCCTGTGAGCCGTCGGTGTTGTATAATTGCACGGTTGTTTTTGTGACGGTGGCGAAGGCCTCCGCAAAGAGCGGGCTTAAGAACATATTTGCATTTCCTGCCTTGACGGTTTGTAGTTTAATCCCCATACCGCGCATTATGCCGAGGCCGTAGTTTAGAGCAAAGACAATTCCTTCTTGAGCGGCCCTTAAGAAATGGGCTTTTTTGTGGATATTGAAATTCCAGCCGTGGACTGATGCTCCGATGTTACGATTCTCAAGTGTTCTTTCGGCTCCGTTTCCGTAAGGCAGGATAACCAAACCATCCGAGCCAACCGGCACCCCGGATGCCAGCTCGTTCATTTGCGGGTAGTCAATGCCCTCACCTGCAACAAAGTTGTGCTTGAGCCAGCTATTCAAGATGCCCGTGCCATTAAGACACAGCAGCACACCGTAGCGGGGCTTCTTCCTTGAATGATTGACGTGGACGAAGATATTTACTCGCGAGAGCTTATCGTAATTTTTCCTGCTGCTGATTCCATAGACTACGCCAGAGGTGCCTGCGGTTACGGCAATCTGGCCTGACTCCAAAACTCCAAGTGACAGGGCGTTATTTGGCTGGTCGCCGGCCCGGTAGCTTACCTTTGTTCCCGCTTTAAGTCCCAACTCATTGGCAGCCTTTGTAGTTAATTCGCCCTGGATAGAAAATGTTGGAACCGTCTGGGCAATCATCTCATGACAGATGCCATAGTTTTCGAGGACAAATTCAGCCAAGCTGTCGCTTTCGAAATCCCACATTATCCCTTCGGACAGACCCGAAGGCGTTGTTCGTATCTGGCTGGTCATTTTCATTGCAACCCAGTCGCCGGGCAGCATTATCTTGTAAATTTTTGAATAAATCTTTGGCTCGTTTTCCATTACCCATTTTAGTTTTGATACCGTGAAGTTGCCGGGGAAATTAAGCAGGCGCCGCAGGCACTTCTTTCTGCCGATGTCTGCTGCTGCCTTTTCGCCGATTTGAACTGCTCTGCTGTCGCACCAGATTATAGAAGGCCGCAGCACCTCTTTATTTTTATCTACGATAACCAGGCCGTGCATCTGGTAGGAAATTCCGATTGCTTCTACATTCCGGATATCGTATTTCGAATTTCGGATTTGAGAGGCTACCTTTCGGGTCGCCTCTTTAACGTGCTCCCACCAGATAGAGGGATGCTGCTCGGCCCAGCCGAGTTTTTTTGCGATAATCTCCAGCTCCTTTTCAGGCGATCTGGCGCTTGCCAGCACCTTCCCTGTCTCGGCCTCTATCAGTGTTGCTTTTACAGATGAACTTCCGACATCATACCCCAATAATAGCGCCATTTAATTTCCTTCCTTCGAAAAAGCCAATTACATTAGCACGGAACAACGCACCAAGAGCGCATCATAACTGTCAGCACCTGATTGTCAAGCTTTAACGAATTTTACTGGTGTTGCCACTTGATTATCCAGGGGTCATTTGTGCGTTTCTGAAATGCTTTTAGTTTTTCTTTTAGCTCGCCGAGCAGCTTCTGGTATTTTGTGTCGCCAGCCAGATTTTTTATCTCATACGGGTCCTCATCAAGGTCGTAAAGTTCAAATTCCGACCGGTGCAAATACGCATCTATCGAGCGCTTCCCATAAAATTTATCGCCGCGATGCAGAACCGCCTGCCAGGTGGAGGATTCCCACAGGTCGCTTGCGAACGGATACTCCAATCCGTGTGCGATGTTCCATATCAGTTTGTGCTTACGTTCACGAATAACACGCATAGGGTAATACATCGTTATCTCGTGGAAGGTATGTGATGCGTAGATTTCGTCCCAGCCTTTCGGATTTTCTTGCTCCAGAATAGACTTAAATGACCGGCCATGAAAATCTGTTTCTTTTTGCAAAGCCCCTGCAAAATCAAGAATTGTTGGCGTAATGTCCGCCCAGGTTATCGTTGCATTGCACACAAGCCCGCGTTTTTTCTGATATGGATTTTGCACAATACAGGGCAGATTCATACCCGGCTCATAAAGCGTCGTTTTGGCTCCTGGAAAAGCGATACCATTATCTGAGATATAAATGACTAAAGTCGAATCGTATTTGCTGCTTTGCTTGAGAATCTCAAGAAGCTGCCCCACTCCCTGGTCAACGCGTGACACCGATTGATAATACTGTGCCAGCTCCGCACGGCACTCGGGTATATCCGGCAAAAAAGGCGGAACTATTATATCCTTCGGGTCGTATTTAACCTCTTTTACTCCCGGGTAACCATTGGCACGATTGCCGAACCGGTCGGGCTTATAAGGCAGTTCCTGGGCTTTGCCGCCGCCTCGATGCGGGTCGCTCAGACAGAAATATAAAAAGAAAGGCCGAGCGTCAGAGGCAGCAATAAAATCCTTGCACTTCTGGGCCATAGCTACCGGGTTACGGCTTTCCGCACCCAGCTCCTCGTCAAATTTATATACTTCGGGCGGCGCAACGTGAAGTTTTCCGATACGCGCTGTCCGGTATCCTGCCTGTGAAAGCAGCACAGGCAAGCTCTTTATATTCTCAAACGAAACAAAATGGTGAAAGCTGTGCTGGTGGCCATATTGGCCGGTAGCGTGGTTGTATAGCCCTGTTAGAATCACCGACCGGCTGGCGCTGCAACTTGCTGTTGTGCAAAAAGCGTGCGTAAATCGCACACCCTCAGATGCCAGTTTATCCAGATTCGGCGTCTTTATTACCGGGTTGCCGTAGCAGCCCACCGCCTCACGTCCGTGGTCGTCAGCAACTATCAGGACAACGTTCGGTTTCTTTTGCTCCGCAGCAAGCAACCTTTTTCCAACTAATCCCGCTCCTGCAATCGCGGCCGCACAATCCTTCATAAACGTGCGCCGACTAATCCGATGTCTGACCATATCGCGCACTCCAATTTTGAGCTTAAGTAAACTCGTATTGACCAGCGTTTCTATTACTTATTCAGTTGTTCTATCACCTCAACTATCCCAACGTCGATGTGTTGGCCGCCGGAGGTTTGATGACAGTGCACGGCTAAGCAGTTCGAGCCGACTTTCAGAGCATCTTTTGCCTTCTTGCTAATGGCAGTCTGCACATAATTTGTCGTAAAGCCCTCCAGCTTTGCAACCAGCTCACCATTGATATAGACCTCGGCATCCTCATCATGGTGGATTGATAGGCACAGCCGGTCAAATTTTTTATCCTTTAAATCAAACGTCCGCCGAATCCAAATATCCGATGTGTTCCACTCGGTCCGCACAACTGCTCCGGGCGTGCCTTTTGTGCCGAAGCCGCCCTCGCCTTTCTGCCAGGACGAGTCATTGAAGTTATCCTTTTCCCAACCATCGGCGGGTTTGGTTGTTGTATATCGCCACTGTTGCCCTTCCTGTTGCGATGTAGGAACAATTGTCTTGGTAATCGGCGGCGGTAGATACAATCGTTTATTGGCTGCCGTCATCTTGTCCTCGTCCATCTTTACCATTGCCCGGTCGTATGTCATAAATCCGTTGATCTCAATCTCAACATCGGTTGTCTGTGTATAAACCGCAGCGGACAATCCCGCTGCAATAAGCGGCCGCAGATTATCGAGCAGTGCAACATACGCTGTCGTCAGCTCCTCGCTATTATTGAACCTGCGATAGCCCCAGCTTCCCTCATCCTGCCAGGTGTGTCCTTTGACGGGCAGACCAAGTCCGCCGAACTCACCGAGCACGATAGCCCTTTTATCTTCGACAGGCGGCGCAGCAGGTCCGGGGTAGCTATGAATATCGTGCACATCGCCGACACCGCGGTCGGTCCAGCCGCTGGCACAATCCACTAAACGGGTCGGGTCGAGCTTCTTAATTAATTCGACTATACGCGGCGTGTCAAATTGTCCCCAGCCTTCGTTAAACGGCACCCACATAATAATACAGGGGTGATTACGCAACGCGTTAATTACACGCGACAATTCTAATTCAAACTGATTTGCAGACTCTTCGGTGCGCACTATATCGGGGTCGTTGCCGCCGATGAACCTGTCGCCGCTCGGCATATCCTGCCAGACAAGCAGTCCCAGCTTATCGCACCAGTAATACAGCCGGTCCGGCTCGACCTTGACGTGCTTTCGCATCATATTGCAGCCAATGCGTTTTAGAACCTCTATGTCGTATCGCAGTGCATCATCGCTCGGTGCGGTATAAAGACCATCCGGCCACCAGCCCTGTTCAAGCGGCCCATACTGGAACAGAGGCTTATTGTTCAGGAGCAGCCGTGTGATACCATCCTTGTCTTTCCCCAGCGAGATTTTTCGCATACCAAAGTAACTACTTACTGCATCGACTTGCTTGCCCTTGCTATCCTTAAGGATTAATTTCAATTTGTATAGAAATGGCGAGTCGGGTGACCATAGTTCGGGTTTGTCAATAGCAAGGTCGATTTGCTCTCCGACTTTTGCTCTGGCCTCGACCGAAACTCTGCCGCCCTTTGCCTCTGCCTCGACAGTGTAGTCATCGCCCGCGGCTGAGCAGTTGGTGGTGATACGGACTTTTCCTGTATCAATGTCGGTAACTATCTTAAGTGATACTATATGTGCCTTATCAACCGGCTCAAGCCAGACTGTCTGCCAGATTCCTGTTACTGCGGTGTACCAGATACTGTGGGGTTTGCGGACCTGTTTGCCGCGAGGTTGAGTGCCTGCATCGGTAGGGTCCCAGACGGACAGAATAATCTCCTGCGAGCCGGTTTTATTAAGTGCATCGGTAATATCAAAGGTGAAAGCATCATATCCGCCGCGGTGTGTCTTAATTTCTTTACCATTCACGTACACAGTTGCTTCCCAATCAACGGCGCCGAAGTGCAGCAGTATTCGCTTGTTCGCCCATTCTTTGGGGATTTCAAATGTGCGTCGATACCACAAGCGATTTCCCTCGCCCACCGCCTTTCCCACGCCTGACAACGCAGACTCAGCAGCAAACGGAACAAGAATATTACCATCAAACTTATCCGGCCTCGGAGCATCCTTGGGCCGAATAGCGTATTCCCACAAGCCGTTGAGATTCAGCCAATCCTTGCGAACCATTTGTAGGCGGGGATACTCACGGTGGGCATTATCCGGTGAAACCTGCTGCGCCCATCGGGTCATCAAAGGCCCTTTGGCCGGCTGCCAGTTTGCCGGTGCAGATGAGCAGATAAACAGACTGGCGCACAAAATGGGTTTGAGCCAATTTTTGTTTAGAAGAAGCCTTTTTGTGTTACCTTTCGTTTTCATTTTCGGTCTCCTTACCATTAATGTTGGGTTAAAGCTGACGGCCAATAAAAAACTTATTGCCGCCGCACACAGATTTCGTAGTTAGGTTATCCGCCCAGAGTCTGTTTTGCAACGAAATTTTGGTGCTATGAGCAGAGTCGTATAAAAGGAAAAGCCGTTTGGGTGTAAATCGGCCGGTCTGAAAAACGTATGTCAATAAAGAACTTGCCTGAATACCGCCGATGAATTAAAATAGCTAAAGTGTTAAGAAGCCGCACTTAATTTGAAGATTAGGAATACAATTATGGCTAAACAATCAAATAGATATTCACGAGGGGTTTGCAGTTTTTGTGGCCGAATGGGAACTCAGGCTGATACCCTCATAGAGGGCCCTAACAGGGTTTTTATTTGTCCGGAATGTGTTGAGCTTTGCCACGATATTATCAAGCAGAACCGCAAGACGGGCGTCAGAAAAACTGCCGGTCTTAAAAAGATACCTGTCCCCAGAGATGTAAAAGAATACCTGGACCAATATGTCATTGGTCAGGAAGAGGCAAAAAAATATCTTTCGGTGGCAGTGCACAATCATTATAAACGGCTAATGCACAGCGATAGCGCCGTCAACGATGTTGAGATAGAGAAGTCCAACATTCTTTTGATTGGCCCAACCGGTTCCGGAAAGACACTGCTCGCCCGCACCCTTGCGCGCAAGCTGGAGGTTCCATTTGCGATATGTGACGCGACTACCGTCACCGAGGCCGGATACGTTGGAGAGGACGTTGAAAATTTCCTGCTGCGGCTGCTGCAAAACGCAGACTTCGACATAGAAGCTGCGCAGCAGGGCATTGTCTATGTTGATGAGGTTGATAAGCTTCATAAAACGTTTAGTAATGTATCAATCACCAGAGATGTCTCGGGAGAGGGCGTCCAGCAGGCGTTACTAAAGATGCTTGAGGGAACAATTTCCAATGTCCCTCCGCAGGGCGGCAGAAAGCATCCTGAGCAATCATACATACAGATTGACACCACCCATATACTTTTTATATGCGGCGGGACCTACGTGGGGCTGGAAAACATTATCAAAAAACGGCTCGGTAAAAAGCTAATCGGCTTTGGCTCGGAACTATCCGGGCAAATAGACCAGAAAGCTGAATATAGTAACACAATTGAGCAAGTCATACCGGAAGACCTTATCGAGTTCGGGATGATTCCTGAGTTTGTAGGCCGGCTGCCGGTAATAACCTCGCTTTCAGCCCTTGATGAAGATGCACTGGTGGACATTCTGACCAAGCCCAAAAACGCTCTGTGCAAGCAGTATCAGAAACTTTTCGAAATGGAAGATGCGCAGCTCGAATTCACCGAAGATGCCCTCCGCGCATTGGCAAAGAAAGCACTCAAGTATGACACCGGCGCCAGGGCTTTGCGTTCAATTGCCGAGGAGTTGATGATTGATTTGATGTATCAACTGCCGGAGGAACCTAAACCGGCTAAGTATATAATTACACGCGATATTATCGAAGGCAAAGCAGACCTATTTACAGCGAGACAACAGGCAAAAAGAGAATCAGCATAGAAACCGCCGCAAATTTAAGATAAGTCCTCGACGGGAAAAATTCGTAATTCTGTATTCCGCCGTTTTATTCCACCACTTCCACCTTCGAGAGGCCCGGCATCAATAGGTTATAGACTAATACTACATCTCCATTGTGCAATCTGATACAGCCGCGTGAGCCTGCGGTGCCGATTTGAGAAGGTTCTTTGGTGCCGTGAATGGCAAAACCTGTTCTGCCCTTGGCAGCCCCTAAAACGCCTTCCAGACCTATCCATCTGGAGCCTAAAGGATAATCCGGGTCTTCGGGGTGATACCTTCTGCCGGTATCAGGGTCGGTCCAGGGTGGCTTTATAAGTTTGCCGCCCGGTTTAACAACCCATTGACCTGTCGGTGTTTCCCTGCCTGGTTTGCCCAGGCCAACGGGAAAACTGCGGACGTAGGTATCCTGAAGAAACAGGTCCATCGTTAAGGTTGAGAGGGCTATGCGGGCGTGGAATGGGCCATTGATGACTTTTATCGTCTCGCCCGCCTGCAAGACTTCGGGGCGGCTAATATTGTTAACCTGCATAAGAATCTCATAAGGCACCTTGAACTGTTCGCCAATCAATCTCAACTGGTCGCCCGGCTTGACCATATAAGTGGTGCAAAGTTTGTCGTCAGGAAAAACGTTTTTGCTAAATAGCCAGCTATTAGCCAGCGAGGATAGCTGTTCTTTGACGAAGGCACGCTGCTGCAGACTCATAGGCATTGCGAATGCCTCGTTGAACTTGTCGCGTGCCTCTATAACCTTGCCGGGTTTGGCAGCAAGAAGCGACCTTGCTTCGACAATAAGCTCGCCCGCTTTACTGTTAGGTTCGCCGATTGGCTCGGGCATAATCGCAGGCAAATTCGGCTCAGGCCTAACAATCAGCGGCTTAGGCTCCGGCCGAACAAGCGGTTTGGGCTCAGGCACGGTGGCCTCGTTTGCCTCAGATGCGTTGATGTCAGGCAAGACGTTGTTGGGTTCGTTTTTGTTTTCGCCAAAAAGGCCAAGGTTGTAAATAAGTGCAACCACCACGACAATTACGAGCAGGGCTGAAATAGTATATATCAAGTTTCTTTGCCTGCCACGCGAGCCTAACGGATGACGAGCCATTTTACTATCCTTTCCCCCCTGCACCAATTGAGCTGCCGATTGAGTTAAATTCTTACGGTTCGCCAACCCGATGCTTTAACCGGACAATTGGTGCGGGGTAAAATATATTATTTCTTCGTCGGTTACCAAAAAATCCACCGGCTCATCACATTCTGTCACCGGTATTGAGTCAACTAATTGTTCTGCAAAGGCAAAGCCGCATCGCGGAGCCTTAAGCTCTTTGTTGGTGAAAAACCTGTCGTAATAGGAGCCGCCGCGCCCGAGCCGATTGCCCTGCCTGTCAAATCCCAGCGCTGGTGTAACGACCAAATCAATTTGGTCAAAAGGAATCGGCTCACCTGCTATTGGATTCCGTAGCCCGGAAGCGCCCGTTGAAAAACCTGCCTCAAGTGAGTTTATCCGCACCGGTATCATATGCCGTTGCTGCCAGGAAATCTTTGGCACTGCTACTATTTTTTCCATTTGCCAGGCCTGAAGTATCGCATCAGTAGTATCTACCTCGTGCGTAAGAGATAGATACATCATAACCGCTGATGCATTCTGAAATTCCGGCGTTGAAATTAAACTTCGGCAGGCCTTACTGCTTTTTTCAGACCTTTGCTGCTCTGTTATAGCGAGCAAACAGTTTTGCAGCTTAAGACGCAATTCTGTCTTGTCCATTTATTTGTCCTTCTTCTACATCGGTTTCTTGACAGACTTGCTATTTTGTATCAAGGTTTGCAGCTTTTGTAAATAATGCTTAATATTTTTTTCAAATCCGACTTCTTTCGGCAGATAATATCTTTTGGGCGGCCCGGGAAGATACTGCTGCGGCACAAAGCCATCCTCAAAGTCGTGCGGGTACTTATAATCTGCTCCGAAACCAGCTTTTTTCGCAGCCGGGTAGTGGCTGTCTTTTAAGTGCTTTGGCACAGGTTTAATCGGTTCTTGTTTCACATCAGCCACAGCCCTCCAGATTGCAGAAGCCGTAGCATTTGATTTTGGTGCACAGGCAACGTAAATAGCCGCTTGTGCCAGTGCCAGTTGTGCCTCCGGCAGCCCCACAAACTCGGAAATCTGCAGGGCTGCGGCAGCCAAAACCGCTGCCATTGGGTCGGCGTTTCCAACATCTTCTGTTGCACAAACTGCAATCCGCCTGGCAATAAATCGCGGATCCTCCCCGCCGGCTATCATTCTCGCAAGCCAATAGATTGTTGCATCAGGGTCAGACCCTCGCATACTTTTTTGTAAAGCGCTTGCCAGGTCATAGTGCGTATCGCCCGTGCCGTCGTAGTCAATCGTCTTTTGTTGTATCGACTCCTTCGCAACTTCGAGGTTAAATTTTATTTTTCCCTCTTTTTTTCGGGCGGCCTGCCCGCCAGTTGTTCGGCGGGCCTGCGATAGCACTCCTACCTCCAGGGCCGTCAGGGCCTTTCGGGCGTCCCCATCGCACATAACCGCCAAAAATTTCAGCGACTGCTGGTCCGCTTCGATATCAAATTTACCCAATCCTCGTTCAGGGTCGGTGATTGCAGTTTTTAATAATTGCAAAATGTCTTCTTCGCTGAGCGGCTCAAAATGGAATACGGTGCTGCGGGAAATTAGCGGCGAATTGACCGCGAAGTATGGGTTCTCCGTAGTAGCGCCAATAAGAATCAGGACGCCTGATTCGACATCCTCTAACAGGACATCCTGCTGGGCACGGTTGAAGCGGTGGATATCATCAATAAAAAGCACAGTCCGTGCCCCGGTGGTGGCCAATCTATCTCGTGCGGAAGTAATTATCTGACGAATGTCCTGAACGCTGGCCGCAGGCGCGTTAAGATAGTAAAACTTGGCCTTGGTATGATTTGCAATTACATTTGCCAGCGAGGTCTTGCCCACCCCCGGCGGGCCATAAAATATTAAGCTACTAAGTCTGTCAGCCTGTAGCATCCTTGTCAGCAGCTTATCGGACCCAAAAATATGTCTTTGTCCGATAAATTCATCGAGATTTCTCGGCCTCATACGAACTGCCAGCGGCGCAGCCAAGTCTATGTTGACCTTTTCAAGCTGGCTAAATAATTTTCTATTGTTCCCATCCTCACTCATAAAACACATTATACGCAAGTGGCGAATGGCTGTCTAAACTTAATTATTCGGGGGCTATAAATCGTTTTCTAAACTGTTCTTAGCATTTTGGCCTTGAAAAAAATTAAAAAATTCTGTTTTTTTATTTGCTTGACATTCGATATATCAGTATATTTAGACAAATTATTTTAAGACTTGTGAGGTTGCTGTGTGTATCCGGCGAAAAGGATTTTGCGCCGGTTAAGGGATTGAACCGTAGAAATTGTAGAGGTAATTTTTTTGAAAGGAGTTGTTTATGAAGAAAGTATTGTTGTTAGCTGTTGTAGTTTGTTTGTGCAGCACAGTTGCCCTGGCATTAGACCCGATGGGTCCGCCAACAGCGGGTCTAAAGCAGGGAAAGTTTGGCACCGCCCTCGATTATGCCTTCAGTGAAACGGACCTTAAATTTGATGGTAGTTTTACCTGGACAATCGATGATTACACACCCTTTTCTCCTATCTCGGACAAGCTTACGTTTGAAGCTGTGGAGATGCATAAGGCCTACCTTAACATCGGCTACGGCATCTCCGACAACTGGGAGATATTCTTGCGTCTGGGTGGAGCCAGAGCGGAAACCGAAAAACCCAACCGATATATAGAGACAGACCTTGGATATTATGACAACCCTGGTGGTGACGCGGGATACGAAGAGATAACTGAATTAGGAAGCCCGCATGATTTCGACTCCGACTTTGCCATTGGTTTTGGCACAAAAGTAACCTTTTACGAAGACCAAAACCTCAGGTTAGGCGTCCTGGGCCAGGCAAGCTGGACAAAGATGGATGTCCGGACAAGGTATGAAGGCTACTCGTATCTTGAGTCTTATATCGGAACGCACGAGGGCGATTGGATGGTGGCGGCAGATGGAGAACTGGAACTCTGGGAAATACAGGTCGCATTAGGTGCAGATTACCTTTTGTCCCCGGGATTCAGGATTTATGGCGGCCCATTCTGGTATTACGTCGATGGCACATATGACTTCAAAGGTTCTAATGGGTACTTTGCAGATGGGGAATGGTACTATGACGATGATTTAGGTGATGACGTATGGGGAATTACTGATTATATGGACCTGTGTGTCAAGGGCTCTTACGATGTCGAGGCTGACTCGGAGTTTGGCGGCTACCTCGGCGCACAGATTGACGTTACAACAAACGTTGCCTGCAACGCTGAAGCTATAGTCACCGGTGATGCTATTGGATTTGGCGCATCCCTCATCTGGAGACATTAAGCACAAACAGACCCTGGCTGCGGCTCGGGCTTCGCCGAGACGAACCAAGGAATTATTTGTTGTCTGACTGTACAACTAAATGTACATAAAAAGGCTGCGAGTCAAAAACTCGCAGCCTTTTCTTTATATTGAGGCCTTTTGGTGCGGTCTTACAGTACTTCTGCAAAATCCAAGAAGTTTCTTTTTTCTATTTGACTTTAGTCCTCTATACCGATATATTTTGAACAAACTATTAAAGGCTGGAAGAAAATGTTATTTGCGACCGGCGTTAGGGATTGATAGTAGGAAATTATTGAGAGTAATTTTTTGAAAGGAGTTAGTTATGGAAAAGAAATTGTTAGTAGTGCTTGTGGTAGTGTGTCTGTGCGGCACAGTCGCTCTGGCCCTTGACCCGATGGGACCGCCGACAGCGGGCCTGAAAAAGGGCCAGTGGAGCGCGGGAGTTGAGTACTCTTATAGCGAAATGGATGTTAGGCGTAGGGGTGGCTATCATGGGGACCTGACAGGGAAGTACCAGGTAGGTAAAGTAGAGGCTCACAAGGTTTATGCTAATATTGGGTATGGTTTGAGCGACAACGTTGTTGGGTTCGTACGCCTTGGTATCGGGCAGGGTGACTTCGATCGGGGCACCGCAGACACCACATCTATCTTATGGCATGGCGATGGAGACACGGAATTTATCTGGGGTGCTGGTGTCAAAGCAACTCTTACCGAAAATGAAAGAGTTGCCTGGGGCCTTCTTGCTCAGTACGGTTGGGGCAAGTACGGTGGGACAGAGAAAAGGACTAAATATACCGATAGAGATTATGACAATCAGATGGATGAACTGCAGATCGCGATAGGCCCAACATTTAAACTCTCAGATGCCATCCGGATATATGGCGGACCTTTTCTCCACTACATTCGCGGTGAGTACAATGAGGATGCGGAGGATGTTGGCGTACATGCGATCAAAAGTATCGATGAGAAGAACGAATTTGGTGGTTATGTCGGCGTGGAGTTGGATCTCGCCCAGAACTGTTGCGCCAATGTCGAGTGGATGACTACAGGCGACGCCGATGCGCTTGCTGCAGGCGTCATCTGCAAGTTTTAGACTGAATTGAGATCCCATTGCTTATTGTTTGTCAGAGTTAAACAAAAAAAGGCCGGCTTCTTAAAGCCGGCCTTTTCCATTTCTTGATTATTCGCTTCGAGGGCTCCCGCAGATTTCGAGCACCCGTTTTATAGATGTCCTGTTAAGTAGCTCTGTCAGCCATAAATTTTGCGGTTTCAATCAAGGCAGTTTTAGCGGCGCTATCCTTAAATTGTGCCAATGCCTGGATTGCTTTGTCGGCAAATTCGTCCGTTCGCTTGCGTGCATATTCCAAGCTGCCGTGACGATTCAGCAGTTCTGCCAGCTCGTCCCTCGTCCCTGGTATCTCGTCTCTCGTCATATCTTGCTCAGGATAGGTCTGTGAGTTTCCCAGGTATGAGTTTATTATCGTGGCTCTTTCTTTTTCGCCGGTGACTTTTAGCAAATGTATCACGGCCAAGGTAAGTTTATTCTTATCGGCGTCGCTGCCGAGTGTCTTGCCCGTTTGGCCTTCGTCGCCAACTATATCGAGTAAATCATCGGTAATCTGAAATGCAATCCCTGCGTTTAATCCGAAATCGGCTAACGCCTGGGCCTCGGTTTGGCTTGCTTGAGATAACAGGCCGCCAAGATGACAGCAGCAACTAAAAAGGGCAGCGCTTTTCTCAGTAATTATCTGGATATATTGCGATTCGCTGAGCTGCCAGTTCTGCCTTTGAGTTATTTGCATTAGTTCGCCCTCACAGACACGAACGGCGGCAGCAGCGATGGCTCTGGCCACCCACGGTTCCAAGTCTGAGCACATTCTGAAAACGCGGCTTAATAAAAAATCGCCGAGCAGCACGGCAGACTGGTTGCCCCAGACACTATTTATCGTGGGTAGTCCCCGCCTGGTCAGGCCTTCGTCTATAACATCATCGTGCAGCAGCGTGGTGTTGTGAATCATTTCAATAATTGCCGCCACACGGACGTGCTCACCTGTTATCTTACCGCAGGATGCACCGGCGAGCAGTACCAATCCCGGCCGTATCATCTTGCCGCTGCGAGCATTCACATATTCAAGCAACTGGTTGATGTATGGCGTTTTGGCAGGTGCGGTCAATTGGTCTGTAATTAGCTTTTTAACCTGGCCAAGCTGACCATCAATTAGTCTAAAGGCAGGGATTGTGCTATGCAGACTTCGGCCCGATGCGTCCGTACTTGCCGGCGGCTGTATTATACTTAACAGATGCGTTATTGACTCTGTGCTACTTTTCTTTGCCGTGGGCATATTCAAAGAATCTCTTCCTAAGCAGTTTTGTAATAGGTCCGGGCGAGCCATCGCCAATGACTCTGCCGTCAATCTCGACGACGCCGATGACCTCGGCAGCCGTCCCTGTGAGGAAAAATTCGTCACAAATATATAAATCAAATCTGGTCAGATTTTTTTCAACGACCTCAAGATTCTCTTTTTTAGCCAACCTGATAACAACCGCTCGCGTTATCCCCTCCAGCGCACCGGCCTCAACGGGGGGCGCATAAATCACACCATTTCTTACAATAAAAACATTGTCGCCCGTTGCTTCAGCCACATATCCTTCGTGGTTATACATAATCGCTTCAGGCACATTAGCATCCAGTGCCTCAATCTTGGCCAGGATGTTGTTGAGGTAGTTTAAGCTCTTGGTCTGAGGCGGAATTGCCAGCGGGTGATTGCGAACTGTCGTCGCACTGATTACCTTCATCCCTGTTTCATAAAGCTCTTCGGGATAAAGCTGAATGTTGTCGGCTATAATAAATATCGTGCTGCTTTCACAGACAAAGGGATTCAGCCCTAAATCTCCGACACCACGTGTGACCACCAGCCGGACATAGCCGTCAATAACGCCGTTAGCTTCAACAGTTTTTTCAACCGCATTGGCCAGCTTACTTTGGCTCATTGGGATATTGAGACGAATTGCTTTGGCCGATTGGTAAAGCCGCTTGATGTGGGCTTCCAGTTCGAATAATTTTCCACTATAGACGCGGATGCCCTCGAAGACGCCGTCACCATAAAGTAAACCGTGGTCAAAGACAGATATTTTGGCATCCGCCTCGTCAAAAAGTTTGCCGTCAAGCCAGATTTTTAGTGCCATAAAGCCATCTCCACACATCGTATTGTGTGTAATTAAATCACGGATTCAAACTCTGCTTTGTCTTTTGTATATCTGCTAAATGCTAACTTTTTACTTTGCCGTCTGCCAGCGTTATTATCCGCCTGGCTCTTCGTGCAATCCTTTCATCGTGGGTCACCATCACAATTGTCTGCCCGGCTCTATTTAGCCTTTCAAAAACTTCTAAAATACCATTTCCTGTTGCCGAGTCAAGATTTCCTGTCGGCTCATCGGCTAAAAGCAGGTTTGGCTCATTCATTAAAGCCCTGCCGATAGCAACCCGTTGCCTTTCTCCACCTGATAGCTGATACGGCTTGTGATTGGCCCGCTCAAGCAGACCAAGCTCATTAAGCAACTGTTTAGCCCGATTTTTTGCCCATCTGCGGCTGGCAATCCATCCGAGGATGCTTTTTGACGCCATCGCCGGCAGGTAGATATTTTCTAACACATTTAATTCGTCCAATAAATGGTAAAACTGAAAAATAAATCCCACCGTTTTGTTGCGATAGCTATTTAGCTGTCTTGCATTATGCCGGCTCAAATCCCGCCCCTCGAACCTGACAATGCCTTTATCAGGCGTATCCAAAGCTCCGAGGATATGCAGCAGTGTGCTTTTGCCGCTGCCGGAAGCCCCCACTATTGCCAGAAATTCTCCCCTTTTTACGGCCAAATCGACGCCTTTGAGCACCTTGACATCTGTTGCTCCCATACGATAGGATTTATAAAGACCTTCACAATTTAGTATCAAATCATTCTTGCTCATAACCGGCTCACACGCAAAGTCTCCACTGGTCTGGATGCAGCCGCCTGCCAGGTCGGCAGCAGCGCACCAAGCTGGCAGGCCACAATAGCCGAACAGGTAATTATTAGCAAGACCATAGGGTCAAGCCGGTTCGGAATATCACCTATAGCATATATCGTTCTATCCCAGAGCTGGAACCCAATTTGCTCAAAAAGCCAGTTTTCTATTTTGTTTATCTTCAACAAAAATAGCGACCCGCCCAGTATGCCGATGCAGGCCCCCAGAAGGCCGACCAGGAACGAAAAAAATGAAAATAGCTGGACAACATCGGCATTTGAAGCACCTATACTTTTTAAGATGCCTATGTCTTTTCTCTTGTTTTCGGTAATGATATAGAAAACAACGAAGACGATAAAAACGGTCGTAATGCCGACAAAGCCGAACATCACAATCATCATTGTTTGCTCTTTTTCCATAGCTGCGATGAAGGCACGTCTGTAATCCTTCCAGCTTTGCACGTTCACCGCAGCCAGCAGGTCTGCCTGCTGCAAACCTTTCTTTTGCTGTAAAAAGGCCTGCCATAGAGAAGAAACCTTTTCGCAGCCCTCTTGCAGTTTGACGTTCGGCTTGAACTTTATATGAATAGCGTTAGCTCTCTTAATAGGCCCCGACATACCACAAAGCAGTTGTGCCTGCTCAAAAGGCAGATAGACCGTCGAGCTGTCAACTCTGGCCAGACCACTGTGAGAGGTGTCACTAAAGTAGAAAGTTTGCGTATTGACCAGTCCTGCACCGACTTTAGCTAAAGCTCCTTTTGCAGTCAGAGGAAAGCAGGTTATAGAGAAGGCCAGCTCGTAAGGACTGGATGGGTAAGGATAGCCGCTCTTGGAGTCTCGCTCCATCAATAGGTCGATGCCCAATATGCATCCAGGAAGATTTGGATCGTAGCTCGGACTGAATGCTTTAGACGCATCGTTTTTTCGATAATGTAGTGTTTTCTCGAAGTCCGTAGCCTGACTATGCCTGACAGGGTCGATGCCCATAATCTCAACGCCGAGGTTAAAGTCTTTGTCTCGCAGGGTGAGCAGCGAGTAACTTTTTATTACGGGTGATACGGCCTGAATAAATTCGCTGTTCTCCAGAACATTAATAAAATCTTCATAGTATGGAAAGCCCACCAGTGATTCTGTGCCGACAACGCAGTCTCCGGTAAAACTATGATTTTTTTGTGTGAAGTCGGTCACAAGACCTGTCATTACGGTCATCACGACAACAACGATAAAAACACAAAGTGCAACCGCAAGAATCGCAAAATATGTTATGCGGCGTTTGAGCAAGTATCTGGTTGCGAGAATTAGCTTATACATATTTGGGAAATTGAAAAATTAAAAATAAAAAATCAAAATTGTGGAATCACCACAAAGCGCTGATGACTTCCTTAATTCTACATTTTGCTTTTTAATTTTTGAGTCTGTCGATGGTTCATTCATACCTGAGGATTTCCACTGGTTTTGTTCTTGCGGCCACAAGAGCCGGTATCAGCGCTCCGAAGCCTGCAGCTATAATTGACAATGACACAAGGAACAAAGACGAAGCCCAATCAACCTGATTGGGTATCGAGCTGAACATATAGACACTGCTTCTCCATAGCTTCAATCCAAATATGGCGCTTATCCACCGCTCAACCACATTTATGTTTTTCGTAATAACATACCCCATGATAGTTCCGATGCCTGCGCCAAGCACTCCGACGCAAAGCCCAAATCCCAGAAAGATGCAAGCCACCGAACCGGTGGCTGCACCGCAGCTTTTTACTATTGCAATATCTTTCTGCTTTAGTCTGACAATCATATAAAATATGCAGAAAACAAGGACAACAACGCTGCAATCTACAACCCCGAATATCAGAAGCAGAACTCCCATTTGTTTTCGCAGTTCAGCAACGAATCGGCTCTGCAACTGCCTTGCAGTTTCGATTTGGGTGGAGCTTATCAGGTACTGGTCCCATCCGAGCTGCTCAGAAGCAAATGCCTGCCATACGCCCCGAATTTGTGCCAGAGCCGCCTCCGTGTCGCCCGACTTGTCGGGATTTAGTTTAATTTGAATCTGGTCTGCCAGACATACAGCGGACTGGTCGGCTGTCGCCTGGTCTTCGTTCGGGTACAAAATATTTTGTAATTGTTCGATTGGCAGATATACAAATCTTTTATCGAGGTCATAAACTCCCGTAAAAACAATATCTGCAATTGTAAATTCTATGGTCTTTCTTCTGAATCCCATGCCGACCTGGTTTGACGATGAATCCTTTTGTTCCTGAATCTGTCCTGTTGTAAGAACGACCGATTGACCTATCATTTTTTCGATTTCACTTATTTTATACTCATCTGTCTTCTCATTAGGTTCTGCCAGCACGCCAATCCCTACGAAACCTCCGATCTTGTCGGGAGAATCAGAGACTTCAAAAGAGATTTCACCGGTTGAGTTTTTTTGTCTGAGAAGCGACTTCTTAAAGCCTGTTACCTTTGCTCGTCCAGCCGGTTCAATCCACCAAACCTGAACTGCTCGCACATTGCCTTTGCCCAGATGTAACAGACCCTGTGCTGATAGAGTGGCTGTTGCTGCCTCAACGGCATTTGTAGCTTCGAGCATCTCGATAAGCACCTGATACCTTGAAAATTTAGTTGGCGGCGAAAGCACAATATCGCCAACCGTGTCGATGGCACTTTGTTCGAATGCGTCTATGAAGCCGCTAAACAGACTTGCAACAACAATCAATAGCGCAACAGAAAGGGCAGACGCAGCGATACTCAATAGCACGATTCTTTTCTTACGCAGATACCTGAGGGACAGAAATAATTTTAACATCCCAAGTCCACTCATCTCTCTTTGCCACAAAGGCACAAAGACACCAAGTTTTTCAATTTATAATTTCTTTGTGACTTCGTGTCTTCGTGGCTAAACAGGCCTTAGAAGCGGAAACAGCACTACGTCACGAATGCTCTTGGCTCCGGTCAGTATCATTACCAGTCTATCGATTCCAATGCCTAATCCTCCAGCCGGGGGCATACCGTATTTTAAGGCGGTTATGTAATCTTTGTCCATTGTTCTTATCGACTCTTCCTGGCCGCGGAGCTGAGTAAGGAAATTCTGGTATTGTTCGGCAGGGTCGTTTAGCTCGGTATAAGCATTGGCCAATTCCATCTGGGCTATATATAATTCAAACCGCTCTGCGACTTTTTCGTTCTCTTTTTTCCGCTTAGTCAACGGGCACAATGCCGCCGGATAATCAATCACAAATGTCGGGGCCACCAGATTGTCTTCAACGGTGGCTTCGAACACTGCGTTAATAACCACCGCATCGTCCATCGCAGCTTCATCCAGGGTCAGTTCTTTTGCTTTTGCTCTGATGGCTTTTATGTCTGTAATATCGCAGCCGCTGTATTGCTTTAGCAGCTCTGCATACTGCAGACGTCTGAAAGGCCGGCTAAAATCAACCGTCAAATCGCCGAACTGCATCTGTGCGCTGGGGCAGTGTCTTTGAACACAAAGACAGATAATCTCTTCGGTCAAATCCATCATTACATTGTAATCGGCGTAGGCCTGATACAATTCGAGCATCGTAAATTCGGGATTGTGCACCCTGGAGAGGCCTTCATTGCGGAAATTGCGGTTTATCTCAAAGACCTTTTCCATCCCGCCTACAAGCAGTCTTTTCAAAAATAGCTCAGGGCTAATCCGCAAATACAGTTCCAAATCCAGGCTGTTGTGGTGGGTCACAAATGGTTTTGCTGCAGCCCCGCCGGCGATGGCCTGCATCATCGGCGTTTCAACCTCCAGAAAGCCTTTCGATTCGAGCCAGTTGCGAATGGTCGTAATGATGGCGCTGCGCTTTTTGAATCGTTCCATCACATCAGGATTGGCCCACAGGTCTATGAATCTGTATCTGAACCTCTGGTCAACATCTGCCAGACCGTGAAATTTTTCCGGCGGCTGACACAAACATTTGCTCAAGAGCGTAAGGCCGCCTTCCGCAACCCATATAGTGATTTCGCCGGTTTTGGTCTTGCCGAGCTGGCCCTGGGCTCCAATTATGTCGCCAAGCTCAAGCAGCTTGGCCAGTTGCCACTGCTGGCCCAGAAGCTTTTTGCTCAGCCCGATTTGGATGGTGCCGCTGCTGTCTCGCAGAGTGATAAAAGTAAGCGAACCCATCTCGCGCAGCAGCACGATTCTTCCGGCACACCTGGCCTGTTGAGTTTCATCTCCGTCTTTATATCTGCGTTTAACCTCATCAGCCGGTTCTGCTCCATCGTATCTCGTGCCGTAAGGGTCAATGCTCAATTCTTTTATGCGGGAAAGCTTCGCCTGTCTATCCTGCTCAAGTTTGCTTACCCCTGCGTCTTCCGGTGCGCCTTGGGGGTTTGATTCGTTTTTATGTGCCATACTTCTATAATTTCGGATTTCGGATTTTGGATTTCAGATTTTTCAGCAGGGTTTCAGTGGTTTCCGCCTGGGCGAGCTGAGCATCAGCCTGGATAAGTTTTGTTTTAATAACCAGAAAACCGATTGCCAGCTGCGGGTCCGCTGCGAGGGTCTCTTCGAAAGTGTGTTTTTTTATCTCTCGTGAGGTGGTGTTGCGGTCGGACTGAACGAGCACGTCATTATCCCTCTGCACATCAATCATTTTCTTTAGTTCTTCACTTGTCAGTAGAACCTCAACATTCGGCCCAACACCCCAATCTTTCCTGCCCTGTTCTTTTACAGCTTCCTGACTTTCCACCCGCTGACCTGAAGGCAAATGGTAGTAAGCCATTGTGTATTTTAACTGGGCGCCGCCGCCGGGATAGTGTGTTATGCCTTGAACGCTCCCTTTGCCGTGAGTCCTATCGCCCACGAGGTGTGCCCGTTTGTACACCTTGTCCGCCAATGCCCCTGCCACAATCTCCGAAGCGCTGGCACTGGCCGAATTTATCAATATGACAAGAGGATAATCAGGATGCGTTCCTTTCTCCTGCGCCACGGCGTAAGTCGGCAGTCTGCCGAACCCGGGACCAGGCTGCGTTTTGACTATCAATCCTTTCTTAAGGAACTTGTCGGTTACCTCAACTGCGCTGTCTAAAAGCCCTCCGGAGTTGAATCGCAAATCCAGAATCAATCCCTTCATTCCCGCTGCTTCAAGCTCGTTCAAAACTTTTTCTAAATCTGAAGAGGTTTCCCCCGAAAAGCTGGTAACACGCACATAACCGACCCCGATTTGCTGGGATTTGTCAGAGTCGCCTTCGGCGGAGTTCGGCTCATCAAATATATATAGCCACTTGCCTTCTTGGGTTCTTTGCCAGCCGCGAAGCGTTGGAACTGTAATCTTGTCTCTGGTTATGGTAATCTCTTTGGGTTTTTCTTCACCATCTCGCTTTACGGTAAGAGTCACTTTTGTGGCCTTTGGGCCTGTAATTTTGTGGACTGCACAAGTCAGGCTCATATCTTTTGTGTCCACCCCATCCACTGTTTCTATGACGTCGCCTGCATCAAGGCCTGATTTATAAGCCGGCGTGTCGGGCAATAAACTTGCTACTGTCAACAGCCCTTTTTCTCTGGAAATTTCGATACCGATGCCGGTGAACTCATTGGTCATCATCTTTTCAAAATCTTGCACCTGCTTGGGCCAGACCATCACTGTGTAAGGGTCAAGAGCTGCCAGTGCCGCCTCCGAAAACTGTGCGACAAGTATTGCTTGAGGCAAATCAGCAGTCGCTGCGTTGAGCGCCAGAGTTTTTTCAAAGACTTCAATAAACTTATCTTTAGTAAATCCTGTTGGCGTCTGACTTATTTCGTCCTTAAGTCCTGACAGGGCTGCAGACCAGGCTGCGAGCTTTTTACTATCAACCGATAGAGAAAGGACTTTATTGGGTTCGCTTGGCAGTAGCTTCGAGGAAATTGGTGAATTGGGCTCCTTTGGTTTTTGTGCTGAAAGCGAATTTGCAGTCTGCAAAGATGTAACTTCCAGCACGTCTGCCAATAGCTTGCAGCGTTCAATGGCCTTTGTTGTCATTTGACCATAATCGATTAGGTTGACGTAATTCAAGCTCAAGGCGTTGATTGCCCGAACAAACATATCCTTCTGCACGCCTTCGTATCGCTGCTGGGTGGTCTCGCAGGGACTATCCTGGAAGGAGGCTGCGATGGTAGCCTTGTCTAAAAGCTGCTCGGCGTAATCTGAATAAGCTTTGTTGTTTGGCTCGATTACCTGCAACCAATAGTAGCAACTTGTATATGCCTCGAGCCATTTGCCTTTTACCTCGAACTGGGCGGCTTTATCTATTGCTTTTTGGAAAGTTTCCTTTACGAATGCATCTGATACAAGCTGCTCTTTTTGTGCCTGGCTGGCAACTTCGGATGCCCTTGCAACAACTGAAAGCACTGCTACAATATCGTTTACGTCGTTTTGGTCCGCCCTTGAGAGACTTTTGTCATTTACATCCTTTACATCGTTAGCATCTTTCTTGGCTTTAAGCTTTTCGAGCTCGGCCAATTGTTCACGGTAAGCATTTTCCCGAGTTGACTGCCGCTTTTGATTTATAGCCTTCCATTCTTCAACAATCTTTGTCAGAGCTGACACGGACGGGGTATCTTGGTTGGATTGTTTTATTAGTTCCCCGGCAGATTCGAATTTGCCCTGGTAAATCAGCTCGCAAGCTCTCTCAATAAGGTTGGGTTCTCCGACTTGTCGGGGTGCAGATTTGGAAACCGCAACAGGACTTTCGCAGGGGTCGAAGGCTGACGGTTTTGCTGCGGTTGAGCTGGCAGCAGACGAAGATACAATCGCTGCGAGCCAGACTATCCAAAACAGATGTGTCCGTATTTTCATAAGTTTTAAGTTTTCCCTTCTCCGCTGAAGCTGCGAAGGACTCTATTCTCCGAAGCCATAGCGAAAAAGAAAGTTTTGATTTTTAGTTTCCTGATTACATACATTCGGCTGCTTTGCCGGCACAACCTAAAACGTGCAGCTTGTGCTTGACCATTTGTTTAATGGCCTCTCTGCCCGGGCCGAGGTATTTACGGGGGTCAAACTCGCCGGGGGTTTCAGCGAAAACCTGCCTGATTTTCGCCGTCAGTGCCATCCGCAGGTCTGTATCGATGTTGACCTTGCAGATGCCCATTTTAGCGGCCTTGCTGACAGCCTCTTCCGGAACACCCATCGCATCGGGCATTTTGCCACCGTACTTATTTATAAGGTCCTTGAATTCCTTTAACACGCTGCTTGAGCCGTGCATAACCAATGGGAAGCCGGGCAGTTTTTTTTGTATTTTTTGTATCACATCGAAAGCAAGCTTAGGCTCACTTTTGAACTTATAAGCCCCGTGGCTTGTCCCGCAGGCTACCGCCAGAGAATCGCAGCCGCTTTTCTTAACAAACTCGACTGCCTGCTCCGGGTTAGCTAAGTGTTTTCTGACATCATCTACTCCAACCACGTCATCTTCAATCCCGCCCAGTTGCCCCAGCTCAGCTTCAACTGAGACCCCTCGCGGATGTGCATATTCGACCACCTGTTTGGTGATTTTGATGTTTTCCTCAAACGGCTTATGCGAGGCATCTATCATCACGGAGGTAAAGCCGTCATCGACAAACATTTTGCAGACCTCAAAAGTATCGCCATGGTCGAGGTTTGTTGCGATAGGGATGTCGGGATTTTCCTTAACCGCCACATTAATAATCGCCATTAGATAGCTGATTTTTGCATACTCTCTTGCACCTTTGGACACCTGCAGAATAAGGGGTGCCTTTTCCTCGGCGACAGCCTCCATAATGCCCTGGGTGATTTCCATATTGTTCACGTTGAAGGCGCCGATTGCGTAGCCGTGTTTGTAAGCCATCTCAAACATCTTTTTAGTATTAACTAACGCCATAATAGTCTCCTTAAGATACGTATTTCGTTTATCGGTTGCGCCACTCGTTTCGTCTGACGTTGAATGTTAAACGCAAGCCCCCTCCGCCGTAGTGGCTACGAAGGCTGGACCGATACGAGCCGCGCAACCGCAACCGTAACAAATTTTTACTGTCAGGATTCACATACTATTTAATAACCTGCTTCGCCTATAGGCGGGCCAAGTCCCATATACCTTCTTGGTCCGATTGCCAGTTGCGGGACACCTTCGGGCCATATACTAAACCCAATCGCCTGTTTGTCCAGAGACTCATCCGCACTATACGTAATACCAAAGTTTATTCTGTGGTATCTCCTTATAAGGGTTATATCGCTTCGGATATTTGCCCCATAGTCAAAATCAAACTGCTGCGAGAAAACTATTGTATATCTGGGGTCGAGGACATAAGTAGCCGCAAAAGTAAATGCGTTTGAGCCTTTTTCGTCCAGAACCTCGACCCTTCTTAAATATCGGCTTCCTATATAATAACTCAAATTAGGCCATCGCAGGTGCGAAACACCAACATTAAATTGCTGGATTACGCCGCTTTGTATATCAAAATTCATATCCGACAACACTGCGAGGGTATCGCTCAGGCGCCAGATATAATCACCATATACGCTGTTCCGCCTTGGTCCAAAAATACCGCTGCTGCGCCTGTCCTGCTGTGGCACCATTGTGCCGAACCTGTTAAGCAGCGGCACAAATGGCTTATTCCAGATGAACCGGTCCGGTGCTACCGGCGGGTCGCTTGAATCATTCACCCAGGTAATGTCCATATCCAGCCGCATCCAATCAACAGTTCGCTCTCTTGTTCCGATGCCGCGTTTAGTTTGCAGCCGCTGAGAAATACCTACGTTAAGGGCATCCCGTTGTTCGGCGACAGAGTCACTCTCGGCGAAACTGACTGCTGTCATGTATGGTCTTACAATGTGGCGCAACTGGTTCAAATCCCAAAGGCGTGATTGGACATCTGGAAAGACCCTCCAGTATGGCTGGCTCGATACACGCACGCCGGCTTCGCCAATTAAAACGTTATCTTCTCTTTCTTCCGGTGTGCCGTCAATATCGGTGCGGAAGCCGCTTCCATCCTCATAGCCTACCGTCCCTGCCATAAAAGGCACCAATTTTGCTGGGCCTATAGTCATCGGGATATCAAATTCGTTTCTTGTTGACCCGAATGTAAAGAAATCTTGTGACAGGGTTGAAGTGCTCTCTGAAGGTAACCTCTGACGGAACCGGCCAAGCAAATTATCGCTGTAGAATGTCAGCCTATCATCGAGAAGTGACTGGCCCGTCCAGTGGAATTCTGCGCTCGGTAATTCTTCCAGCGTATTGGCGAAATCATTTATTCGCCATTTACCTAAAAGAGCAAGACCCCAGTTATCCTCGATGCGTTTGAGGTGAACAAGTGTCTCCTGCTCTTTTTCGAGGTAGAATTGGTCACGATAATACGACTCCAGAAAGTTCTTATCGGATAAATAGCTAATCTCGGTTGTGAGCTGCCAATTATAGGGCAGAAATTGTCTATGCTGCCAGTGGAGCCATCCGCGAAGTTCCTGAGGCGGCTCGATGTTTTTGCGGGTGTAGTGCCTGCCGAGTCTGTCTTCACCGTGGTCGTCAATCACATAGCCAAGAAGCCTGCCGAAATAATTCTCCCTCTCATATTCAACCTCAATTCCACCGCCTACCCCCCGCTTGCCGTAGTAGTCCAGAAGAAGGGTGCTATCTGTCCCCTCTGGTTCCTGCAATCCCAGCAGGCGGGCTAAATACCATCGCGTCTCAAGCATCGTTCCCCAGATACTGTCGTAACCGGCGTGTGCACTTTTAAGAGGGATGTCGGGCCTCTGCAGATTACTTCGCAAGAATGGCCAGTAGAAAATTGTCGTGTCATACATTTTCAATCGCACATCACGCATCTGGGCATCATAACTACTTTTGGAGACCGCCCCCTTTTGCTGGTCGGCGCTGGTTGTGTCGATAATATTTACTTCCGAAACGTTAAGCGAAATCTGTGGCACGTAAAATTCGCTGCTTGTTAAAGTGATATTTTCGGCTGAAAATCTATTTTCCGCCTCCTGCCTTAACTTCGCGGCCTTGACGTAGATTGGGATACCTTCGGTTACATCGAAGTTCCGCATCACTGCGTTTATTGCCAGTGCTTTTTTTCTTTCGAAATCGTAGTAAATTTCATCGGCCCGAACCGAACGCAATCCTTCGGTCATCACGACGTCGCCCGATAAATAGACGCTGCTGATATTGCTCCCGGCTAAGATATCTTGCGGGGAAGTTTCTACCTGATTTTGGTCTGCCCGAAACTTTTGGCTCGAATAAAATATAACCGCGTTGTCAGCCTGCAACTCCAGCAGGCCGCCGACTTCATCCTGTTTTTGCCACAGGTAGAATCTGCCAATCACGGTGGCAATCTCTGTTCCGTCCGGTGCCTTGGCTGCTTCTATGTTAAGTGCAGCTTCACCCGCAGGCGCTATATTAACCGGATATCTAAAGAGAGGTTTTTTTTCTTCCGGCTTTGCGATAACCTCAACAGGTTTTTCGGGCGGTGCCTTCTCAACTGGTATTTGTGGGGCTGCCTTTTCAACGACGGGCTTTTCTTTAAGAACGTAATCCTTGGCCTTTCGGTAGAGCTCTAATCCTTGAGGGTCTGTCTCCTCTCTTCTATCAGCCGTTACAAAGACCTCTCCTGTAACATCGAACCGGACAATCATTGCTTGACCATCTTCAACTATCGTCTGGTTCAGGTCGGTGGTCTTCGCTCCATCGGCCTTTTTCACGGATACATTGCCCTCTATATAGAGGGTCGCTCGATAATCGATACGGACCTGGGCCTTTGGGCGACCAAATTCGGTCCTGACACTTTCCAGCCATATTACTCCGCGGTCGGCAGAAAATTGATTGGCCCCAATTGACATCGACAAGCCGTTTGGGAAAACGAGGGTGTACTCGGTAGTGCTTAGCTGGTAGTTTACAACTTCCTTTCCAGCCAGGTGCAGGTCCTGGCCAATGAAGGGGCGGGCCCTGTCGCTTTCGATAGCCCCTCTGCTTTCTTGCGAAAGCAAGAAGGGGGGTATTACCAGAGCTGATAAACCCAAAATCAACAATGTTCGATATTGCATAATAATGCACACACCTTGTCCGTCAAAACCTCTTTGGCAGACAGATTATAGCTGCTTATTGCAGCAAAGCCAGAGTAAAAGCGCGAATTTCTTTTGACAATTTACCTTGAATAAGGTATCCTTTCGGTTTTATGGTTTTGCCAATAATCGGCTTTATGTTTCTGCGAAATTGGCTTATATAAAAATTGTCAAAATAGGGACAACGGTAGGCTTCCTGAGCTTGGTTTTTTGAAAGATTTTTTATGAGCAACTATATAGTTCTGGTAAAACAGGTTCCTGACGTAACGCAAATTACCGACAATGCGTTTGACCCTGAAAGCGGCACGCTTATCCGAAGCCGCTTAGCCAGCGTAATTAACGAGCTGGATTCACAGGCGCTGGCCTTTGCAAACTATATGAAACGCCTCAGCGGCAACGGCGATGGGAAAGTCATCTGTCTCAGTATGGGGCCGCCAATGGCTGAAGAGGTACTGCGATATAGTCTGGCCAGGTGTGCCGATACGGTCGTTTTACTTACAGACAAGGCACTCGGCGGAGCAGACACAGTCGCAACCGCAAATCCGCTCGCGTTTGCCATCAGGAAAATAGCCAAAGAGATTCTTAAGGGAAGCAGTGACTATTACGTGGTTTGCGGGATGCAGTCGGTGGATGGTGACACTGCTCAGGTGCCGCCTCAGATTGCCGAAGAGCTGGGTTTGCCCTGTATTGCTTATGTTACGGGTGCTGAATTCAAAAATGGCCGGTTTGAATTCACACGGATTATCAGCGGCGGCAGCCAGGTCGTCGCCGCTAAAAAACTACCGGCGGTGGTAACTGTTGCAAAATATGAGTATCCGCTTTTTGCAACGTTCACAAGGACCAGGTGGGCAAATAAAACACACCTTTATAACTGGGGCAGCAGCGCCATCAACGCAGCCTTTATCGGCGTTCCCGGGTCCAAAACAAGCGTGATACGCGTTTTCCCGCCGGGTAAAAGCTCACGAAAATGCAAGCAGGTTCAGGACGTAAAGTCCTTGGCGAAATTGCTTGTTGAAAGCTTTAAGAGCGGAAATGGTCAAGGTGGCAAAGGCAGCGACACGAAGGTAACTCGCTATGTTCTGCCGAACCGGCGAGCAGATAAGTTCGACCGTTCCTTCGAGGGAACAAAGAAGGAGAAAGAAGACTACGAATTCCTGACAGGTAAGTTCAGAGAAATCGGTATCAAAGACGTTAACCGGATTGACCAGACAAGTAAGGAAAAGATTCTTGCTACATCGGGCGAGCGTTTTCATAAAAAGGCGCTGGAGGATATGATAGAAGGTTTTAAGCTGGCCGAACCGGCTTACAAAGGCGAGGTCTGGGTTGTCGCAGAACACGCTGATGGCGTTGTTCATCCGGCTACCTTTGAGCTTATCGGCAAAGCCCGTGACCTTGCGGATTCCCTCGAAACAAAAGTGGGTGTGTGCATAGCGGGCTACAATGTAGAGCCTCCTGCCAGAGAGCTAATTTACGCCGGTGCAGACAACGTCTATATCATCGAAGATAAATTGCTGCGCGTATTCGACCCCACAGCACATCGCAAAGCCGTCGCCGATGCAATAAGCACATATTGGCCGCAGATTGTGCTTTTTGCAGCGACCCCGCTGGGCAGAATGCTGGCACCGATGGTCTCATACAGAGTCAGTTGCGGACTGACCGCTGACTGCACTGGGCTGGATATTCGGGACAATTCGAGAAACGGCCTTGTAGGTATCCTTATGCAGACAAGACCGGCATTAGGCGGAAATGTTATGGCTACTATTCGCACCAAAAATTCAAAATCGCAAATGGCAACAGCCAGGCCGGGCGTTATGAAAAGGCTGCCCCCCGACAACTCGCGGACAGGCAAAATCATCAGGCACAATGTCCAGCTTTCCGAAAGCGATGTCAGTCTGCAGATTATAAAGACAGAGCTTGGCACCGGGCAGGTGAACTTTAGCGCCGAGGTGGTTGTCAGCGGCGGCAAGGGTATGCAAAGCAGAGACAACTATGAGCAGCTCGTGGGTGCACTTTGTGAGGGACTGCAGAAAAAACTGAATACAACAATCGAGAGGGGTGCTTCGCGTGCGGCTGTAGAGCAGGGCTTTATCGAACGCGTGCATCAGGTAGGCCAGACAGGCACATCAATCGGGCCAAAACTTTATGTTGCCTTAGGGATATCCGGCGCCATTCAGCATATGATAGGCGTTGCCAACACCGAGACTATTGTCGCCATTAACAGCGACCCGAATGCGCCAATACTCAAACAATGCGATTATTACGTTGTCGGGACAGTGGAAGATACGATACCCATGCTGGTTGCGGAGCTGGAAGCCAGCTAAAAACTTAAAACTAAATCCGCCGCACATCTAGCGGATAAAAACCCAAAACCGTGAAGTAACTGGAGTAGAAAAGTGCTGGGCGATAAAGATTATAGCAGGGCGTCTGTTTTAGTAGTAGGTGCGGGGCCGGCAGGCCTGGCAACCGCAATTCAACTAAAAGTTCTAAAGCCACAAATTGATATTTGCGTCATAGAAAAAGGTGCCGACTTAGGCAATCATAATCTCTCCGGGGCGGTTCTGGAGGCAGAGCCGTTACATTCGCTGCTGGATTCGGCGGCGCCGGGGTGGCAGAATACCGATGTCGCCAAAGAGGTTCTGGCAAACAAGATAGATAAAGACGATATCTTGTTCTTGTTGGGCAGCAAGCTTTCTTTCAATATCTTTTTTGCAATCAAGCTCGCTAAATTCTTTCGCCTCGGCTTTGGCCAGATGATACATAAGGGGGATTATTCAGTATCGATAAGCAAGCTGACCAAATGGATGGCCCAGATTGCAAAAAACCTCGGTGCAGAGGTGCTTACCGGCTTTGCCGCCGAAGACATTATTCTCGACCATGCACAAAAGGTGATAGGCGTTAAGCTCGTTGACCGCGGACTCGATAAAGAAGGTCAGGCACAGCCTAACTTCCTCGAAGGAGAAATTATAAACACAGATTTTGTGGTTCTTGCTGAAGGTTGCGACGGCTTTGTAACGGAAAAGTTCATCGAAAAAATGGGCCTGCAAAGAGAAAACCCACAGCTCTTTTCGGTGGGCGTAAAGGAGCTAATAAAGGTAAGTAGTGAGCAATACAATAGTTTTACAGCAGGCAGGGTTGTCCACGCTATGGGTTATCCAATCTGGACGCCGGTCATCGGCCCGGGAATGTTCGGAGGAGGCATCTTATATGCCGGCGCTCAAGACCTTTTGTCCGTTGGTATGATTGTCGGCGCCGATTGGAAATACTGTAACTTTAACGTGCAGGATGCCCTGACAAATTTCAAGAATCACCGTTTCGTCAGGAAATTCATCGAAGGCGGCACGGTTGTGGAAGCTGGTGCAAAAATGATTCCTGAAGGCGGATTCTATGCCATCCCCAGAGACCCGCAGACGGGCAGCATTGGCAAAGGCAACGTGATGATTCTGGGTGATAGTGCCGGCTTTGTAAATATGCTCAAAATCAAGGGCCTCCACAACGCTATAGACTCAGGCATTCAAGCGGCAAGGGCAATTATTGAAACTGCTGATAAGCCACAGGATGCGGCATTAAAATATACCCAGCTAATAGACGGCTCGAATATCGCCAAAGAGATGAAGTCGGCTAAAAATTTCCGCCAGAGCGTTGCCAAGTTTGGGCCTTTGCAGGGAATGCCGCTTTCGGTTCTTGGGGGACTATTGCCGAATTTTAAGATAGAACCTGACTATGAGGCGATGACAATCGCCCGATACCGGCTCAAGCCAAATCAGGAGTTTGATAAAGACACATTTACGGCAATGGCTGCGACGGAGCATCGTGAGGAGCAGCCGTCACATCTTAAAATCCTTGACCCAACTATTTGCACCACAAAGTGCGTGCCGCTATTCAACGGTCCGTGCATTACGTTTTGTCCGGCAGGTGTGTATGAAACAATCCACGACCAGGTGAAACCTGCCAATCCATCTAACTGTCTGCACTGCAAGACCTGCCAGAGAAAATGCCCATTTGACAATATCCGCTGGACTGTGCCGGAAGGTAGTGGTGGGCCGCGTTATAAGCGAATGTGAAGCCCCACAGCTTTACAACCGTGGCATCTTCACCTGCTTCGGCGGAAACCCGCCGAAGCGTACCCTCCTTCGCACAAGGCTTCGGACGGTTTCTCTTTTCGCATTTTTATCCTCCGTAGCAGTACCGATATATCGGGACTGCGGAGGACGGACATCCACGGGTTTACTCTGGCTTTCTGCGAAGGCGGGTAAAAATGGGCGCATAAAAAAACCCCGCCGTTTTGCTTCGCAAAAGCGAAGTAGCGGGGGATGATTTTGTCTATTACCGCTTACGAGCTGACTTAGGGACAGGCTCCTGAGGTTCTTTTTCCGGCTCTATATTGCATTCATTTTCCGTATTGTTATTGTTCCCGGAATTGTTCCCGGATTCCTTTGCCATTTTCTTCTCACGCTGTATCGCATCATATACTTCCCTGCGGTGCACCGGTATATCCTTCGAAGCCGTTATACCCAGACGGACCTTATTGCCTCGGATATCAACGATCGTAATTTCGACGTTGTCGCCTATCATAATCGACTCATCTTTTTGCCTGCTCAGAACCAACATTTTTTAACTCCTTTTGTCGGCTGACCTTACTACATTTGTTACGTAAAATTCAGCCTGGCTGTTCGTCCTGCTAAAAAGCTAAAAACGCAAAGTGTAAAGTGCAAAATTGTTCAAGAGCAAATTCCACAGTTGAACATTTTTAGCTTTACCCTTTTAGATATCTTTCAATTATATTTTCGGCTAATTTCGAGACCGAAAACAGCAATTTTGCTTTTTTCGTATGGTGAATACGGTTTATAGGACTGCTGTAGAGATAACCACTTGAAATAAAGGCACTTATGTAAGCCCAGATGCGGAATCCTGCACTAATTGTTCACTCAAAATCAGGAATTATCGGGTCTGGCGGGAAGAAACGCTCTCAACATTTCAACCCCGTTAGAAAAAACTGCCTTTCTAACGGGGTCAATTAGTGCGGGGTGCTTTTTCGCCAATATTTGTAACGGACTGCCAGCCAATAACCGGCCACTGCCCCCAATGAACCAAAAGCGACCATTTGAACCGGCAGTACGGAGATGACCGTATTAGAGAAAAAGGCTGCAGGCCAGCTTTTAGCGAGATGTTCCAGCAGATTCTGCTTGCCGTAGATTGTTATACCTAATGCCGTCACTAGGCCGCTGGCAGCCGACGACCAGATATAGCTGGCATTGAGAATTGCTTTGGATAAGAAGGCAGCGAGGCCAAACGAAACTAACATGGCAAAAACGATTTGCCCTATAGCCGGCTGGCCCATAACAAAACCCAGCTTGTTGTCGAATATTTTGACGTCTTGAGCTAATAGCCCGATACAAAAGTGAGCTATCAAAACCGACCCCGCCAGGGCAATTATCTGATTTAAGTATCTGCTTGGATTAGCTTCAGCCTTTTCCGGGGTTTCGTTTGGTTCCGACTTTGACCGGGTTTTTTGCGCCGCTAACACGCCGGCAAATCCCGCAGCCACGACAACCAGCCAGAAGACAGGTTCCCATTTAAGAGCAGCAAAAAGTTCCTGGCGTTGTGTAACGGCCGGATTTAGCGCAATTAGGCCCGCCATACTGCCTGAGCGTATGGCCCAGACCGTTAAACCAAAGGGAACTGCGAGGATGCCGATTTCACGACCATAAGGCCAGGAGGCAAAATAGGCGATATAGCCGGCCAAAAATGCTACAACAAGAAGGATTGCTGCATTGCTAAAACTTATATCTACAGAGCGAACAGCACCGGCGGGGTCAGACGGTGCAGCTAATGGCCAGACAAGAATTCCTATCAACACAACACCAACAGCCGCCGCAGCAGCGATTCTCAATCTCATCAGCCAGGTTAATTCCATAACGCAGCTCCTTAATAATTCTTATGTTGCGGCAAGATACCATCAAAATCGGCAATTATCAATTCCTAATCATTTTTTGTATTGAAATAGGTTCGACACTTCGACTTTGCTCAGTGCAGGCAAGCTCACTACAGGTAGATTCGACAGGCTCACTATAAATTGGGTTTGATTGGGTTTGTTTTTCAGGGCGGCTGCAAAGTCGTTTATTTTCATAATCCTTTGTTTTAACGGAGCTTACATTCATTTGAGTATCCAGCAAATTGGCTTTGTTTTGCATAATTTGTTATTTTTGATTGATGGGGGTTTCCGTCCACCAGAGGCGGACAGCAACAAATCCGAAATCCTAATATCGAAATCCGAAACAATCTCAAAATCCAAATGACCCAAATTCAAAACAAATTGAACATTAACGAACGATTATTTTTGACTTGGATTTGCTAACCCTAAAGGCCGTGCCCTACGGGGCGGTTTGTCGTTTGCATTCTTGCAAACAGAGAAGAGTTTTAACATATTTTCAGACAAAAATCAACAAAAAAGTAGGGGGTAGGGTTTGGGGTTTAGGGGATAGGTCCTTCGACAAGCTCAGGATGACAAGGTTCCTACTTCGCCCGATGGGCTACGCAGGGCAAGCAGGATAAGCGTGCGTCAGTGCAGCAAGTAACAGATTTTTTGGTTTTGTTTGTCGGATTTTGGGGGTAGAATTATAACTCAATTCAAAAGACAAAAAGGGGAAGGTTTCGACGGGAAAATAAACGGTTCCTATTTATTTTTATGTTGTTGAATATTTATATTTCTCGAAAAGCATTGGCCCGTTTAACAAAATCAACAGACGGCCATTGTCTACGGTCTGCTGGTAGCAAAATTTGATGGCCAAGAAAAGACTTGAACACTTCCAACCCACCATGAAGCCGAAGCTGAATTAACTCACGTTCCTTCGCCGAGTTAGTTCTCATTTCCAATTGTTCAGCCAAATATGCACAGCATTCTTTTTAATTTTGTAGCGAGGTCGTGTGTGGACTGTGTAAAAATCGGATGCTTTTCTTTTTGCGGAGCGTACGAATGTCTCCAAGTGCGTGAAATGCACCACCAGTACACTGAAACCAGCCAGCCACATGAAAGAGTGACTGTGCCGCGAGTAGGTCGTCGGGGAAGTATTCGCAAGAATCACATCTCTCTACAACCTCCCAAGGATACCTAAGAGCAGGTATTTTACAAGAGGGCGACGCAGGTGCAAAGAGACCTTTGCCCTTACATGCTTCACATTTTTTTCGTTTTGCCATTGCTTTAAATACCTTTTGGGTCGCTGTTAAGTCGGGGGAATTTCCCATCGCCCATTGACAAATCTGACAAGTCCTTGTTTCTTGAGTTGTTGTTGCGCTGTCCTGACAGCGTGCTTCCATTTCTTTCCGAATCGCTTACCATCTATGATACGGTCGACGTTGTCATCACATAGATCTGGGTGAAGCTGTTGAATCTTCGGGTGAAGATCGACTGTTTGCATCGGTCCATAGCGCCGAAGAAGATACAGAATTGTTTTGGCAAATACAGTATGCATTGCACCTCCGGCCAAGCGCAACCGGATAAGATTATCCTCAGCGGAAAGAACACAATGCTCAAATTCCTTCTGCAAAGCAGACCGTATCGAAAGTTGTTGTTTTTTGAACGTTGTTTTTAATCTCTCAGCGATCCTACAGTACTCCAGAAGATTTTCCGCAGTTACGAGAGCACCAAGATCGGAGTATTCGGTAATGTCTTCGACTATCTGGCGGACTAAACTTGTGGAATCAGTGAAAAGACCATATTCATAATTGCGATCCAACCCACCTGCTGTAAGATTAGCGGAAGTGACTATCGCATTCTGGTAATCAGCAACGTAAACCTTAGCGTGTAATTTGGGTAGGTGCAATAATCTGAGATTTGGAACGTTATCGGCAAGTAACCGTAGCGCATCGGGGTCGGTTGATGCTTGATAGATGTTTACAGCTGAGAGGTCTGTAACAAGGCGGAGGTTAATAGAGTTGATTCTGGCGCGAGGTAAATGAGAAAGTAAATATGATGTTCCATCCCTCGTAACATATGGGGAAGATATGACGAGTTGTGAGTTTACTGAGCTAAAAAGGGAGGCAAGGTGTGATTTCCAGTCCCTTGCAAGCAGTTTATATAAGGGCATGACGGTATTCTCCCCTTTTGTTCTTATACTGCCTGATGTTTTTTTCGCATAAAACCATCCGTTGTTTTTCCATAAAATATGTTTCACTAATATATAACCGCTATCAGCTAATTTGCAAGCGAATTTTCAATCCTTTTTTTGTCACTTTTATTCCTCAACCCTTCACAAAATTGGATATGTCAGTAAACTTTGCCACAAACCTTTGCCTTCACCCACAAGGTCATCTTGAAATATCATGGGGAGAGCAAATTCTATGACCTTATTTCGCCATTATTAGAGAAGAAATATCTTTCCGACTACGGCGGGCTAAATATGGGGACCCCGAAGCAGACTTCGGGGATAAACAAAACCGGCGTGAAACGCCGGGCTAAATATCGTGGATTCCCCCTAACGGCATGCGGGAATGACAAAGGACATTGTCGTGCCGACAACGGCTAAACAATCGGTGGGAAAACCGGTATTTTGGCGGCCCGGCTTCGCTAATTAGCTACGCCGCGGCGGGCAGAAGACCCGGCTTCGTTGTGAAACTACGCCGCGGTCTGCGCTACGAGCGACAGAAAAAGTGGGATTTTGGGTGAATTTATGAAATATGCGGGCAAATTTTTACGAAAACTATTGACAGGGTGTTTTTTAGTTTATATAATAACTGGGCATTTGCACCAAAAGCTGCAAATGTAATCCTGAAATCCCCCTGATGGGGAGTTACGGGATTATGGCAGGGTTTGAATCTTCGGACGGCTCGGCCGCTTTTCTGGGAAAAAGCGACTGGTTCGCCGGAGCAGCCCCGTAAAGCTGTATATAACCGGAATAACAAGGGTATTGCCTTTTTGCCCCCGCTTCTGTCTTGCGACAGAAAGACGTGGGGGTGGCAGCCCGGTAATGTTTATCAGGAAAGGAATAAAAAAAATGACAACTAATTCCACCACTTCTGCTTCTACACCTGCACAATCCACCATTAAAACCGGCGCTCAAATTGTTGTGGATACGCTGATTGAACAAGGCGTCGATACGATGTTTGGATATCCCGGCGGCGTGGTGCTGCCTTTGTTCGACAAGTTATATGATGCGCCAATCCGTTTCATAGTTCCTCGGCACGAACAGGGCGGCTGTCATATGGCCGACGGATACGCACGGGCCAGCGGAAAGGTTGGCGTTATAATTACCACAAGCGGGCCCGGCGCCTGTAATCTTGTTACCGGTCTGGCTACAGCAATGATGGATTCAATACCAATAGTTGCTTTGACAGGCCAGGTCCGCACAGAGCTTATCGGAAACGACGCCTTCCAGGAGGCCGACACTACCGGAATTACCAGGCCGATTACAAAATACAACTCTATCGTCAAAGACGTCAAAGACCTGGCGAGAACCATTCGGGAGGCATTTTATATTGCTTCAACCGGTCGGCCAGGCCCGGTATTAGTTGATATACCGGTTGACGTTGCGGTGAGCAAATACAGCGCCAATGGGCCGGTTGAAATGGAGCTGCCCGGTTACAAGTTAAGGACAAAAGGCAATGCCAGGCAGATTTCGCTGGCGGCACAGGCAATAAATGAGTCCAAGCAGCCGGTCCTTTATGTCGGCGGCGGCGTCATCATTGCAAATGCAACTGAACAGTTACGAGAGCTGGCAAAAAAGGCACATATACCCGTTACGATGACGCTCTTAGGGCTGGGCAGTTACGACCAGAGAGAGCCCGAATCTCTGGATATGCTCGGTATGCACGGAGCAGCATACGCCAATTATGCCGTCCAGGAATGTGACCTGCTGATTGCCGTAGGCGCACGTTTTGACGACCGTGTTACGGGCAAGGTCTCGACCTTTGCATCAAACGCCAAGATTATTCATATAGATATCGACCCAACCAGTATATCGAAGAACGTTCGCGGAGATATTCCGGTTGTAGGTGATGCGAAAGAGATACTTAGCGAGCTGATTAAGGAGGTGGAGTTTCGCGAGCGGAAGAAATGGTTTGCCAGGATTGCCGGCTGGAAGAAAAAGTTTCCGTTCTGTTATGACCGTGATGCGGCGACGATTAAGCCGCAGTATGTCATTGATGAAATCTGCCGTCAGACTAAAAATAGTGCGATTGTAACTACCGGCGTAGGCCAGAACCAGATGTGGACCGCTCAGTTTTACAAATTCATCGGGCCCAGGCAGCTAATATCTTCCGGCGGTCTTGGCACAATGGGTTACGGGCTTCCTGCTGCGATAGGTGCGCAGATAGCAAAGCCGGATGCCACAGTTATCGACATCGATGGTGACCACAGCTTTAATATGACAATGACGGAGCTTGCGACGGCGGTTGAGCATAATCTGCCGATAAAGGTCTGCATTATGAATAACGGCTATATGGGAATGGTCAGGCAATGGCAGCAGCTTTTCTATAATAAGCGCTACTCCAAGAGCTATCTACGCAACCCCGATTACGCCGCCGTTGCCCGTGCGATTGGCGCGGTTGGAATTACCGTCGATAAAAAAGCAGATGTTCCCAAGGCAATCAAGACAATGCTTTCGGAAAAAAAACCTTGCGTTGTCGATTTTAAAATCGAGCGTGAAGAGAATGTCTGGCCGATGGTTGCTGCCGGCAAAAGTATAAGCGAGATGGACGGCCTTGATATCCTTGAGAGTTTAGCCTAAGAAAGTAAAAACGCAAAAGTAAATCCGCCTCCGGCGGATAAAAAGGTAAAAATTATGAAACACATTATAAGCGCACTGGTTGAGAATAAACCCGGGGTTTTGGCCCACGTTGCAGGGATGTTTGCCGCACGGGCGTTTAATATCGATTCGCTTGTTGTCGGCCGAACAGAAGACCCGAAGCTAAGCCGGATGACAATCGTTGTTGTCGGCGACGACAGGGTCCTCGAGCAGGTTCGAAAACAATTGGAGAGACTCATTCCTGTAGTCAAAGTTCAGGATTTTGCCGGCAAGCCTGTGGTGGCCCGCGATTTGATGCTGATAACGATTTCAGCACCGCCAGACAGACGGCCAGAAATTCTAACGCTGATAGAGATGTTTAAGGGCAAGGTTGTCGATATTGGCCAGAAGTTCATTATGGTTGAGGTCAGCGGACCTGAGGAAAAGATTGAGGCTTTCATTGATATGTGCAAGCCTTACGGTATTAAAAATGTGGCCAGGACCGGCACAATCGCAGTGCCCAGACAGGCAAAAGAAACGTAAAGCGTAAAATTCAAAGCTAAATCCGCCACACGTCTGGCGGATAAAAACTGTGGAATTTCCCTCTTTGCTCTGTAATTTTTTGTTTTTGCTTTTAGTTTTTCACTTCCGTATATTTCTTGCTTGAGAGGTGGTTTTTTATATAATGTGAGGGTGATAAATTAGTTAGCTAACCGACGGATATGCGCTTTAGAGTCTTGGCAGCGTTGAACCGGACTCGGACCTTTATAGAAATTCAGGGAAGATACTTGTCGTGAAAAGCAAAACGATTGTTTATTGTTTATCTCTTGCTTTTTCGGTGTTTGTTTCGGCCTGGATGTGGTTTGCGGGCGACAATGCCAAAGCAAGAAGCACCGGGGACGAAATCCGGCTTATTGCTCGGGCCGATGACATAGGGTCCTGTCACGCTGCCAACGAGGCATGCATTAAATCATACAAAGATGGAATCGTGCGGACGGTAGAAGTGATGGTTCCTGGCCCGTGGTTTAACGAAGCGGTGAAGATGCTGCAGGAAAATCCGGGGCTTGATGTCGGCGTCCACCTAACACTGACCAGCGAATGGGAATTCTATAAGTGGGGGCCGATAACAGAAGCGCCAGGTCTGGTTGATGAACAGGGCCATTTTTATCCGATGACGAGCCAAAGAAACAACTTTCCGCCTGATACCGGCTTTCTGGAGGCAAAACCAAAGATAGAGGAAGTTGAGAAAGAGCTGAAAGCACAGATTGAGCTTGCGACCAAAAAGATTCCAAACGTATCGCACTTGACCTGCCACATGGGGACGGCGGTCAGCACGCCGGAACTGCGGGCACTGGTGCAAAAGCTTTCGCAGGAATATAAACTTCCTTTAGAGGCACCGGCCACGGTGAAAATGGCTGGTGATTTCGGAGGCAGCAATGCAACTATCGAGGAAAGGGAGGCGGCCCTGGCAAAAATGCTCGAGAAACTCGGGCCGGGGACATGGCTGCTTGTTGAGCATCCGGGAATGGATACGCCCGAGATGAGGGCGATGGGACATATCGGCTACTGGAATGTTGCGGCACACCGCGATGGGGTCACAAGGGCCTTCACAAGCCAAAACGTCAGAAAGATAATTGAGAAACGAGGGATAAAACTGATAAGTTACCACGATTTACAGGCAGATTAAGAAAAGGAGAACCGAATTATGGCGGCAAAAATTTATTACCAAGAGGACGCTCCGATAGAACCATTAAAGGGCAAGAAAGTAGCGGTTATCGGCTATGGCAGCCAGGGACACGCACACAGCCTGAATCTGCGAGACAGCGGCATAAAGGTAGCAGTGGCTGAACTGAAAGGGACAAATAACTTCAAACTGGCGGTCAAGCACGGCTTTAAGCCGACCGATATAAAAACAGTCGTAAAAGGCGCGACGCTGATTATTGTAACCGTGCCGGACGAAGTTCAGGCAAAGGTCTATAAGAATGAAATCGCTCCTAATCTTGTTGCCGGTCAGACGCTCGGCTTCTGTCACGGCTTCAACATCCACTTTAAGTATGTTGTGCCGCCTAAAAATGTGAACGTTGTAATGATTGCACCCAAAGGGCCGGGGCATTTGGTCCGCAGCGAGTTTGAGAAGGGCGGAGGCGTGCCGAACCTGATTGCCATCAAGCAAGATGCAACAGGCAATGCAAGGAAAATTGCCCTTGCCTGGGCAAATGGCATCGGCGGCGCCAGAGCAGGCATTATCAAGACCACGTTCAAAGAAGAAACAGAAACGGACCTGTTTGGCGAGCAGTGCGTTCTGTGCGGCGGTCTTACATCGCTTATTAAAGCCGGCTTCGAGACGCTGGTAAAGGCCGGATACCAGCCTGAAATCGCTTATTTTGAGTGTATGCACGAGGTCAAGCTCATTGTTGACCTCATCTATCAGGGCGGCATAAGCTATATGAGATACAGCATATCCAATACCGCCGAGTATGGCGATATGACTCGCGGTTCAAGAATCATTTCTGAGAAGACCAGAGCCGAGATGAAAAAGATACTATCAGAAATTACTTCCGGCCGGTTCGCCAAAGAATGGGTCAGCGAATACAAAGGGGGACTCAAGAAGTTCAAAAAGCTATACCAAAAAGACCACGACAGCCACATCGAACAGATTGGAAGGAGATTACGCAAGATGATGAAGTGGATTGATGCAAAAGAAGTTTGATTGCCGATTTGCACATAACAACAGTGACACGAAGGAGAAAGGCTATGAAGGCGAAAAGACTATTTGAAGGTAAAAAATTACAAGCAAAGAGTCGTGCAATCTGGCTGCTTATCTTTGCTTTTACTTATGTGCTCTATGGCTGTTCTGTTGTGTCACCATACGTGGGGTTTCAGAAAGAAGAGGCTTCGGACAACGAGGAACTTTTATCCGCCTATAATCGAACCCAGCTAAATAAGAGTATTACACTGGATGTGCTGCCTATGCTGCAAAGCTCGCGACACGACCAGCTTAGCCACAGTGACAGCGTTGTGGCAGCGTTAGGACAAGGAAAGAATGGCTATAAGACCTGGTTCACTATGGCTGCCTTCGATGAAAATAAGCTGACCGCGAAACGAAAGTATTTTTGTGTAATAGATGAAAAAATCACCCGTTCGCCGGTTAACCGCAGTCACGTGTTCTTCGAGCCTAAGCGGGGCCTTGCTTTTGATTGTGAGGCGGTCCTGGAAAAAGAGCTGCTCGATGAATCGGACACAACCGAGTTTGCAAAGCAAATTGCAATACTAAAGCAGGTCTCAAAGGACCTTCGCAGGGACATCAGTGAGCTTAGCGAGGACATAGAAGCACCCGGTTACGATAATAAAACGCTCAATGCCTGTGCGATGCTCCTCAATCAGACATTCGAGATGATTTTGCTTACGTTGGAAACATCCCCTGCCCTGGCAAACAGACTAAGTGACACTGCCGGCATGGAGTTCGACCACATCAATTTTAACAAAGGCAGGGTCCAAATGGCCGCAGATGGCGACATCGTCAAGGTCAAAATCCGCTTAGGCGCACTTACTGAGACGTTCGCCCAGTAGCCACACTAAAAGCGGAAACCGCCGGAACCACAACTCGTGCCGACCCAATTTTAGATTTTGGATATCAATCGACAATCGACACTTGTCTACCAGAGGCGGAATCTGCAATCTAAAATCGATACGGCTGTCCCTATATTTCTTCAGGAATGATTTGTTATGTGGGTTTTTATCATTAAGGCTGCTTTAGTTGTTCAATTGCTTCATTAGAACGATACCGAAACTCGCTCACATCAATCTCAGATCTGCCGGGGACTTGTCTTGTATTTTTCTTTTACATTGTTATCAATTGTTTTGGGTCTGTTCTTGCAGCCATTGCATAGCGGTCTTTTCATATTTCTCTATCGATACCTCTACCGCCGAACGTTTTGAATCACCCGTAAGGGGGAATCGCAGAGCGCTAGCGACGCGCCTTCCCCTTGTCTAGTGAATTCAGTTGTTCGATTATGTCTGTCCTCGATAGTAGTGCTTTTCCAAAAGCGAGGTCCATGGTTCCTTAGGATTAACACACACTAGTCCAAAGATGTCTGACAGCCTGTGGTAGTCCACTAGCTCCAACGAGAACCCGTAATCAAGCAGATTCACAGACCTGATATCTTCGCATGCGTCTTTGGTGAAATGGTCCGCAGTCGTGCAGAAAATCCCTCTCGGTGTTCCATCGATTAGCATTGACCCCAAGAATGCCCTGACAGGCTCAACGCCTTCAGCAACTGAGCGTGTCCGACGTTTGAGTTGGATTGCGTACTGCGTGTCCCCGTCAATGGCATAGAGGTCTATGCCGTGATCCTTTGAGTATGAAGTCAGATGAACCTCACAATGCATAAAGTCAGAAAATATGCTTGCGCAGAGTTCCTCAAACTTCCGTGGGTGAATTCCTCGGATATCATCAAATCGCTTCGACAGATGTCTCCTAAGAACTGTGACCGGCACCTCAATCGAGGACAAATCAAAATGCTTCAGAATGCCTTCGTAATAAACCCATTCCCAGAAATCATCAATATAGCCCCAGTGAATATAGTCGTAGAACCACCAACCGCATGCCGAGCAGTTCTTCACTGTGTGCTCGGGACGACTCGAACTACTTAATGGAGTCGCTGCTGGGGTGTCAACAATTCTCTGCAGATCACCGGCACAATATGGGCAGCGATCAGAATTCCTGTGTTTCTGAGCAGTACGGTATGCCTGCGAGGTGTCGTGGTCCTTCATGCGGTCTTCGAACGCATTTCCATGTGGCGGGAAATGAAGGCCACCCCACTCCCCGAAATCGCCGATTAAGTACTGCGAATAATCATAGACCTTCTTCGTGGTCTTCAAATTTGTCCCTCCTATTGTCGAGTAAACATCGAACGTTATGCCGCTCAGGCGTGGCCCGTCGTTGGCTGTCGCCTGGAGCGGCGGTTTAGATCGTACTCCCGGTCTTGAAGTTCTCGGTCCCTATCATTCTCCTTGCGAGGTCTACATATAACGGCAACCGCTCTCCAAGCGAGCGGGCAAAGCCATCGAGCCCTGGAAACAAGACTCCTGAATCTATGTTCATGCGCCGAAGAGTCATTACGAAGCGCACTGCCTCGTTTCGCTCCAAATTGAAGCGCATCTTGATCAGGTTATTGCGAGAATCCCAGCCCCTCATTGCTTGAAGGTTCTCCACAAATCCAGACGCCACATCTCCAGGACACATGAAGATGCCTTGCTGGATTATGAGTCGTTCGTTCAGCTGCATTGGATTCTCTGGCATGACGAACCTACGTCTTGCGCAACCGTCGCCTATGTACAACGGCAGAAACGAGACGTCGCCACGAGAGGAATCGACGTTGCGGGCAGCGATCGACGCAGCACCCGCGACTTCGACTGCTGCCTGATGGCACCACGATGTGTTCATGCACCATACCACTCCGTCCTTCGCTCCGGTTTCAATCGCGAACTTCGCGCCCACAAAAGGCGAGTAGGTCCAGTCGACAAGGCGCGTGGGGGCTCCGTAGTGTTGCATCAGGGCAAGGCAATAGAGCGTGTCTGAGTTGACACGGTTTTCTGATTCTCCCCTGTACTTACGTCTGAAGTCCCGAATGATCTGCCGCTCAACGTCGGGACCCTCTACCAAATCCACCTCCCAGTTGTTGAGCGCCCGTTCTATGCTCGTGCGCAGAGGCCAGTCGTGCGTTTGGCCCCGGTAAGCCCACTCTCCCGACAGAGAACGAACTAAGTCGGTGAATTCGGACCATGTGTGAATATCCTGAACCTGGAATTCCATGCTATTACCTCACAGACATCTAACTACTGTTTATATGGTTTCCAGATAAACCCGCATTCGGGTTTTGCTTCCATACAAAACGTTGATTCTTTGCCTGAAAATCGAACTTTTTCGCTTAACTGCCTTAAAATTAACAAATTACCTGCCTTTTTGCCCGTTTTTAGGCCAAAAGCACACTTTCTGGCCTTTTCCTGCTCCGACCGGAAGTCGACTGCCCTGAGTGGAATTGAAGGTGCTCAGAATTCACCGGCCTCTTCAATTCCCGGTTTTTCTTTTACTTATCAAATAAATGGTTACTACTGCTATAAAAATAGTACCCACTATTATTATGATAGGACAAACCCAAACACAGGATATTATTTTTTCAAGCAAAGCAGCACACATAAACAATACTGCAAAGATGAATGAATCAATTGCAATTACCCCCCACTTTATATCATTATAAATCATCAGACATGCATCATCCTCTGGACGATAGGAAACTTCTGTTCCAGAAGATAAGAGTTTAGCGTATTCTTGTATTTGTTTGGACTTAGCTAAAGACATGTTGCTAAAAAATATCACTTCATTGATTTCAGCAACTATTCCAATGACTATTGAAATAAAAAAAAGTATCCAACTAATAACTAAGAAAGTAGGAATCGTTGAACTAAATATTTTTTCCACTAAAGCAATGGTGACAAGTAATAACGATGAAGATAAAGTTATTACTAACCTTAGAACTCCCTGCCATATCTTATTTTGGAGTTCAGTGGTTTTTTCAATCGATTCAGCTAAATTGTCTATTGTTTTACGTATATCAACAGTTAAGAAAGTTTTATCTTCCATTGTATTGCCCTTCCTTTGCCTATCGATTGCCGTTGCGACATCCTGCCACGCCCTGAAAGGCCGTTCCCGATGCTGAATCTTATAAGCGCTTACCCTTTCAATGCCACAATAATATCAAAATCTCCCTCGAATTACAATAATTTTTTAATGGCCAATCTTAATCCACGGGTGTGCTTCACGTTTATAGGTACAGAAAGCGGCACGGCCATCCCTTCGACTACGCTCCCTACTTCGTCCTAAACGACAGGACTTCGCAGGGCAAGCAGGACAGGCTTGGCCGTGTTTGCACGGGCTGGAAGCCCGTGCTACGATGAATCGCACCCTTTGTAAATAATCAATTAAATGAGTGGGTCTATAAGCCGAGTTCTGTATCCCGCCCGATTAGGACGGGCGGCGGCCATTTATCTAGACCGACTGTTGCCAGTCGGCTCAAGCGACCTACCTGCTGGCAGAGTCCGCCGGTCAGCGGGCTCACGCTCGGGCCGAGCAACCAGCTTCTTGGTCTTGCAGGCGGTGGGGTTTGCCCTGCCGGCGATGTCACCATCGCTGCGGTGCGCTCTTACCGCACCATTTCACCATTGCTTGTCCCGATTGCTCGGGACGTCAGCTGTGTGTTTTCTGTGGCACTTTCCCTGGGGTTGCCCCCGGTGGCCGTTAGCCATCACCGTGCCCTACCCTGCTCGGACTTTCCTCCCCGCACCAGACGGTGCAGGGCGACCGCCCGACCCACTCATTTAATTGATTATTTGCCAAAGAACTACGAATTATTATAGCAAAAGTTTAGATTTGTTTCCAGTTTTCAGCGTTTTAT
>CAYWXK010000027.1:0-258 GCA_964462515.1 uncultured Pirellulales bacterium
AGGCGACGATGGAGCCATCCTGCTTTAACCCGAGCGAATGATACCCGCCAGCAGCAATGGCGATAAAGCCGCTATTGGGCTCTGAGATATTGCACTGGCCATCGTCGTTCTTTCCCCAGGCGACGATGGAGCCATCCTGCTTAAGAGCGAGCGAATGATACCCGCCAGCAGCGATGGCTGAAAAGTGCGTATTGGGCAAAGGAATATTGCACTGGCCAGCGTTGTTCCTTCCCCAGGCGATGATGGAACCATCTTGCT
>CAYWXK010000027.1:358-53627 GCA_964462515.1 uncultured Pirellulales bacterium
TAAGAGCGAGCGAATGACTCCCGCCAGCAGCGATGGCGATAAAGCCGCTATTGGGCTCTGGGACATTGCACTGGCCGTCGCCGTTGCTTCCCCAGGCGACGATGGAGCCATCTTGCTTAAGAGCGAGCGAATGACTCCCGCCAGCAGCGATGGCGATAAAGCCGCTATTGGGTTCAGGGATATTGCACTGGTCATTAGCGTTCCTTCCCCAGGCAACGATGGAACCATCCTGCTTGAGGCCAAGATTGTGCGAGCTACCTGCTGCGATGGCTGAAAAGTGCGTATTGGGCGAAGGGATATTGCACTGGCTGTAATTGTTCCTTCCCCAAGCGACGATGGAGCCATCCTGCTTTAACCCGAGCGAATGATACCCGCCAGCAGCGATGGCGATAAAGCCGCTATTTGGCTCAGGGATATCGCACTGGCCATTGCCGTTGTATCCCCAGGCGACAATGGAGCCATCTTGCTTAAGAGCGAGCGAATGATACACGCCTACAGCTATGGCGATAAAGTCGCTATTGGGCGAAGGGATATTGCACTGGCCATAGCTGTTGTTTCCCCAGGCGACGATGGAGCCATCTTGCTTTAACCCGAGCGAATGACTCCCGCCAGCAGCGATGGCGATAAAGCCGCTATTGGGCGAAGTGATATTGCACTTGCCTTCGTAGTTGTCTCCCCAGGCAACGATAGAGCCATCCTGCTTTAACCCGAGCGAATGACTCCCGCCAGCAGCGATGGCGATAAAGCCGTCACTTAAGTCAACACCTACTACCTCGATTCCCCAGCCGAGGATAGAGCCATCGGCGAAGGCAGGTTGGGTGATGCAAAAGGTGGCTAACAAAAGAAAGAGAAAAATTGCGATGCTCGATACTCGTGGTGCGTTGGGCGCAGTGCGTATTGCGTATTTCATTGTCCTATCCTCCAACTTGTATAAATCCTAAATTCGAATAACCCAAAACCTCATTTTGGCAAATTTTATAACAAATCATCGGGCTGGAAGCAAGAAGAAAATACAGAAATTTCTGTTTTTGATTCGATAATTGCTTTAAGCATTGGCAGCAGATTAAGAATTGCTATTTTAGAAGGATATAGCTCATGTGGCTTCTTGCGAAAGCAACAAGAAGAAGGCTATTCTATCTTTTGAATCCTTTGTTCTGTATTCTACGTTCTGTGTGCGGTTTTTAGCCGGTTTTCGCTTGCGGGCGTTGGCTATCGGAGAATTTACCAGATTCCTGGAACAAGCCTGTATCGAACCTTTTCAGTGTATGCCTTGTATCCTTCGAGTTCTGCGTGCAAAGTCTTGTCCTCCAGATAGGTTCGAATAATAATGATAATTGTCAGAGCCACCCCCGGAACAAGTGCCCATAGTGAGCCGAGGGCAAGAGGAACACTAACAAATAGAATAATAACGCCTACATACATTGGGTGGCGAACATATCTGTATGGCCCTGTAGTAATAACTTTATGGCCTCTATCCTTCTGGATTTCCACTACCCGTGAAAGATAGGTGTTCTCTCGCATAACATAAAAAATTAAAATAAATGATGCGATTATGGCTGCGAAGCCAGCCGCTTTGATGGGTGTCGCTATCTGCGACCAGCGGTATTTGACCGCGTCTATCCCGGGCAATATAAGAAATGGTATAGAAATAATAGTGCCTGTTAACACTATAATCTTGTCCCAGCTTTTGGCGGATTTTTTTAAGAAGGTCATTCGTTCTTTCAGCAGGTCAGGATTATTTTTCTTTAGCCAGGCTGCAAGTGCTGTTGAAAAAGAGAATTGAAGAATGATATAGAGCCAGGCTTCAGGCCAGTTAATTGTTCCTGCTGAGCCGAAAAGCATTGTCGAGACAACAATGATGCCGATTGCCAACCTGGCAATTATTCTGGTTGTGGAGACTTCCGATGGCATTACTTTTTTCTTCCGTTGTAGTGCGCAGCGACAAAAACTAAGCAGAACAATTTATTAGCTGGGTTTTGGTGTTTTGTCAGCTTTGAAGCCGGATAGTATCAGAAGTAATCCCACTACCGCCATTGCGTAAAGATAGACCGAGTCCATCCAGGGCAGATATTTGAATATACTTTGCGACCTTGTAACGATGTTGTCGGTCTGGTTGCCGGCGATGGGCCAGTGCAGCAGTATGTGGTGCATAACGGGGACGAGAATGCCCAGGAACCAAGCCGCAATCCCAAGTCCTATTTTCGTGCAATTCATTTTGTTCGTGCTCCTTTCTTCTGGCTTATTTATGCGTTTGAGATTGCTTCGCCCCCGCCGTTTTGCTTTGCCTGCTGCCTCGTCTTGCGTCGAGAGACGCAGAGGCAAGCAAAAACGAGGCAGCGGGGGCTCGCAATGACAGAAAACTGATATTTATTTTTTAGAAACGGCACTACGTATCAATTCTCAAGTAATTCCTTCTTTCAAAAGTTCAAAGAAAATTTTACCGCGTAATTTTTAACTTTGGCAGGGCCTTTTGCAACTGGGCCACCTGCTCATCGCTGACCTGTGTTTGCGCAATGAAAAGCGTTTGCAAATTTGTAATGCCCTTCAGGGGTTCGAGGTCACTTACAGGGGTGCGGGCAATGTAGAGCCTTTGCAATTTTGTAAGTTCCATTAGAGGTTCGAGGTTAGTTACCTGCGTGACATTTAGGTAAAGCGTTTGCATTCCTTTAAGGGCTGCTATCGGTTCAAGGTTACTTATCTGCGTGTCGTTAAGGTTAAGCCATTGCAGGTTAGTTAAAGTCTTTAGAGGTTCAATGTCGCGAACCAGTGTGCTGTTAAGGTAAAGCGTTTGCAGGTCGGTAAGCTCCTTTAGAGGTTCAACATCGCTAACCGATGTGGCGCTAAGGTTAAGCCGTTGCAGGCCGGTTAGCGGCCTTAGAGGTTCAATGTTACGAAGCGGCGTGTGGCTGATGTCAAGTGATTTGAGGTTTGTAAGGGTCTTTATTGGCTGGAGGTCGGAAATCCCTGAACCGGATAAACTGAGCGTTGTTATTTTTTTGTAATCCTCATCGGTAAGGTCAGAAAACTCTTTGCCAAGCTGGCGTGCTGCGGCCTTGCGTATAATATCGGCGTCCCGTCCTGAGACTGGTAGAAGGATTTCAGTCGGTTTTTGTTCAGATTGAACGATGGTTTTCTGTGGTGGTTGTGGTTTTTTCTGGCTACAGGCCACAGCAAAGATAAATACAAACACCAAAGTAAAGCAGAATAACTTTATTGGTTCCATTTTTCCCCTGAGATTTCCCGTATTAAACGCCTGGCTACGCAAAGACAATCATACAAATTACGTGTAACAGATTATTCATAATTCTCCATATTTTCACTATAAAACGCGATTTTTTCTGATTTTTCAGAAAGATTTTATAGCCAGAGTGCCAATGTATTTTAGCAATACAGGCAGACACAGATTTGAAAGGGCAGAATTATGGAAAGATGTATGGATATGGTTGTTGCGATAGAAGAATCCGGCGTTGGTCTTGATAAGACGGCAGAGCCGCTGGATTTACCTTCGGTAGAGGCATCTGTGGTCTCGTTATTCGACCGCTTGCTATATTTTGTTGAGCCGGTCATAGAATATGCGATTGGGGTTCACATCGGCTTTGCAACCGGGTGGCTGCTTGGCCTGTGGGCTGGAAGTATATACGCGGAATATTTTGAGCCGGTGTGTATGGATGGCCTGAGTGAGCTTTTTTATTGGAGGCTGCTGCCATACAACACTGCGAAAAGCGGCGCAGTTATTGGAATAAGTGTGAGTATTATAACGGTGGCGATAATAAGAAAAAGAATCGGTCTTAAAGAAAGATTGGTAACCGGAAACCACAATAAACATTGACAGTATAAATTCCACTTATAAAAAAAGGAGACAAACAATGGACACATTTATGGCCTGGATTGTGCTGGCAGTATTGTCGGGTGCAAGCTGTGCGGCAGTAATAGCCGCTATTTTGAGGCCTGCGGGCGAGTTATTGAGAGTCAACTCATATATTTCCCCGGCCAGCAGGTTTTACCTGCGGGCATTCTGGCTGATTATGGCTCTGGCAACGCTCAGTGTTGTTATCGCAGCAGGAGAGCCAAGCGCAGAACAATCAAAATACTTTTTGGATTCCGTCTGGTGGATAGGTGAGCAGTGGAAGGGCGTCCTTCTGAGTATGGTCGCAGTCATTGGCGGATATGCTGTGCTTTTGAGCATTCTTTTCGCAGTGTTGGGGCGATACCGTGACTAATGAAACGTATCTATACGTATCGTACTTTGCCGCGGTTAGCCTGGGGCTGGTTTTAACTTTTGTGATTCTGGCAATACTTCGCGGGCCTCATAGCCAAGCTACGGCGATAGTTACAGCCAAAAAGGTCGGCTCTTTTATGAAGCGGATTTTCCCTTTGTGGCTGATTGTTGCGGTTTTACTGGCATTTATATCGGTAAGCTACATCGATTGCAGCCATAAGGATTATCAACAGGTTGTAGCCGACCGAGGCCACCTGGTAAGCAAGACACGAGAGCAGGTATGGACGATGTTGGCGTGGCTGGCTGTAGCTTTATTTACTTATTGCTTAATGCTGGTATTATTTCTGTGGGCGGTTGCAAGAAGGCGAAGGCATGAGGAGACGGTGAGACGGCTGGACGGTTAGACGATGGATGAAGGACGAGCCGAAAATCGTAAGTCCTACATACTATCTGCTAACTCATAGAGTATCAGCGCTGACGCGACAATAGCTGCGGTTTCGGTCCGCAAAATTCGCGGGCCTAAACTAATAGGAATTGCGCCGATGTCTCTCGCTTGCTCGACTTCCTTCTGGCTGAAGCCGCCTTCGGGGCCAATCATCAAAGCTACCGTTTCAGGCACGCCCTTGCCTATTGAGCGCAGAGCTTGCTGTAGAGTAACTGTGCCTTCGGCTGGCAGGGCGAAACCCTGCACTGTATCAAACCCGCCTTTGGCGGGCCAGGCGATAAGGCGACAATCAAAGTCAACCAGTTTAGATAACGTCTGCTCGAAAGTGACAGGTTGTGACAAGTGTGGGATTCTGCCGCGGTGAGATTGTTCTGCTGCCTCGGTGATGATTTTTTGCCAGCGGGCGAATTTTTCCGGCTTCATAGCCGTATCTCGGACTAAGCTTCGCTCGGTAACGACCGGCACAAAGGCCGATACGCCGACTTCGGTGCATTTTTGCAGGACAAGCTCGAATTTGTCGCGGGTAAGCAAACTCTGAAATAACGTAATCTGCACTGTCGGCTCTCCGCAAGCCGGGCGTTTGGCTATAATCTGGCCGACCACTTCTTGGAGCCTGACTTTTGTTAAGGCGACATCATATTCCAGACCTTCGTTATCGAGAATAATGACATGTTCGCCTTCCGACAGGCGCAGGACATCGCGAATCTGGTGCGTCTGCTCTTTACCTACCAGCACCACTTTATCGTGGTGAAAACAATTCTTTGAAACGAAAAATCTGTTCATTGTTTGTTCCTTGTTGTTTTTCCGCACTTTGCTCTCAAAGAGGTTTTGTAATAATGTTGAGGACCTCCTCAGCAACGTAGATTCTATTACGTTTGGCGCTGGTTAGCTCTTTCAATATGCCGGCTCTTAGAAGTTTAGCAATGTTTTTTCTGGCAGTTACATAAGTGACATTGAAATATTTACTGACAAAGACTGCTGTGACTACGGGCCTCTCGATAAGAAGGTCAACCAGTCTTATCTGCAACGCAGACCTTTTTGTTATCTGGATGATTTTGTGATATTGTTGCTGCAGGTTCATCAATCGGCTGGCTCTATGGAAGGCGTCTTTTGATTGTTCAATAACACCACGCAAGAAAAACAATATCCATTCGGTCCACTGCCCGTGCGTGCTGACACGCGACAGACGCTCATAATATTCCCGACGATTCCGCTCGAAATAGGCGCTAAGATACAATAACGGTTTATCCAGAATCCCCTTCGTGCATAACAGAAGGGTTATCAATAATCGACCAATTCTGCCGTTGCCGTCACAGAATGGATGAATAGCTTCAAACTGATAGTGAATCATTGCCAGCCATACAAGTACGGGTAAATCATTCGGCGGCGTATTAATAAATTTCTCAAATGCATCAAGAGCTGTTATCATTTGTTCGGGTGGCGGTGGGATATAGCTTGCCTGCTCAATAGGACAGCCCTGCGAGCCAATCCAGTTCTGGACTTTCCTAAATTCTCCCGGCCGGTCACTCTCACCTCGGACTCCTTCAAGCAAAATCTGATGCAGTTCCCGAATCAGGCGCAGACATACCGGCAGCTCGTGGCAGCGTTTGAGTCCGTGCTGCAAAGCTTGCACATAGTTGGATACTTCTTTAACGTCCGGCGCTGTTGGTTCAGTTGCCGGCTGGTGCATCTCAAATAGATATATATCACGCAACTCTGCCTGTGTGCCCTCTATTCGGCTGGACATTTCGGCTTCTCTGCGGATAAAGGGCGTTATCAAGAGGTTGGGATTGGGTAGATTAAGCCCAATACCTTGCAATTGACCGATTGAACGGTCTGCATTCGATAAGGTGGTGATTATATCCGATGTCCATTCCAGACGTGGCGGCAAGTCCTTGGGCACAAAGGCCATCTGCTCCTTTATCGTAGGCACAAGATACCCAGAGGAATTGTCGGTTATGTCTAAGTGATTCATCCTTATTATACTTTCGTTTATTTATGAAAATCTTATTATACTTTTTGCCTATAAAGTATAATAAATATGTGAAAATGCAATAAAATTTTGCTTCCGAAATATTTGTAATTTCATATCTTACGATTTTAGAAGGACTTATGGCTTATTATATTTTCGTTAAAAATTTTGATTTTTATTATGCTTTTTGGCTAAAAAATGTAATAAGAGGTGATTTTACCTCTGCTACACAGACGGCGGATAAGAAACTACCTCAAAACAGTCAAATTGAGTCCGACAAAGCCATCATGCCCTTTTGTCACCCCTGAGTCCACAAGAGGTGCGGCAGATTAATCCTTCCAACTCCACCATTTCAGAAGACAGAGATTATGTTTGTGACGTGAGAGGTAATATGTTGCACAGCGAAGTGCATACAAAACGCATCTATCCATTGGTGATGCTTTAGAAATACACAATTTTTCGTAAAGTTGCTGAGGGTTGCGGCCTTTGAGGTCGCCTGGAGATTTGACGCCGATTGCCCGCAAGTCCTGTGCAATTTTTCTGCCGATGCCCGGCAGGTCTTCAAGTTTTTGTAAAGAATGGTCAGTCATCTTATACTTTTTTCTGCTTCGATACTTTGCGATAGCTGCGCGTGATTATACGTAGCAAAGACCTTTGGTCAAGCTCATCTTTGCAATCAAACTGTTTTTCCAATAGTCTGTCTGCTCTAACAAAGCTGCCAGGAGTATGCCGGCGGCTTTGCAGATAGATAAAGCCGATTGCTGATGTCACGCTTCTGCCGAATTACGGGCAAACATCTCTGGTGCATTCGAGCCAGTGGGTAGCGAATATAGCCAGGTCGAAGAAGTTCACGATGCAATCCTGGTTGAAGTCGCCAATTGGAATCGGGTGGGTGCTGTCGCCGCAGTAGCCGGGTTGGTATAGCGTATGCCCGATATAGAACCCCGTTGGATTTCCGTTGTCGTCAACAAGAGGAATAGTACCAAAGCTCCCATAAGATGCATTCTGCGGGGGCTTATGGTGGATAACATCCCCCCATCGCAGTGACTGGACGTTGTGAAAGACGTTGCCTCCAAACTCCACCTCGAAGAAGATATCAAAAAAGCTTTCCGCGGTGCCAGTCGCAGTAAAGGGCGGCAGGTCCAGTTTGCCGGGATTATTGTTGACCTGTTCTTCAATCTCGCCGAGTGAACGAATGTCCGGGCGCAGGCGCATTTTAACAAGGCCGAGTGTGGGGCCTGTGCCTGAAAGGTCGAGCGCGGCCATTTCGGTATCGACCTCATCACGGCCATCGGGGTCATCATCGTTAGCGGATCCTTCTTGTGGGCCATCGAATTTGGTGTACATACTCGAAAAGCCAGTCAGGTCCACTGTTTCGATGCCGCCTCCTGGTTTGTGGAACTCCATTTTCACAAGGTTGGTTTCGAATGAGTCAATCTCGATAAACGGGCCGCCCGTAATGACAAAAGCAAGGTCAATGTGGGTTGTGACGCTTAGGGGCAACCAGCCGCCGAGCGCAGTTTGATACACTGCCTTGCCAAAATATGAACTGGTCGATGTCTTCCAGCCGACCTCTGCCGTTGTTGCGCCCATCTGGACCTGGATGGCCAGCCAGTATATCTGGTCTTTGGTCCGATAGAAGGGGTTTGATATATCGGTAATGTTGACCTGGTAGATGTCTCTGTGGTCATCGGGGACATTCTGCCCGGTGAATGGACAGAGCCAGCCCTGGTTGCCAGTTCCGTAGAGACGGTATGTAATCCTGGCTCGTGATGGATGAAGTTGCCACAGGACTTGTCCCGGCTTGCCTGATATGTTTGCACAAATGGCGATGTTCCATGTTACCTTTTTGAAGTCGTCGTTGTCGCCGCGCCAGGAGACCCAGAAGTGGATGTCTTCGATTAGCCCGCTTTCGGAGCACTTAAAATCATCGGCAAGCGGTTGATGGACAAGACAGATGTCGTAGCCTCTCTTATTGGGCAACTGCGGGCTGTGCATTTTGTAGTCGTCGCCGGGTGACCAATCTGCAAGTGTAAGTGTGCTTGAAACTAACAGAACCAGAACCGGGACGATTGAGAATGTTAAGCTTTGCTTTTTCATTTTTACCTTCTTCAATAATTGCTGGCTATATACTTTGATACCTGTTCAAAGAACACTACGACGTGAGATAAATTACTTTTCTCACAGGGCATATATTATACACCAATTATCGGCAATTTTCAACAAAATTACCAGGATTATCAGTCGAGGTCGCAAAGGATAGCCGGCTGGCGGTTACATTCGAGCCATTCGGCGGCCCATATAGCGAAGTCCTTAAAATCGACCTTGCAGTCGTCATTGTAGTCGAACATCAGTTCCGGCTGGCATCGAAAAGACATCATTATCTCTGTAGAGTCCGGCTCTCCATATTGGCTTGCCTCATAGACAATTATGGACTCAAATACATCTGGGAACGAATAGCGGCGATTTGGGTAGTCGGAAAAAGTGGCTTCGCCGTGAAAGTTAGTGTAGATGATTGAATTCGGATATGACGATGGATTGAAACGGTCGTCATTCTGCCACACCAGCTCTTCCTCATATAAACGATATTCCGAATTATGTCCTGAAGGGCCATGATAACTTGTAACATTTGGCGTGGTGAAATCATAACTGCCGATTCTGGCGCTTGGGTAATCTCCTCGTTGCCAGGCAACTCTTGTCCCGCTGACCACAGGATGCCTGTCGTTGACATCAGCATTGTTTGTAATGCGTATGACGGAGCCGGCATAATAACCATATATCTCCCAGTAGCTGCCATCGAGGCACTCCCAAGCGACATTTGAGCCGTAAATATCAGGCCTACTGTCTGGGAATAAGTTGTCTGTCAGGCGGATAGGGATGGTACCCTTATATAAGTAAATCTCCCACTCATTAGTTGCCGTGCCGTTTCGCCATACGATATTATCACCGGATACCTTAGGAAGCTGGTCATCCTTTACATCGTCAGTCAACTGCTCGGTAGCTGTTCCATCGTAGCGAAAGATTTCCCAGTTATCTCCTTTTGGATTGCCCTGCCAGACGACATTGGGGTGCGGGTCTATTCTGGATGAAATTGAGACATCGGGGTAAATGTCGTCATAGTCATTGTTTGTGAGGCGTAGAGGTTTTGGCTTAGTGGCTGAGAGGTCGCAAAAATATATTTCATAATTGCCGCCAGTCCCACAATCGGCTGTCCAGACGATATAGGGGTAGCAAATCACAGGGTCGTAGTCATCGTAGGTGTTGTTGGTGAGCTGATGGATGCTGGTTGTGTCAATGTCATAGTAGAGTATCTCCCAGTCCTCTTCGTTGACCTGCCCCTGCCATACAACGGTATGCTGGCTTATGCGTGGGTACCAGTCATAGTAATCATTCCTGGTGATTTGAATCGTTCCCCAGCCCTCTGTGTTGGCTAAGGCCGGTGCTGTGAACAAAATGGCGGCTGCGAACAGCAAGCCCTCTATTACGGCGAACTTGTGAACTGAATACATAAACATCCTCCTTCTATTCAAAGATTTACCGAAAAAAATACATCTTTGCTCAGTTACACTACCGAGCAAAGCGTCTTATATAATACAAAATTGTTCTTAAAAAATCAAGCATTTCAAATGATTCTCGAGGGTTTTTCAGCCGGAATAGCTGCAAAAAGATGGATTTTTAGTGCCGAGCGTAGAGTTTCGCGTTTGACATTTTGCTGCTGTTCAGATATGCTTTTATTAGCTCATGGAGGAGTTGTGAGGAAGGCGTTTCGGCTTTTCCCACACGACAGCTTCAATTCGGATGGAAGATAGAGTTAGAATACGGCTGCGTTTTGCGCGCCGGGTGTGATATTTTTTCCACAAACGGCGGCTTTTTGGGGCGCAGGATGGAGTAAAGGGAAGATGAAAAGGCATATCTTGATTGCGGTTGGTATTGTTATGCTGCCGGCATTGTGCAACTGTGCAGAGGCGGTTCTGGTTCTCAACGACGGCGGCGAGCATATCATTAACTACGAGGTGAGTGAGCCGGTTTATGTGGACGAGGCCTCGCCGGGTGTCGGAACAAAAGTCAAACTGCTCGACGGCGGCTTGATACAAGCGTGGATACATGCTTACGAGGATAGCCGGGTCAACATCCTTGGTGGACGCGTGAACTCAGTGGTCAGGACCTACGACAGAAGCTATGTAACAATGGTCGGCGGCGAAATCAGCGGCCCATTCTTCGGCTGGGACACCGCGGTCATCGACATTTCGGGTGGAGAGCTGGGTTCGTGGTTTCAGACGTTCAATAACGTGGAGGCAACAATATCCGGCGGCCATATAAGTTTGTTTGTCGAGGCATGGGACTACAGCCGAGTGACCATTTCCGGCGGGACGATAGGCGGACGAATCGCAGCTATCCGCGACAGCCTGATAACGCTCGTGGGAACCAATTTTGCAATCAACGGCAGGCCGGTTGCCTACGGCGACTTCGCCAGTGCATACGGAACAACGGGAGTCATTACCGGCACGCTGACGAATGGCGATGTGTTGAACAATAGTTTTGCGCTTGTGCACCCCGGCGCCGACATCACCTTTGTCCCTGAGCCGGCGACACTATTGCTTGTGCTTGGCGGAATAGTCGGCACACGGCTTGGCCGGCGTAATTCCGTAAGACCCTAAGGGAGGCCTTACGGGAAAGGATTTTTCAGTCACAGCAGGGGCTTTCCCCCCATCCCCCGCCATAGCTTCCTTACCTTTCTATAGCACTTATCAGTCATACATTTTGTCCTTACTAGGGGGATACGATGTTCCTTTCCTATTCCAATGTTTTAGGATTTTTTCCTTGACAAACCCGTCGATAAGGTCTATAGTAACAATTGATAATTTATTATTCTGCCACAAGGAGCATCTGTGGCCACCCGCTTGCGTATCAGCGGATACAGGAGCGGGAGAAAACCTTACTATAGCACGTCGCCTAGCGCATGGTCTGATTTTCACCCGCAAAGGCACTGATATACAGAGTCTTTATAACGAGGCAAAATGGCTGAAAAAGGGAGTCTCAAAGTACCTTTTAGGGGTTGCGCCTATGTTGTGCCTTTTGGCTCGTTCTGCAGGCGGTCATTACTCGTCAATAATGGGCCGTTCGCCCCGAAAAATACAGTTTCAACATTTCCTTTTGAAGGAGGAATAACTATGGCCAGATACATTATTACAACCCTCGCAATCGTGACAATTATCTTCGCCGCTGCCGACCATGTAAACGCAGCCCCGCCCATCGCGGCAATAGAAAGCCATGCCAGTCCCGTTGATGCTGGTCTGTCGGAGGGTCGAGAGTTCACCGTCCTGACATACAACACGCATCTGTTTGAAGACTCCACCATCGAGTGCTTGTGCAAATGTGGCGCGTGGAATATCTTCGACCCCGACAGATGCGATTGGGACGATTATCGATGCGAAGATGGGAGACGACTGGAAGAGATTGCCGATAATGTCGAGGGGTCCGGGGCGGACATCGTCGCGCTTGAGGAGGTCTGGTCGCCTGCCAAGCAGCAATGGTTCATCGATAGACTCACGGCCACTTATCCATACCCCCGTAGGTTCGCCCCCCCCACCTGTGTCTGCGGAGACGCCTGGCCATGGTATATCGTGGACTGCGTCTTTTTCTGTTTCGATGCCCCACAGGTATGGAAGTATTTTACACAGGGCAACGGCCTGGTCCTTCTTAGCAAGTGGCCGTTGAGTGATATCGATTTCGAGAGGTTTCCCACCTTTAAACAATGCCCTATCCTGGAAGTGACGAATTGTGAGGAAGCTTGGGCCGACAAGGGCGTTTTGACGGCCACAGTGAACGTAAACGGGGCGCCGATACGGATAGGTATCAGCCATGCGCTCACCGGGCCCGAAGATGCGAATAGTAAGTGGGATACCCAGGATGTGGGCAGAGCCACTTTCCAGTTAAACGATGAGGCCTATATCTTTTCCCTCAACAATATTAACGGCCTGGCCCATATCAGGAGATTCGAGGACTACAGCTATTTCAATGAAGCAACACAAACACAAAAACACGGCGCAGGATGGAAACAAATCTATGAAGGGTTCTGGGGGTTCTGGGATGCCGACTATGTCTCAGTCGTATCCTTTGAACTGGACGGCCATCCATATCTGTTTGGAGTGGACAAGAGCGATCGAGCATGGATTACCCGGATAAATGACGACCCCTCAACGGGATGGACATATATGTATGTGGGCGACTGGGGTTCCGATTATGTTGCTGTAACGTCCTTTGAGATGGACGGCCATCCCTATATCTTTGGACTGGACGCGAACGAGCAGGCACACATCACCCGCATAAATAATAATCCCGCCACTGGATGGGAACAGATATACGGGGGCGCCTGGGGCTCCGGTTATGACGTTGTCACATCTTTTGAGCTGGACGGCCATCCCTATCTCTTCTCAGTCCACGACCAGAACGACGATGCGCATATCTTCCGAATAAACGACGACCCCTGTACAGGATGGTCAGACATTTATGAGGGCGGCTACCCCCACGAGCTCAATCTTGTCTCATCCTTTGAGCTGCAGGGCCACCCCTATCTCTTTGCCTGCAGCAATATATATGACGTCGACGGGCATATCTTCCGGATAAATAACGACCCCTGCACGGGATGGGAACACATACGTGAGGGCAATTGGTACACCGACTCGATGGCCGTCAAATCCTTTGAAATGAACGGTCACCCTTACCTTTTTGCCCAGAGGAACTGTTGCGACCAGTATATGGATGCTCCGGGTTGTAGCCCGGCGCCGGGTGAGGTCCATCTCAAGCGGATCAATGATGACGGAAAGGGATGGGAGAATCTATACCAGTTGGAAGATATGAAGATAATCAGAGATGCGACCATCGTGGAGGACGGCCCACCGGCAATAATGATGGGCGACTTCAATATCCACCGGGGCAAGTATGGAATAATGGACGAGCTGTTCCGCAAGGCAGGCGCCGTGGATGCGTATATTGAGGTCAATGGCACAGGCGAGGGCGGGGAGACTATTGATATTTACGCAAACGGGTTAGCGAAATATTTTCATAAACACCAAGGTTTCCCATGGCCGCCGGTTGACCCTGACTTGGTAGATCGTATCGACTACGTCTATGTGAAACAGTGGGGCGATGGTCTGCGGCTCGTTCCAACCGACGCGTATGTGGACCGGGGCTGGACGTTTGGACCGTACAATTTTGACCTGTCGGACCACTATCCGCTCTTTGTAAAGTTCCGCTTGGAGACTAAATGCAAGGTGCACAAGAAAGGTGATTTCAATTGTGATGAATTTGTTGATTTGGCCGACCTCGCCATCCTGTGTTCGGCGTGGCTGTCTGGGCCTGGCAGCGGCGTATGGGACCGCGCCTGTGATATAAGCGCTCCGGGCGACGACTTTATCGACATGAAAGACTTCGTGGAATTCGCCCGGCAGTGGCGGATCATGGCGATACACAATGTGACTCGCAATAAGGGGTACCTATCTATTCAGGCGGCCATCAACGACGCCAATGACGGCGAGGAAATCAAGGTCGGCCCCGGGACCTCCTACGTGGGCATCAACTTCAATGGCAAGGCCATCAGGCTTTACAGCAGCGGCGGGCCGGACGTTACCACCATAGACGGCGGCGGCGCCTATCACGTCGTCCAGTGCGTCAGCGGCGAAGGGCCGGATACCATCCTGGAGGGTTTTACTATCACCGGCGGTAATGCCAATGGTCCCGAATGGCCCGATGACAAGAACGGCGGTGGACTGTACTGCGAGAGCAGCAGCCCCACGGTAGTCGGGTGCACGTTCAGCAGCAACACGGCCAATTACGGCGGCGGGATGGCCAGCTGCCACGGCTGGCCCACGGTGATCAACTGCACGTTCAAAAGCAACTCGGGCGAGTATGGCGGAGGACTGTACAACATCTGTTGCAACCCAATAACGGTGACCAACTGCACTTTCATCAGCAACTCATCTGAATACGGAGGGGGGGTACTGAACGACTCCAGCATAGCCGTGCTGACCAACTGCCTCTTCATCGCCAACACAGGCAACATCGGGGGCGGCCTGTACAATTTAGGTGGGACCCCGAGCGTGATCAATTGCACGTTTACGGGCAACTCGGCCCCCTACGGTGGCGGGATTGACAACTACGACAGCAGCCCTATCGTGACCAACTGTATTCTCTGGGGCAACACACCGGACGAGATCCGCGACGAGGGAAGCAGCTCTTCCGTCGTTACCTATAGTGACGTGCAAGGCAGCTTTGGCGGCACCGGTAACATCAATGCTGACCCGCTTTTTGTCGATGCAATCGGAGGTAATTTGCGGCTGTCATCCGGCTCACCCTGTATAGATGCCGGCAACAACGGCGCAGCCGGACTGCCGGCCACAGATTTAGCGGGGAATCCCCGTATTATGGATGGAGACCAGGACGGCACGAGCACTGTGGATATGGGGGCGTTTGAATTTACAGATCTTCGGATTCGCAACGTAACCAGGGATATTCTTTACGTTTCTATTCAGGCGGCCATAAACGACGCCAACGACGGCGATGAAATTGAGGTCGCCCCCGGGACCTACTACGAGGCCATCAACTTCAAGGGCAAGCCCATCCGGCTTTACAGCAGCGGCGGGCAGAACGTTACCACCATAGATGGCAGCGGCGCCTATCACGTTGTCCAGTGCGTCAGCGGCGAGGATGCCAATACCATCCTAGACGGTTTCACCATCACAGGCGGAAACGCCAACGGTGTAGGTGAAACCGGATACGGCGGCGGGATGTATAACAAGGGCAGCAGCCCCAGCGTAACTAACTGCATTTTCCGAGGCAACAAGGCCGCCGACGGAGGCGGAATGCTGAACAATGGCAGCAGCCCAATCATGACCAACTGCACCTTCACCGGCAACTCGGCCAGTTCCAACGGCGGCGGGATGCACAACGTCACTAATAGCAGCCCGACTGTGACCAACTGCACGTTCAGCGGGAATACGGCCGTGAATGACGGTGGTGGGATGCGGAACCACTCGAGCAGCCCGACTGTGACCAACTGCACCTTCAGCAACAATAAGGCGGACGCGGGCGGGGCCATCATCAACGAATATTATAGCCACCTCACTGCGATTAATTGTACGTTCACCAACAACAAGGCCATCGGCAACGGCGGCGGAATCTTAAACAGGGACCACGGCTACCAAACGGTTACCAACTGCATTTTCACAAACAATTCGGCCATCTGGGGCGGTGGTATATACAACCTGACTAACAGCAACGCCACGGTAACTAACTGCACCTTCACAGGCAACTCCGCCAGTACAACCGGCGGCGGGATGATGAATAATGTAAGCAGCACATCTGCGGTCACTAACTGTATCTTCTGGGCGAATACGCCGAATCAGATTTTCAATTATGATGGACACAGTCCGGCGACCGTGACCTACAGCGACGTCAAGGGTGGCTATGGCGGCACCGGTAACATCAATGCCGACCCGCTGTTTGTCGATGCAATCGGAGGTAATTTGCGGCTGTCATCCGGCTCACCCTGTATCGACAAAGGCAGCAATGCTGGTGTACCACCAGGAATAACGACCGACCTTGACGGCAATCCGCGAGTGTTGGACGGCGACAGCAATGGTACAGTCATAGTCGATATGGGCGCCTATGAGTACCTCATTACCACTGGCAATAGTTTCGAGAGGAATCTCGAAGCCTACTGCGTCCTCGCCTCGCACTGGCTCGAGGTCCCCTGACCCTATCCGACGGATGCAGCCGTGCCTGAAATGCGACACATTAGATTCGATTATTTGCAAGAGCTGGCGCAATAGTCGGCACACGGCTTGTCTGGCGTCATGACATCTTGAAGATGAAAAACTGAGCGGTCCTAATCAAGCAGATTAGTCTCTCTCGAAGGATTTTTCTGCTGGCAAGTGACAGATTTTGGCCTGTATTTTTCAAAAAACTGTGCGGGTGAGACGATATTGGTCCCATTAACGCTGTGCGTTTCAACATAACACACTCCCTTGCGACATAAGGGTTTATAAAAATTAGTTGACCACCTCTTACATCGTCATTAGGTAGAGGTGTGTCTTGAATAGTTCGACATGCTCACTACAAATTGAATCTCTCCCCAGAAAGACCACAAGAAAATCCCGAAGTTTGAGGGCAGAAGTATTGAAATGGAACAGAAATTCAGGTATAGTCACACATATATAGATTGCAGGAGAACAGTTTATGAATTCAAATGGAAAATCTTGGTTGATCCACCAATCAACGATGGTAAAACTTATGCACATTTTTTGCCTCTCCCTGCTCGTGCAAATTCCGTGGATGCATGCAGCGGCGGCCGACCCCAAAACTGCCGCCTCCTGGGAGGTTGGCACACCCATCGTCACTTACTGGTGCGGCCCGCCGCTCACAGATGCCGTCGCGCAGCAGATGACCGAAGGCGGCTTTAACCTCGTCTGGTGCGGCAACGAAAAGGAACTCGATGTGGCTCACCGTTACGGCCTGCGCGGTCAACTCACGAGCACGCTGCTCACACCCGCATCGCTTGACGACCCCAATCGCCGCGAGCAAATGGACGCCCTTATCGACCGTGTCAGCAAGCACCCTGCGCTTTATTCCTACCACATCATTGATGAGCCTAATGCGTTGCAGTTCCCTGCGCTCGGCAAGTTAGTCGCGTATCTGCGCGAGCGCGACCCGGCGCACCTGGCCTACATAAACCTGTTCCCGACGTATGCCAGCAACGCACAGCTCGGCACTCAGGGCGACGTGGTTACGGCCTACAAAGAGCACCTGCGCCTCTACGTCGAGCAGGTGAAGCCAGCGCTCATAAGCTACGACCACTATCAGTTCAGACTCAACGGCGATGGCGACCAATACTTCCTGAACCTGGCGATGATACGGCGTGCGGCGCAGGACGCAGGTGTGCCCTTCCTCAACATTGTGCAAGCCTGCACGTGGGCGCCGGACGCGATGCGTGTGCCAAATAAGAACGAGCTGCGCTACTTAGTCTATTCAACGCTGGCATACGGAGCGCAAGGCATCAGCTATTATGTCTATGCCTGCGCGAACCACCAAGGGAGTCTCGTCAGTCTGGACGGGACGCCCGGTCCTCTTTATCACGCGCTCAAATCCTACAACCGCGAGTTCGCCGCCATCGCGATGGAACTGAAGCCGCTGCGCTCGCTGGGCGTTTATCACACCTCAATGTTGGAACGCGGCTGCGAGATGCTGCCAGCGGATGCGTCCTTCCGGCTCAACCCATTGGAGTCGCCCGCCGGGACGCGAGGTTTTTTGCTTGGCTGCTTCGGGGCCAAAGATAAGACGACTCACGTGGTCGTGGTGAACTTGGACTACAACGCCGAGGTGAACGCATCGCTCGTGGGGCCGGGTGAACTCGAACTCTTCGACGCTGCGACCGCTCAATGGTCCTCCGCGAAGAAGGTTACAATCGAATTGATTCTGCCGCCCGGTGGAGGGAAGCTTGTGCGAATCGCTCGGCCAGACAAGTAACAACGCGGCTTGGCCAACGTAAGACGCGGCAGCAATAACCTTTCTGGCTATGGCTGGCTCACCCAGACGAGTCGATATTTGTCTATCGAGGAAACTACGGGATTTGAAGGTAGATGTAACAATTTTAGCTGAACATTAAGGAGGTTTCTTTTTCTGCGTTCTCTTCTGCGAGGGCGGAAAGCAGCCGGCTGGCGGCCTCGTCGGATAATTGGCCGCGTCCATCGTCTCTCGTCCCTCGTCACGAGCATAGGGCACCGAGTATGGACGATGCCTACCGTTTTCTGCGACGGACCAAAGCCGCAACGGCTCCGAGTCCCAGTAGTGACAACGTAGCCGGCTCGGGAATGCCGAACGTGTCCAATTCAAAATCTACGTTTGCCGTGCCATTTGGGTTGAGTATGACCTCTATACTCGTGGCGTTCTGAAATACACTTGGGTTGGAGAAGCTGCTGAACGGCACCTGAAAAGTCAGAGGCGATGAACTCCCGAGAATCCCGCCAGAGAAGGTTGACGATTGTGCAATCGAATTAACCGTAATCAGGATATCGACAACCGTCCCCATACCTGGGTCTGTGAAGAGAAAATCGAAATAGAATCCTGAGCCATAGCTTGTTAAGTCCATGCCCCCGAGCCCCTCGGCGTTGACAAGCTGCGCTGGTGGTCCCACAATGTCTGCATCCAGGCCGTCATACTGAAGGGTCGCAGCGGTGCCGGCAGAGCCAAAACTCGCGAACGCAAATGAACCGCCGCCGACAAGGCCTGCGTAGGAAATCGGCGATGGGCTCCCCAGAACGTCAACAAGAACGTCCCGCTCGCCGCCAAGTATTGAGCCGTCCGCAGTTTTGATAAGCGCCGGGTCGGGATTCAGTAAATTGATTATCGTCACGACCGAACTGTTAGGCGCGGAGAAATCGTCGATAACAATCGCTGCTTTCGCCGGCAAACCGCACGCCGCAAGAACCCCCAGAACCGCTACAGCCATTAATCCTTTGTATCCACACATCATTACCTCCTTCAATTAAAATTAGCAAAAATACACTGTTTTTGAGCCACTATTATCGAATTCAAGTCCTATAGTACCCAACTTCATCTCAGTGTCAATAGATTTTCGGCTCAAAGTTAAAAATTTTTTGTAGTTTTTCTGGAGGAGATTTAGTTCAAGGCACACTCCCTGTGTATTCCGCTTTGGGATTCCTTACGGCAGACGATATGAAGTGGTGGTCGTTTAAGTTGTATAAGTCCTTTCTAAAAAGGAGATGCGCCATAGTAAAATGTCAAGACTTAATGGCATGACTTAAAATAATCTAATATACTCCGTTCAACCGTCCTCAGTCAAAAAGTCAGGTTTCTTTTTCTATGCTCTCTTCCGCTAAGGCGGAAAGTAGTCTGCTGGCGGTTTCGGGGGGCAGGGCGAAGCCCTGCACCGGATCAGGGCCGACTCGTCTATCATCTTTCGTCGGTTGTCCATCGTCTCTGGCCCAGTTGGTGTGCATAGAGATAATATCGAGGCAGGCCTTGCGTGCGGTCTCCTGATTTTCAGAGTCGGTCAGTTGCACCAGCTTTGCTGCTGCGAGCGGTGCGTAGCGGGCAATCAAAAGAGCACTCTGGCGAAGATGACTTTCAATCCTGCGGTCAAGCTCATCGGCAAAATCTTTGTTGGCCAGCCACCTCTTGTAGAGATTATGCGAGACTTTGTATTTGTCGAGGATGGCCTGCTCATCGAGCTCGCCTTTGAAAAGCTGGTCGATGACGGCCAGTTGGCGTTTGGTTAGTTTGCCACACGGACGGCGGATAAATTTTATTTTTTTGTTCATTGGTTCATCGTTCCTTGATACTCGATGCTCGATTCTCAATGTTCTATGCGCTGCTTCTGTAGCCGAGCTCTTTTTGCAGCAGGGCGATGAAGACCGCTGCTGGATTTCTGCCCTTTTGTGCTTCTTTTGCGTAGTCGAGGACCTGTGCGAAGATTTCCTGTGTGAATCGGCCTGCTGCCACGCCTGCGGTCAGCCAGTTGGTGACATTTCGGAAGCAAGTTCTGTCGGATTGGCTGCGAGGCCTGATTATCTGGCAAAGAGCGCCGTTGAAATGCAGCGACTGAATCTGGCCGTCTGCCGCGATGCGTGTGGCGGTTTGGCTTAATGCCGTTCGAGGCGAAGTCGAAAAAGAGAGAGTTTGATTAATCGAATTCGTATTCGAATTCGAGAGTTCTTTTCTTTCTCTTTCGATTTCGTTATCTTTCGTTGGTTGCAGCGGCGTTCCAACCTCGGTTGCAACCGCGGCTTGTCTTTTTCTTGCAGATGCAAGTCCTGCCTGTCGCTGGTGTTGCGTAAATTCTTTTGCCCTTCTTAATTCTTTTGTTACACGTTTATGCTTTATCACGCCGTCGCGTGTCAGAAATTTTTTTTCGATATTTTGCCAGACTTTTTCGAAGTCGGTATCGGAGCAGTTGCACATTCGCGCAAGTGTTAGCGGTTCGAGTTCGGACCGGCCATTGTTGCAATAAAGGTGGAAAAGCAGCGTGCAATAGACGCCTCGCTCCTGGGCGTTCATCCTGATGAAGTCGGAGTCTAACAAAAACGCTTCACTTTCGAGCTGGACATATCTTACTTTCATAGTTCACTGATTCTCGATACTCGATTCTCGATTTTTGATTTATTCTTTCTTGTTAATTCTGTTGCAAAGTATTGTTTGATTTCGTCAGAAGTTTTTGCGGCTAAAAAACTGCCGGCAAGAACAGCAAGAGCTGCTGAGCGAGTTTTTGCTCTGGTCTGGTTTTGTGCGATATCTGTGGCTGCAAGCGACAGCGCCTTTTCAATTTTCTGCTTCTGCGCAGAGGTTACAAAAAATACCATCGGTTGAGCAAAACCATTTGTCGGTATGTTTGCGGGAGTAGCGGGTAATTTTAGATTAGTCAATCGCTCAATCTGCTTGCTGGTTGCAGGCAGAAGTTTTGCAAGCTCACGGGCCGACATTTTTGAATTTAGTTTTCGAAGCAGTGCGAGTTTTTTCTCAAGAACATCTGTGCCGGAAAGGCGGTTGATTGTGGCAAGCAGGATGTCTGTCTGGTGGTCGTCGATGTTCCAGATTACGACGTTGGCGGTTTTATAGCAGAGCTGCTTTATCGCCTGGTAACGGTGGAAGCCGTTGATTATCTGAAAGCAGCCTGCTTTATCCGGGTGCGGCCGCACCAAGAGAGGCTCATAGCGTCCGGTTTGCTTTATGTTGCGAACCAGTTTATCGAAGTTCGTGTTGCTCATCCGGTTGGGATTGTCAGGATGAGGGAGGAGTTTTTCGAGCTTGATTGTTCGTAATTCATCATTCATAGTTCGTTGCCAAAAAGTGAATTAGTTAATTGGTCATTCGTCATTCGTTGTTTGACATTTCTGATACCCATAATTTCATATTTGGGTTAAACCAGATATAATATATCGGCTTTTCGGTCAGTTTTGACAGGATGTATCTTGTGCGTTCAATTCCCGGCGACATATTTCGGCGTTTGCCATAGCATTGCAGGAATTTTTGAATTTGTTTTTCAATGAAATCCGCGGCAGGCCAGCGAAGGGCGGCAAGTTTATTCTGGACAAGCTCGGCGTCGAGCAGGTCGCTTTCTTCGATATCTACCAGGCTTAAAGCCTCAATAAGCTGTACACAATCCTTTGATGTTGAGCCGATGTATGGCGTCAAGCCTGCCTTTTCAAAGAATGGATTTACAAGTCCCATTACGGCAAGGGCCTCGATGATGGGGACATTCATTTGCGGCATTGTTTCGCGAACGAGCCGAGTGGCAAGGCCCAGGCCTCGCAATCGCGGGTCGATGATGACGCGGGCGATTGTGCGGATGTTTTTGTTGATAAGGGCAAGCTGCGTGCGTCTGTCGAGTCCTGCAAAAAGGCCGGCGGTGGCGACATTTCTCATTGCAAGACCAGCGGTGGGCAAGCAATAGACGATGACGCCGAGCGGGTCGGACTTCGGTAAGCCAGGCACATACGAGACAGGTTTTAATGCGAAGATGCCGGCGAGCGGGCCTATGGTGTCAGAGCGGTAGTGATAGGCACAGAGACTTTTGTAATCATCCATACAGCCATGTACTACCTGCAATTTTTTTGTAATGCTACACATCATTATTTTGAGCTTTTAATTTTAAGTTTTAAGTTTGTATATCACCTGCGTTGGTCCACAAAACTCTTTTTCAATCAGCACATCCGGTGACAGGTCAACAAGGATATCATTGTGGCTGGATGCGAGGATAAAGATTGTGCCGGTCTTTTTTGCAAACTTGTGGATGTTGTATGCGATTGAGGCGGCGGTTATATGGTCAAGGGCAGCACAGAACTCATCGGCAAAGACAAATTTCTTTTTTGCTGCCAGTGCCATTGCAAGCCGGAAGCGGTATTTCTGGCCATCACTAAGATTGGCAGGAGAGTTGAGGATACAGAAGCAATCACTTAACCCGGCGACACCAAGAATTTTCAAGCTCGTTATCAGGTCGGCGTTGATGCAATCTACAAGAGACCTATCGTGAGGTAATCTTATTTTCGACAGGTTCACCCGATTTGATGGAGGAACAGATTTTTCCAGCTCCTTTAGTAAAATAGTTTTCCCTGACCCTGATGGGCCGCTGATTAAGACAATGTCACCATCTTTGATTTCTATTTTACAGCTATGTGTAGAGGCTTGCTGGAACCTGTCGATGGTCAAGCCGAACATCCGAAGCACGGCAGAGGACTTTTCGGTTAATTTTAATTGCCGGTTAATACTTTTTGAGATGGTGTATGTTGCCATTGTTTTGAATTTCTTATTGTTTGGTGCGTTAAGTTATTGAGGATATTATTTATCCTTTTTATTGTTTTGCGGACGCTGTAGTATGAACGCTGCGTTTGGACAGCGATTTTTTTCATCGGTAGTCCAAGCAGGAAATAATGTTTTGCGATAGTCAGCTCAGTTGCGGTGAATTTGCTGCGATTTTTCAGGCAGGTTATATATTCGCAGGTAAGCAACCTTGACGACAATGTGCGGATTTTGCGAGCGATAGAAGATTCATTGCAGCCTGTCAGTTGAGAGAGCTGGCGGAAGTTGTGTCCATCGTCAAGATACATCGTCATCAGCACCCTGTCTTTGCCTGTAAGTAAAAAGAGCCTGTTGCGAAGCAGTTCGATTGTTTTCGGGTCTTGGTCCAAGACAGCGTTGAATTTTTTATTTTCGTTACTCATTGTTATTTTCGTATATGCGTAAATGAGTTCCTTTATTGGTCAGAATATACGAAACACCAAGTATAATATGTTTGATATATATCATACATGCATATAACATTAGTCAAATATATAACTTTGTCAAGGGTTTTGTCTAAAATTATTGAAAATTTATTGTAATTTTACTAACTATCAAACTTTAAGGTGGCAAAATTAGGTATCTGATTGGTTATAAGTCTTTGGCTGAACTGGAGATAGAATCAGAAGCGGTAAAAGGGCTGTTATTGAGGTTCTAAGATAAGATATTGCGGGCTTTGAGAGATTTTTGCTTTATATTTATCGGTCAGGGTGAGCTTTGATGTGCAACCTACCATATTGACAAGCTTTGCGGAGCCGCAAACAGGAAGAGAAATCTCATGCTCCTGGCCTGTTGTCCAGAAGGCGATGGCCTGGTTTTTGCCGTTAGATAGTTTGAAGACAAAGTCGTTTTCGCTGCCTGTATCAAGGCGTTCCTTGATTGAGTAACCGGCCAAATTTGTAGCGATGGCAAGAGCGGTGGCATAAGCGGCTTTGTGAGACAGATCGCGTTCAACCGTGCCGAAGTTGTGCTCTCTTTCGTTTGGGTCGGGACCATCGTTCTTCCAGTCATACCAAATACTGACGGGGACATTCTGATAGAGATTTATCAAAAACATCCGCGCCAGATACTCGGCCTGCTGAACATTGGAGAGGCGAGTGTTGTCCCAGTTGACGTTTGAGTAGCCCCATTCGCCGGAGAGGATGGGGACATTTTTCCCCTGCGGGGCATAGCGGGTAATGAGTTCGCGGAGTCTGGCGTAATCCTTGATGACTGTTTCGGGATTCTTAGGACGATAGGGATGGACTGTTAAGGCATCAATATGGTTAAGCAGGCCTTTTTTGAAGCAGGATTCGAGCCAGTCGAAAGGAATTGTCGATGTTGCGGGGGCGACGACAAGGCCGGTTGGGTCGGCCTGCTTAATTTTTGAAGAGGCAGCTTCAACGAGCTTACAGTATTCATCAACGCCGGGCTGAGGACTCCAGAATTGTTTTATGTTCGGCTCATTCCAGATTTCCCAGAGGATATTTTTTCCGGCGTATCTTTTGGCAGCAGCTTCGGCAAAGTTTGCAAAGGCAATTCTGCCTGCATCTGTGCGGACAGATTGTTCGGATTCGTAAAGTCGATTGCTGTAGTCCAGAATATAGAGGATTTGGATGCCGCGTTTGATGCAGCCGGCTGTTAAGGCATCGTAGCCGGTTCGCTCGAAGTTATAAGTGCCTTTTTCTCTTTCGATGCCCGACCAGGATAGGTCCATACGGATGAATTTGAAGCCAGCCTCGGCGATTAAATCGAGGTCTTTTGGCTCACCGGTAAAATGGATATTGACGCCGAAGCCATCGGGGATTTTTAGCTCCGGCAGGGTCGCTGCCGGAGCAGCAGTCGCAAGGCAGAGAAGCACAAGCGACCAGTTACGATGAATGACGGACGACAGACGAGAGACGAAAGACGAGAGACGATGGACGATGGATGATGGAAGATGAGAGGTTCTATTCATTTTTTTGCTCCTTTTTTTGTAATGAAGGTGTTGATAAATCGGGCTGGCGGTTTTTGGCGGAGGCGGCAGCACGACGGCTCCTCCTTAATCTCACAAATCTGGCGATTATAAGTGCGACAAAGATACAAAGAGAAGCCGGAATTGTAATATACCATAAGACGCAGGACAATATTATAGGCTGGAGGACCAGTAGAGACTTGCTGTTTGTTGCATATAGCAATGCTGCCATTACAAAATGCGGTGACAAGATACAAATGGGCAGATATGGATAGTAATCTTGGCCCAGAAGCAGTATCACTGTGTCCAGAAGCAAGGTGATAAAGAAGATGTACGGCAGGGATACAATAGGTATTATCCTTGCGAATTCCCAATCATAGTGTCCCCAAATGAATAAGACAAGGCTAAGAAGTAGGAATCCGCCGAACTGCAACCATACTCTTTTGAGTCTGATGAGATTTCTATCTGTCGTAAGCCAGGTCAAGCCGATGATTATTGGGCAAGATACTAACACCATACCTATGCTTCCAATCAGTCCCCACTCTCCGATTTCCCAGGGGTCTGGGCCGGTGCAGCCGCCTATGAATAGAAGCGATATGATGGCGGAAAGAGTGCCCGGTTTTGCAAACAAATTTGGGCTCGTTGTTTTTTTCTTTTCCATCATTCTTTCCCTGCGTTCAATGCCCGTGTACGATAATGCTTAGTGTGTTCTACATATTATAAAGTGTCAAACCTGAATCTGAAAGCGTAAAAGCGAGGTCATCTTTTGGTAAATATAAGTTTGCTTTTTTTAAGATGCTGTTAGCCAAAAGCTATTTGGCCTACTACTTTTGGGGTAGAAACACGTCAAGATTTGGTGCTATCGAGGAGGAAAATGGAAGATTTGTAAAAAAATTTTTATTCTTCTGTTTGCAAGAATTTACGTCAACAGGCATTTTGGGAAAGGGCGGAATTTTCGTCAAGGTCGTGCAGGTTCGTCCTAAATGTGGAGAGACGTTATTCGTCGCTCGTCGCTTGTAGCTCGTCTCTCGTAAATGAGTGAATGAGTAGATGAGTGAATGAGAAAGTAAGTGAATGCTCGATGCTCGATGCTTCCGCCTTCGCTGGAGCTACGGCGGACAAGCGATGCTCGTAACTGGCAGGGCAGAATTGAAAAATAAAGAGGTAAAAATGGGATTTGAGCTTGAGATATTCAATTCGGGTCAGGACAGACTTGATGGGGATTTTGTTGAGTGGCTGGTTGATGAACACTCGATAGATATTCATCGGCACTTCGGGAGACTGTGGGATTATTACGCCAACCAAATGGTGGAGATAAGCGATACCGGCAGTTTATACGGCAAGCTCAACGAATCAGGACGATGCTACGTTCAGGCACAGGAGTATGGTTTGCCGCCACGGATAACGGGGCTTATACATTCATCGGCAGGTGGATTGTTTGCGGCAAGGCCGGTCAAGGATATTCAGCGAAAAGAAGTCGTCATTGAGAACGATATAGCGTGGCGAATAAACGCAGCGGTGGATTTTCTATTCGGCAAGCCTGTTAATTTTGTCTCGAGGTCGCCGGATGGCCAAAAACGCTCAGAAATCGAACGAATTATAAAGGCAGTGTTTGCGGCCAACGGCGGCATAGGATTCTTCCAGGATATGGCGGTGCTCGGAAGTGTCTATGGTTTTGTCGATTGTTTCGTCAGGCCTGGCGACTCCGCATTGAGCGGGTTCCAAAGCATTTCCTCCTCCTCCCACACATTACCACTTGAAGATGTGCTGCAATTAGCACAGACAATCGGCCTGGAACTGATTGAGGCACCAAGAGCACTGCCTGTTCTGGATGAAAACGATTACAAAAAAATCAGATACTATATCCAGCATTTTTATCAAAAGAAAAACTCACTGAATAAGAAAAGCTCTTTTTTAGGAAGGCTGCTTTCCGCTAACAGGGGAGGGGAAGGCCGACAGGTGGTTGCGGTAACGGAGATTACATCGGCAACCGGCTGGCAGCGATACGAGGATAAAGAGTTAGTTGCGGAAGGGGAGCTGCCGTGGGGCTTTTTACCGATAGTGCATATCCAGAATATAGCCCAGCCATATTACTATGAGGGGATAAGCGATGTTGAGCCGCTTGTGCCGCTGCAGGATGAGCTGAACACGCGGCTTTCCGACAGGGCGAGCAGAATTACATTTCAGTCGTTCAAGATGTATCTTGGTAAGGGCATCGAGGGCTTTGAGGATAAGCCGGTCTCGCCGGGTAGGATGTGGCACACAGATAATCTTGAGGCGGCGATAGAGGAGTTCGGCGGAGATGAGGCGGCGCCAAGCGAGGGGCTGCACATTGCTGAAATCAGAGAGGCGATGGATAAGGCGAGCGGCGTGTCGCCGGTCGTCGCAGGGATTTTGAAGGGCAAGGTCGGCAATCTAACAAGTGCGGTGGCGCTGAAACTGACGCTGATGGGGATGCTATCGAAGACTGAACGGAAGAGATTTACATACAGTGAAGGACTCAATCAGATATGCAGGATGATTCTGGCGATGCTCGATGCCGCTAATATCTATAAGACCAGAGATGCGGATAGAGAAATGGATGTGGTTTTTTCGAATCCGCTACCGGAGGATGCGATGGAGAAACTCAAGGAAGCGCAGATAAAAAAGGAACTTGGAGTATCGACTGAGCAGGTGCTCAAGGAATTGGGATACCAGAATGTCGAATAATGAATATTGAACTCCGAACTTCGACATTGGGTGTTCGATATTCTAAATTCATAAGGAGATTTTATGGGTCAGGTTGAGATGCAGACCCCAGAGGGGGCAGAGACAGGATTAAAAGATGAGGGACGACAGACGATGGACGAGGGAGGAGAGACAAACGAGAGTTTGAAGTTTGTGCCGGTGGCTGAGTCAATCCGCTACCGTAAGAGGGCACAGGGTGCCGAGAAAAAGGTTGAGGAATTATCAACGCAGCTTGCGGAGGCAAAAACAGAGGCAGCAAAGCTTTCTGAACAGCTAAGAGACATTGAGACGGAACAGAAACTTTTGCGGAAGTTAGCTGCTGCCGGTGCGGTGGATTTGGAGGCGGCTGTTGCGATTGCCAAGTCGAGATGTGATGATAGTTCGGGAGCGGATGTGGATAGTTTGATTGAACAACTCAAGAAAGAGAAGCGGTATTTATTCGGTGGTTCCGGCTGGGGTGGCACTGCACAAGATAGTACAGGGACAGCGAAAAAAACCGCAGGGGTGAAAGAGAAAGTGGCGGATGGCCATACGATTCTCGAAGCAGCAGCCAAGAGGGCAGTGACAACTGGCAACAGGATAGATTTGCATAGGTATTTAAGACTCAGAAGAAATTTTATTTAGAAGATTAGCCACAAAGTCACGAAGACACAAAGGAGTTAAAAGTTAAAAACATTAGTGTCTTTGTGTCTTGGTGGCAAAAAACAAAAGGAGACAAAAAGATGGCATTTACAGGGAAAGCGACATATTCAGCGGGAACGACTCTGCCTGAATTGGCGGAGGACGTATCAGATTTGATAGGGATAATTTCGCCTTATGAGACGCCGCTGCTGGATGCACTTGGCGACCCGATGAGGGAGGCGACAAGCACCCATCATGAGTGGCTTGAAGACGAGCTTTTGCCCAATAAGGACACAATCAACGATAGCACCTACACCAATCCGACGACAGACACCGATTTTGTGGTTGACCACGGCAGCAGATTCCGCGTGGGCGACCAGATTCAGGTTGAGGCCAGCGAGGAATTGATGCTGGTAACGGCTGTAAACACCAATACGTTGACGGTGGTTCGCGGCTACGCGGGCACGACTGCTGAGGCGCTTGCCGACAATAAGGTGATTAACATCTTAGGCAATGCGGCACTGGAAGGTTCGGACAAACCGAGTGCGAGATTCACAAACCGCGTGAGGAAGGGCAACTATACGCAGATATTTACTGCGACGGTGGAGGTAAGCGGGACGGATTTGGCTGCGAGCCAACTGGGTCTTGCTGACGAGATGGATTTTCAAAAGCAGGAGCGGCTGCGGGAGCTGTTGCGAGACCTGGAGAATACGGTTGTCAACGGCGGGCAGCCGGCCAGCACGCCTGAGGGCAGCGGCTCTGTGCGAAGGACAATTGAGGGGATTATTCAGCACCTCTCGACAAATGTTTTCCACACAGGCGACAGCGGATTCCCAACCGGCAACGACCTTGATGAGGCGAAAATTAACTACGTGCTGCGTAAAATCTGGGAGAACAGCAGCGGCAACGTGGACCTGATTGTGGTCGGAGGTTTCCAGAAGCGCAAGATAAACGCCTTCTGCGCCGACAGCAGGACATACGCGTCAGGCGACACAACCTTCACCGATATGATTAGCGTCTATGAGAGTGACTTTGGCGTTTGCAGGATTGTTACAACGCGATGGATGCCGCAGGATGCAGCGATGCTTCTGGATTCTTCGCGGATAAGCATCCTGCCGTTAGCGGGGCGAAGTTTCTACTTCAAACCTCTTGCCAGCGGCGGCGACTATGAAAGCGGGGAACTCATCGGCGAATACACACTGGAGCTGCGTAACGAAGCGGCACACGGGATTATCCGTGATTTGACAACAAGCTGATATTAGCGTTTGGTGTGCAGTCCTGACTTGTCAGGACTGCACACTACCCGATAAACGCTATCGAGAGGGGACCAAAAATGGTTAGTTTTTCAAGTGATGCGGATATTTTGAAATATGAACCGGCTCTGTTCGGCGAGCTGCATCTATCGTGGCAGGTGCTGGCAGCGGGCACGGACGGGGAACTTTCCGGCACGACGTTTACTGCAAACGGTGCAGATTTTATGGGTGCAGGGGTTTCAGCGGGCGGGGTCATAAACTTGCGAAGTGCTGATGGTGTGCTGGATGGGGCTTATGAGATAGTTTCGGTGGATTCTGCGACACAGCTTACGATTTCAGTTATCAGGCCTGATTCGGATTCTGCTGCGGTTGCGCCGCCTTCGGCTGATGAGATAACTTATCGGGTAAGCACATTTGCGCCGCAGGCCAGTGAGGTTGGATTTGGATTGACCGAATACTTTGGCATCAAGCCAGGCAGTCCTGAAAGCAACTATGATGTTGAGGATATTCTGGATAAAGAAGTGCTAAAAAGGGCATCGGTTTTTGCGATTATTGCAAGTGTCTATGCGATGTTAGCGAGTAAAGCCGGCGACGAGAATTTCTGGAAGAAGAGTTCGCATTACCAGCAGCTTTTTGAGAAGGCCAAGGAGCGATGTCGGGTGAGTATTGACGCCGGAAGCGATGGAGTAGCTGATGTTAGCAGGGGCGGCTCATCTGTGAAGTTGGTGCGGGACTAACGATCGATTATTTGAAAGACTATGAACGTAACTTTAGACAGACAAGTTTTGTTTGACGAGCAAGCGGAGATTGAGGCGGGCAGCTTTAATCGGGCCTCGATAGAGCGGGCGGTGCCGGGGCTGGATGGCATTCTCAGTATTGATATGGGCGGTCGCGGCAGAAAGATAAAGCAAACAGGCGTGCTGAGGGCTGGCAGCCGAACACAATTGAATCAGAAAATCAGTGCGGTTTTAGCTTATATGGATGGCAACACGCATACATTGGCCAGCAGCAATAAAGAATTTGACAATCTTCGGATGGATTCTTTCAAGATAAACAATGAGCGGGCGAGCGGTAACGGCGTGGTGGTAGATTATGAAATCGTTTATACGCAGTTGACCCCGTGAGATAACAATCTTGTGGAATAAAGAAAATCCGTGAGCGTTTTATCTCACGGGGTAAAGGTTTAGCAGCGATGTCACTTATTAGCGATGGAATAGAATCGGTCAGGATATATGAGCTGCCTGTCGGAATCCGGGCGGACGGTGGTTATGTCGGTCTTCCACGGGCGGCGCTGGTGCGGTGGAGGTCGGACCTGAATGGTATGCTCTATCAGGTCTATGTCAACGGCCAGTATGCCGGGACAACTGTTGATAGCCAACAGAGAGAAATGGTTATTGCGCTGCCTACGTCTTTAGAATCGCCGGTCAGGATAGAGGTTTTTGCAGTTGAGTGCGAGCACGGACATATCGACTTTAGCGGCGAGATTGAGAAGCCGCCATTTGACAGCGGGCGGGTGAGATTGAGCCTGCTGCGTGGTCAGAATTTACCGTTCGGTGCAATTGCGCGAGTCTATTATGACGGCGGCAGCGGCCAGATTGATTATCAGAATCCGGTTAGCGAGCCAATTAGAATCTGGGCTGCATGGCAGGATAAGGCAGGGTTCGGGATGAGCGGATTCGGTGCAGGTGATTTCGGCTACGATTCTGCTGCGGCAGTGGGATTCGGTGCGGGCAACTTCGGGCATGGGCAGTTTGGCCTGGATGCCGATACGATTGAATGGACAAGCCCACCTTTGACTATGGGCGTTTATAAATTTGCCGTCAAGGTCTTTGACCAGGCCAGCAATGAAAGCATCGCCAGCGAGACCGGCCCGATTACGGTGACACCGGCGGCAAGGCCAGCGGAGGGGCTAAGCATTTCTTCGTTCGATAAACAGACAAATCAATTAGCACTAAAAATAGCGGATAGCGGGTAGCGGATAGCGTATGGGGGACAAAGCGGATTATTTTTCACAACAATGACACAGGGAGAATGATATGGTTGAGATGTATCCATCTGATAATGAGCTGTTGAATATACAGTCCGATAGTGAGACAGGCGTGGAGTATATAGCAACCGGGACGGCGCCATATTATCTGGAGTTTCGCAAGCTATTGTATCGGCTGCTATTGGCTGCCAGGCGGGCAAACGACCTGAGGGTCTATGATGAAGGCGGACTGAACATCGGCGTAAAGGCGGGTAAATTCTGGCTGGGGACACAATTGGTAAGTTACAGCGGTTCATCGGGCAATACGTTAGCAGATGATAAAGAAAACATTTATGTCTATCTAAATTCATCCGGCAATCTTGTTACCAACGAATACAGCAGCTTTCCTGATATGGCGACCACGCCACATATCAGATTGGCGATAGTTACGACTTGCGATGGTGACATCGACTCGATAACCGACTGCAGGACCGGGCATAATTTTGTTATGCCTTACGGGGCGGGGGGATTGAAAAAGATAATCGAGGCGCATACCGGTGATGACACGCTTACGGTGGCGGAATCGGGCAGCGTTCACACCAACCTGGGGGCAAGCGGAGTAGTAATACTTACGCTGCCGGCTTCGGCGCCGGCAGGGACGGTTTTTAGTTTTGCGGTGCAGGCGGTCCAGCAACTTCGGGTTGACCCGGGCAGCAAGGCGATAAGGGATGATAGCGGCCAGACTGCCGACAAATATAAATACGCAAGTGCAATCGGGGCCTGCATTACCCTGATAGCTGATTCCAACGGCAATTGGGTGACAATCGCCAAAAACGGCACGTGGACGGAAGAGGCGTAAATTCGATACTTCCGCCTTCGCTTGCGCTACGGCGGACAAGCGATACTCGATATTCGCATTCTGCATTCACAATTCTAAATTATTTTCTGGGTGATATATGGCAAACGAGATATATGTCAATTACAGCAGCGGTAACACACTTTACGCTGTCATTCGCAACAGGCAGGGGAACGTCTGGTATCCTTCAGGGCAAGTCTTTGAAGCCTGGGGGACAAGCGGGCGTGATGCGGACGATTACGATATAGCTCTTACGGACAAAGGCGGTGCCAGATACTCAGGCAATTTTCCAACAGCGATTACCGCAGCAGGGGAGTATGGACTTCAGGTATTTTTGCAGGCGGGCGGCAATCCTGCCGACGGCGATGAGCTTGTGGCAGGCAGGGAAATTATCTGGTCGGGCAAGGCCCAGATAACTGCTGAGAAGCTGCTTGCCAACAAGGCCGTTCAGGATAAGTCCAGCGGGGAAGTTGAATACTATGATGACGATGGTGTAACTATTATCCTTACTTTGACCCCTGCTGACGGTGAGGCGAGCATCACAAGGACACCAAGCTAATAAAAGATAAAGGAGATAAAAAATGGGTAGTTTTAGCAATTACTGGGAAAATAAGATTTTAGACCACTTGTTCGGCAAGAATACTTATATGTCGCCTGCGATTTATCTGGCGTTATCAACGGCCGACCCGGGCGAGGATGGAAGCGGTATGGCAGAACCTTATGCTCAAAATGGTTATAGTCGGGTGCAAACCTCCGAAAACAACTGGGATGATGCAGCGAGTGGCTCAATAGATAATGCCACCGAGCTTGCATTTGCGGAGGCGAGCGGCTCATGGGGAACGGTAACTCATTTTGCCCTGCTGGATAAACCTTTTCCAAACGACTGGGCGGCATCAACGGCGTATAGCCTCGGAAATTTTGTCAAGCCGCTAAATGAGAACGGCTACCACTATGAGTGCACGACTGCGGGGACATCGGGTTCAAGCGAGCCAACCTGGCCGACCACACCGGGGCAGACAGTCAACGATGGGACTGCCGTCTGGACCTGCAGGAAGTATGCCGGCAATTTACTTGCCTATGGCGCTCTGGGCACTGCTAAAACGATTGGCAGCGGTGATACGGCGAAATTTGCGGCAGGGGATTTGGATGTATCGCTCGATTAGCGTATGGTGAGTGGTTAAGTGGTGAGTAGTGAGTGCTGAGTCCCAACCTGTCGGGATTAACCAAGTAACTAATTAACCAACAAAGGAGATGAATTATGGCGACAATTAGCAAGGTCTGGGGCAGCGAGACGACCATTATGAACGCTGTGGCCGTTACAACTGGTTCATACTCGGATGCGGTCGATTTAGAAACCAACGGTTACGAAGGCGCTCACGTAATTGTCGATGCGGATTTCCCTTCAAGCCCGACAGATAATCTTGAGGTCTATGTTCAGGCTTCGCTTGATGGGACAAACTGGGATGATACGGCACTATTTAGTTTCGTTGTCGATAAAGGCACCGACCCAAATCAGGTCTCTTTTATAGTAAAAGATGTTGCGCGTTTTCGGCTGTATTGCAAGAGAAGCGGCTCTACCGACACCATTACAGTGACAGCCAAATACCAAGCCTGGAGATGGCAATCGACGTAAAGGGTAAATGCGTAAATGAGTAAAAGCGTATATGAGTCAATGAGAGGACGCATTTACAAGAATCCGCTGTGGGATGCCTGACGGCAAAGGTTAGAATAAATGCCAATACTTAAACCAATACGAGGATTACAGCTAAATAGAAGCCATCCGCTTGCGAAGGGCTTGATTGCTGCCTGGGTATTTAACGAGGCAGGAGGCAATAAGACCAAAGACTTTGTTCGTCCTAGCAGAACTGCGAGCGTAATGGGAACGCTCGAATGGAAGCCAGGCAATAGAGGTGCAGTTTTATTTAGGGATGCAACCGGCGAATACGTGGAATGCAGCGGGTTTCCTTTTATAAGCCCGCCATTGACCATTGTTAGTTGGGTCAACCGGGTCAATACCGGTGCAGTGGGCAGCTATGGGGCGATAGTTGCAAGAGGGAGCAACGCTGCTAATAATACTAACTTTGATTTTGGAATTCGCCAATACAGTGCAGAACGCCGTCCATACTTATATTGGCGTGATGCCACAACACAATATGGCGGCCAGGCCATAGACCAGGCTTCAAAAATCAATGACAAATGGATTCAACTTGTCGGGATTATCAAAGCGAATTATGATGGTGAAATTTACCTGAATGGCCAAAGTATCTGGACGGATACCAGCAATTCCGTCCCAACAAACGGCAATCAGAATTTGAAAATATTTCGTAGCGAATTGCCTGATTCATCTTATTGGTTTCCTGGTTATATCGACCACATCTTTATCTGGAATCGGGAATTGACACCTGCAGAAATCAAGTATTTGTATCGAGAGCCGTTTGCGATGTTCGAGCGGGCTCTGTGCGGGCAGATAAGGTATGCACTGGCGAATGTTGTCTGGCTGGATGGTTCGACAAGTGCGACAGCTTCTGTGTCAGCACAGTGTAAAGTAACACGTAAAGTAACTGCTGCAACAGAGAGCGCATCTGATGTCACGGGGCTATTAAGAGCTACACGGAATATAACAGGTGGCAGCAGCGGTTTGTCGGCTGCAAGCGGCAATATCACCATAGCCAGCGATATTTTTATTGCCGGCGTTGTGACTGCGACATCGGCTCTATCCGGGGTGTTGACATTACGCCTCCGTGGGAGCTGGTTTAGTGCTTCGTTGAAGATAGAGAGGTGGTGGCTAAGAGAGGTTCTTTTTAACGGTGTAAGCAGCAATGCGGTTAAGCTCGGAGTGGTTTTAACCGGGGGCTGGTTCTGGGTTCGCAATTGTGGATGCACCGCTCTTTATCGCGGCTCTGATATGGAGCAAATAGACTTTGCGAATGTCTTATCAGTGGTTGAGCAGGATGCCGCGGAGATTGAGCCGCCCAGCTATCTATTGCATAAGAGCAGTTCGGCATATTGTTATGTGGTTAGACGTTTCAATCACTGCGGCTATGAAGAGCGAACGCTGCGGGGGGCTATTAAGGTTTCAATAGATGAAAATGGTGACATAGCACAGCCGCAGCCAAATAGTATATTCGCTTCAAAGCTCAAGCAGGTGGAGGCTGATAAGGTGCAGCTTGTCTGGTTCTATTGTCCCCTCGAACAAAAGTCGAAGCCGGTCCGGTTTAAGATTTACACAGACAATCGGACAGGACAGGTCGATTACCAAAACCCCATCGCGATACTAAATTACCAGGGGCGAAAATACTATAGCTTCGAAACCGGTGCACTACAGATTGGCAGATACTTATTTGCAATAAGGGCTGAAGATGCAGGTGGGGTAGAGAATGATTCACTGGCACAATCGAGGGTGGAACTATGCAGCAGTGCCCCTGACTCAATAACCATTTTAAGTGGGAAAGCTATTTAGGCCTTAGTTTTTATGTCCAACAGAATTGATTTTTTCCAGTCCGAGGACAGGCAACTTGCGCTGCCTGCGGGGAGTGTGTCGGTTTTTATTGACGGGGCGTTGTGTGCCGTTGTAGAGCCGATAGAGATTGTGCGTGCGGGCTGGCCGGAATTTAGCTGGGCCAGATTATCTTATAATCCTGCGGCATTTACCGCTGCGAGCGCGGCTGCGGCAGAAGAGCTGCAGGCCGAGTTTGCTATGAGCAAGAGCATAAATATCCGCCAGTTCTTTAATGGCGTTCCGCCCGGTGCAGCGGCTTTTAGTTTTCCTATCTTTTGTGGCCGGATAGAAGGTATTGAGACGATTGTTGGACCTGATGGTGAAAGGCTGGAGATAAAAGTAACAGATTTCAGTGCCAATCTGAAGCGAATTTCTGTTTATGGTCAGCGGGTAGTAAAAAGCGATGGAGAAAATCTATTTTTAGCCGGCCTCGACAGCGTATTTAATCCCGATGGCAAGGCCAACGCCAATCCCGTGATAGCTACGGTTGGAGGCAAAAGCTACACGATTTTCTGTGCCGAGCCGACACAAAGCAGATTCTGGAGCTATGCGGAGGCTATTGACTATCTGTTGTGTGAATATCTGCCGGCTGGCCAATTGCATACGCCAACGCTTGGGCAGCTTGAAGTTCTGACCGAAAACAGAATAGCCCGAGACTTAGATGTTACGGGGCTAAATCTTTTAGAGGCGCTTCATCGCTGCTGCGAAAGGGTAGGATTGGAATTCAAATTTGTCCCCCGGCTTGCACCGACAGGACCGGGCGAGGCGATTGTGTTTTACAAAAATGGGGCAGGCCCTGCACCATACGGTGCGAGGGCGGGCAGAATAGTTGAGCTAAACTGCCAGAAACCAAAAGAGCAAATTAGTATCTCGAAGACGAACATCGCTCGTCTGCACAGCAGGAAAAGTTTTCAGCCAATAACACACAAATATATCGGGCAGGGTGACTTTAAGGTTTATGAGGCGACGTTTGAACTTGTGAAAGCGTGGGACCCGACTCTGCAGGACACCAATTATGATAAATTTTCGCCTTCGACCAATTCTTTATTTTATCAGGTAAAAGATGTGTATCGCAAATGGTGTCTCAACGAGGCGGGCGACTACAGCGGCTCGCCTTACAATCGCGGCAGCGCATTCGACTACTCTTTGATTTTCGAGAACAGCAATTTTGCCCGTCGCCGCAGGCGCTTCTGGCCGACTCTAACGACCGACAAGCAGGGCAAGTCACTTGGGTATTTCCTTGAGGTGTCGTTTGATGGTGGCTGGCACTGGTGGCAGTACCTCTATGCCTTCAATAACCTGCTGGATGAGTGCGGAATATGGCTGTCGAGCGACCGGCTCGATGTTGACACCTGGATTGCGGCACTGAAGGGAGTGCTGAAGTTCAGGATAACCGCATCGGTAGTTAGTGACGAAAGATTGACCGCTACGGTTAATAATGGCCCGGTTAATTCGGCTGCACCGGTGATTGAACATATAGCAACGCTGCCCCGGCAGTTTAAGTTTCGCAGGGTCCCAGACCAAAGCATTTTTGCAAACGCTATTGATTCCGAGCTGGGCGTACCCAATGAGGTCGATGACTCCGATGCCATCTATGAGTTTGTTCGGCATTGGGCGGCAGGGGCATCCGAGGCCATTGAGACCGCCGATATCCAGACACCATATCTTGCGTTCGATTACCAGGTCGGCTACAGGGTAGCTACCAGCCCTGAAAGTAGAGACCTGCTGGGCGCCGGGAGCGATAACTGCAGTATAAGCTATGTAGAGCGGGTGCAAATGGATTTCCAAAAACAGTACACAAATTTGAAAGTCGTTCGCAAGAGAAAGGGACAGCTATGAGCAACGGGGCGGCTATCACAGATACCCAGCAGCTTTCGAGAATTGCCCGGGAAGGTGCGCAGCCGGTAGGCGAGGTATCGGTAGTCGCCTCACCCGGCGCCAGAGCTGCCGCCTGGGCTGTCAAAATCAAAAGTAACAGCTCCTATAACGTCTATAACGTAGTGGCTGTCGAGATAGGCGATGCGGGGACAGTGCCTACCGAGATAGGCCAGCAAACGCAGGCAGTAAATTTAGCCGAATCATTTACCGAGCAGGGGACACTATCGGCGGGGACATACGCGGCGATGTTCAGAGTGGGTAGTAAGAACGTCTTTTATGCAATGCCGTAGTTCGTAATTCGTCGTGCATAGTGCGTAGTGCGAGGAGTGAAAAATGGGTGAAAATAATTCGCGAACCTGGCAATTCAATAAACAGATAAATCTTTCTGTGCTGGTTCAGTTGCTGCTGCTTGCTTCTTTGATTGTGGGAAGCTACGTTAATCTGCAACGGCAGCTCGATTTGCTCCAGCGTGATGTTACTATGCTGTTGCAATGTCAGAGGAGTTTCGAGCAGAAGCTCGAGACACTATCCGCAAAAAGCATCTCATACGAATACCGTCTTCAGGCGCTCGAAAAGCTATCGAGCAAGTCTGATACACCGCAAAAGACATTCTGATTGTAGCATATAAAGGGGAAAGCGATGAAAAAGATGCTGAGAAAAAGATTGAAATGTTTTGTCTTTTATCTTTTCACTTCTGCCTTGTTGTTGGCAGGCTGTGACAGTTTGCGGTTTGCGCCGAGCGAACGGCAAAAGCAAAATGCCTGGCTGCACAACCGCACTACGAATTTTGCCGCCCAAGCTGCAAGAGCCGAAGAAAGTTCGCAAAAACTTCAGGCATTGACTGGGCTAAGTGAGCTGCAAAGCCAGGCGTTCACTTCTTACTTTGGTCTGCCGAAGGAATTTCCACAGGCCGCTTCTGCTGAACAAGTTCTTGCCGAATCGAACTGGCAGCTTGCACAAGAGTCCCTGCAGCAATCGGGCGAACGACCCGATGCCTGGCAGGTAGCGGACTCGGCGATGGAGCTTGGTATTGGAATTTGTGCTTTGCTGGGCGGAGTCTATGGCACAAGGGCAGTTGGGTTCTTAAAGGATGCGAGGACAAAATCGAAGGCCTTGCAGGAGATTATCTCAGGCAATGAGCTTTTCAAAAAGACCAGCCCCTCGCAGGCCGCCGCTTTCAAAGACGCCCAGTGCAATCAGTCACCTGAAACAAAGCAAATCGTGGCGCAACTGAAAAATAGCTGATAAAGTTGTCCGCCCGGCAAAATCACAGGTATTTTCCATCGGACAGATTGAAGTGTGTAGCTGCGATTGCTGCTACTATGGCCTTGGGCACTTGCCGGGAAGCTGAGCATCTGTCTTCTTCCAGTTGCCAACCAGGATGTTGAAATCATTGGTATAAACACGGTACTTCGGCAAACCCTGAGGCAGACGGTCAAAGTCAGCACACGGGTTCAGAGTCGGGTCGGTTACTACTTTCTTCCAGTTGGCAACCAGGATGTTGAAATCATTGGTATAGACCCTAAATTTCTGAAGACCCTGCGTAGCGTTGTCCGCATCACCATCGCACTGATATGGCCACTTCGGCCACGGTGAAGGTACTAACCTACCACACCAGCAGTCTGGTTTCTTCAGAGTGGTCGACCACTCAGTGTAGCTTGGATAGCCCACTGGGTAGCATTCACAACAAGTATCGCAGTTGATTATATTCGGATCCACAGATAAATACGGATTTGTCAGCACCACGCCGCCACGGATTGTGTTTTCTTTAATGGTAACAGACCTAAACTCCCTATCCACTCTGAACTTCAGCAAAACACCGCTGCTCGGTAGATAAGCATCTCCTGGTGGGTCGTGTAATGCACCCATCTCAATTGTGATACCGTTTGTGTCAAGTCCGCCCAGCGCCCCGGGGGAATTAGGGTCGCAAACCGGCGAGCCGACATCGTTCACTTCACCATTGACAATTTGAATAGAGCCGGGATAGACCCAGTAATCTGAGCTAAGGTTGCTGATTGATTTAATCTTAGCTCCGTTATCAACGGTGATGTCCAGGGCAAACGCCCTTACCTTGTTCGGCTCACCGACTACCTGGTAATTGACGGTGACCTGGTCGCCCTCAAAAGTACACCAAATATCCACTCTTGCCCATGCTGTAATGGCAGGCATAAGGATTGTTGGAACCAAAATAACGCCTCTCATAATAAACCTCCTATTTTAGTTCCGAACCTTCGAACTCAAAGTCATTGGTTGATAATCCTGCTTGCAAAAACATTTTCTCGTGTGTTTGATATAATAATTATATCAGATAGCCAGGGTGGATTTCAAGCAAATCCAGGTTAAAATTCTCATCAATATATGAAAGAATTAAATCCTTGACCTATATCGCTGATTTTGGTAGTCTTTTCCTCAGTTTATTATTGTTTTTAGACCAAAACAGTGAACTTATGATGGAAGAAGGAATAGTATTATGGCAAAGGAAATTATTACCAAACGCGAATTCTTAAAACTGGGCGTTGCCGGCGCACTTGCGACGTTCGCAGGCTGCAAGACCGCTGGTGAGATTACCAAAAAGTCAGGCAAAAAACGGATTCCTGTCGGCGTGCAGCTTTATTCCGTCCGCACAGAATGTGAGAAAAACCTGCCCGGCACCATCAATGCTGTGGCAAAGATGGGCTACAAAGGCGTCGAGTTCGCCGGCTATTACGGAAGGGATGCAAAGACGCTGCGAAAACTTCTCGATGATGCAGGTCTTGTCTGCTGCGGCACACACACGGGCCTGAACACACTGCTGGACGATGAGCTGCCGAAGACAATTGAGTTCAACCAAATTCTCGGAAATGAATTTCTCATCGTGCCGTCTCTTCCCGAAGAATATCGAAAGACCCGCGAGGACTGGCAAAAGACCGCACAGCTTTTTAACGAGCTTTCCGATAAGGTTAAGCCGTTTGATATGTGGGTCGGCTACCACAATCACGGCGTTGAATTCCAACCTGTGGATGGCGAAATTCCATGGGACATATTCTTTGGCAGAACGAAAAAAGACGTGGTAATGCAACTGGATACCGGCAACGCAATGTCAGGCGGCGGCGACCCCGTGGTGTTCTTGAAGCGTTACCCGGGCAGAGCCAAAACCGTTCACATCAAGCCTTTCTCAAAAGCCAAGCCCAACGCGGTAATCGGTGATGATGAACTGCCGTGGAAGGAAATCTTTAATCTCTGCGAAACAATCGGCAAAACCAAATGGTACATTGTTGAATATGAAAGCGATGCCTATCCTCCGCTCGTCAGCATAGAAAAATGCTTAGAGGCGCTGCGCCGCTGGGGCAAGGCATAATCGTCGTGCGTGGTGCGTCGCGCGTGGTTCGTTGCTCGAAATACTCTCGTCTTGGTGAAAGCCAATCCGTAGCTGGAGATTGACGAAAGACGAAATACGAATTGAGAGGATGTTTATATGCAAACGTGCGCTAAATGCGGCCAGCAAGGCGAGGATTCAGCTCGGTATTGCGCGGCCTGTGGAGCAGAATTCGCGAGTCATCCGCAACCGGCAGCAAGCTATCCACGGCCGGCAGGATTCTGGATTAGGGCTGTGGCTCATGTTGTTGATAATCTGATATTTATTCCGCTTATCGGGATAGGCATTTACAATCTTCTCGTAATTAAGAGTGCTTTGTTAATGTTTTTGATTGCTATTCCAGGTTTTTTTTACAAACCTCTTATGGAATCTTATTACGGGGCTACGCTCGGGAAAATGGCCTGTGGAATCCAGGTTATGGACGCGAAGGGTCAAAAACTATCTTTATCAGCAGCTTATTTGCGTTTTATTCCCTTCCTCATTTCGAATGTCGTAGCTGTGATAAGTGCTCTTACAATATTTTGGTTACCGGAATTTAGCTCTGCATCAACCCTTGTAGAATTAGGACAAGTGAATCAAACAAATCCTGTAAAGCATTTCAGGTCAATCGTAGGTTTCTTAGTAATGGTTGATTGTATTGTGGCTGGTTTTACATATAGAAAACGTGCTGTCCACGATATGATGGCCGGTTCTTATTGTGTGTATAAAGAATCTTACACCGAAAGCGGAATGGCTCATGGAACATAACTGACTCGTTTATAATTTACCGGATACAGACAAATATGAACTATGCGCTACGAGCAAAAAGAGGCAATAAATGGCCAAATATGTAAGCTATGCACAGTCGGGCGTCAGCATCGATGCCAACGATGAAATGACCGAGCGAATCTATGCCAGCGTTGCCGGCACGTTCAGCCCGCGGGTTATGGAGAATAGAGATGGTTTCGCCGGCCTGTTTCGGCTGGATTACGATGAGCGGCTATTTAAGAAAAACTACAAAAACCCGGTGCTGGTTGCCTGCACCGATGGCGTGGGCAGCAAGGTGCAATTGGCCTCGATGATAAAAAAATACGACACAGTCGGAATAGATTGCGTGGCGATGAACGTCAACGATATGCTAGTGCAGGGTGCCGAGCCGCTGTTCTTTCTGGATTATCTTGGCGTGCACAATATCGAGCCGGCTGTTATAGCCGAGATGGTCAAAGGTATTGCCGCCGGCTGTAAAATCGCCGACTGCGCACTAATCGGCGGAGAAACAGCAGAAATGCCCGACACATACGCGAAGGGCGACTTTGATATGGCCGGCTTCGCGGTCGGCGTGGTCGAACGAAAAAAAATCATCACGGGCAAAAACGTCAGGGTCGGTGACGTCATTTTGGGCCTGGCCTCAAGCGGGCTGCACAGTAATGGCTTCTCGCTCGTGCGAAATATATGCTTCAAGAGATTAGGATTGAAGATGCCCGATACTATCGATGAGCTTGATGGTGCACTGTTGGGCGATGTGCTATTAGAGCCGACGCGGATTTACGTTAGGCCAGTCGTGAAGCTATTATCGCAATATAAGGTCAAGCAGGTTGTCCACGCAATGGCGCACATAACCGGCGGCGGCCTGCCCGGAAATATACCGAGAGTTATACCCAGAGACTGCGATGCCGTCTTAAACAAATCGAGCTGGCCTGTGCCTAAGATATTTACCTACCTGCAGAAAAAAGGCCCTATCAAAGAAGAAGAAATGTATCGGGTCTTCAATATGGGGATAGGATTTGTCCTGATTGTTGCCGAAGATTTCGCCGACTCGATACAAAAAAAGCTCACACGGCTTGGCGAAAAGATCTATCGAATAGGCAGAATCACAACCGGCACAAATAAAGTCGTCATCAAAAATTAACCAGTAAGTCTAATCGACCTTATGGATAATTCAAACAAAAGCGATGGCTGCCCCTAATTACCGCTAATTATCCTAAAGTTTTCCTTATGTTATGGGCACACAGGAGCCGTGCATGTTAACCATTCATCCGCGAAGAGTGCGAGGTCGTATAGGTCCACAATGCAGTTCTTATTCAAATCGGCCAGCGGAATCGGATGTTGTGCATCGCCACAGACCGCAGGTATAATTGGCCCTAAGCCCTTGGGGTCGTGTACTATCAAACTGTTGTCTTTGATGTCAGGGCTAATCGCAAAGGTATTTTCCTCATCTGGCTTTGGTAAACCAGATTCGTCAGAGACAAGCAGGACCAGGGTCATCAGACCATCGGCATCCCCGGCCGTATCGTCCCCTTCACCGTCAATGAAACCCGGCACACGATATCCGCCGTATTTACCAAGGCTCGGGTCAAAGGGACAGCCGGTTTCACCACAGAGCGAGTGAAATCTGAAGGGAACATTTTTCAGGTCCGATTGAATAAATACTTCACTTAAATTCTGGGGCAATACGCTCATTGGAGGACCGGGAGGGTCGAGGTATTCTTCCCCTTTAACCGGCTTAAGCGATTCGACGATTCTCGGGTCGATTTTCTGGGACGGTTGGAATCGGGCATATCCAAGTCCGGACCGCAAAGGCGTGTCGTTATCAAAATCAAAACCTGCTCGAAGGGCTAACGTTACGTTTGGAGGCCACGGGATGATTTCCGGTGGTGGTGGCGGCGGAAACTTATCAAACTTACCCTCAAAGGGAGGTATATAAGGCAATTTGTAGGGATTGAACCACCCGATTAAGACATATTTAACAACATAAATCTTAAAAAAGAATTTTTGATTCCAGCCAATATAGTCTAAGGCATGGATATCATCTGACTTGATGGTCTGTATTGCGCCTGTAGCGACACTTGGATCCATCAGATTTTCCTGGTCATCATCCCAATGACTGGCCTGGCAGCAACCGGACCAGGTGTGACAGTGCGGGTCGGTACATTCCATCGACCCGTGGGAAAGAGGAACATTATTGAGAGAGCTGTCATAATATTCAGCACCACCGTGAGTGACATTACGGATGTCCGTGGTTATGTTGTGAGAGCCGCCAGTCTCTGCGAATCGAAAGAAGTCTAATGTATGCGGATGAAGCGAAAAAGTCGGATTGTTATCCTGAACGTCTGTAACGGTAATAAAGCCCAGCGCGTGACCGATTTCATGGGTGGCAATCCCGACAAAATCATATTTGTCGGCGGGGACGCCATCATCAGGATTATAATCGAATTCGCTGGAGTAAGAGGTGCTAAATTTAATAGTAGCATCTACTCCGGACGGTGGATTTGTATATGAAGTATCCAACCCTGTTCCCAATCCGAGGGCTTTGGCATTGGCGGTGCTCATAGTAACATCATCATCAAAACGCGACCCGCTAATATCGGTAATTTGGACAGAGGTTAGGGGAAGAGAATTAGCGGCTGCCTGCTCCTGCGAAGTAACCGCATCAGCTACCATCGCGGCTCTGACACTGGCATAAGAATGTGTTGTCCGGGCGGAACGGGTGGAGCCGAGAACTCCCCCAGAGAGCGCTTCAAAGGCGATGTCTATCTGGACGGTGACCGGGTCTCTGAACAGAGCTTCCCATTTGTCGGCTGCTTCCTGGAAGGCGTTAAGCTGTGTGGCAGTCATGGGGTTCGCTCCGATATCGGTCATATTGATTGTGAGCCCTGCCACGGGTTGTGCTAAGAGCAGAATCCCAAAGGCCGCCAGTAAAATATATGGCATAACGCCGGAAAATGAAAAGAAAGAGGGATTTCTTCGGTAAAAGATATTGGTTTTCTTTTTCATGATATTCTCCTTTCTGGTATTCGAGATAAGCATTTTGGTTGGAGACCTAAATAATTGTGATGCGAAGTTTCCAAATTAAACCCTCAAAAACTCCTGTTTCTAAACCCAAATCCTTCCTAAATCGGATTTTCTCATTTGTTCCGTTTATGAAACACTTTTACGATCTTCAATTCTATATAATATCAAACACTTCTCTTAATTTCAACAACGATTTGCTCAAACTTCCCGATTTTTAAAAAATTTCAAGTGATGAGTTTTGCCGTTAGGCATCTTGACGATTAAGAAGAGAACTCCCTATGTCTGACGATGAAAAATGGGGTGTAGAATTCCTTATAACTCATTTCGACATAAGGAGATATGTTATGGTCAAGCAGGAAGATGCTGTTGCCCTAACCTTAACCAGCGAACCCACCGTAATCCCTTCCCAACCCTCGCTCAGTAAAGAAACCCACAGCCGGAAAAGCAAACTATCAGAACCCTCTAACATGAATAATGGTGACAGCCAACAGTTTTGCCCAGCTTGGCGAAAAGGTCTATCGTATAGGCAGAATCACAACCGGCACAAATAAAGTTGTCATAAAAGGTTCAAAAAACGGCGGCTGTCCGTAATTATTGTCTATGGCTTGCTGAATAGGTCCCCGCTGCCAGCCTGCCAGGTGGGCCATCAGTTGCCAGAAGGCCGATGCAACAACGAATTCGGCCCGGTACTCTCAAGTCATTCAAAACACCGCACATAGTTCACGCTGTAAGACGGAACCGTCAGCGTCAAACCCTCCCCGGAAATCTTCCCCGCCTGTTTCTGCTCCTCAATTTGGTCTGCCCGAAGCGGGTCTCCGACATGACTGGATTGGCCAAGCGCCTGGGCCGACACCCCGTTGGCATTCTTCGGCGGCTCCGGGTTGACATTGGGAAGAATCGTCCGGCATTCGAAGGATTGGGTGGTCTTGCCCACAATGCTCCTCGGCCACCGGACCGTCATCGGATTGACCGTCGTATTGACGAAAAAAATCCGCCGCTCCTTTCCCAGTTCCACCACCAGGCGGGTCGAGTCCAGTATGTCACCTTCGATAATTTTTCCCCCGATGAGTTTCCCGAATAACCCAAACACATACGCCGAGGGCATGCACTGATACCCCAGTGTGGCATCCCACGTCCGCATATCCGGCCAGCCGTAACTTTGCTGATTGTAATGGAAAATCCCGAAATTCTGGCTCGTCAGCTCATGGATGCAAAGAATTTCCACGCTGGGCAACGTGACCATGCTGATAAGATACTGGGCCAACCCAAGAGCATAACCGTATCGTGGAGATAAATCTGTATAATCACCCGGCCCGGCCATGTGAAATTCTGTGATTGCGAAACGGGGTTTAAATTCATATTTCTTAACCAAATCGCCGTAGAACCTGATGTACTCGGGCCAGACGTAATGCAGCGTAAATCCCAGATTCTTATCACTGGTCAAGCCCGCCTTCTGCAATTCATTCAACACCGCCTCCGACCACGGGGGAATAAGCTTCCGATCCGACTCCGCGACGAAATTCGATCCCAACGTCACCCAGATCATCGCTTCCGCATCCGCCGCCCGGATCGTCCTGGCGTATCGAATCGCGATATCGGAATAATCTTTGGCGGGAAAGCCGCCGTATTCCTCGTTCCCGAATTCCCAATGCTTCAGGGTATATCCGCCCTCGCGGATCTTTTTTACCAGCTTCGTCAGGGCCTGCGCGGCGTCCGTGCGTTTTGTGTGATCTACAATAACTTTCGGATGGATCGGTTTTTCCCCCATGACCTGATACACCTTGGCCCCGTCGCTGTAGAGAAGGGTATTCACCTGGAAAATAGGAGTGATCACCGCCTCTTTGCAGAAATCGAGAAACTGCCACAAATTAACATATTTCTTCGGGTCCCCTTCTGGAATACCGACGACTCCGATCACCTTTTGCATGATTTCGTCGTTGTCCGTCAGATATTCCCAAAGGGCCACCGTCCCTCCCGGAAACCGCAGTGTATGGATTTCCTTCTCCATCAATAACTTCTTGAATTCCTCTCGCCGGGAAGCTGGATTCGTCTTCGGCAGCGCCCCGTAGTAAAGTCCCGCCATATCATACATCGAATTTGCCCCGCAAATCAGCGGCGATACGATTACGTCTTGGGCAAAAACAGCCGAACACAGGAGAAAAAAAATGGTAAGTCCAATCAGAAAAATTTTATACCGCATTTAAAATCCTTTTCTTAATACTACACCGCTACAAAAGCTCAAGAAAACTTATGAGGCGAACCGATAACCTGTTCCAGGAAAAGAACTTACCGGATTTTTCTGGAGGTTTTCGGTATGGACGCCACGACGATAATTGGAGATCAAACCGGCCTTGCAGCGGTTTCTGCGACAGTTTGATGATTGTTTCGGACGAAACGGAACCTCATAGTCACCCCTTTTCAAATAGGATTTTACCGGCTTTTCAGCGAGGCAGCGAAATCTTCCACGAATTTGACGCACCTGGCCACATCTTCGACCAGTTGAGGCGACTGATGCTCATACTCTATAGTCATCACTCCGCGGAACTTTTGAGCGTATAGCTCCTTCAACACGGCGGTATAGTTTGCCTTGCCTTGCCCCAGAGGCACATCGCGCGAATCACGCTTGCCTAATTCGGCTGCATCTTTTAAGTGTATTGAAACAATACGTCCTTTAAGTTTCTTAAGGCACTCCACAGGGTCCAATCCTGAGCGGACATAATGGCCGGTATCAGGACAGCCGCCGATGCGTTTACTTGTGCCTTCACAGACCTTCAGAACGTTCTCGGGACGCCAGTATTTTGATTCCGCCGATTCAGGGTGATTGTGCACCGCCAGGTTGATTTTGTATTCTTTGCAAAGCTCATCAAGAGTGCCGAACACCTCCGCCGGCGGCTCGGCAACGAGCGTTTCCACACCCATTTCCTTGGCAAAGTCAAATATCTTGCGGAAAACATTCGTATCGGCATTGATAGGGGCGTAGTAATTAATCATTTTCATCCCGCGGTCGGCCAATCTTTGTTTTAGCTCGCGGCGAAGCTCCGCCGATAGCGACTCATTAGTTTGCGCATCCGGCTTTTCTTTGCTTAACGGCAGAAAGTAAGCTGGCTCAACATTTCGGATTCCCAGTCCTGCGATTACATCCAGCGCCTCGTAAAAGCTGCGGTCTCGAAATGTATAGAGCTGGCAGGCTAATCGCCAGCCCATTTTCTGTGCAGCAGGTGCGCTCAGTTTAATCTTCGGCTTATCCGCCTTAGGTTTGGCGGGCTTGTCCTTATCTTCGGCACCAACGGCCATAGCAAATGCTGCACCTGCTCCCCATACACCACTCCTTGCAAGAAATTCTCGACGACCAAATTTATCCGACTTCATAATAGCCCCTTTCTTACAATTCTAATATGATGGACGAAGACCTCATAACCTTCACAGTTTCTTTAAGTAAATGTTTCTGGTGATAATCTTACAGAGTGCGACAGGCGTGTCAATAGGGTAAAAAATCGCCCCTGTGCCGCTGTATGTCTGCCGCAGCCGCTATCGCCTGGAGTGCCGAGGAGGTGACTGTAGTCTGCTCTTTTGTGGCGAGGCTAATTCGCTTAATTATGTTTCCAATTCCGCAATAGAGTGAATTTTGCTTGATAGCGCACGTTGCTGTGCTATTCTTATAATGGCAGTCTGCTTCAGGAATAATAGATGTCTGTCAATGAGAAAACAAGTCGGCTCATCAGCAAACGCGATATTGTCAATATAGCAATTCTGCTGGCGATTGCTATCGCAATAGGCATATATTTGATTGCCACCACGGTTGTTATCGCTGAGGACGGCGTCTGCGGTTTGTGAAAAATGCAGCTAACGGAAGTTTATACTTTTTCTTTGCAATTTTCTATCGACTTCTCAGCAGCTTCGATAACCTTTTCCGCTGTGATACCAAACTTCTCAAAACAAATCTTCGCCGGCGCAGATGCACCAAATGTTGACATCCCGATAAAGATGCCTTTCTCGCCGAGCCATTTATGCCAGCCCAACTCAACTCCCGCCTCAATGCCGACCCTTGCCTTAATAGCCGGCGGAATAACCGAATCTTTATAGCTCTGCTCTTGTTTTTCAAACAGTTCCCAGCAAGGCATACTAACTACTTGCGCAGCTACCCCTTTACTTGCAATTTTTTCTGCCGCCGCCAGAGCTATATGAACTTCCGAACCGCTGGCCAGAAACAGCACATCCGGCTTGTCGGCACCAACAAGAACGTAAGCACCCTTACTTATATTTGCCGAGGAAGGATATTTATTTTGGTCTAGAACCGCCAGCCCTTGCCTTGTAAAAAGTAACGCCACCGGCCCACCTCTATATTCAAGTGCAAATTTCCATGCCTGCGCCGCCTCGTTAGCATCCGCAGGCCGTATCACCAGCAAATTTGGTATCGCTCGAAGTGCCGCCGGTTGTTCGACAGGCTGATGAGTCGGCCCATCTTCGCCTATCCCGATGCTATCGTGAGTGAATACAAATATGGTTGGATACTTCGAAAGGGCCGCCACCCGAATCGCCGCCCGCATATAGTCAGAAAAGACCAAAAACGTCCCACCATAAGCACGCAGAATCTCGCTTACAGAAATCCCGTTCATTATTGCCCCCATCGCGTGCTCTCTTATTCCGTAGCGGATATACCTGCCGTCCCGTGCACCTTTTTGAAAATCCTTCGCCCCTGCAAACCGCGTGTTATTGGAAGGCGTCAGGTCTGCCGAGCCGCCCAGAACCAAAGGCAGCTTCGGCATCAACGCATCCAGCACCTTTCCTGAAGCCACTCTGGTTGCAATCGAGCTGCCGGCTTCAAACTTCGGTAGGATTTCATCAAGATTAACCGGCAGCTTCCCCTCTGCAGCCTCACGGAACTGCCTCGCAAGTTCCGGATGTGCCTTATCGTAATTTGCAAATAACTTGTTCCATTTTCTCTCCACTGCTGCTCCCCTATCAAGTGCCTTCCGAATATGTGTCAGCACCTCCGCAGGTATATAAAAACTTTTTTCGGGGTCCCATCCGTATGTCTTTTTAATCGATCTTATTTCCTCCTCTCCTAAGGGAGAACCGTGCGCCTCTGCTTTATCCTGCATATTCGGACTGCCGTAAGCAATATGCGTCCGAAGCTTTATCAGTGTCGGCCGTTGCTTCTCTCTTTTGGCATTTCGTAGCGCCCGCTCAAAAGCAGCCATATCATTGCCATCGCCCTCGACTACCTGCACATTCCAGTTATATGCCTTAAAACGTCTGGCTCTATCCTCGGTAAATGAAAGCTCCGCAGGCCCATCAATACTAATCCTATTGTCGTCATACACGACAATCAAGTTATCAAGCCCCAGATGTCCCGCCAGCGAGCAGGCCTCAGAGGCTACGCCCTCCTGCAGGTCGCCATCGCTGGCCAAACAATAAATCCTGTAATCAATGATGGGAAAACCATCGCGGTTAAAATAATTCGCTAAATACTTCTGCGCTATCGCCATTCCGACCGCATTAGAAATTCCCTGGCCCAAAGGCCCCGTCGTAACTTCTACGCCGCACTGGGGATGATATTCCGGATGCCCTGGCGTTCTGCTACCCCACTGGCGGAAGCTCTTCAGCTCATCCAGACTTATATCATAGCCGGTCAAATGCAGCATTGCATACAGCAACACGCACCCATGCCCAGCCGAAAGAACAAACCTGTCCCTATTATGCCACCTCGGATTCGCCGGGTTATATTTCATATACTTAGTCCATAGCACATACGTCGCCGGCGCCATCCCCATCGGCATACCCGGATGCCCCGAATTTGCCTTCTGCACCATATCAACAGATAAAAATCGAATTGTCTGGACACAAAGCTCATCAAGCTCCGACAGTCCCGGATTTTTCACAGTTACGCCCATTACAAACTTCCTGTAAATAGACCTCTATAATAAATTTTGCCCAAAAACCGAAGACAATACGATAACACCTAACCATCATTTCCGCAAGCGATTTTATCCCTAAGCGGACCTGTAAGCTGCACTTGGAGGTTGTAGGAGGAACTGTATATTGGCCTGTTGTTATTTTGCGGGGATTCTCAATAAAAAAAAGCCTCTGCGTGAGGAACGCAGAGGCAACTCGGAAAGAAACTTATGCCGTTGTAAAATCTGCACCCAAGCCTCCGAATATCTTGCGGAGGCCAGAACACTGTTTCAGTCCGGGGATTTTGCTGCCGTGTATTAACACGACATCATTACAGAGGCGGGTTAATCTTTCATCCGATAAGGACTGGCTCTAAGTCAGATAAAGTCCTGCTTAGCTCGCCTGCTTTATTCACCCAGCCTCAATTAAAGTCTAATATAAGAATCCTGAAATGCCAAATTGAAATGCCTTTTCTTTTATATCTCTTCGATTTTTGCTTTGTTTTTTAGCCGGTCTATAAAGTCCTCGAAGGCTTTTTCGCGCATCCGCTCCTTCAGAGTAGCCGTGATTTGTTCTTTTACTTCTTCGAGTTTTAGTGCAGCCGGCGGCTTCCTGTTATACACCTTGGCTATATGAAATCCAAAGCGTGTCCGAAAGATGTCACTTACCTCTCCGATACCTAAATTGAATATCACATCCTCAAATTCTTCCGCCATTTTGCCTCTTTCAATATAACCTAAGTCGCCGCCTCTATCCTCGCAATCAGTGTATTTATCAACTATCGCCTCAAAAACTTTACCTTCTTTTAATTCGTCCTGTGCCTTTTTTATTGCACCGTAGGCTGCTGTTTCATCTGCTCGCCAATCGATATACTTTACTATATGAGCGACCCTGACCTGCTCACCGGTTTGAAACTCCTCTTTATTTTCCTCATAATGCTTTGATATGTCTTCCTTTGATGGCTCAGGCAAACCCTTATAAAGACCTCTAAGCAGGTGCTCAGTGCCCAGCACAGATTCGACGACTTTTCTCGCATCCTCGTCATCCTTAACATTGATTTCCTTGTAAATATCAGCCCTGTCTTTATCCTGTTTCAAATTTTCCAGGACTTTTTCCACATCGGCCTTTAGTATCGTGGTGCCGTTCTTTCTCGCCTCCTGCTTAATCAAGGCCTTTTCAATCACATTTTCCTTAGACCACTCAAACAACTGCTTTTCCCTTTCCGCAGAGTTCATATCCGCGAATACCTCCTCATAGCGCGGCCTCAAACGCTCAACCTCTTTTTGTATCGTCGAATCCTCAATCCTTTCGCCATTCACAATTATCGCCATATTTTTTATTCCTCACTGTCTTCTGAATTATCAACTACAAACAGTTTCTTTACCGATTTCAAATAATAGTTAATCAATTACCAATAATCAATTCTCAACTCCTTTCCTTCGCGAACCAATCGGGGTCTTTCGCCAATTTTTCTCTGGTTTCCTGCGTTATCATTTCAAAGGCAGGGTGCGTGCTTTCCCAGGAGCGCTCCTTAAATAAGCTTTTCCGCATCTTTTCTACTTCCACCGCTACCTCATCGAAATAGCTGCCGTAGATATGCAGCGAGTCGCTTATATCGACGTATCTACCCACACGAACCAGCTCATTCCTTCTCTTGGATATTTCTTCGGCAATCATCCGTTGAAGGTCGGTGATGGAATAGACATTCATAAACCACGCCTTGTAAAGGTCTCTGCTTCGCCAGTGCGTGTTCATATTCAGGAACCACTCGTCGTTTTGCTCACTTCGGACCAATCGGCACCATATCCTCTGCAGGCAGGGCGGATGCTCCGTCTGCGGGTCAATCGCCGGCATCCAAGTTACAGCCTGGGCTCGTCGGCTGTGCCCGGCCTGCGATAAGCAATCGATAATGTATTGAATCTGATTGACTCTCCTGAATGGTCTGGGCAAAACGGCCTTTCGTACGACTTCCAGCGGCGAGTATGCAAACAATCGTTCGTGATATGTGTAGGTCCACTTGCCCGCAGCAGGGTCAATCCAGTGGTCGTGAATGCCGGCTACCACTTCCTGCCGATATGCCTCAAGCTCTTCTGGCCCGCCCGGAAAATTCTTATGTATCCTTGGCTCACGAAATGGGTCGGTAATAGTAATTATTACTGTTGCGTCTTTGCTCGGCGGGTCTTCGGGCTTATCATATTGAGTCTTAACCTCCAAACCCTTATCCCAGACCGCCAGAACCGCCTTCTCCCACGCCTCCGGCAAACAATCCGCCGTTATCGAAAGCACAGGGATATTTGCAGCCAATGCAGCAGTATTCACTTGATATTCCTCCATAAACAGGGCGCTCCATCCTTATTTAAAGTTTCCGAGGTCGATTTCTTCTTTGGTGATATTATACATCTGGTGGAATCGCTCCGGCAGGTCGGCAAGCAGTCTTTTAGCCTTGAAGGCGTATTCGCTGTCGGGCCATTTGTGGATTATTTCGCGGCAATAATCAACCATCTTTTTGTAGGTCATTACCGGCAGCCG
>CAYWXK010000028.1:0-52574 GCA_964462515.1 uncultured Pirellulales bacterium
GTTGCCTCCATATGTGCAAAGTTATGTTCTGGCCTGCTGGTTAGGCTTTAGCCAGGCTGGATTATCCAGCTTGTCTGCACCAGCTTCGCTTGGCGCACTATAAAACGTTGCTAAATTTTCACTTTTTCATAAGTCACTGATAGCGAGGAGTTTATGGGATGGGAATTTTTGCGGAATTGGGAGATAACGGGCTGCGCAGTTGTAGTAAAGTTGTAGCTGCGCCAAGCTAAAAAAACTGAGAAATCAGGAATACAAACTATGCCTAAATGAGAGAGCTATATTACATCTACTCGACTCAATGGGCACTGAAATAGCAGAGCCCAAATTCTTCAAAAATGGTGAATCATAAGATTCAATTGGTTATACTTCGGAGAAGACCGTGATATTAATATTGAATTTTGCAAGCCTTGACTGTGTAGCCAGGCGTTTAATATAGGAAATGTCAGTTTGGGAAAGATTTAACGGTATTTGAGTAATTCCAGTGCAAAGCGATTTGAAAGGATGGCAAGATATGATTAGAAATATGTTTGTTGGTATGTGGGCTGTTGTATTGCTGGTGATGATGGCGGACTGTGCAGAGCCGAACGCAAAGGGATCGGAAGCAAAAAGGATTGATGCAAAAAAGCCGGAGGTGATACAGTGGGTTGTGACGGAGACAGGCAGGTGGATGGTTCACGATGTGAATCGGCCTGTGGCGCCGGTAGTGACGCCGGGAGAGGCGAGTTGGGGCGACAAGGTTGGCACAGCACCTTCGGATGCGATTGTGCTGTTTGACGGCAATGACCTGTCAAAATGGGAATCGGTCAAAAAGCCGGGAGAACCTGCGCCGTGGAAGATGTGCGAGGGATACTTCGAGACCGTCAAGGATAGCGGATACATCCGCACGAAGAAGAAGTTCGGCTCGTGCCAGCTACACATCGAGTTTGCCACTCCGGAAAAAGTGATTGGCAGCAGCCAGGGACGTGGAAACAGCGGTGTGTTTCTGATGGAGATGTATGAGATACAGGTGCTTGATTCATACAACAACCCCACATATGCTGACGGGCAGTGCGCAGCGTTGTATGGGCAAGCCGTACCGCTTGTCAACGCATGTAGAAAACCTGGCGAATGGCAAAGCTATGACATCATCTTCCACCGCCCCACTTTCAAGAACGGCAAAGTTGACAGAAAAGCCAGGTTTACTGTGTTCCATAACAGTGTTCTTGTGCATGACAATGTCGAGCTTCAGGGCGGAACCGGCTGGATGGGTCCTCATGCAGTAACAGACTATGTGCCCCACGGTGATAAAGGGGCGTTATCGTTGCAGGACCACGGCAACCCTGTGCGGTTTCGCAACATTTGGATTCGTGAGCTGAAGGACTAATGAGATTGCGGATTCTTGATGTTCACGAGGATTGGAAGGGATCACGGTGAGGGTAACGGAGAAGTCAAATTCTTTCGAAAGTTAGGGTCGTCAGCTGTTCCTTCCGTCGCTTTCCCTTCAGTTTGCTTTTCTGACTGTGTGTTTTTCTTTATATTTTTTCAGGGTTTTTTACGGGTTCTCTCTACGGTTAAAAATACGTGTGAAAAGGATCCTTGAAAGAAAGTATTACAACAGTAAAATCACAGAAGCAGGAGTTAAAGTCGTCTCCTAATTTAAAAGTAAATTCATCTCATTTCTGCTGATGACATACAGCTCTTGATTATTCAAGGATCTACACTACAATCTAACACGATCGAGTCATTAGGGATTAGTCGGCAGCCTGTTGAAGTTCCGGACCGAATTCTGAAGACCGGCGGCTACTGACTAAATGAGAGACACAGGTCATTAAGTTATATCGAGGCGTCAGGATGAGTAAATCGCTCTTGCAGAACATGGCGTTGATTGGCTTGCTGGCAACCGCCGCATGGATGTCATCAGCCCAGGGAAATGGGACAGCCGCCAATGTCGTGGTTTGGGACACGGTCTCGCCTTTTGCCAACACTGTCGATATTCGAGACAGGACGGGGTGGAAAGCCGTGCCCGCCGATCTTCTTATGCTCGAAGCCGACCCACCCAAGGCCTCTTCAGACCCGGGCTACTATGGCAGAGAGTACTCCTTTGATGGAGATATGGTCGTGGAGAATGGCTATATGACAGCGGTATTCTGGTCGGGCAGAGGAAGAGTGACGTTCTACTCGCGAACCGACCTAAACGGTAAGATCCTGGAATTCGTCCCGATTCAAACAAAGACAAGTCCAATGAGCATCAGCCATTGCGGGATCCTGCAGAATACAGGTGATGAAGCGGCTCTGGAGGTCTCTTTTTCCACCGAGGGCGTAGGGGGTGATTTGTCTGCTGTCTTCTCGTTCAGCAAGACACAGATAGTTGAGATTAGACCTGCCGAGAACATGAAGGAGATCAGCCTCCTGAGCCCGATCGAGTACGGCATCGTGCCCAGCTTCATCGGCGACGACCTGATATTTAGTCCACGAGAATACCCTTCAGTAAATACACTTTGTGTTCCGTCAGAGAATCTCTTTCTTGGATTGTTGAAGGGAGAAAACGGCGTTCTGGTCATCACCTGGCCGAAGGGAAAGCAACAAATGAAGCTCAGGTTGAACAATGAAGGACAAGAAAGGCGCCTCATCGACTCTATTGACTTTGACAATGACGGGCAGAGTTTCTATCTGGCCACGCTGGAGTCACCCGGCATCTGGCATAGGGAAGAGCTAAAGCCCTCTTACCTGGAGAAGGATGTGGCAATCGACTGGAAAAGACCCTTTCCTGCAAAATGGATAACCCAGTTGGATGAAGCCGGCGTGAAGGCCACTTTCGCGTTCAGAGAATCTAAAGGCCAGATCTGGCGCGGCGTAGCCGGTATGTACACCTACCCCGTCTGGTTCAACGGGGACAATACCGTCTATCATCTGAGCAAGAAGGTGCTCCCCAAGGGAGAATCTGTCATATACTTCCTGGAAGGAAAAGATACTCCTGTCTCGGTCTCTACGCCTGTCGATGTTATGAAGGCAACACTGGGCAGGCAAGCCTGCGACCCTATACTTGACGTCACCGGTCGCAAGCTCCGTACCCATCATAGAAGAGGAGCCGCAGGCATTCGCCGCGCTTGTACCTGTGGGTGCACAGAAGCCATAGAGGCGGTTTTTAAGGCGGGTGAGGAGGTCGAAAAGAGGGAGTATGTCGAGGGGGCTTTGGAAGATATGGCCTACTTTGTCAGGCGGCATATGGAGAGAATCGATGAATACAGAGATTTTGCTGATGAAATGATCAAGTTCCTGCGTGTGACTGGAAGCTCTTCTGCTGAGTTGAAGTCATTCCTCGATGGTCTGGAGCAGATTGCGCAGCAGATACCCCAGGAATACAGTGTGCAGAGAGAGAACATCAAGTCTCTGGAATATGCCAATGAGCTGGCGAGCAAGACAATAGCTCTGACCCGCAAGAAAGATTCACGCAACCTGCCGGTCTGCCTGGATCTCGGCAAGGAATGGAGAGCCATGGGCGGTGCTCAAGACGGTCTTCTTGCACAGTATCACGTGACAATCAGAAAATTGTTTCAGCAGGCAGGTTATGGCTGTGTGAGTCAGCCAAAGGCCGTTGAACTATCACAAGAGATCCGAAGACGCTGCAGGCAGTGCCTTAGAAATCCTGACGGCTATGAGATATGGCCGGACTATTGACACGAGACATCAACTCCAACGGTGCAGATCGGAAGCCAAGAATTATGAGACACTTCATCGTAACAGTATTTGTTCTATCCATGGCCTTGGCTTTGCTGCAAGGCTGCGAGCGCAAGACCCCAAACAATGACCCGAAAGCACCAAGTGACGGCCCAAGCAAAACTGGGACGCGATCTGAAATAGAGATGATTTTACTTCCAGGAGGCCGGTTCACGATGGGAGACAAAGATGAGGTCGATGCAATGCCTCACGAGGTTGTAGTGAGCTCATTTTACATGGACAAGTACCTAGTGACTCAGGAGCAATACCAGAGAGTCTGCGGAGAGAATCCTTCCCGATGGAAAGGAGACAAGAATCCTGTAGAGCAGGTACGTTGGTCCGATGCTGTGAGATTCTGCAATGAGCGTTCTCGCCTGGAGGGGCTTCAGCCCTGCTATGACGTGGAAACCTGGCAATGCAACTTCGATGCAAACGGATACAGGCTGCCCACGGAAGCGGAGTGGGAATATGCCTGTCGGGCAGGAACCCAAACAGCCTATTTCTTCGGGAGTAATCCCTTAAAACTGGCTGACTATGCCTGGTTTGATAAGAACTCCGGCGGACATCCACACCCTATAGGTCAGAAGCGGCCCAATCCGTGGGGATTGTATGACATGTGCGGCAACGTATGGCAATGGTGCAATGATTTCTATCAGGTAGACTATTATCAGAAGGCTCCTCAAGAAAATCCCAGAGGGCCGAAGGACGGCGAAACCAAAGTGGTTCGCGGCGGTGCGTGGAAATTTAGCGATCAGAACTGTCGCTCCGGCTACCGCTATAACGAGAATCCTGGCTATGTGGATGTTTGTTTTGGATATGATATCTATGGTTTTCGTTGTGTTAGAAGTGCCTCCCCATAGAATAGAAACGAAGACATCGGCTTACAGGACATTAAAAAACTTATGTAAAATCGCTTAAAACTCAGTCAGAGAAATCATTGGTCTCTGTTCGGAGCAGCAAAATTGCCGCTGGACCGAAGAATGCTAGATGTGAAAGTCCTATTTTCAAAGATTTGTTTCGCGAGCAGAGCATATCCTTCGCTCAATGGGTGACTGGCATCGTTATAGAGCTCGCTGGGTAGTGCCGGAGGTATGTAGTAGGCAATATTCTCTCGCTGGAGCCAGGTTGCAATTTCGATTTTCATCTTTCGATAAGTGTCGATACTCTCTCCCTTCAGCATGTGTTCATTAAATGGGCCCACGAGAACAAATACCCTGTTCCCTCTTTCTCTTAAGATATCGATTGACCGCTGGAAAAAGTTCCACTGCAAGGAGCTCTCCAGCCGGACCCACGGAAAATCTTCTTTAGGCACACCCCTCTGGGTCCATGAAATATGTTCATTCTGATTATGGTTCCCGGAGGTGCGAAGTGCGAGAGTGACGGCCTTCAAAGGGTTCTCATAGGGGTGCTCCATCGTCCAGCCGGGCAGGTCCATATTCTCAAAATAAGCAATCTTCAGATGCGAAGTCCAGCTAAAGAATGCTGCGTAGCGTTCTACCACAGCCGATATTCTCTTAGAATATGGGACTTTATAGCAGGGAATCTTGGGGACAAACTGTGGGACCAGCCGTGGATGATTGAAATGGAACTCCTTGTCGGTTTGTAAATCATGCTTGACGGAACTCATCCATAAAGGATTAAGATGCAGGATAACGTTTTTTCCTGAAATGGCCTGGCTATAATGCCTCAGTAAGCCCTCCAATGCTACCGGATGTATGCCATCCACACCCATATTAGCGAACTGATTCCGGCCTGTGATTTCGTTAAGGTGATGCGACAATGTGTTATGTTCGGACACATAGTGTCCCCAGATGACCGAATCTCCAATCACAAGAGTTTTGTACCGCGAGCAGGCCCATCGGCAGTAACGGTTGTACAGCCAGTAGTCATTGCTTAACTGGTAGGGCAAGCGATAGTCAATCTCAGGCTCAAATTTCTCGCTCTGTTCCCAAAGCACGGGTCCAAGATAAAATAATGCCGAGATAATAATTCCGACAGCGACCCATTCACATCCCGATAAGCGCACGCAGTTGGAACCAAAGGGTATATCAAATGCGTTCGCCGGGCGGGAACTATCCGGGATATCCGTTACGTTCTTTTCTCCCATTCGGTTTGTCTCATTTCCAAAATGTTCGTAAGAATTGCTCATTTGTCAGAACCGTATATAGATAAACGCCTGCTCACTTGACGGAGCAAAGATAGATAGGTAAAGAACCATAAGAACCAATATTACGATTCGAACGGCTCTTAACTCAAGAATCCACTTAATCTTGGATTCGTAAACAAATTGATAGGACCACACTGCGAAAACAAAAGCCAAGGCCAGCAATGGGCAATGAGGATTTGCCAATCCGGAGTTAAATATCCGTGTCACAATTATCCATGCGTCATTTATACTTTCGGCTCGGAAAAAAATCCATGTAAAGGTCACAAATACAAACACCAGCAGTTGTTTGATTAGTTTTGGCACCTTTTCTTTGTAGAACGCAGTCCTTTCCAATTCCCGCGTCAAAAAACGGCCTAAAGCGTGCACCATGCCCCAGATGACGAATGTCCAGGCCGCACCATGCCACAGTCCTGAGATTACCATAGTCAGGAACATATTTCTGTAAGTGTTAAATGTGCCTCTGCGGTTTCCTCCCAGAGGAATATAGACGTAGTCTTTGAACCAGGAAGAGAGACTGATGTGCCACCTTGACCAGAAATCACCGAGATCTGTTGCCAGATATGGGTTGTTAAAGTTAAGCATCAGACGCAAGCCCATCATCCGCGCAATGCCTCTGGCCATGTCTGTATAGCCGCTAAAGTCAAAATAAATCTGCCAGCAAAACAGGAAGGTCGCCAGGACCAGCGCAGGCGACTGAAACTGTTCAGGAGCAGCATACACCTTGTCAACGTAAAGAGCCATATAGTCGGCCAAGGCAACCTTCTTAAAAAAACCCACAATGAATAAGGAGAGACCATCCGAGATGTCCTCCGTGGAGAATACGGGCCTGTTTTGTAATTGTGCCAGCAGATTCTTAGCTCTTTCGATTGGCCCGGCCACCAGGCGGGGGAAGAAGGATACGAAGGTTGCATGCCTTATGAAGCTCTTTTCCCTTTCTATATTGCCGCGATAGTAATCGATGACGTAGCTGACGGACTGCAAGGTGTAGAACGATATACCGACAGGAAGAAGTATGCCTGGCGCCGGGATGGCATAGGTAACTCCCAGAGACGACAAGAGAACATTCAGGTTCTCAGTTACGAAGCCGCCGTATTTGAAGAAGCCCATCAGGCCGATATTGTTTATTATGCTTATGGAAAGCCACATCCTCCTGCGTTTGCTTTTGGCCATCCTTGCAACGACTATATAGTCAAGTAGAGTTGAATAGAATATCAGAACCAGATAAAGGGGATTAAAGCATGCATAGAAAAAATAGGAAGCAGCCAGAAGGAAGACGAGTCTGAACCTCGTTCCCTTCAGAGCAAGGTAAGTCGGGTACACAATCAGAAAGAATAACACGAACGGCCATGTGTGAAAGAGCATCGTTTTTGTGTCTCCTCTACCTCATCAGAACGCGAATGTGTTCTTCCACCGATGTGGCCAATCCTTCCAGATGATAACCTCCTTCAAGGACAGAAACGAGCCGACCTTCGCAGCACTTTTCCGCTATATCTTTGACGACCTGTGTCATCTCCGCAAATCCTTTCGCCGTCACTTTCATACCGCCAAGCAGGTCGTCCTTATGGGCATCAAATCCGGCAGAGATAAGTACAAAGTCCGGCGAAAAGGCAAGGGCTGCGGGCTTGAGCTTCTCCTCAAACGCCTTTATGTAATCTCCATCTTCGGAGCCAGGTGGCAGAGGCACATTAATATTGTAATTCAAACCTCTTCCGCTCCCCTTTTCTGCTTCACTTCCGGTGCCTGGATAGAAAGGATACTGATGAATACTAAAGTACAGCACGGTGGGGTCATCATAAAACATTTCCTGGGTTCCATTACCATGGTGCACATCCCAATCTACGATTAGTATCTTTGATAGGCCATATCTTTTTTGAATATACCGTGCGCCGACAGCAACATTGTTAAATACGCAGAACCCCATCGCTTTATTCTTTATTGCATGGTGACCCGGAGGACGAACTGCGCAAAAGGCGTTCTTGACTTTTCCTGCCATCACTACATCGATTGCCGACAGCACGCCTCCCGCAGCCGCAAGCGCAACTTCGTAAGTCCTCGAGGATATCGGCGTGTCTATCGAATCCAGGTAATTTGCACCCTGTTCGCAGCTTTTTTGAGCCCGCTGTATATATTCAGGCGTATGAACCGTAAGGAGCCATTCTGATGGGACCGGTGAGGGGGTAAGGTGGTTCAGCTGAGAGTATAATCCCTTTGCTTTCAGCCTTTCGACTATGGCAACCAATCTTTCGAGTTTCTCTGGATGACCTTCAGTTGTTTTGTGCTCTAAGTAAATATCATCGTAAAGAAAACCTGTCTTTGATGTCTGCTTCGACTGGTTCTCTTCTACAACACTGTTCTTGGTGACTGTGTTGTCAGATACGATTCTTACGCAGCGAAAACCTATAGCATCGCTGGCTAAACAAGTGTCGTTTATAGAAGGGTCGCTGGCACGATAGCCGGAGCGACAACTGTCTGAGGCTGAATTCCATGCGCCGCCTCGCAAAACTCTTTCCTTTCCGTTTGCAGGGCCCTTTGGGTCTTTTTCGGGACCTTCTTTGTAATAACTCTTTGAATAATAGTCGTTACACCATTCTGCTACGTTCCCATACATATCATATAGTCCCCAGGGATTTGGTTTCTTCTGGCCGACTGGATGCGTCTTGCCAGATGAGTTTTCAGCAAACCAAGAATAGGTATTAAGCATACGCTGGTCATTACCAAAGTTGAACTTGGTAGTCGTTCCAGCTCGGCAGGCATATTCCCATTCGGCTTCCGTAGGTAGCCGGTATCCATTTGCTTGAAAATTGCACTGCCAAGTCTTTTCATCGTAACAGGGCTGGAGGCCCTCCGCCCGTGAGCGCTCGTTACAGTATAGGGCTGCATCGGTCCAGTTAATCTGGTCTAAAGGATTTTTTGGATTCTTAAAGTGAGATGGGTCTGGTAGTTGAAATTTCTTAAATTGGTCTTGTATTACTTCATATCTGTCTATCCAAAACGGGCTAACCCATACCTTATGTATAGGCGACTCATCAACAGGTCCTTCTTTACTCCCCATCTGAAACCAACCCCCAGCAATTAGAACTATTTCCACACCGGTATGGGTCATCATAACTTGCGGCAGAGTTTCGGTATCTTTGCTGTGTTTGCAGCCAAGAATAGCTGAAAAGGTCAATAGCACACATAGTATCAGCGTAATTAGCTTATTTGAATTCATTTAACGCTTCACAGTCGGAATAGGCGCCCAGTCCGGCTCTTTGTTATGGTTACCGTCGGTTGTTATTTGGGCCCATTTACCTGTCAGGTCGCTGACGCAGATGTTCCACCCGGGCGCCTTACCGCCCACCACTTCATCTCCCTTCGGGCCGTAGCTAAATGCAATATACCTGCCATCCGGGGAGAAATCGGTATGATAAACCTCATATTCTTTTTGGCACTTAACAACACCAAGAACATTTGTCACCTTAGGTGTAGAAGACGTCAGGTCGATGTCGCCGACACACAGGTCCCAATCGGAAGCCCCCCATGTTATCTTCTTTCCGTCAGAACTAAAATCGGGTCTGCAACCTGTGACGCCATCAGATGTTAAATCAAAGATTTTGATTCCGCGGGCTTCAAAAGCAAGAATGGCGTGTTTGAAACCCATCCCTCCATGCACGGTGGCAAGAAACCAATCACCATCGGGCGACCAGCAAATATTGTAAAGGTGATGCAAGCTTTTATTTGGGTGCTCTCTGTGGCTTCGCGTCTCCAGGTCGTAAAATGAAAGCCCTTTAGAGGCATAATCGGTAATATTGTAGCGATCGAATTCTCCTTTTAGATATGCGATTTTTTCCCCATCGAAACTCCAGCAAGGATCACGGGCATTCTCGGCAACTTTGACTCTTCCTGTGCCGTCAATGTTCATATAATAGACATTTCTGACTTTCGGTTCGCCTGCTGGCTCGTCAACAACGAAACAGACTTTATTGCCATCGGTAGAAACGTGAGGATACATTTCATCTATATCGGGGGTATTGGTCAGATTCACCGAATTGGAACCATCTGCATCCATCGAGTACAATTCCCAGTTCTCCTTGCCATTGATTTGACGGTAGGTTTCGTACACAATCTTAAAGGGAATTTCTTTTAGGTTCAGTTCAGTTGAGGGTGAAGGAACCTTTCTTGGCCTTGGCTGAACCTGCGCTTGCTGTCTGCAAACGGCGATGTTCGTTGCAGCCAGACTTAATACAAGAAAGAAAAAGATATCCATATTTGTTTCAAGGAATACTATTTTCGTGATATACGGTCTCTTTGTCATGTTACCACCTTTACGGCCATAGCAAAAAATCTGAAGTAGCTAAGACAACAACTTATTGACGCTTAATCATCAATTCTGTGGTTCAGACACCGTCTGACTCACGGATTTCACAACTGGAGATATATTTTGAATCGTGCGTAAAAAAAGTCAATAATCATTGTCTTTACGCGAGAGGCGGGTTTTGTAGAGTACTCGTGGTGTTTTTAAAACCTTCAAATTCGCAAGAGGGTCGATTCTACTCACAGGTTTTCGTATTCTGAAGGTAATAAGCTGGGAAGGAAGAAATATTAGATTCTTGGACTTTGGGGGATTAGACAACAACATCTCTTCGTTTCTGTCACCTTAACGGACGATTATCTAAACACTTACAAGCAAAGGGCAAACTGGCCACGCGGATAGATTCCATTAGTTGGCACACGGATATATAAAATATTTAAAAATTTTTCATTTTTGTAAGCACATAATATAAAAGCACTTATAAAATATACATTTTTGCTGAATTGGCAGATAACGGGCTTCGCGGTTGTATTATGGTTGTAGTTGCTAAAACGATTTCAAGCCTTTAGAATCTGTTCGGAAAATCCTGTGTCCCAAAGGTATCGAGGGTTCAGATCCATCCTGCTCTGCTATAGCTTCTAATATCTGGTTTTCACCAGTAGAATCAAAGTATTCATTATTCATCAGTCAATTTTTAAGATCGGCTGCATAATCAGCAATCGATGTTGGACCAGCCATCCCGGCAAATAAACGCATTAACCTGCCTGTCCAAAACATTAAACAAAAAGAAACATGAAGAATACAATCAAAAACAACAGCAAAAGTGTAAACAAAAAAGTGTAGTCATATATGGAGCTGAAACCGTCTCTTAATTCAAAGGCAAATTTGTCTCATTTTGGCTGACGACGTACAGCCCTAATATATAGATTCACATCATCAAGTGAGCCAACAAAAAATGGTAATTGTTCGCGGTTTCAGCCAAAAAGATGATGACTAAACGACGAATTTATGTTATAATAATAAGTATCAAGAACAGCCAAAAATTATAAGTGTTCTAAATTATGGATTTTTTATGAAAAATCCAAATTTTGTGTCTGTGTGATTCAACCGAACAACAGTTTGAGAGCAGAACTCTAAATTCAGACACTGCTGCAGTTACATATAACGGAGGAAAAAGGTCGAGAATGCACAACTCCGTGAAAATCGCTGTTTTGGGTCTTGTATTAACCCTACTTTCGGTCATTGCAGCGGAGGCGGGTTGCCCAATAGGCGACCTTAACGATGACTGCGCGGTAAATTGGCTTGACCTCGACATTCTTGCTCACCACTGGCTGGACTTCACACCAGGTCAGGCTGACATAGATGGCAACGGAGTAACCCTGTCTGATTATGCCTTATTGGCTGGAACCTGGCGCTTAGTCGGGCAGACAGGCTCGCTGCAAGTTAACATATCTCCGCCGGAAGCCGTCAATGGCGGTGCAAAATGGCGCGTGAATAAGCATCCCTGGCGAGACAGTGGTTTTATAGAAACTAATTTGCCGGCGGATTTCCACACGGTCGAATTTAATGATATTACCGGCTGGAAGAAGCCGACTAACGCGATTGTCCAGATTGGCGATGGGCAGACAACTTCTCTCAGCGTGACATATACAAGACCGTTAGTCATCAGCGAGTTTCTGGCCATAAATGACCACGTATTAGAAGACCCCTGCGAACCCGGCGAATTCCCTGACTGGATAGAGATTTACAATCCGACAAACACAACTATTAGTCTGGCTGACTGGTATTTAGCCAACTGGAACTGGGGCAGCCCTAATCCCGACTTAACGGATTGGCAATTTCCTGACGGCGTTGAAATTAAAGCCGGTGAGTTTTTAGTTGTCTTTGCCTCCGACAAAAACATCCGCGACCCTAATGCTCCGTATTTACACACAAGTTTCAAGCTGGCCCAGAATAATGAGTGCATTGCGCTGGTTGCACCGGATGGCCATACCATCGTCCACCAATACACGCCCTATCCGCAACAATTATCTAATACTTCATTCGGCCTGGCGCAATATGATGAGGTATTGGTCCCTACAGGTGCGACTGTCCGCTATCACGTGCCCACCTCACAAGGTTCAGGTCTGCAATGGACAAGCCCCGATTTTAATGATAGTGAATGGGATATTGGCCAGACAGCGCTCGGTTTTGGTGCTTCTTTGGAAGAAGGCAACGTCATCGGTACCAATATGCGCGACCAGATGTTAGGCATCAATGCGACAGTATGGACACGCATCAATTTTTATATCAACGACCCCGGTTTCTATGATGCTATTACATTACGGGTAAAATACGAAGATGGCTATATTGCATATCTTAATGGTGCTGAGGTGGTCAGAAAGAACTTTAACGGAACGCCAGCGTGGAGCTCGAAGGCTGCATCAAATCGCTCCATCGAGGATTCAAGTTCATTTGAGAGCGTGAACCTCAATGCCTTTTTTTCTTTGTTACGCCCTAAACCTGAAAAGAACGTCCTGGCTATTCACGCATTGAACGATGATGCCTCCAATGAAGACTTTCTTATTCTGCCGGAGCTGATTGTTTCTAAAAACCAGATGACGCCGCAATACTTCGCCACGCCAACACCGTGGAAACCCAATATAAATAGTGCGGCAGGCCAGGTCAGTGAGGTATGGTTTAGCCACGAGCGCGGTTTTTATGACGCTCCATTCGCTTTGATACTTTCCACCGAGATGACCAATCCTAGTGTCAGGATTATCTATACAACGGATGGTTCCCGGCCTACAGCAAGAAATGGAAACATATACAATCCGGGTTCTGCGCTTACCATTAACCAGACTACGATTATCCGGGCAGTAGCGGTCAGGCCCGGCTGGCTGGACTCAAAAGTCCAGACAAACACGTATTTTTTCCTTAACGACGTAAGATACCAGTCACCTGCCGGTGAAGCGCCTGGACCTAACTGGCCTGCCCCGGGCTACTTTAATGGTCAGCGAATGGATTATGGTATGGACCCAGATATCGTGCTCAATAACCCGACTTATGCAGCCCAGATTATAGATGCGCTCAAGGCCATTCCCACTATGTCGTTGGTGACAGACCTTAAAAGCCTGTTTGACCCTTCAATCGGCATTTATGTTAATGCAGCCCAGGAGGGCCGAGCCTGGGAGCGGCCTTGCTCGCTCGAGTTAATCTATCCTCCTAATCCTCAGGGCCCCGGCTTCCCAGACATAGTGCAGATACCGGATGCAAACGGCGGATACCGCTGGGATTTACCCACCGATATGCGCGGCGGTTTCCAGATTGATGCTGGTATGCGAATTCGAGGCGGCTATAGTGTTGTCGGTGACAATCCCAAGCATGCCTTCCGACTTTTCTTCCGCTCCGCTTATGGCCAGGACAAGCTGACATATCCGCTTTTTGGTGATGAAGGTGACAACGTATATGACCATATAGACATTCGTTGCAGCCAGAACTACTCCTGGGCACTGGAGGGCAATCCTCAAAACACCGATGTCCGTGACGTTTTCTCTCGTGATGTTCAGGGTGCTGGCGGTCATCCTTACACTCGAAGTCGCTATTATCACCTATATATTAACGGTCATTACTGGGGTCTTTTCCAGACACAGGAACGCTCCGAAGCGTCTTTTGCCAAATCTTATATGGGTGGTAACAAGGAAGATTATGATGTGGTCAATTCGAAGTGGTCTGTTGAAAGAAGGATAGTCCCCACTGATGGCGACCGCCAGTCGTACAATCGACTCTATGATGAGACAGTAGCCGGTTTTGGCAGTTTCGAAAGATACTACCGTATGCAGGGACTTAATATAGACGGCACACTAAACCCAGATTATGAGAGACTGCTTGACGTTGACAACCTTATAGATTTTATGATAATTGAATACTATACAGGCGATAGTGACGGCCCTGGCTCGCGATTCCTCTACATACCGAATAATACCTGGGGAATTTACAATCGTATGAATCCTGACGGCTGGAAATGGCTCCACCACGATAATGAGCACACACTCGGAGCGCCCAAGTCCGAAGAGAATATGGTTACGCCGTTCACTACAGCGGGCGCAAATATAGACTATTTCAATCCGCACTGGCTGCACGAACAGCTTGCTTCCTCCAATATCGATTATCGTATGCACTTTGCCGACCATACGAATCGGCTCTTCGCGGGCCTTCTTAGTCTCAATAGTGCCAGAAATTACGTTCAGAAGCGCGCAAATCAAATTGATATGGCAATCATCGCCGAATCGGCAAGATGGGGCGATTCCAAACGGCAATCGCCTCTGACAAAAGAAGAGTGGCAAAATGAAATAAACCGGCTACTTTATTCAACCGCCGATAACAGGTGTCTGACAAAGCGGGTAGAAGTTGTCTTAAATCAGTTTAGAAACGTGGGCTGGTTCCCCTCTATTAAGCCGCCAACCTTTACTTATTTTGCCGGTTTCCTATTTATAAACAACCCCAATGGTTTCGGCAAGATTTATTACACGCTGGATGGCAATGACCCTCGTATTCCAGCAGCACAATCCGCACCCGGCTATGACATCCATCCCAGTGCGCTTATATATACCACATATTTCCCGATAGAAAAAACCATCCAGATTAAGGCACGAGTGTGGAATAATAAATCCTGGAGTGCGTTAACCGAGGCGATATATGCAATAGGGCCGATTAAAGAGAACCTGCGAATTACCGAGATTATGTATCATCCAGAAGATACTAATAATCCCAATGACCCAAATGAGGAGTTCATCGAGCTTAAAAACATTGGGACAAAAACTATAAACCTGAATCTCGTGCGCATAAATTCGGGTATTGATTTTACCTTCCCGGATATGGAGCTCGCCGGCGGCCAATTTGTAGTCGTTGTTAAAGACCGGGCAGCTTTTGACGCCCAATATCCTGACTTTACCGGCTTTATAGCCGGCCAATACTCCGGCAGACTGGAAAATGCCGGAGAGAGAATTAGACTTGCCGATGCCATAGGGCAGACGATTTTAGACTTCAAATATGGCGACGGCTGGCGTGAGATTACCGATGGCAACGGCTTCTCGCTTACCATAATCAATCCAGCCGACCCCAACATCAATCACTGGGCCAAGAAAGACTACTGGCGTGCAAGCGCCTATTGGGGCGGCTCGCCAGGCGAGGATGATACTAGTATTCCGAATCCCGGCGATGTGGTCATCAACGAGATTCTGGCGCATTCTCACGCGGGCAACCCGGACTGGATTGAGCTGCATAATACTACCAATAACCCGATAAATATCGGCGGGTGGTTTTTAAGCGATAGTGGGTCCCTTCTCAAGAAATACAAGATTGCTTCAGGGACGACTATACCAAAGAATGGGTTCTTAGTTTTCTATGAGGATACTGATTTCCATAATCCTTCGGACCCCGGCTGTCTTGTGGAGTTTGCGTTAAGTGAAAATGGCGAGACGGTGTATTTGACAAGTGCCGATTATTTTGGTGAGTTGATGGGTTATCGTGAGAAGGAGGATTTTGGCGCTTCAGAGACCGGCGTATCGTTTGGTCGATACAAAAAGAGCACCGGCACCTATAACTTTGTGTCAATGGATCACAATACGCCAGGGTTCGCCAACGCTACACCTTTGGTCGGCCCTATAGTGATAAACGAGATAATGTACAATCCGCCGTCCGGCAATCAAAATGAGGAATATATTGAGCTATACAACATTGCCGCCGGACCTGTGACTTTGTATCGTTACGACGAGGATGAGTCCTGGAAGTGGACCTCTGGTATCGACTATACCTTCCCGGATAGTCCGACTAAAGTTACGATACCTGCTTACGGATATCTATTGTTGGTGAAAAATCCAGCGGTCTTTGCGGCATCTGTGTATCGCGGTATGGTTCCTGGCGGCGTTCAGATATTAGGGCCATACGACGGTAAATTGAGTAATGCAGGCGAGCAGTTAGAGCTGTCGGTACCCGGAGATGTGGACGAGCTGGGCGAGCGTCAATACATCCGAGTAGAACGGGTTAGTTACAGTGACGGCTCACATCACGAGAATTTTGAGGAGCTTGTTCTGCCTGTTGACCCTTGGCCTGTTATGGCGGATGGCTTCGGTAGCTCGCTTACACGGATAAATCCTCACCTTTACGGCAATGACCCGAACAACTGGACCGCCGACTCACCTACGCCTGGTTATTAAATCTTTGATTAAAGAGCGGCATATCGACCAAATCTTTATTTGACTCTACTCGATTAACCTGTATTTCTCACCGCGGAGAACGCAAAGAGCGCAGAGGTTTTTGCGCCGTAAGGCATCCTGTGGGTTATGTAAGGACTTATGGCAAATTTTAAAGATTGCCGATAAAAACAGTCTGTATATGTGGCCTTACATTAGTAGTATAGGCAAACCGCTAGGCCAGTGCTTATGTAACCAACTGTTCGGTAATGAAATATAACTATTACCTTCTCCGCGACCTCGGCGGCCTCTGCGGTTTATGAGAAATCCGGGTTAAGGATTTACGGCCATATTGTAGATTCGAACGTCGTCAATAAGGCCGGACCAGAAAGTTCCAGCACCGAGGCTTTTGCCTGCACCGAGATAGAGACCTTTATTTGAAGAGACCAGATTAGCAAGAGGATTGGAATCTTCAGCGACTTTAATACCATCTGCGTAGAGACGGCGGCGAGAGCCGTCCCAGGTAACGACGATACAGTGCCATTCACCATCGGTGATTACAAATTCCGAGACAAGAGGAGAAGTGGATGGACTGCCATCTGTTAAGGCGGTCATAAGTTTGCCCCCTGTTGGGTCTGCGCAAAGCCAATCTTTCCCAGCAGGCAAAAGGAAGGTGGATTGTTGAGATAAAACTACCTGTCCCGAAGCGCCTCCTTGAATCCATGCTAAGGCGGAGAAGTTACTATCCGCAAGATTTAGAACAAAGGCTGTGCTGACGTAATCATTTGTTCCATCGAATTGTAGCGCTCCATTTATCTTACCGCCGGTGGGCTGCCAGATAGGCCCACCATAGAGTGTTCCATTCTTATTGCTGATGCTATCGTAGGCGATAGTGCCTTCCGTTTCATCCAATTTCCAGTGGGCGAGCAGGTTGGGGTCCGGGATTTCCGTCAGCCAATACTCACCCATAAGGGCAAGGTCCTGGACATCCACAGCGCCGTCAGGTCGTGGCACAGGGCCTATGTCACCCCGCAAATCATCTGTCTTCCAACACGCGGCAAGCACTGAAAAATCTCTGAGATCCACTTTCCAATCGTTGTTCAGGTCGGCCCGCTTGGCCAAGACCATATCCAGCGCTGCCCGCGCATCGACGCGGCCCCAGCCGTAGTAATCATCCCGGCCGGGAGCGCCCAGGTCCTTCGCAGACCGCTCAAGGAAGTGCCGAACCTCGTCACCGGTGAGGTTCGGCTCGATAGAGAAAATCAGAGCTGCCACACCAGCAGCAATGGGAGTCGCTGCAGAGGCACCACCCATCTTGTCAGTATAATCAAGTATGGCTGGACTTCTGTTGTTGATGCCAGAAGTACCGAAGATATCCGTGGTCCAAATATTGCCGAAAAAGCCATATTGACCCTGTTCGTTATAGACGGCCCCACTCGGTGCGACGATGTCTAATTCAGGGCCATAATGGCTGTAGTCCCAGCGTTGGTCATTGTGATCTGTTGCCGCAACAGCGATGACTTCTGGATACTTTGTCGGATATCTAAGAGGACCGCCCTCGTTGCCCGCTGGAAAGAAGACGGCACAACCTTTACCATTACGCCCCATTCCACTTGGTTTGGTGACATCCACGATAGCGGACTGAATAATTGGTGTGGGGTTTGTGCCCCAATCCCAACTATTGCTGAAAATGTCAGCACCGTTGGTCGCTGCCCACCGAAAGGCCGTCCCAATGTCGGACTGGGTGATCCAGCGTCCTGTCCCATCAGCGCGGAAGCCACATATCCGGATGGGCATGATCTTGCAGTTCCATGTAACCCCACTAACACCGATGCTGTTGTTTCCTTGTGCACATATAAGCCCTGCACAGGCGGTGCCGTGCGCGTTGCCCGGGTGGTCAAGTGACGGGTCCGGCTGAGCATCGTTGTCAAGAAAATCGTATCCAGGCACCAGGTTGTTGATCAGATCAGGATGATGAGTGTCGGCGCCACAGTCAAGAACGGCGATCACGATATTCGGATCTCCTGTTGTTATCTCCCACGCCTCCGGCGCGCGAATATCCGCGCCCGGTATTCCACCGGACTGACCGGTGTTGTTCAGATGCCACTGATTAAGGAAATATTCATCGTTGGGCATAACCTGGCCACAAAGCTTCGGTTGAGACGCGGTATTCGGCGCCGCCCATTCTATCCATTCAACGTTATTGAGGTTCTCCAACGCTGTGAAAACCGCATCAGCATCAGGCCCAAGGACTTGCATCAGATACTCCTGTGTCGTGAACTCCATCGGCTTGATTACGGACAGGGACATAGACTCGCAGAGGAAATGAACCTGCCTCGCATCGACTTTAGGATGAACGCGAAGGACAATCTCAGGAATGATAGCTACCATCTCGCCGTTGGATGAGAACAGCGGTGCGGCATATTCGGCTGCTCCGTTGTAAATCAGTTCGGCTATGACCGCATCGTTACTGGATGCGGGGCCATCATTCTCCACTATCCAGATGCCGTGACGGTCCAGGCCGCCAATGGGCTGGACCTGGCCTTCTTCGAGAAACAGCGTCCCGGCTAAAGCGCTGATTCCTGCTTTCGTCTTAGCCTGTTTAACTACATAACCCTTTTCGCCTTGCGGGACGAATCGAAGCTGCTCGTTGCCTACCGTCAGAACGTACTCTTTAGCCGGGCTTTGGGCAGGCCATAAAACGAGCACTACCAACAGTAACGAAATTTTCCAATCATTAAACCATTTCATTTCACACCATCCCGTCTGCTCTTTGAGCAATGTAGGGTGGGGCTTTCATCCTTCGCAGTGCCTACTCCGCCGAAGCGGCTGCGAAGGCTGGAAGCTCTGCTACGGAGAATGGATGCCCCACCAATTTAATTTCTATTCCGGTGGGCTAAAGCCCACCCTACAATCTGAGCGGCAAGACAAATAAATGCTAAGTTTCCTACGGGCTCACGACCCGGTTATATATGCGGACGTCGTCAATCAGGCCAGACCAGAAAGAGCCTGTGGTGAGGGTTCTGCCGGCACACTTTACTGCAGCCAGCGTAGAGCGAATTCAGCCAGTTCATAGAAACCGACCTTGCCATCCTTATTTGCGTCAGCTCCACTGCACCAGTTGTTTTCTAAGCTACAATTCTCGGCCTGCCAGTATGATGTAAGTATGGAATAATCGGCAAAATCGGTATCACAATCATTGTCGATATCGTCAGACAAACCATACCCTGATAGGTTACTTTCCACAAAGTAAAGAGGTAGTCCATTACCTTCTGATAGCCCGGCAAGTCCGTCGCCAGCAGAGATACCCAGCCAGGTTAGCCTTATCTTGCCGCTATAAAACAATTCTATCTGGAAGCTGTTGGTGCTGGTCAAACCGGTCTCTGGAACGTTCTGGAATGTTACTACAATCCTGTCGCCAGCTTGCTGATAGGAAATCGTGCCGCCTGCCGAAGGATCCAAATCGTCAAACAAAGCCGATATTCGTGGCAGCGCAAAGTGATTTTCAAAGTTCTCAAGGTAACTAGTATCGCCGGATACGAAAGTGATATATCCGTTGCTTCCGATATAAATTGTGTCATAGCTTGTGCCATAAAAGTCAAACCGCTCACTGCCCAGGTTTATTTGTTTGTAATCATCGTCTCTAAGCTGGACGTTTGTCCCGCCGGCAGGGTCAACAGGAAACCTGGTCGCTTCACTACGGCACGCTCGATAATAGTTGCCTGAGCCGTCAGGCACTAATGTTAGTGTCTGGTTCGCCAAATCAAAGCGATTGGGGTCTTGCGGGTCAAACGGATACTCGAAGCTGAAAGCTTCTGTAAAGTAGTCAACCTCCTCAACAGTCATTGTCACCGGAATGATTATGTCAGGCGTGTATATGTCGTTGCTATAAACTATAATCCGACCCTTGTAAGTTCCAAGCGGTCGATTGGCGTCAAAAACACAATTGACATCGTTCACCCCACCAGGCCAAATATTACCACCATTGGGCACGAAATCAATCCATGCTGCCTCTGTTTCAAGAATAGCTCTGTGCAGGTTAAGTCGTCCGCCCGAGACGCATCGTCCAGCCAATGTCGGTAGTGGGTCAACCGTCCGCATAATGAGGTCCTTTACCTCCAGATGCGACAGCGATGGACTAACAGACCAGATAAGGGCACAGGCACCAGTTACATGAGGAGAAGCCATCGATGTTCCGTGCATATAGGCGTATCTCCCCTCTTTGAAGCAACTGTAGATTTCACAATCAGAATCACCGCCTGGTGCACCAAGGTCAATTGAGGTTGGTCCATAGTTTGAATGCACCGATAATTTGTCATCATAGCGAGTTGACAATACTGCAATGACATTATCCAAGCTATAACAGGCCGGATAGTGTGGGTTAATATCATCATTGTTGCCCTGGTCATTGCCTGCGGAAGCGACAAAGAGAATTCCTTTGTTTCCCGCAGCCCTTATGGCGTCTTCAAGACCTCTGCTGTAGCCGTCACCCCAGGAGCTATTCATTACTTTCGCACCCATAAGTGTAGCGTATTGAACAGCAGCGATTGCATCGGAGTCCCAACCACTACCCCCTTCATCAAGAAATTTCACCGCCATCATCTTTACTTTCCAGCATACACCTACCACACCTATGCCATTGTTGCCCACAGCGCCTATTGTTCCCGCAACGTGTGTGCCATGACCGTTATCGTCAATGGGGTCGCCATCACTGTTGCAAAAATCGTAACCGTAAATATCGTCTATATAACCATTTCTGTCATCATCAAGACCTGGACTTCCGTTAGATTCGGCTTTATTAATCCACATATTTGCTGCCAGGTCGGGATGCCGATAGTCAACTCCGGTATCGATAACCGCTACGATTGTCTCCCTATCGCCGCCGGTTGCCACCTCCCATGCTTGTGGTGCATTTACATCTGCACCGGGCGTCCCGCCGGTCTCACCTGTATTGTGCAGGTTCCACAGCAGGTTAAACATCGGGTCGTTGGGAATGACTGAGTGTGCCTTATATTTATAGTTCGGCTCAACATACAGAACATCTTCTCTCTCGCCAAATATTTTTAGCGCATCCGCTACGGTCATTCCTTCAGGCAGTCGTATCAAGCACAACCCTGGCACGATTGTATATTGCTGCTCAATAGTAGCTCCAAGACTGCTTAGCAACGCATTAACGTTGCTTGAATTCATAATATTTGGTTCACCAGCATCTGCTTCCACCTGGGGTGCAAAACGGACAAGTACCTCAGTCTCAGAATGAGGAATTTCCAGTAGCGCAGCAATTTCAGTTTGGAATTTGTTACCTGTTGTGTTAACGTCGTTAATTTCTGTGTCGAAGTTTGTGCCGGCTTCCTTTTGCGAAGCCAGGAAGAAACTTACTTCACGGCTTCTGAGATTAAACACTAAGTTTGCATCGCCTATGTTTTCGACAGCCAGATTTTCAATTTGCACCTCTCCACATAGCATAGTTAGGTTAAATGATTGAGGCCTTACACAAACCTTTGGTTGGGTTTGCACATTCAAAGTAACCATGCGTTTGTGCACCGCCTCGGTAGTGAGATCGGTGAAAATCAATCGGCCGATATACTTCCCTGCCGGCATAGTATCCGCTTGAGAGTTGGGTGAAACAACAACTGTGGTTGATTCTCCGGGTTTGATGCTGCCGCTTGTCTGGTTGGCATTCAGCCACGGCACATTCTTCAGCTCAACAGTCCAGCTAATAACCATCGGGCCGGTATTTGTCAAACGATACGGTTTATTTGAAGGCAGGAAAGGCCCGCCAGGATGACCGTAGAACTCAAAATCTTCCGCAGGAAAAACTGCCAGCCAGTCAGGTATGCCTCTGCCTTGTAATAGGACATCAATCTTCCCCTCATCTTCGTCATTGCTTCTTATAACAACCGTAGAATCGTATTCGTTAACCTCCATCGGCTCAAAAATTACATCAAATGGTATAGATTCTACAGGCGGTATGACCACCGGCAAATCAGGAACGCCCTCCAATCTGAACACTGGTAAAGATATGGATACGTTATCTACGAACCAGTCATCATATATCTTATCGGGGTCACGACTACCAATACTTCTAATTCGCAATCTAAAGTTCTCGTGATATGCCCCAGATGGTAACGTAACGGCCGATTCGGTGAAACTTGTCATATTCGGCCCGGCTCCTAAATGACGGCGCAGCTCTACCCAGTTCATACCGTTCCAGTAATCAATTATAAGGTCATCATTGGGGTCGGGACGGTCGCCTCCGCCTGTCCTTTCCCACCAGTATCTCAATTCTGCTCCGCTCCGCCCAGAAAGGTCAATAACGCATGACTCTACCGCATCTGAGCCATTTGGATGACCGTTCAAACGCAAAGAATAAGGCGGGGATGGTTTTCCCAATCCGACATCGTCAATAGTCGGAACGCCACTGGTGCTTGTCCAGTTCTCCTGGTCCAATATATTCTTTGAGAACGCATCAAAGAAACCTTTAGATAAGACTGTTGGAGTTGAGATTTCAGAGACTACCAGCTCGTGGTTTGGACTAATATTCCAGACCCTAATTTGTCCTGGAGATGACTGTCTTACGACAACATCTCCAAATGGCATATTCAGGTCTTCTAATGGGAAAATACTATCCCTTACCAAAATCTCTTGCGGAATTGGTATTACTTGCAGTCTGACGACCCTAATCTCATTATATCCGCTGGTTACATTTGTGAATCTGATTACATCATTGTAATTACCTACAGGCAAGTTGTTGGCATCTGCGGTAATCGTAACTACAACTGCCTGAGAATCACCGCCGCCGGGGCTGCGATAAGGGGCAAGAGTGCCGTTATCGGGCTCCACTTTAAGCCAGGACTGCGTTACCGTTGCAGCCCATTGAATAGGAACGGCCCCAACGTTCGTAACAGTGTAACTCTGGCTTGCGGGAGTGAAACCTCCCACCCGATTACCTGAAAAGTCCACGCCTCGTGATGGTGACACCCATAAATCATCTTTTAGAAGCGGCAGGTTTAATACAGCATTACCTACAACTCTATCCTGGTTGGAATTAGACTCATAATAATCATGGCCGATAAGCACTACATGCCCATGCCCTATCATTTTATGGATAACCACCGGGCCAGAGCCGGTCTTTTCTACTATTACCCGGCCCTCGATAGTGTAATAGTTAGAGCTGTTGCGACTGGCAGTATAAGGACTGGATACTCCCTGAACGATAGGGTCATCTGGAGCTACTACGTTTACAGACTGAGCGCTGAAATTCGAGCTTGTAGTAATATTCATTAAACCGCTTCCGGTGAGAATGCCGTATTTCTGGTTGTAATCACAATGAACTATAATTCCTCCCTGACTAACAAAATTCTGCAGGGTAGGGGCCCACGCTTTGCCGATATTGAACAACGTGGCTAATGTTGTTTTCTCCTGCTCCGGAATAAGCAATACTTGGTGTCCTGGCAGCATTGAAGACAGTTTGGTGTAATCGTCCAACATTGTAGTTGAAAAGTTAGTCCCGATAGAATCAATGGCTTTTATTGTATTGTCGTATTCGCCGCCTGTTGACACATACTGAGTATAGACCAGCACTCTTCGTATCCCAATCAAAAGCTTTACATATCGTTTATGAACCACTCCGGCGGTTAGATTTGTGAAACTCACTGGGCCGATATGAGTGCCCTGAGGTAAAATATTGGCATTTGCATTGATAGAAACGGTAACCGTCGTGCTTTTACCAGCCAGCAGGCTTCCGGTCTTCGGGTTGACATCCAGCCAGGGCACGTTTGGCTCCACAGCCCAGTTAAGTGCAGTAGCACCACCATTTGTAAGTGTATATACTACGCTGGGCGGGTCAAAAGGCCCTCCTTCTTTGCCCGCTGAAATAGAATCTTCTGATGGCGTAATTTGCAGGTTATCAAGAGAAACCGGTTTTAGATTGACCAGATTCATATATTCACCTACCGACAGACCTCGCAAAGCCACACTATTGAGATTGCCTGTTACTAATGAATCAATAATGCCTCTGGCCTCTTCAAAAGAAGCTGCACGATTTTTTTCTTGAACGGCAAAGGTAACAAATGCAATGGTTTGACCGGGCTTAATAACCACATTGTCATACCGCCAGGTGAGGCGGTCGCCTTGTCCTCCGTATGGTCCCCCAGACAGTTCAACATAATCTATCGACTCAGGAGCTCCTGTAAGGTACATAATATGGGCCAGTGAAGGGTCTTCCGAGCTGTCCCAGGTGTCATCTGTGGCAAACCATTGGTCTGTTAGGTCAACGGTAGTATCACCATTATCACTACCAGTGACCTCTGTCGAGGCATCAGACCCGAGGTTACTAAAGTATTCGACACTTACAGTGATAGGTGAGGTTGTAGGATTGTAGAGTGAATCATACCATCGGCCAAAGTTTCCCAGCACCCCATCCTTTGTCGCAGGTACATAAAGCTTACGGGTAACACGCAATCCGCCGAGTATCTCAGTAGTGCCAATGATATTTCGGCCTGATATTGTAAGATTACTCGCATTATAATTTACACCATTAATCCTTAACAAATATGCACCATCATAAGCATCACTCGACCCCTCCGAAATACAGGTTCCATCGCCGGTGGATACGTCATATATAAAGCCCTCAGGGCCGGTAAGAGTTTCAAGCGTGGAACCATTACAAGGTAAGGCCTGTAATGCGAGAATCGCTGACATCACTGTTACGAGATAATAAGTGTAATTTTGAGTTGCCATAACTTGCCTCCTTTATCTATAGCCCTTTTCCTTTAAGATTATTGATTCTCACTCGTTGTAGCAAAGGACCGGTTTTTCGTTAAATTGCACAAAATTTATTATATTTAATTTTATATGACTTTTTTCTAAAAGTCAAGAGAATTATGGGACATTTTGTAAGTCATTGATTACAAACGACTTAGGCCTTAAATTGTTTGAACCACAACAGGTTTGACAATCTTATTTCTGGTATTAAAAAGCAGTTTTCCCTGCTTAGCGACCGCCTGAAAGGTTAGCCATATACTATGGTGACAGTCGTCTGAACTGAAAGGCGTACAGGTCAGCGTCTCTCTGAGTTCTGATATTTTGGCTCGTCAGGACCTACGTCCAGGCGGTTTTTTAAAAAAAGCCTTAAGATCAAAATGAGTTTTAGCTTTTCTATTTTGTCGAAGTGCAAAATAAAGTGACGCTAAGTTATGGTGAATATAACTATCGAAATTGCGGTTACGCTTGTGCCCGTAGCGAAGTATACCCTCATAGATCTTTATAGCATCCTCAAAGCGGCCTTCGTATATGGCTTCTTCGGCTCGGTGTATAGCCTTTGTCGGATGTTTTTTCTTCCTTCCATAAGGCCATCCGCCTTTTTGAACAAATAGCTTCGGGTCAAAAGTTGTTGTGGCTTCAGCCTGCCATATAGGATCATCGTCTGAAAATCCCGGCATAAACGGTCGTGCAACATCCTTCCAATTAATACCTTTCCCGAAATGTCCTCTTCCGAACAAAGGAAGAATGAGTTTCCCAACAAGCCTTTCTATTAAACCTGCTTTTCCCCTACGTGCCGTTAACAACTTTTCCTGAAGAGATTGTAATTTTTGTCTGTCATCCTGATTAACCTCGTTCTCTTGAAAATAATACATAAAATAATTTGCAGTTTGAAAAACTTTAATTTTTATTCCCGACTCTGCTGCAAGCCAGGAAAGCCTGTTGTAACACTGTCGATAAACTCTTTCTTCGCTAGAGCAATTTTCGATAAGTCTTACCAGATCTGCTACAATGCTATCTAAAAATTGGCATCTTGACAGATTATGGCGGTGTGCTCCTTCTTCCCAATCTGCAATTGTCAAGGAGTTATCAAAGAAGAAGGTATTGTTAAAATGGACTTCATAATGAACTAACCCTATATCGTGATTTTTACGCATCTCCGCAATTATTTGGGCATGATGTTGGCGCATCCGCGAGATCGCTTCTTGAAACACCTTCCACATATCTTCTTTTGAAGTAGCGACTTCAATTTCATCTAACATATGAAAAAATCTGGCATCTAATTCATCGCCAGATCTTGAATCGTCGGGATGCTCTATACCCCAGAGAGAAAAAGCTATCGGCTCTCCTTTATACAAAAGCTCATTGTCCTCATATATCCCCATACCGATAGGTAACATCACTGCCCGCCCCTGTGATAATGCATATTGTGTAAGGACAACTTCATTTATTACACTACGGAACCTTTTTGCTCTGTAGGGCTCCCCCACATCAAATCTAAAGTCTTCTATCGTTCCATCGGGATTTGTATATGGAATCAGAAATGGGATATTGCCGTTGCCAAGCAATCGAATATGGCGAAGCTTGCCTTTTTTAATCAAGACAATTCGATTGGATACGCCTTTAATTTTGATAGCTCGAACCCAACGGTTATGCACTTTAATATAATCTTCTGGGTCTAATTTAATAATTGCGCTCGTCGGTTTGGAAATGTTACCAAAATCTTTCAGGTAAATGACTCTACGAATCTTGTCAAGATATTTGCTTGGAAGTTTATTTTCTATCTGAACAAAAAGCCCCCAATACGGAGAAACAATTCCATCGCTTTTATTTTGTATTTTAAAACCTGTCAAACCAACAAGGCATGATTTGATTTCCTTCAGAGTCATTTTAGAAGAGACATTTCTTAATACTTTCAGATTGCCAATGGGTGAACTTGCCACTTTATGTGATTCTCCGCCTTTATCACCTTGAGATACAAAAATACATACGTACATTGGCTCATAAAGAGACAATAATATTTAATACTTAAAAAATCAAGAGCTTGTGTTAACCGCAGGTATTACAGCCGCAAGATCTAAATAAGGAGAAATCCAAGTTTAAGTTTCTTCTTAAATTAAATACTTTCTGCTATTTTCAATTACTCTGTCAGTTTGTTCTGAAACATCCTGCACATACCTTGTTGCCATTTGTAAATCCGCATGACCAAGAAGCCTTTGAACACGGATATATAAAACGGTGTACTATATTGTATTTTTTGTAAGTGACTAATTATACAGGACTTATAAAACACATATTTTTCCAGAATTGGTAGATAATGGGTTGTATAGTTGTAGGTTGGTTGTATAAGAATCAAGCCCTAAAAACTGAGAAAAAGAGAATATAAACTATGCCTAAATGAGAAGGCTATATTGCGTCTGCTCGATGTACGCCAAGCAAAGAAAGCTTAGAATGGCCCAGTGTGCAGAGAGTCGCCGCTATCGACTAAACAGTAATGTAAAAAAATCTCGATGTCGCTTTTATGGTTACTTTTCTGGCTACGGATTAATTGGCTGACTGTGATGGCATTATTCGAAATCTCGATATCAAATGCAGTCGTATGGACAATGGGTACGTAGTCTACATAATGACAGGAAATTCATTTATGGGGATTCAACCTTTGCAGTTTTTTGTTGAAGATTATCGATAATTGGTATATAATATATGCACTGTGAGAAAAGCAACTCATCTCACAGCATAGTGTTTTTTGAACAGGTATTAAAGCATATAGTCAGCAATTACTTGGAGAAGGAAAAAATGAAAAAGCAAAGTTCAACAATCTCAATCGTTGCCTTTCTGGTTCTATTGGTTTCAAGCACCCTCACACTTGCAGATTGGTCCCCGGGGGACGACTACAAGATGCACAGCCCGCAGTTACCCAACAAAAACGGCCATGACATCTGCCTCGTCCATCAGGCCCTCGCCGATGATTTTAAGTGTTCTCAATCAGGACTGATAACCGACATCCATTTCTGGGTCTCCTGGCGCGGTGATAAAGATGCCTTCAAAAATGTAACCTGGAACATCGCCTTATGTGCAAATTCATCAGGCAAGCCGGGACGAATCCTTTGGCAACTTCATCAATCACGAGCCACGATTACATACCGGCTCTACGGAAACGGCAACCAGGGCTGGTATTGTCCTGGCACGGGGCTGAATGTCCCCAATGACCACATAAACATCTACCAAGTTAATATCACCGACATAAGCGACCCCTTCTATCAGACAAAAGACCAAATCTACTGGCTGGCCATTCAGACCGAGATGAACGCAACAACGGCAGAGGTTGGCTGGAAGACATCGACCAGTTCGTACTTTAGCCCCGCTCGATATAAATCTGCGACCGGCGACTGGCTGCCTCTAAGCGACACGAGCAATATTAACCTCGCCTTTGTCATTACAGGCGGCCCGACTATTGAGGTTGACCAATTCGAATCCAACCTCGTAAAAATTGAGTTCCACAGACCACAAGGCGGCATCGAGATAGTGGAACTGACCGGTTTTTCGAGTATGTCTTCAATTTTTTCGGGAGCCGAGGAAGGCCAGGATGACGACAGCGATGGCGACGGATTTGATGATGTAGCGACAGAAATGGCCGCACTTGACCTTTCCGGCACAAGCCCAACATACGGCCCTATTAAAATGCGCCTGATCCCGGCCATTCCCTCATTTGGGCAGATTGAAGAGCAAGCCAACAATAATCCCGGCAAACTGGACCTGCCACCCTTTACCGCGACAGGCACCGCAGAAAGCTTTTTTGATATATTCTTCGAGTTAGAGATTGGAGGCTATATCCTTCACAATCACGTGCCGCTGCGATGGAATGATATTATAAAGCATAAGCCCCCATGGAACGCATCTTATGAGAGCGTTGATGTAATTGAACTTTTTGACGACTGGGGAGTACCAGCAGCGCTGATTATCGGGTCCTCGCTATACCGACCCGGCTACTGCCCAAGTCCGATAGGCGACTTCAACGAGGATTGCATCGTCAACTTCTATGACTTTGCTATATTTGCCAGCAACTGGCTCGAATGCACCCGCCAGCCGCCTATCCTGTGCGACCTCGACTGGTAATCTGCCCCTGATCTGCCCCTTATTTTCGGTCCAGTATTTATGAGAGGATCCACAGTCCTGTACTCCATCGAGCACTGGTGTATTTGGCCTGATGCGGCCGGCCAGACGACACTGTTCGGTAAAACCTGACGACATTATATAGCCCGAGTTGCTATTAGGTCGGTAGTGATTTTAATCCATCTGCCAGTAACCTGCAACATATCGCAACTCAAGAAGAATTCCCTGTCGATTAGCGACAACTATTCTTTCCGATCCGCTTGCCTTAGCCATGAATGCAACTTTACCAAAACTCAGCGATAGCAATACTAAAGTTCTAAGGATATATAAAACGGTGTACAATTTTTTCTTTTTTATAAGACGCTGATAATAAAGCACTTATGGAATGGGCATTTTTGCCGAATTGGTAGATAATGGGTTGTATAGTTGTAATATGGTTGTAGTCCATTTTGGCCAGTTTTTCTCAAAATCATGTCACCATGTCAGCAGTTTATAGTTAATAGCTCATTACCAGACCCACAGCAGCTTAAGTTACATGATGCCGGCAAGCTTTGCTCAGCTGTATCGGGAAGCTGGCTATCTGGTTCTCCATACGCCGATGCTTAATGAATTAAAAAACTGTGGAATTCTCTCATGGGCATTAGACCAATAAAAGTGGACAGACCATTTGCTACCTAAAGTTGCTTAATGCCAAAGATGGTGGCGATCCATGCATTTTTAATTGAATTGTGCTCCTGACCGACTGCATGATCGGCAAGTGGATATATCCTGTACTCTTTTTGTGATCGCACGCGGTTGTAAGTAGCAAAGGCGTTGCGGGGCGGGCATACGGAATCCTGCAAGCCCACCGACATTAGAACCGGACACTGGATTCTGTCTGCGAGATTCATCGTATCAACATAGCTCAGGACACGATTGATATCACCGATTGTAAGCCCCGGAAACCGTTCAATCAATTCGGGATAATGCTTTCTGGGCCAGTCCGAGGCGGCCAGATAACCGATCCAATCACCAAGCCAGGGGATGTCGGATGCACAGAAGGCAATCCGCTGATCCAGCGCGGCAGTGGCGAAAGACAATCCACCACCCTGACTTTCGCCTTCAACACCGATGCGGGATGGGTCGATCTCTGGACGGGATGCCAGAAAGTCAACAGCCCGAACACAGTCCATGTAAGCACCAACATAAACATATTCTTCTGGGCATTTTGGATTAAAACCCAAATACATGTACTCGCCCCCTTTAGCATCGACATCCTCCTTACTGTTGCCATGGCCGCGAGGATTCAGGGCTAATGTCGCGACATTCTTTCGATGGAAGTACGGCTGCATCGCTATGTTGTACCCAGGTAGACTAAGGATCGCCGGGTGCGGACCAGGTTTCCTTGGGACAGTGTACCAGCCTTTGATACGCACATTTCCATAGCTGTACATCTCAACAAGGTAAACATCTAAGTCGTCTGTTGATAGGTCACTTCGGATCACATCAAAACGAGGTTTAATCTTTTCCATATCTGACTTTCGTTTGTTCCAGAAATCCTCAAAGTCCTTTTCGTGTGTCAGTTTGGGCTTGATCTTTTCAGGGTCGTAGCCAAAAATCATCGATTTCCCAAACGGTGGAATCTTGCTGTCGCTGAGCATACAAATTACTCGATAGAATCCCGGTCCAGGAGGATCACACTTCATCACTTCATATACATCTGCATTCCTGTCCATTTGTATCTCGGTCCTGAAACTCTGAACTGCGGAATCATCATCCACCCTATCGCTTTTTAGTGTACACTCAAGAATTAATCTGTATTCCCGGCTCGAATGGTTAGAAATCTTTAGGTTTACGGGAAGGGAGCCGGAGGAAGAATAAATACCGTTGGAACTACCAAGCTGAAAGCTTGGCTCGATGATATCCTCCATCTGAGGCAGTTCAACAACGACTGGTCCTTCATAGATTCCGCCCGGACCATTATCATCATACACCCGGACCGCGATGATATTGGAACCGCCCCAATTCACGATGCTAACGGGGATGCGGTATTTCCTTTTCATCAAATAGGCGCTGGCGTAATCAGGAGGCATTATCCCTGTAGCGCCAATTTTGATCCCATTGAAATACGTTACATCCACATCGTCCACCCGGCCCAGGGATAGAACGAGAAAACCATTATCTTTTTCCTCATCCCCCAAGATGAGCATATGCCATTCCTTGGGAATATCAAATCTTACTCTGTACCATGCAAACCCATCGTATCCAAGATAACCTGCCTCCTCCCATACTGTACCAATACGAATGTTGGTCCATCCCCTATGTTCGAATTCCGGTTTGGCCCAGTCCAGGTTATCGCCGGTTTTCATGACCCATCCTTCGGTAATGTTCAGATGGAACGATTCAGTTCCGGTCATATCTGAGCAAAAAACTAAAAGCAGCGCTATATTTATCAAATATTTTGCACCAGTAGAACAGGTAGATATATCCGTTGACCGCGAGGTTTTGGGCAAAACACGAATAAGAAAACAGATAAGCCAAAACACCTCAGTAACCGGAAATAGCCATTTTAGCAGGCGATATTTGCTTGTGTGTCCGAGAGACTTACCTGTTTTGGGACAAACCGATACAAAATTCCTGTCTTTTATAATGTATGACATCAGCAAGAATGAGACAAAAAGCTCTCTGAATTAGGAGACGATTTCAACTCCTGGTGTTATTATACTATTGTATTTTTTCCTTTCAAGAACTGTTCTTTGTTGTAACTGTGCTCGCTTTGCCAAGATCCTCTCACGCCGGCCTTAATACACATCATCGGGAGTAACGTTCCCGATGGCCTCATGATATCAGTGACTTTAACTGTGGGGGGTGAGTACAGCATTAGAATCATCAGGACTCTATAGTCCATCCCTTACGATATTCATAATGGAGGTAATCATTGGCCTGAGGCACATTGGTAATCTTCATATTAGGCCCATCCCAGTACAACTTTTTGCCGGTGCGGATAGCAATATTACCCAATAAAACCACCTCAGTTAACGGTCCTGCAAAGTCAAAATTACATCCTGCTGGTTTTCCACCCTTGCAAGTTTCAATCCACTCTTGGTAATGTCCACTCGACTGTGGCAGGAATGTTTGGTGGCGGCTCAATTATCTCCTGAGCAATGGCTGCAGATGCTTCTGCCAGTACAACTGATATTCCTAAGAAGAACGATTGTATAACGAAAGCTATGGTAGTCATCTTGGTGGTTCCTTCTCTGGCGTTTTTTCTATTCGATAAAGCTTCATTAGTGTACGAATGATAATACTTCCTCGAAGAGCAGCTGGCGTTGCCATGCACATTTCACCCAGAGCATTTCTGCCCAATACCTTAAACTCCGGTCCCGCCTGTACAACAAAAGTATCGCCATCTTCGCTCAGGAAAAACAACTTGCCTTCATTGGCCCATGGCGATGCCGTAAATGCTCGTGCATCTTCGGCTAACCGCTGTTCTTCATAGATCACTTTTCCCGTGCGACTATCATAGCAGCTCACTGTGCCTCGGTCGTAGAGTACGTAAAGATAGTCTCCATAGGCAATTGGCGAGGGATTATAAGGTCCACCGAATTTGTGATACCAAGCAATGTGCTTGCCTGGGTCCCATTCATTTTCGGGAGTGATATCGCCCGAAGCACCGGAGCGAATGGCATAGATGGGTCTGTTTTTGCTGTCGCCTACAAAACCGCTGCAGATATAGAGCAGGCCGTTGCCTTCCACTGGTGTAGGGATAGCGATAACAGACATAGGTCCAAGTTCCCATAGCAATTTGCCTTTTAGATCATAAGATCGAATCTTGCCTGTGCCGCACGTCACCAGTTCGGTGCGTTTGGCGTTTTGCCATATGTAAGGCGTTACCCAGTTACTCCCCTCGTTACGCTCGATGCGAAAGAATTCCTTGCCTGTTTTCTTGTCCAAGGCAAGCAGGTATGATTTCTCCTCGTTGTCATTGACAATGAACAAGTTATCTCCGTATAGTGCTGGTGATGCGGCGGTGCCCCAGTTATAACGCATCTTAACAGGCTCTATGTTTTTACGCCAAATCTCTTCGCCCTCCAGATCAAAACAAAATACGCCGACATTGCCGAAATAGAAATACACATGCTCGCCGTCGGTCACCGGAGTCTCCGACGCATAGGTGTTCTTAATATGCACCGGCAGGGCGGGCTCACCCCTGTACACGGTCTTTTGCCATAGGATTTTCCCGCTGTCCCAGTCGAAGCAGTAGACCATCCAGTGATGAATAGCCGTAGATGGTTTGTTTCTTTCGCCACCGAGGTAAAGTCCCTTTTTTGCATCCTCAACGCTGCCTTCGCTTGCGACCGAGGTCAGGAATACTTTGTCACCCCACACAACGGGACAGGACCAGCCTCTGCCGGGAATATCAACCTTCCACGCAACATTCTCAGTGGTGCTCCACGAAACTGGCAAAACCTCGTCTGCCGCAACACCGCACGACGTTCCCCTAAAACATGGCCAGTTTACTTTGGCTAACGAAAAAGACGTGAATATACTGCACAAAGCAATCGCATAAGACATTCTTCGATACATAAGGCTCTACTTCCAAGGTTTTGCTTTCATTCTGATTTCTTTTGGCGCTGTTACGAAACCACGCAATTCATACTCCAAAGGTGGTCCAAACTGGCTCTTCTACTTCTTTAGGTACTTGTCGAACCAGGCGATCTCAAGCTTCATTACGTCATCTAAGAGTTGTCCATTATAAACGTCGTAATGCTTTTTCCCTTTGAGAACATGGTACTCCGTCGGTACGTCATTCTTCTTGAGAATCTCATGCACCCGTCCCGAATTCTCTTCAATCTTGAAATAATGCTCCTTTTCGGCATCTATTAGAAGGGTCGGCACTCTGATCAGGTCAGCATACTGGCCTGGATTGAATAGAGCGATCCGCTCGGAATAGGGCGTGCCCTGTAATCCATCTGGCGAACCTCCCCCTTGAGGCACCGGGTCCACTATACCGCGAGCACGGTCGGATTTCTGCTTGTAAATGGCATTCAGCCCGGCGGAGAATCGTTTGGTCCAGTCATCGGGCATAGATCCAACTTGGGCAGCCACGCATGCTATGCGACTGTCATGCGCCGCCCGGTAAATCACATGTCCGCCACCGAAACTTGTACCCCAAATGCCGATGCGGTTCTTGTCCACCATTGGCTCACCGTAGACATACGACACCGCAGCATCGATATCTTCCTGTTGGTCGAACGGGTCGACCAATTCACGGATGGGTTGGGCCTTGACGGTCACGTAGCCATCCTTGTCTGGCTTGGGCATCTCTCCTCGAACCACGAGCCGGCTGTCGCTGTCGCCCCAGCCACGGTAGTCGTAGTTAATGACCACATAGCCCGCCGCAGCAAAACGTGGAGCAATGCCGGATCGCATCAGGAAAGCCTTCGTACCGCCCCATCCATTACATAGCACGATGGCTGGCAACTTATCGCCTTCTTTGCGGTCTTTTGGGTAGAGCAAGACGCCAGACAACCGTGTGCCGTCACTCCACAGGGTAATATCGCGTTGGAAGACGGTCGGGAAATTCTCGACCGCCTCTTCTTCCTGCGCCATTGCGGCAGTAGACATAAACCCACTCAAAAAAGTCGTCACAACAGCAAAAAGGACCGGCACTCGTGTCAAACTCAAATTCCTCAAAAACTTCATACCATTGCTCCTTTCAACCGACATTCTTTTGCTGGTCAATCAATCCTCATCTTCTTAATCGCGTCGCTGTCGTACGCTTTTGCGCAGAACTGAGTAAGAAGCGATCTATCGTCCAAAGTGTACGTTGTATCGCCCGAGAGTGTCTTGATGTTGGCATCGACCTCTTCCTTCAGACGCATGCCTATCGTGAGCAGATGAATCCGCTTGTCTTGCAGTACGTAGCGGATTGCAGCAGCGGGCAGTTTCTCGAGGCGTTTCTTATCAAATCCCGGCACAACGTATCCCGACCAGGCGCCGAGCACGCCTCCGCCCATAACTTTCATGGCGACGATGCCCATGTCGCGTTCGTGGGCTTTGGCAATGCAAGCATTGCGCAGTTCGGTCATCCTGGCGGTCCATATTTGATCGTACCCTCTGGGAATGTATCCGTAGGACAACATGCACAGGTCGAATCCGCCGGACTCGATTAAAGCCAGGGCTTTGTCAAAATAAGAGTGGGCCGAGAAACCGATAAAACGAACGACTCCTTCGTCGCGGAGTTTGACCAGTTCACCGTGAACCTTTATGGCTTCGGCTACAGTCATTTGCTCAAGTCCCGGCGTACCGTGGATCAGGATAGCATCGAGGTAGTTGGTCTGCAGTTCTTTAAGCGATTTCTCAACCGCCTTGCGTGCCTCGGTCGCAATGGCCGTCTCGACCTTTGTGACCAGATAGACATTGTCACGGATGCCATTCAGCCCCTCGCCAAGAATCGCCTGGCTTTCCATGTAGTTGCCTGCCGTATCATAGTATCGCACACCTCGCTCGTAGGAGTAGCGAACCAGCTTCACGCGATCCTCGCGCGAAAGAGGACAGCCCCAAACCGTGACAAGCCCGGCGCCGCCGTAGCCGAGGACCGGCAGTTTCACTCCGGTCTTGCCGAGTACGCGGGTTGGAATCGTATCGGCCAGATCGATCTTCCTTTCCTTCGGCACGGCCCCGCATGCAGCACCTGTAGAAACAGCAGCGACCGTTGCCACTTGGGTGGCCCGCTTAAGAAACTCGCGTCGTCCCAGCTTATCTTTCATTCCAATTGCTCCTTTCTTAATAAGTACCTCAATTCTTAGAAGTCTGCACTATTGCGACCAGAAGTCGTATGAGGGCCTATTCATGTCGCAGTGCCTCTATCGGGTCCATATACGCGGGCTTGCCGGGCCGGATAGACTCCGAATATAATCCCCACGCCGAGGGAAATAATCAATGACAAAACAACCGACCAAGGAGCGATGCGCGGTTCGAGCATGTGAACTGTTTCACGTGGCTAACATCATCAATAAACCATAGCCGTTCACCATCAATCTCAAAAACCTGCTTATAATCCAAGCCGCCTTTTAGTCTAACTTTCTTTACCCAGCGGCAGGTTTTCAGCGGATGAAAAAATCCGCATTATTCTGGAGGGTTTGAGAGAAGAAACTCCCATAAGCGGATAGATTCCGGCAGTTAGCACACGGATATAAAACGTTTACATTTTTTATGTTTTTTATAAGTCAATAATACCATATCACTTATGGAATGGGCATTTTTGGCAAATTGGCAGATAATGGGTTGTATGGTTGTATTGTGGTTGTAGTTCTTTTTTTGCCTATTTTTCTCAAAACCATGTCACCATGTCTGCAGTTCATAGTCCGTAACTCATTTTGTCCGCATTCATATTTTTAGTCTATTGCTAATAACAAGGGCTATATATGTAGAATTGAAGAAGAGGCAACCTCGCTTCTGACACTCCCACTTGGTAGAGAGTGCCCGCGCCGAACTCCTCGGCAAATCGTCCGCTCTCGCCCGGTCCCAAAGCGAATTCGGCGGTGTTGTTGTCGCTCTGCCAGATCTGCCACACCGGCCTTGTCGATTGCAAATTGTCCGCAAAGGCCACAACGCTTGCCCCCATGACAAGCAACCATCCCAACAACCACCAACGATTCTTGATTTCCCGCTTCATCGTCATACTCCTGCATCTTCGTCGGGTGCCGTTTAGCCCATCATGGGTTTGAGATTGCCATCCGAATCGGTCTTTATGCTTCTTCAACCACCTTCCAACCCATCGCATCGGCCAGTGCAAAAATCGGCTGTTTCAGATCTCCGTAGCATGTCACGCGGTGCCAGCCCCACTGATCCCACATCGTAAAAAGTCTTTCGATATCGCCCACCGGCTCAACCGCCAGCTTGGTGCGACAAGCACGGTCATCCGGATCGTTGGCGACGGACTTGCCCTGATGGAACAGGATCTCCTTGCGTCCCTGATCGATTTCAACGGTCGTTGTCATATACCCCAGCGGCAGGATCGAACGCACCGATGCCCCTTGCCGATCCTCCGAATGGGTCATGATCGTGAACGGATTGGCCTGCCCCTGCGGACCGAACGCCTTGTTGGAAGCCACACAGTGGGCGTAGATGATCTGCCGCTTGGATGTATCGATCACCGGATCAGAGATGTAGCCCGGCCGGCCGTGCGTCATAGCAGTGACCATGACCATCGCCGCGGTGGATCGGATATCGCACTCACATGCGCCGACCATCCCCTCATTGTTCAGTTCATGAAAACCAAGACACGGATAGGCGTGAATATGTCCGCCATAGAAGCCCCCCAGACAATTGACAGTGATGGCGTTGGCGCCGTGTTTCTTCAGGATTGACTTCATCCCCAGATACATCGCCGCCGAGGTTTCCAGCGTCTCCGTCGAAACATCGATCACGGCCGTGGCACTCTTCCCCCAGTGCTGGGCCACTTCGCGGACCTGATCTTTATCCGCCGTCTTCCAAGCCTCGTTGACTTCTGCGAACGACACATACTCCATCGGAATCCCCATAATCGGGTCAGCCGCGCCGGAGTCTTGCCCGCGAACCGCCAGAATCTTTGAACTCTTCATGCGAGTGATGCACTCATCGGTCGAAAGAGTTTTCAGATCGTCCGGCTGACATTTGAGATCGCCGACTCCGGGCGTCCGCGACGCTCGCACGCGACACGTCGCCGCCACAAAGTCGCTGACCGAACTCTTCGCTTTTGGAAAACACTTGACCGCCTCGGCCAAATCCTCGATTCGCGAAGACGCCACGAATCCCACATTCGGCACCTTGCTTCGGAGAAATCCCGCCATGTAAACCAGAAATCCCCCGCTTCCGCCAAACTGGAAATCGGCATACAGCACCGGCCTGCCGGAGGTCGCGATCGTCTGCACAACCTGGTTCCAGCAGTTCATCTGGTACACTAAATAGCCGTCAATCTGCGCGGATTTATCCTGTTCGAGTATTTCCTTGGCTTGTTCGGGTCCAGTGGCCAGCGACGATACAAACTCAAAGCCGGGACATTGCTGGATCAATTCCTCTTGAGTCTTGTGCATGACGGGCCGGAAATCGAAACCCTTGTTCGGCCAGTCCGGACCTGTCTGCTGGGAACCGTGAAGGGAATAGACGATTCGGATTCGCATCTTGTTGTCGTCCACCGCCTTTGCCATGGTGCCGGGCAACGTCAGCAATGAACCCGCCGCCGCACACGCCGCACAACCGCCCAGAAATTTCCGCCGCGTCATCCCGCAACCTGATAGACTGCATTGTCTGCCGATGTTCATACGTCGCTCCTTACCTTACCTGAGATTTTCTCTGACATTTCCCATTTAAATGATAAAATAATATAAATTTCTTCGTACGACATCGACAATTATACAAAAAGCTGCCTGAACGTTCAAGGTTGTTCTTTTCTGAGGCAATTTTCTTGCAGATTCATACGAAAGTTCAGATTGTTAGACCCCAGACTGCTTCCCATTCCTAATTTTTGTGCAGACCGTGACCGTCCTGACGTTCATCAATTCAAGTTTTCAGCAATGTACTGCATTAGTCATATCCAATCGGCACAGGCTTCAAGCGGTGAATCTTTACAAGGATTTGATGGAACATGGGCTTGGATAAGGCGGCAAGCAGCCGGCTGGCGGTTTCAGAGGGAGGCACATGCCATTCGTTAGAAAAAGCGTTAGTTGTCCATATTTATTCTTTTTAAGGCAATTGCTTTTTTTACGCTCCGCGTGTGAGTGAAAACTGCGGGATTCTCAGGGTTCCTCCATCCTTCATGGCAGACAGATGGGCATAGTAACCGGGGACCGTCATGTTCAACGCGTCAATCACATCAACAGCCGGTTTTCGACTACGCAGAATGGCGTCAATGAAATCGTTCGCAAGGTAGCCGTGAGAACCGCCGTGCCCGCCTGGTGAAACACCCGGCGGCAGTGCGTATTTCTTCGTCTGTAAACCTTTTGCCATCGCCTCCTTGAGTCGCTGTTCTCCCGTTTCATCTCCAACAAAGCCGCCGGCAAGTCCGTTGTGCCAGTTGTATCCGGCATACTCTCCCCGAATCCGACCGGCTTCGAGGTATTCTCCCTGGGAACCGCAGATGATGATGCGGCAGAGTCCCCCTTCGCGGGTTCGGAACAAACCGACTTCCGAATTGAAAATGTTGCCTATGCCGTTGGGCTTGCGTTTGCTTATATCAAACATCGCTGTCCCCTGACAACTGACCTCCAGAAAGCTGCCATGCGTTACACTGATATAGTAAGCCGTCGCATGGGTCGGATACCACATTGGAGTCCCGTTTTTGCGCCAGTCTTTGTATGAGCCAAGCGAAGGCGCTCCCAAACTATGCGGATGACAGTATTCCCCTTCGGAATAAACTATATGGCCGAAGACATCAGCTGCGTAAAGTTTTTCAATGGCGTACAAATCGTCGTGAAAGACGGATGTTTCAAACATCGCATATACCAGACCGGAGTTTTTCTTGACGCATTCAAGCAGTTTTTCCGCATCTTCGATGTCACCGTAAAAAGCGGGAACGGCAGTGCAAACGTGTTTGCCGTGATTGAGAACCTCAATGCAATGTTTGGCGTGCGAAGGGGCGTCCGTGGCGCAGAAAATTGCCTCGATGTTATCATCTTTCACCATTTCCTCCAGCGAAGGGTACGTTTTGGCACACTTGACGCGTTCGGCCAGTTCCGCACAACGGTCAGGGAACAGGTCGCTCACCGCAACAACCTCCACATTGGGATGATTTTGGAATTCGAATTCCGCAGAAAATTTGCAAACGCCGTAGCCGACCAAACCAACTCTGACCTTGCGGTCGCTGAATGGTTTCCATACCTTCGTTTTGTCGTAATCGGTGTGCGTTTGGTCAAATCCGGGAATGACTTCTGCGCTTTGGGCGCTGTTCATCATAGAATGAGCCGCAACCATTGCCGCAGCAGTACTGCCTAAAAAAGAACGACGGGTAATGTTGGTTGACATAAAATTCCTTTCTTGATGCTCTGCCATTTAGGGAAAATTACTTTTCAGTCGGGTTAATTTACCTGACATCTACCATATTAAATGGTTGACTACACAACCAAGCCATCTAATTCCATAATAATATCAAAATTTTCCTATAGAGCTGAAAAAATAGAATTTGTAGTTGCCAGCATAATCACGCTGCGGGGCGGGCCGTAGCTGTATTTACCGTTATGAGAGATGTTTACGCCGGTGTAAAACAACCACCACTTTCCGCTGTCAAAGACCAGCGAAGCACCCGCATATATGCCATACGAATCGCTCTCGCCAGGCCAGCCGCGTTCAAGCCAGGCACGATTACGAAAGGGTCTAATCCAGTTGACACCGTCCGGCGAGAAGCACCATTCGAGGTCCTGCGTCTGAGCCTTGACTCTGTAATGGCCAAGCATACCGACTCTGCCTTGGAGTGTATAGGTCACACTCAAATAATAGAACTGCAAATCAATCGGGTCGTTTGCATCCGGCTGAAGCACTCGCTGTCGGCCGGACCAGTGCAGGCCTTCTTTGCTTACCAGACGGTCGATTACACGAATCAGCCCAGGACAATCATTATTTGCCCAGCGGGGGTCGCCCTGCTTGATGGAAAGCATTGTGGCTGTGTACATTTCAAAAGAACCATCGGGCAACTGATAAACAGTAGTTGCATCGTTGGTAATCAGTTCCGGCGATGCTGCCAGCTCATCCTTTAACCTGTGAGATTCGGGTTTGGCTGTCAATGTCAGGCCCCAAGGCGTGGTACCGACAAATTCAACTGCCCGGTCAAGAAAGTGATAAATACAGGGCCGATTCGGGTCAATAACTCGATAATGCCTACCATCGCCGCTGTCTGCGGCAAGGTAACGAAGTATGTGGTGTTTTGGCGAATGAGCCCAGAAGTATAAGCGATGTCCGCCATCCTTGAGCTTTATGTGAACCGGCTGGGTTGGTCTCCACTCTTCAAGCAGATTACCGATGGCAAATGGCGCATCAGAGGCAGGATTTCCTTTGCTGAGGGACACCTGATATTTTGTCATTTTGCCGCCGGGGATTCCCTCTGCCACCGCGATACTCATTGGGCTGCCGCTGCCATACCAGATTCTCCATCGTCCGTCGCCCAATGGTTCTGCGGGCGAGGTAAAATTCTGGATATCTTCTCCCTCCCAAGGCTGGTTTGGCTCGAGGACTATGCCCTGTTTTATCCAGCTATCAGGGCTGCAAGGGCGGGGAAAACCGATAATAGGATTTTGTGAATCTGATTTTTCTGCTGCATACCCGTCGACAAATCCTGACAGCATTATCAAAACAAGGATTGTTGATAAAACAAATTTCATTTTAAGGCTTTCTTTTGCTGTAAAATGACATCCGGTTGAGATTTCTCATATTAAACGCCTGGTTACGCATCTAAGCCTTCTAATTCCACAATAATATCAAAATCTTCCTATAAAGTGTAATTGTTGAAAAGAAATGTCAATCAGGGAAACTACGGGATTTTGCAAAAATTATCTCATTTTTGAACTAAAAATCAGAGTGACTGAACAGAATTTTGTAAAGGGCGGAGTAAAATCGCGGCGGGTGGCGGACTAAAACCGCGGCACCACTAACGTATCTACCCTTTTTGAATCATGTAGTCAATCATTATCTATTCACTTTTTTCAACAGCGGTTTCCTAAAGCAATGACTGCTTTGATGCCGTCGGCCTGACGTTTATCACGCAAGGAACGGTGAAATTTTTCAAGTTCAGCTATTTTTTCTTTTAAAACGTATAATCCTTCATATATACTATTTATAGGACATAAGGTGCTTTCTAAAAACCCGAAGGGCAGAGTTCCACGGGCTATGCCCGTGGGTGAATGTTGACTCGCCCAAAGGGCGTCGAGCGAAGCTAGTCAAGTGGAAACAGGTGCTACGGGCTCTGCCCGTAGGGCTTCCACTTGAAAAATACAGAATTTTTCAATCGAGAGCTGTATCAAACAGGAGAACTCCAATGTCAGAATCTACAAACGCGAAAAGTTATGACTTGGCAGCTTTGCCAATGGGCCGTCGCGATTTCCTTAAGGGTGCCACCAGTGCGGCAGGCACCGTCGTGACTGCGTCGGTGAGCGAGATGGCCGGAGCAACCCTGGCATCCAAGCAAGGCGTGCCGTGGGATCCAAACAGCCGCATGGGCATCGGCATCAACCTCGAATACGTCCGGCACGCTGACAAGAGCTTCGCTCACGGCATCAAGCGGGCGGGTCAGATTGGCTACAAGTGGGTCGAGCCTTGCTTCCTGGATGGCCGTTGCCTGCTCTCTAACTCCGGGTATTGCCACGTGACGAGCATGGACACCGACCCGAAGCTCATCAAAGACCTGTGCACGGAAGCTGGCGTGAAGATCAGCGGGCTGTCGTCGCACTCGGACATGCTCAATCCCGAATATGGGGTGCTCTATGCCCGGCGCGGCATTCGCTACGCCCGGGCGCTAGGCGTGAACGTCGTCCAGATCACTGAGGACATGTATCCGCCCAAGTGGATTGACGAATTCGAGGCTTACAACATCATGCGCATCACGTTGCGGGCGATTGCAGAAACGTGCGAAGAGAATGGCGTTTACATTGCCATCGAGCAACACGGGCCGTACACCGCGAAGATCGAGCACATGAAGCGCATCCTCACGCTGGTGGATTCGCCGTGGATCAAATGCAACTTTGATTGCGGCAACACCTTCCTCGCTGGCTCGGATCCATATGAGATGCTCGAAGCGGTCATTGACAAAGTCGTGCATGTGCACGCGAAGGACATCTCGGTCAAACAGGCCGAGGCGGAGCGGGGCAAGGTCACTGGCACGGCTGTTGGCTGTGCGTGCGGCGACGGCGTCATTGATTGGAAGAGGCTCGTTGGGCGGTTGAAGAAGGCCGGCTATAGGGGCGTGCTCTCGGTCGAGTGTGGCACCGAGGAAGAGGCAGTCCGCTCGCACGCGCACCTGACAAAGGTCCTTCAAGAACTAGATGCGTGAACAAAAAAGTGTGGCTGACTGCCCCTGATACCTGACCATGAAGGCATAGCCGGGCAGGTTGTCATATGAAAATAAAACAGGATATATAAAATCATTACAAATTTTTCAGTTTTTGTAAGCACTTAATATAAAAGCACTTATAAAACATACATTTTTGCAGAATTGGCAGATAAGAGGTTGTATGGTTGTAGCTTGGTTGTAGCCCTTTTTTAGCCTGTTTTTCTCAAAACATGTCACAATGTCAGCAGTTCATAACTCATTTTATACGTGCTGTTCCAATCCCATTCTTGATTACTTAAGCAAACATTGTGGATTACTTGGGTCGGTCGTACAGTCTATCAGCCAGTTTGAAGCCATTATTGCAAAGTCAAGAAAATCGACCCTACAATCGTTGTTCAAATCACCAGAAAGCACATACTCACAGATTTGGACAATTGTTCCACTATCGACTATGAAGTTATCAAAGTAAGCATCACCCGAGTCCAGAGCTATGTTGTATACATAGCCCCCACCCAGATATGGTTTGACAAAAGCACCACCCCATTCACCTTTCAGCAAACCTGGGATGGTGACCCATGCATTAGCTGCCCAGTAGCCAGCGTCACTCAGATGTAGCTCATCCTTGTTTGCATCGTAGGAGATATATAAAATACCGCCATCTTGGATTCTTGTCTTATGACCTTCATCGACATAATTGCCATCCGTATTTTTATTGCAGGTAAAATAAGCCTCGGTTCCATATTCTTCAACATAAGAACCGGCGGTTATATCAACTTCGTTAGCAATCATCATTATAGGAATCCGTAAGAGACCAAGTGAAATGTTAAATTCATGATACTCAGGTCCTGAAGGTAAGCTGCAGTAAAAATCGGTCTTGAATGAAAAACTGTTCGTCGTTGAAAAGCCCCAGCCATTAGCTAAATAAACAGCTGCCGCATTGTCATCTACGGCTTTAGAATGTATCTCCAGTCTTCCATTGGTCTCGTCTAGCCAGCCATTATTTGGATTGTCTTGATAAAGACTCCATAGAGATATATTCATCGAGTTGTCGTTGAAGTCATCTAATGGTAGCGCATAGGTAACAGAAGATGTTGCAACTATTAACAACGATGCTGCTGAAATCAATAATGACTTATTCACTTTGTATCCTCCTCAAAAATATGTTTTTCTTTGTGATACAATAAGGTTACGAATTTTCATAATGAATTTATATCTTTGAAGCACGTTTGTCAATAGGGAAAACTACGTAATTTTAAGGTGTAAGTGACATTTTTAGGCGAAAATGGGACTATTTGTGCTGATTATGAGCGTGTGTGCGGTGCTGGCGTCCGTTTCGTGGAGTGACGAGATTGTTCTGACCAACGGCGATAGATTGACAGGAAAAGTAGAGAAGCGTGCTGACGACAAGCTTATATTCAATTCCACCCTGGCGGAACAGACAAATTCAATGGGCAATGATGATGAAACCTTACAACCAGAAAACTTGAGTCCATCGGGATCGTTGGGTATGATGGTATGGAATTATCACGATATCTCTTGACAAGGAAAGGATACAATATGATCGGACGGATTCTGGTTTGCATGACAATCGGGATCACTATTCTGGCGGGGCCTTTTGAGGGCAGTGCCGCATCGGAAATCCTGCCGATCGCGATTTTGCCGACGGACACATCCGAGCAAATTCTGGCCAAGTCGGTGCAGGTCCGGCCGCACCCGAGACAGATCGCTTGGCAAAAGCGCGAACTGATCGCGTTCATTCACTTTACGGTCAACACTTTTACCGACCGCGAGTGGGGCGAGGGGACGGAGGATCCGAAGATTTTCAACCCAACGGAACTGGACGCGCGGCAGTGGGTACGGGTGTGCAAAGAGGCTGGGATGAAGCTGATTATCTTGACGGCCAAGCACCACGACGGATTTTGCCTATGGCCCAGCGAGTACACAGAGCATTCGGTGAAGAACAGCCCGTGGAAGGGAGGCAAGGGGGACGTGGTCGGGGAATTTGCAGCGGCGTGCAAAGAGGCTGGGATCGAAGTGGGTCTGTACCTGTCGCCGTGGGACCGGCATGAGCAGAGTTACGGCGATTCGCCGAAGTACAACGAGTATTTCTGCAACCAGTTGCGGGAACTGCTGACGAATTACGGGCCGGTGAGCGAGGTCTGGTTCGACGGGGCGTGCGGTGAGGGGCCCAACGGCAAACGGCAGGTGTACGACTGGCCAAAGTTCAACGCAGTGGTGCGGGAACTGGCGCCGAATGCGGTGATCTTCAACGGTCCGGATGTACGATGGGTGGGCAACGAGAGTGGATTTGCGCGCGAGACGGAGTGGAGCGTGGTCGGCGTGGACACGCTGGAGGGGCTGGGATACAGTTTGGAGGCGGGCGGCCGGATCACGGGGAAAGACCTGGGGAGTTTTGATCTGCTACGGAAATCCAAGTACATGGTGTGGTATCCGGCCGAGACGGATGTGTCGATCCGGCCAGGCTGGTTCTACCACGCCACCGAAGACGGTAAGGTCAAGAGCATCAAACAGCTTCTGGAGATTTACTATGCGTCGGTCGGGCGAAATTCGCTGCTGCTGCTGAATCTGCCGCCGGATCGGCGCGGGTTGATTCACGAGACCGACGCGGCGCGGCTGGCGGAGTTCGGCCGGATCATCCGCGAGACCTTCAAGACCAATCTGGCGGCCAGCAGCCAGACGACAGGCGGGGCGGAAAAGCTGGTCGATGGGAAATGGGACAGCGCCTGGTCGCCGAGCGAGGGCAAGACAACGGTGACGATCGAGTTTGATCTGGGCGGGGCCAAGACCTTCAACTGCGTGATGGTGCAGGAGTACATCCCGGAAGGCCAGAGGGTGGAGGAGTTTTCGGTGGAGGCGTGGGATGGTGCGGCCTTCAAGCCGGTCGCCAAGGGAACGACGATCGGCTACAAACGGCTGATCCGTTTCGAGAACACAACCGCAAACAAGGTCCGACTGAATATCCTCAAATCCCGGGCAACGCCGGTACTCAACGAATTCGGCCTTTACCTCCAGCCATCTCTCCTGCAATAAACACAACATCAGTCGATGGATTGACTCGGGAGAATCGAGATGAAACAGGATTGTCCAACAATCGCGTTGCCAGCAGCCGTCAATACCCTTTTTTCGCGAGCAGTTTCTTATCTTGCAGTTGACATCGTCAAAAGCGGCCGTGGTCGATGTCAATAAGAGTTTTGGAAGGACAACGATGGCCGTACAAGGGTCAATAGGATATATAAAACGGTGCACTATATTTTATTTTTTTGTAAGTAACTAATAATACAGGACTTATAAAACACATATTTTGCAGAATTGGCAGATAAGTGGTTGCATGGTTATAAGACGATTGTAGCCCTTTTTGGCCAGTTTTTCTCAAAACCATGTCACCATGTCAATAGCTTAGAGCTTATAACTAATTTAGTATACATCCGCTTTTTTATTCTATTGCTAACAGACTCTCCTGAAATATTTAATCTACTATAGATTTGAATTTCTCATAAGAATCAGTGTAGCAGATTAAAAATTTGGTATTATTAAGATTATGGCAAACGGTTATGAGAAATCATAGTCTATCGGAGTAGATGTCATGTCACAAGGGATATCTCGACGGGTTTTTCTGAGAACTCTGAGCCTGGCTGCAGCGGCGGTCGTGATGCCGGCGCGGCTCTCATCAGGGCAGCGCAAGCAAAGACCGAACGTGGTGCTTATCTACGCGGACGATCTCGGGTATGGGGATGTGGGCTGTTACGGGGCGACGAAGGTTTTAACGCCGAACATCGACAAGCTTGCTCGGGAAGGAGTTCGTTTCACAAACGCTCATTCTGCTTCGGCCACCTGCACGCCCTCACGATACGCTATGATGACAGGTGAATACGCATGGCGGCGGAAAGGGACTGGTGTTCTTCCAGGTGATGCCCGGCTGATTATAGAGCCGGGAAGGACAACGCTTGGATTGCTGATGCAGCAGGCGGGCTACAAAACCGGCGTGGTCGGCAAGTGGCACCTTGGCCTCGGCCAGGGCAACCTTGATTGGAACGGTGAGATCGAGCCGGGACCGCTGGACATCGGATTTGATTATTGTTTCTTGATTCCCGCAACTGGCGACCGCGTTCCGTGCGTTTATGTAGAGAACCGGCGGGTTGTTGGTCTAGACACTGCTGACCCGATCCGCGTCAGTTATAGGCAGCCCGTTGGCGAGGAGCCTACTGGCCGAGACCAACCCGAACTGCTCAAGATGCACCCGAGTCACGGACACGATCAGACGATTGTTAATGGCATCAGCCGTATAGGTTATATGGCTGGCGGCAAGGCTGCCCGCTGGATTGATGAAGATATGGCAGACACAATAACAGGTAAGGCAGTTACCTTTCTCGAACAACATCGGTCTGAACCCTTCTTCCTCTACTTCTCTACCCATGATATTCATGTCCCACGGAGACCGCACCCGCGATTCGCAGGCAAGAGCGGTCTCGGTCCCCGTGGTGATGCAATTGTGCAGCTTGACTGGTGTGTCGGTGAAATCCTCAGGACATTAGATAAGCTGACCTTATCAGAAGACACAATGGTGATCTTTACTAGCGACAATGGCCCTGTTGTTGATGATGGATACAAGGACCAGGCAGTTGAGTTGCTTGATGGCCACATGCCATCAGGCCCTTTGCGTGGCGGCAAGTATAGTGCGTTCGATGCCGGCACGCGGGTGCCATTCATTGTCCACTGGTCTGGTCATATCGAGTCAGCTGTCTCCGACGCTCTGCTATGTCAAATTGACCTGCCCGCCACGATGGCTGCTATGACCGGTCAGAAACTCACAGACGCCGATGGGCCAGACAGCTTCGATGTCTATGCTGCTCTGCTCGGCAGGTCACAGATCGGGCGGGAACATCTCGTTGAGCACGCCGGCACACTCTCTCTGATACAGGGGCACTGGAAGTACATTGAGCCCAGCAAAGGGGCAAGGTTTAACAAGAACACCAACACTGAATTAGGCAATGATCCTGAGCCGCAGCTATACAATCTCCGTGACGACCTCGGTGAAAAGAATAACCTCGCAGCTCAGAATCCGGAGAAAGTCAAGGAAATGGCGGCATTGCTCCAGAGAATCCGCGAGGAAGGTCGCTCGCGGCCGATCGTTCGTGCCCGGTAACCGCCACGATTTTACTTTGCCCTTTACAGGTGAAGGTGAAGGATTAGAATGGGTCTGTGTGATGCCATTAAGCGTCCATTTAACACGATTTGTGATGATCATCGATATTGAAAGGGTTGAGAAATGAAGGAACAGGAAGGAGTTGATACATCATCAACATCACGGCGTGATTTCTTAAAGGGAACGACGTGTATATTGGCGGGGGCTTCTCTGGCGAGTGCGATTGCAGCTCGGGCATATGCGGGGGAGGACAATACGATTAAGATCGCGCTGGTAGGCTGCGGCGGACGAGGGACGGGGGCGGCAGCCAATGCGCTCAAGACAGAAGGTCCCACTAAATTGGTGGCAATGGCTGATATTTTTGAAGACCGGCTTGTGAGCAGTCTGGCGAGCATCTCGAGGGACTTCGAAAAGCAGGTTGATATGCCGGAGGGGCAACGGTTTGTCGGGTTTGACGGTTATCGCAAGGCGATAGACCTTGTAGCACCGGGTGGGGTAGTGCTTTTAGCAACGCCGCCGGCGTTTCGACCGTTGCACTTTGAATACGCGGTAAAGAGGGGCGTGAATGTTTTTATGGAGAAATCGTTCGCTGTGGATGCGCCTGGGATTCGACGGGTGCTCAAGGCGGGGAAGGAAGCCGAAAAGAAAAACCTCAAGATCGCGGGCGGACTGATGAGCCGGCATTATGTTCCTCTGGAGCAGGCTGTTGAGCAGTTGCATAAGGGGATTATCGGGGACTTGATAACGTGCTGGGCTTATCGCGAGCATGCACCAGTCGGATTCTCACCGAAGCGAGAGGGGACAAGTGAGCTACTGCATCAGATAAGAAACTATTCGAGCTATACTTGGGTGAACGGTAGCTTCATTCTGGACTGGCTGATTCACAATCTGGATGTTTGCTGTTGGTGCAAGGATGCGTGGCCGGTGTCGGCACAGGGGCAGGGCGGCAGGCAGGTGCGTACGGCAAAGGACCAATTGTTCGATCACTATGCGGTGGAGTATCATTTTCCGGATGGGACCCGGCTGTTTGCGCAGGGCCGGCATATGGAAAATTGCTGGGGATTCTTCGGTGATATTATTCACGGCACAACGGGGTCGGCAGTACTAGGAGAGGGGGTGTCTGATCCGCGGATATTCAGAGGGCATAAGCAGGAAGCAAGTGACGTGATCTGGCGGTATGAGGGAGAGCGGTGGAATGCGTACGACCACGAGCATGCACTGCTTTTCGACGCGATACGCAAGGACAAACCATACAATGAGACGGAACGTAGCGCTTATGCAGCGATGGTGGGGATTATGGGGCGAATGGCGGCGGAGTCGGGGCAGATGATCAAGTGGGATGATGCAATGGCGTCGAACCTTGAGCTTGCACCTGGTGTGGATGAGATGACGATGGATTCCGAGCCCCCGGTGAAACCTGACGGCAACGGTGATTACCCGGTTGCAATGCCTGGGAAGACGAAGGTTACGTAGTCAGTATAGAGACCAGAGAAGCCGGTAAACAGAAGTATTATTTCTTAAGTCAGTCATCGGAGCAGCGCAGTGCCTTGAGTGCGCCGGATTTAGAATGGACGAGGCCTAAGCGTTGTTAAGTGCTTTTTTGACAGAATGATGGGAATGATGGTAGGTTCGGCAAATAGCCCTGATACTCATTCCATCACGTTTGGCCGTTCGAATCTTTACGTAATCTTCCACCGTAAGCATCCTTTGCCTCCATAAGTTATTGTTCTCCTATACTTTCGTAAGAAGCCATAACTTACGGAGTTTGCTACGGTGTGGCTATTTTATATGCCGATTTTTTCAACTCCCCCGTGGCTGTTTTACATGCCGATTACCAGCACGACGAATTAAATCAGTTTTTCTAAATTTTGGGGCGTTTTCCGCTATTGGAATAGAGCCTACAAAATTCCATCCGACTGTACTTGAAGCCAGAGGCACAGTAGACTTAGCATTTATCAAGGGACTTACTGAAACTGTAACTTTTTGTATATCCTGGTTGGCTTTAATCACACATTGAGCAGAGAGGTATTCGTTTCTTATGCCGAATACCTCTATTGTTTTCTGAGGTGCTGGGCAACAGTAACCATCTTCAAAAACCCTAACAAGGTCGCTTACCGCAAAACATTCAAAGGGAACCTCTTGTCCCCGGGCGCACGCCATACTTATTAGTAAGATAGTTATGAAAGCAATGGAGTATGAAGCGAATACTGTTCGTTTCTTTTTTGTCTTGCTCATTTAGTCAATCTCCTTGTTTTGTTTTCGTTTAACAGCCCATCAACTCAATGTTCTGCGAACCATTTGTTCCAGACAACTAAAAATTTCAGAAAACAAACTAAGCGAGCTCAGCATGTGGATTCATATTAAAGTCCTCCATTAATATTTGACTCTATGCCAGAGCCAGCATTCGACAAAGGTCTTAAGGTCAGACCAATCGACCCTTCTATCCTTGTCGAAATCGCTACCCTGACATAGGCCAGATTCTGTGCACGCGACCTCTATCCAGTAATATGCAAAAACCGCATAGTCACTGAAATTTATGCTACCATCACTATTCAAGTCGCAAATTTCACAGCCTCTGTACTCATCGGCGCCTATATCTATCCTGTCGTCAATAGTTCGCTGATCGCCATCTATATCAACCTCATTAGAATCAATGGGAAAATTAGGATCACCAGCATCAATACATGGCGAACCCGGCAAAAGATGATAGTCACCACAAATCCAAAAATCATCATTGGCATCTAACGGCGTCCCATTGGAATCCCAATATCCGAGTTCAACAAAGAGTGGATCAGCATCGATATTGCCTACGCCCGGCCAACCACCTTGGATGTCGCAATAGTTTATGACCGGAAATACACCGGAGGCCACGTATATCTCCTGGGCTAAGTTATTCCTTATTATGCAGTTAGTGATTATGGCACTACTGTCCCAGAAATACAATCCACCCTGCGATGCTGAGTTTTGACTGATTGTGCAATTCGTCAATGTGAGGGTACTCTGGTAGTTATTAATTCCACCACCAACGTCTGCAGAGTTGCCTCCGAATATACAGTTGGCTATCTTTAGCTTACCATCGCAGTTAAACACCCCTGCACCATATTTCGCCCAGTTCGCGATAATTGCGCAGTTCGTCAGTGTCGGGCAGCCAACGTAATTGCTAATCGCGCCGCCATAGTCTGCCCAGTTACCAGCGACCAAACATTTGGAAATGGTGGGGCAGCTTTTGTAACAATATATGCCTCCTCCCCGATCAGCGTTACCATGTGTTATAGTGAAACCGGTAAGCACACAATTTGCGTCTTCTCCGTTAATAAAAGTCACAACGGTATTAATGCTGTTTCCATCAATTGCAGTAGTTGTAACAATATTTGGATTATTCGGATCTGTACTGGTGAGAGTAATATTCTTGCCGGCAAAGTTAATGTTTTCGTAGTATGTACCCTCAAGAACCACTATGGTTATTCCCTCTATAGCAACATCAATGGCCTCTTGAATCATGTCGAACGGATGACCATAAGTGCCATTCTCACAAGGGTCACTAATTTTTGGATCATTCGGTCCTGGGTCACCTGGGGAATCATTATCAACATAAACCACAGCAAATGTCGTCGCAAAGTTGGCCTTTAGTGTATAGTCTGCATCTACGGTAACTGTGGTATTCGCAGAGTTAGGGTCTGCCACCTTGCCTGCATCCACAGCACTTCCCGTCCAGCTGACAAAATGGTTGTCCGCCTCCGGACTTGCTAAAACCATAATCTCGCTGCCGTGGTCGTACTCGAAGGAGCCCTCACCGGGTATCGTGACTGTACCGCCCAAAGTGGAGGACAGAGTTAACGTCCGCCGGTCAATGACGAATTTGGCCTGGAGATCATAATCCGCATCTACTTCCACCGTCGTGGATGCTGAGTTCGGGTCTGCCACCTTGCCTGCATCTACAGCTGTGCCCGTCCAGTTCAAAAAGTGGTAATTCAGGTCAGCTGTGGCAGTAATTGGCACAGAAGTTCCATGCTCATATTGGAATTGACCCTCACCAGGACTCGATACCAACCCACCTGTTGTAGACGAGACAGTTAACGTCCTCTGGTTTACGGCGAAGTTGGCCTGGAGCGTATAGTCTGCATCTACGGTAACTGTGGTATTCGCAGAGTTCGGGTCTGCCACCTTGCCTGCATCCACAGCACTTCCCGTCCAGCTGACAAAGTGGT
>CAYWXK010000029.1:0-50527 GCA_964462515.1 uncultured Pirellulales bacterium
CATTAAAAAATCCGCCGCCGTTGGTTCCCAATTCTTTGATGGCAACCTGTGAAGCTGCAGTCCCCAACGGTAAGACTTGAGTTGCAACCTGCTTTCCATCGCTGCCGCTTATCGGCTGAACAAGCTCGATTACCTGAGTGGGCTTGAACGTCTGCACCACCCCCTGCGAGATAAGAATAACTGACAGAAGTATTGCTAAAGGCAACAAAATATAGAGCGTGGAACGGACAAGGTCCACCCAGAAATTGCCAATATCATTTGCCTCGCGCCTTATAAATCCACGGATAAGCGCAATCAATATAGCGATACCTGTTGCAGCCGAAACAAAATTCTGAACGGTGAGGCCGAGCATCTGTGTTAAATAGCTCATAGTTGTCTCGCCGGCATAGCCCTGCCAATTTGTATTCGTAGCGAAACTCGCCGCGGTGTTGAAGGCGGAATCCGGTGAAACCGCGGGCATACGCATAGGATTTAAAGGAAGAAAATGTTGGAATCGCTGGAGAAGATAGACCGTTAAAAGACCAATAATATTGAAAGCCATCATGGCAAACGTATAGGCCTTCCATGTCATTCCTTCTTCCGGATTAATCCCGCATAAACGATAAATCCACTTTTCGAAGAAACCAAACCAATTGTTCAAACCAACTGGCTTGCCCTCAAAAACATGTGCCATATATGTTCCAAGGGGCTTGGCAAGAAGAATCAAGACAGATAGAAACACAATACCTTGAACAATGTCATTTAAAGTCATGAGAACTTCTCAGGTTTAAGGAGCGCGACAAAAAGATAAATAAAAAGGAGTAACGTAACTACACCGCCTATCCAATAAATAACCATAATTTCTCCCATCAGATTTTATCACAAAGATTTATAAACCCAACTGATAAACAAACAAGTCCTAAAATTATTATTATAAATAAGAAATCCATAATACAAACTCCCTTGAGGTCTTCTATTCTCGCATGAGGAATAGCCACACCATTTCCATCGCATAGCCAAGAACTTGATAAGACGTGATTAAATTAGAACCGTTGCGTAAGTTCTTCATAGTCATCCTTTTCCCTTTCAGGGCAAAGGATGACGCAAAACCTCGCACGCGGGGGTGTTGCTCAGCCACTGCCCTTTCAAACGCCTACGAGGTTAGCTGACGGGCTCGGGTTTGAAAGTACCCTATCCTCGGGATGAGGAATGCGCCCCAAATATCGGGTCCCCCGTACCCGCGCAATACGCGGGTCTCGGCTGCAATTTTTTATAATATTTATATTTATTATATCTTTGCACACTAAACCATTTCAAGTAAATCTTGGCTTAAGAAAGTCGATTAGATGCGGTTCTAAACTTATGCTCCATATAACTCTTTTGTAGCCGACCGGTTGCAATATAATAAGATTCGCTTATACTTTGTTTTAGTAAAACGGATATGCTATATTCCATTGCATCCGAGGTGAACTATGGACAAAAAAGGCAAATACGTTTATGAGTGGCCAAGGCCGATGGTCTCCGTTGATGCGGCTGTTTTTACGTTTTCTGGAAGAAAAGTCAAACTCTTGCTTATCAATCGTGGTAATGAGCCATTCAAGGGACAATGGGCGCTGCCGGGCGGATTTATTGGTATCGACGAGGAACTGGAGGATGCGGTAGCCAGAGAACTGAAAGAGGAGACAGGACTATCGAATGTGCCGTTGGAGCAACTGCACACCTTTGGCAATGTGGGCCGTGACCCGCGAGGCAGACAAATTACGATAGTATTCTTTGGCATTGCGACGAAGGAACAAACCAAAGCGAAGGCCGGCGATGATGCCGCAAAGGCAAGATGGTTTGATATAGAAATACTTCCGAAAAATATGGCATTCGACCACGATGAGGTGATTGCGTTTGCGATACGAAAATTGAAAAAGAAAAGGTCATATCAGCTTATAACAAGTAGTCCATAGTTTGTCGTTTCCTGACAAGTCAGGATTCGTGGTCACCAAAGGCATCAGCGTGTAGCGGAGGATTCCCTGAGTTGTTTGTTGAACATACGCAGTTGGGTTTCAATAGCATCGAGGACCCAATTGATATAGTGCAGCGTATGGACGGGGCGGTGATGACCTTCGTTCATTAAACCTTCTTTTACAGTTCTAAGAAATTTATTTATGCTTTTAGGGCTGATTTCGGCAGGCTCCAAGGCCCATTTTTTCAAGGCTTCGTATTGCTCTTGTAATTTTTTGCTGCGTTTTAGCTGCTCTGCGGTCAAATAATCGCCCGGGTTGCAGGCCAATTGAAGACCTTTCAAACATAGAATCAGCGGCTCATAGTTGGCTCTTTTTTCGAGGCGGATAAATTTATACTGCTGGACGTTTGTGGTTGCCTGCGCGGGAGGTTTATCTGCGACTTCGTCTTTGCCAAGATACCATCTGCGTTTGCTTGTTCTGGCAAAGACAAGCTCCTCGCCGACGCCGACTTGAGTTATTTCATTATAACCCATTCTTGAAATCCACAGTTTGCCGTTGTCCTTAACTTCCGGGCCGCCGCCAAGTGCAAGCAGGCACTTGACGAAATCGAGAGGCAGGATTTTCTGGTTGCCGATTTGAGATTTACGAAGCTGGAAAGAGATGTGCAAACTGTGAGTCCGGACATCGTAAAAATTCGCAAGCTCATTTATCAACTGACTAAGCACCCAGGGGTCGGCGGTTGCCGGGCGGGATAGTTCGCCGGCGATGTTTAATCTGCCGGGTGCAAGTTCCAGAAACCCCTGGCGTCGAGGCTCGTCGGTTGAGCCGGTGTGGTCGTCAATATATCCGCCGAGCTTCCAGGATAGAACGTCGAGATGAAAATCATAAAAGTATCTGAAACAGTCGTAGGCCGGGTCGAAAGCCTTTTTGACGCTTCTTAACGGCTCAACAGCAGCAGGGCCGAGGTTACTTAATTCAAGCTCAATTCCGAGGGGGACAAGACCTGACTGAAGATTGGAGCGAATGCGGTTTAGTTGTGCCTCAACGACGCGAGCATCGAAGAGACTTTTTGCTGCACCGATGGCGTATTTAACGTAGTCAATGAGGTCGTATTTTTGGCAGGGCATTGTTTGCAGACACTTTTTGATGATTAAATCGACTGCTGTGCTATTGGAATTTATTATCTGAAGAGAGGCGAGCAGACTAATGGTGCGGGCAAAATATCTTTCTGAGGTGCGAATACGCTCCAGCTCGAAACGGTATTTTGATTGAAGCTGCTCATCAAGCTGATTAAGCAGGACCTGTTTTATGACCATAATCAGGTAATTATTAATGAAGGTTTTTGCCAGCGGGTCGTCATAAAGGTGCTTTATGGTCGGGCGAGGGCGGTCAAGCTCGTGCTCGAGATAGTAATCGCTAACTACATCGCTGCGATAATGGCTAATAATGAGGTCACGTTCGGTAGTAGCCAGCAGCTCTCTTTCAGCCTGGCGTTCCAATTCGGCGTCAATTGTTCGTTCACCAGGTCGGGTATGCTTTTTTATGAATTTGGCGATGCGTTTTCGCAGCCAGAGTTCGTGTATAAGGTTGACGTGGAATCTGTCGCCGAAGTGTTTTTTCATTAACTCATGACTTGTCAGGTAGGCCTGCGCCTGGACGGGGCCGGATGCGGTATTGACTCGGACGGTTTCTCGCTGGTAGCGTTTGCCTTCGTATTTATCGATTTCATCCATTGCAGACAGCGGGACATCGTGAATGACAAGGCCTTCGATTCTTGAAGATAGAGCAGGGACGGCATAGAAATAGACATTGTCCGGGCTGACCGGACGATGATGCGGGAGAAAAGCAGGTTCAGCAAAAAGGACCTTATCATCAAGCTTAGAAGTTTTTTTTGTGAAACTAAAGCCACAGACAGACTTGAATATATTGGGGTCGCGCAGCGAGCCATAAATGAAGAGATTGAGTTTCTTTTCTTTCTTTTCCTTGGTGTTCACCATTGTATTTTCGGCATTTTGTGCCGAGTCTCGTCAATTAGTCGCCGCTTAATATCCGGCGCCTAAGCCTAATCAATTCTTTGAATGCACGCAAGATTACGCGCAGATTTGCACCGGTTTGAGCACCTGCTGTTCGCGGGTAATGATGCACACCTTTTTGAGTCAGCGAGTAACCTTTGCGTAAAGCACGAGCCAGGATTTCGGCGCTAATCAAAGCACCAGAGCTTGACAATTTGATATTATCAAAAATTTCCCTTTTGTATAGTTTGAAAGCACAGTCGATGTCTCGAACTTTCATATCAAATAGTAAGCAAACCAGCTTTGTCCAGCACCAGCCGTTGATTTTTCGTATGAGATTATCCTGACGGTTGATTCGGTAACCACAAACAATATCGTATTGCTTTATCAATGGCAGCAATAATGGCATCTCATTTATATCGAATTGCCCATCGCCATCGGTATAAAAGACAAGTTTTTTTGTTGCGGCTTTGAGACCTGATTGCAAGGCTGCCCCGTAGCCGAGGTTCTCAGGGTGATGGACTACTTTTACATTTTTATTCTGTTTTGTGATTTGGTCAGCAATCTGGCCGGTTTTGTCGGTGCTGCTATCATTAACAATAATTACTTCAAAGTCGGCATCGAGTTTCTCGAGAACATCAAGTGACTGCTGGACGGTTCGGGCGATATTATCTTGTTCATTATAACAGGGGAAAAAAACACTGATAGAAACAGGTGTTTTATCGTTTGCCACTTTCTTACCACCTTTGCTTGTCAGAGAGCCTGATGCGTTCAGCTTCACAGTCTATTCTTTGGGCAGTATAAAAGTTTTTCTCTGCCGGGGCGACTTGTTCCAGATGGAGACAGGCTAAACGTATAGCTTCGACTCTAAGGCGATAGCCATGCTGTTTGGCATAAAGATTCTTGTTTTTCGCGAAGTCATCAACGACCTCTTTACAAAAATCATTGACTTGGAGTTTTAGCTCAGGGATTCTGGCGGCAATAAACAATATTTCAATCATTGGAGCCGGCGAAGGATTTATCTGGTAGGCTCTGATGGCACAATCAAGTCCGTGTTGTTTTGTTGGCGTCCCCTTACCAAACAAAAGCAAGTTATGAGCGATAGCAAGATTCTTACAGAACTCATCCGGGTAAATAGTCTTTTCACTGAATATGCCATCATAGAGAGCTTTACCCTGGGGGGTTGTTATGTCAACAAATAGTTTGTCTTTGTTATTGAGTAAGACAACGGGCCAGTTGGGATTATGTTCAAGACCTCTTACAAAAGGCGTATCAAATTGAGCTGCCGGCATTAAAACGACCCATACGTTGTGGCTTTTTAGCTGTTTGTCAATCCACTCACCGATGTCTCTATAATCGTCGAAGGTTAATTTAATTTCTTGTCCCATGGCCCTGGCTCTCTCGTGGGCAATCTGGACGGTTGGTCCTCCGAACATAATCTCTGTCCAGCGGTTAAAGGCAGGGACGTTGTAGGCGGCCTGTGCTCGGCCATCCATAAACAATTTCAAAGGCGCCTGACCCGTATTCAGGTCCGGCTCCTGGCCCCAGGCGATGAAGCCGCCTTCGGTCCAGTAATTAAACATATTACCTTTGAGGTTGTTGTCTTTAATGAACTTACAGGCGCAAAATGGCTTGGCATCGGAGGCAGTCAGCCGCATAAAGATAGAGGTTAAGTTTGGGTCGGCAGGCCAGGGGTCGAGATAGATGCGTTTGAATTTAAGCCCCCACCATATACCAAAGAACAGGACTGCACCGACGCCGACGTAGGCAAAGGATGCCCGAAGGCCGGGTGACATTGATGAGACGGTGAGGCGGTTGTACTTGCGGAAGTTTTGCATTGCGGAAACGGTGCGGACTATTTGGTCAATGAACATTGCCAAGATTGGACAGGCTGCTATGGCTGCAATCGGTATAAATCTGCGGGAACGAATGGCCATATATATAGTGAGGGCGGCGATGAACATTAACGGTAAATCGATTTTGGGCCATTGGTACTCGTCCGGCGTAGCTATTTTTCGTTTACGATATTGGTTGACCGAGCGAGAAGCCAATATCGGGACAATAATCCAGGCGGCGAGGAGCAACCAGGCGATAATATACATTACCAGAAAAGGCACGGCGGTGCCAACGGGATTATCCCAGGCGAAGGCGGGGTGCCATTCGTGGACGTCACGCCATCTTTCGGCGTGCTTGCTGACGCTGATTTCAAACGTGTGAGTCAGGTTTGTCAAATGAAAAGGATTGAACAAAACCATTGCTAAAAAGGCGACAAAACCAGCGGCAATTGTGTGATAGACACCTTTCAGCTTAATAGTGACAAATCTTTTTTTGGAGATGCTTGTTAGAAGATGCAAGGCAACAAAAGGAACCAACATTATGAATATGTAAATGTAGCCGCCGTGGATATTGCACCAGAAGACCGTCAGGGGGACGATGAGCCAGATGAACAGTATGTTTCGATATGCGGCGAGGACGAGGATTAGCAAAAAGACGGCGACAAGCAGATTGGAAAAGCCCTGGGGACGAACGTCGAGGAATGAGCGACCGATGAATAATGCGAAGCAGGCGAAAACGGCTGACAAAGCACGATTGGCACCTAAAATAACGGCTGTGTAATAGACGCATATCACGGTAAGTATGTAAATGGCAAATTTCCAATAGACCAGAGCATTGGAAGTGAAGTTGAGGCCGTCTGCGTAGGAGGATTTTGGCACCAATAGATAAAAGATGACGTGCGTCAGCCAGTTTTGGTTGACCCAGCCTGTGGGATGCCACCGCTTGACTGTTTCAAGGCCGACCTTATCGGTTATCCATTGCGCCCATTTTGGCCAGGTCTTGATTTCTTCCGGCGTAGGTCCGGCTTTGTGTGAGTTGGCGCTGAAGGGTTCAACGGTATTGACACCGTGGTTGACAAAGTGTCTGCCGCAGGCCATAGCGACCCAGGTATCGCCGGCGGCGACCATATGCGTGCAGGCGTGAAGGGCAAAGATGAGCATTCCGACCCAGGCGATAATTATTGGCCAGCCAGAAAGAGCGCCTCGCTTGCGGGGCATTAACGGCTGTGCAGGTGGTTCAGATGTAGCCGGGTCCTTCAGCTTCAAAGTAGAGAGGTCGTGACGTTTTTTGTTCTTTATTGGCTGAGCCATTTTTCCAGTCTATCCAATCCTTTGGCAATTTGTTCCAGTGAGCAGGCAAAACTTAAACGAATATTGTTATCGCAGCCAAACGGCAGACCCGGAACGAGCGCGACGTTTGCCTGGTCGAGAACTGCTTTTGCAAAATCCATACTGCCATTAATCTTTGCACCATTTATATTTCGGCCATAGTGACCGGAGACATCAGGGAAACAATAAAAGGCGCCTGTAGGTTGTGGACACTGGATGCCTTTAATACTGTTGAGGCGTTCAGCCATATATTTGCCGCGGCGTTCAAATTCCACTCTCATCTTTTCTACGGTCTGGTCTGCACCCGGGTCCTGCAGGGCGGCTATTGCGGCATACTGGGCGAAGGTTACAGGATTGGATGTCATATGTGATTGGAGACGGCCCATTGCCTTTATGACATCGAGAGGGCCCGCGGCGTAACCGAGTCGCCAGCCGGTCATAGAAAAGGTTTTGCTCAGGCCATTGAGGGTGAGTGTTCTGTCGTAGGCGTCTTTGCTTAACGAAGCGAAACTTATAAATTTTGTGTCGCCGTAAATTAGCTTTTCATAGATTTCATCTGAAAGCACTATTACCTTCGTTCCTTCAAGGACTTTAGCGAGGGCTTTTAGCTCATCGGGTGTATATGTAAAGCCGCCCGGATTGCTGGGTGAGTTCAGGACCAGCATAGTGGTTTTTGGCGCGAGGGCTTGCTTTAGCTGGGAGGGCGTAACTTTGTAGCTATTGTTTCTATCGGTCTGGATTATCTTTGGGGCAGCACCGGCGAGTTTTATGGTCTCCGGATACGTAACCCAGTATGGCACGGGCAAGAGAACCTCATCGCCTGGGTCGAGCACCGCCTGCATCGCCTCATAGACTGAGTGTTTGCCGCCGATGTTGACGATAACCTGGTCGGGAGTGTAATCGAGGCCGTTTTCCTTTTTGAGCTTGGCGGCGATGGCAGTTCGCAGCTCGACGATGCCGGATTCAGCGGTGTATTTTGTTTTGCCGGCTTTTAGGGCTTTTATAGCGGCTTCTTTAATGTAATCGGGCGTATCAAAATCCGGCTCACCTGCGCCGAAGTCAACCACGTCCACGCCTTTAGCTTTTAGCTCTTTTGCTCTCGCGGTAACGGCTAATGTTGCCGAGGGCGGCACTTCCTGGGCACGCCTGCTGATTTTCATTCTTCTTTCACCTTTCAAAAAATCAGGATTTTTCTTACATAACAACGCCTATAATTAAAAACTAAAATAAAAGATTCGTCAAGAAAATTGGCGAATTCCTTAAAATGCGCTGGCGACGCTGGTCGGGTCGTGTGGCGGAGGGCAAACAGGCAAATCCTTCGATTGACAGATGCTCGGACAATTGATAATATATGTTTATGATACGTGCCTTTCAAATTGCGGTTATCGGGTGTTTAGGTTTTTTTCTGTCAGGCTGCACTGTGCCTGAGAAGAAAGAGCTTATATGGGAGAAGATTAAGATAGGAGACATAGCACCCTCTCAGAGTAACAAGCGACCGGGGCCACAGCCGCTAAAGACGATAAATTTCGATGTCTATATATATGAAATACCGGCTGAAAATGCCGGCAAATTGAAGGCCGTTTGGCAGATGTTGTATAGCAAGCCGGTGCGATTCAATAATTACAATGCCTTCAAGGCCAACTTTTTTTCGGTCCGGTTCGGGCAATACGAGCTGTTGAGTAAGACCATTGATTTATTGCGTGCTGCCGGCGGGCAGAGTGCCATTAGAGTTTCACTTTTGCTGTCTGATGGCCAGCCGAGTGATATAGCGGTTACCGGCCTGAACAGGCAACAGAATATTCGGTATGTTTCGGTTGATGGTTTGAGAGATGATGCAACTATTGGGCCGGGTGTGCTCGCTTTACAGATAAAAGCTGAAAAGGCCCCTGCAGCCAAAGGTGTATGCGATGTGATGGCACATCCGGTATTCTTACCGCCGATGAGCAGATGGATTCCGCAATTGGCTGCTCGAGCAAAACTACGTGAGTTTCATTTTACGTCTGCGGGCTTTGGGTTGAAGATGGGGCCTGGTGATTTTATTTTGCTGGGGCCGGAAAGATACATTAGCGACCAGACACTTTTGGGCGGCCTATTTTTCAGTAAGCCCGAAGGCAGTATGTTTTTTAGCGAAACCGAGCGTAAACTGCCGCAGCCTAAGGCGGCTGTCAGGATACTTATACTGGTTTGCACGGGCCTAAGTTGATGAGCAGCCTATGGATGAGACAATAGTAGCATTAACTCGATGCAGTGATTACAGCGAGTCAAAGGTCAGGCAAGCGATTGCGAGGCAGTTTGAGCTTTTAGGAGGATTGGAAAAGTTTGTCAGACGCGGTGACACCGTCCTGCTAAAGCCCAATTTTATTGCTCCGAAGTCTCGCCATCACGCCACGCAGACAGACCCTGCGATAATTATTGCGACTGCCACCCTGCTCAAAGATTTCGGTGCAAGGCCATTTGTCGGCGATTCACCTGCGTGGGGGAATGTGTTTAGCTGCGTAAAGGCACTAAAGCTGCAGGAGACTCTAAAGAGACTGTCTGTGCCGGTCAGGCAGCTTAATAAGCCCAGATGGTGCCGGATAGGAATGAGCGGTATGAAGGTTGGCATAAGCTCGGCTGCGCTGGATGCGGACGTTATTATAAATCTGCCGAAATTGAAGACGCACCAGCAGTTAGTGGCGACATTTGCGGTTAAAAATATGTTCGGGTGTGTGGCCGGTAAGCGAAAGGCATTATGGCATTTCAAAAAGGGCAAAAATATAAATGATTTTTGCAGACTACTTATCGGGATATACAGATTTTTGACTCCTGCCTTGACCATTATTGACGGCATTACAGTTATGGATGGTCCCGGGCCAATTCGCGGCAGGGCCAGACCGCTCGGGTGGCTGATTGGCGGGACCGAGCCTATTGCGTGTGAGGCGATTTGCTGCAAACTTGTAAATATCAGTCCCGATGATTTGCCGATTATTAAGACAGCAAAGCAGATAGGATTCGGGCGGTGGGACATAGACAAGATAAAGATTGTCGGCGATGAGCTTCCACAAAGTCCCTGCACAGATTTTGAGCTTACCAAGCCGGTCCCATTGATGTTTTCATTTCCGCACGTTTGCAAGAGTATCGCCAAACAGATACTATTGCTGGCCAAAGCCGGTGTTAAAAAACTGCGAACATAGGCATAGGCAATATGGCAGCGAGCAACAAAGTGACAAGGCAAAGCAATGAGAAATCCAGAGTTGTAAAGCTTCGCTACATAGCGGTGCTGTCGGCTGTTGCAATCGTGGGTTTAACAGCAGCGTATCTGGTGCAAACAGGCGGACAGGAGAACAGCACAGCCCGCACAAGAGCAGAATCTGCCGGGGCGAGAAGATGGGCTGAGCGTCTGAAACTGACGGGTGTACCGAACCTTCATAAGGTTTCGGATGACCTGTATCGCGGTGCGCAGCCTACAGCGGAAGGGATGCAGCAGTTAGAAAAACTGGGAATAAAAACGGTTGTCAGCTTACGGTCGTTTCATTCCGACCGAGGTGAGATAGAAGGGACAGCGTTAGTTTACGAGCATATTTTTATGAAAACGTGGCATCCTGAGGATGAAGAAGTTGTCCGATTTTTACGAATCGTTATCGACCCCAACCGCACGCCGGTTTTTGTTCATTGCCAGCGAGGTGCGGACCGCACAGGGACGATGTGTGCGATTTATCGGATAGCCGTGCAGGGCTGGAGTAAGGACGAAGCAATCGAGGAGATGACCAAAGGCGGGTTTGGATTTTACGAGGGCTGGCAAAATCTTATTGACTACGTTTACAGCTTAGATGTTGAGGGAATCAAAAACCTAGCTTTGCAAAAGCCTTGAAAGTAAAAAAATTCTGCCACTATTGACGATTGCAGAATATTTAAGAACTTTTTGGAATGTTACATAGGAAAAAGGTTAAATACATTCATCATTTGTCGGAAAAAAACGAAGGAGTAAAGTCACAATGATGTTTGGGGCTTTAATCGTAATGGTATTTTTGTTTGCTGCCTTTGTTGTTGCGTTGGGTATATTTGTTTTACTGGTACTATTGTTTTTGTTCCGTGTCAGAAAAAAAAGAAATTTCCTTAAAGTATTGCTGGGATTGTTCATTGGAGCAGCGGTTGTTTTGGTTGTTCCAACCGTCTTCGAATTATGCCAATTCCACATACAGAGAAGACCTTATGTCAAAAAACTCAAATCATATATTCCACCTGAATTGCGAAAGGAAGTCCCTTCATCGTTCTTTAATGATATTGGCGGCTATGACCTCTGGAGATTTGCCTTAGTATATCCATATCGGGTATCCATGATAGACTCTCCAGATAGAGGCGACCTTGAAAATGTTAGGGCAGATAATCCAGAGGTTGGAGGTGAACTTACCCACCTTTCGTTCGATTCCAAGCTTATGGTTGCCAAAGTTTCTTATCGTGACATTTGGGAAGAAAAGAAGCCGGAGACATTTTGGATCGTATTTGAATTTTCCTCAGGAAAATTTGATAGATTCGACTCAGAAGAAGAGGCTCTGAGTGAAGCTAATCGTCGTGGCTTTACTGGAAAACAAGTCTTGGAGAACCTTAAAACGTACTATGATAGATTCGTAGGGAATGCTGAATGACACACTAATAATTCATAAATACCAAACCACGGTATATGAATGGATTCAACAGCTACGATTAGACAAAGTTCATTCAGAACTGGAGTAAAAACGAAGCAATTGAGGAGATGACCAAAGGCGGGTTCGGATTTTACGAGGGCTGGCAAAACCTCATTGAATACATCCAGAATCTCGACATTGAACAAATTAAACGCCAGGTTACAACCAATCAGTAAATCAACTTCCTGTGTCGAATATTGACATATATTTGCCCATCCGCTAATATCCTTTTTATGCAGAAAAGGAGTAACTCAGTAAACCCTGTTAGAAAGATGGGGTGGGGCTTTAGACCCCACCCTCACGATAATATTTTTACCCCGCCTAAAAAGCCTGACCCGTTTAGACCTGAAGGTCTAACGGGTCAGGGCTTACTTTCTAACGGGGTAAATATTTTGGGTATCGAAACAAGTTGCGACGAGACTGCGGCGGCGGTGGTGGCGGACGGCAAGGTCATCAAATCATCAATAGTAGCATCGCAGACCAAACTGCACGAAAAATATGGCGGAGTGGTGCCAGAAATTGCTTCGCGGGCACATATTGAAAAAATTTATCCTGTCATATCTGAGGCGATAAAACAGGCAGATGTAACAAAAAATGATATTGATGCGATTGCTGTTGCCAATCAGCCGGGCTTGACAATTGCATTAGTTGTAGGTGTTACGGCAGCAAAAACTCTTAGCTTTATGTGGGGCAAGCCTCTCATCGCCATCAATCATTTGGACGCCCATCTTCAATCGGCGATGCTATCCGAGGATAAGCTGGAGCTGCCTGCAGTCGCGTTGATTGTGTCGGGCGGGCATACCTGCCTTTATGAGTGCCTGTCGCCTCTGGAATTAGAGCTTTTAGGCTCCACGATTGATGATGCTGCGGGCGAGGCATTCGATAAGGTTGCGAATATTCTGAAGTTGCCGTATCCTGGCGGGCCGAGCATCGAGAAGGCGGCGGAAAAAGGAAACCCAAATGCGATTAAATTTCCACGGACGATGCTGGGGCCACAGTCGCTGGACTTTTCTTTTAGCGGCATCAAGACCGCTGTGCTGTATTACTGTCACGGGCAGGATATGAAAGGTGCGGATAGAGTCGATTTGATGAGTGAGCAGGAAATCGCCGATATAGCGGCATCTTTTCAGGCGGCGGTGATAGATGTGCTTGCGGAGAAAACTCGGCGTGCTGCTGAAAAGGTTGGCGCGAGGACAATCCTGCTGGGGGGTGGAGTAGCAGCTAATAACCAACTACGGAGCCGGCTGAAGCAGATGTGTGAAGAGACATTGCCGGCTAAAAAATTGCTTATTGCGCCGAAACGATATTGCACGGATAATGCGGTTATGGTAGCTTCATTAGGGTATCATAAGTTCAAAGCAGGGCTATTCGCAGACTTGACGCTGGAGCCAGAAGCGACAGGATGAGAAAATTAATCGCAGAGGACGCCGAGGTCGCAGAGAATTTTAGATAAGATGACACAGGAAGTCAGGTGATTCGTGACTTTGTGTCTTGGTGGCAAGAAAAAAAGAGGTGACATATTAGGCCGGAGCAGTTAAAAAAGTTATTACGACAGGTCAAGAGCGGCAAAATCGGAATCGAGCAGGCGATTGATAAGCTGCGGGTTCTGCCGTTTGAGGATTTGGGCTTTGCGTGCGTGGACCATCATCGGCATATTCGGCGGGGTTTTCCAGAGGTTATCTTCTGCCCGGGCAAGACAACTGAACAGATAATTAAAATCTTTGAGAGCCTTGCGGCGAAAGGTAATAATGTTCTGGCGACGAGGGCTGAGCCGCAGGTCTTTGAGGCGCTGGCTAAAACCAAAAAGTTCCCGAAGGCGCGATACGAAAAATTGGCAAGGGCAATTGTGCTTGAGCAGAAGAAACAATCGCCTTCTAAGAGTATTCTGCCGATAGTTACCGCCGGCACTGCTGACCTGCCTGTCGCTACCGAAGCGAAGGTTACTGCTGAAATTATGGGGCAGCGAACAGAATTGATTTGCGATGTTGGGGTGGCCGGGCTGCATAGATTATTCGGACATCTGCCAAAACTACAAAAAGCCAACGTCATCATTGTTGTCGCAGGAATGGAGGGGGCGCTGGCCAGTGTCGTCGGGGGACTTGTAAGCTGTCCGGTGATTGCCGTGCCGACCAGCGTCGGTTACGGCTCGAGCTTTGAAGGGCTGTCGGCCCTTCTGACGATGCTCAATAGTTGTGCTTCCGGCGTTACCGTCGTCAATATCGACAATGGCTTCTCCGCAGCCGTTACCGCGGCTCTAATAAACAAGAAAATAGAGGCAAAAAAATAGAATGCAGATAGTAGAGTCCATTCCGAAGCTAAAGCAGCGAGCGGTTGATGCTCATAAAGGAGACTTTGGCAAGGTGTTAATCATTGCCGGCAGTGTCGGTATGAGCGGAGCGGCTGCACTTGCGGGGCGGTCGGCTTTGCGGGCGGGTGCTGGACTTGTGCGGGTGGCAACGCCTAAAAGCGTCCTGCCAATAGTCGCCTCAATAGAGCCATCCTTTACAACTATCCCGCTGCCTGAGGATAATTCCAGCAAAATATGTGCAAAGGCAATCAATGTTATACTCGATGCCATTAGTGAAAATGATGCGGTGGCGTTCGGGCCAGGGATTGGCGTCAGCGGTGCGTTTCAGTCAATTCTTCAGATACTTATTCAACAGGAGGACTTGCGGCTGCTTATAGATGCCGATGGTTTGAATAACCTTGCTGCTATGAGTGATTGGCACGCTAAATTAAAAGCGAGTTTAATTTTGACGCCTCATCCCGGCGAAATGAAACGACTATGGTTGAGCCTGTTTAGAGAACCTCTGCCCTCGGAGCGGCAGGAACAGGCGATGCAATTGGCGAAAAGAACAGAAACTACTGTGGCACTGAAAGGAGCGGGGACAGTTGTTAGTGATAGTCAGCGGGTCTATATCAATAAAACCGGCAACCCCGGTATGGCTACAGCGGGGTCGGGTGATGTGCTGACAGGTGTGATTGTAGCGCTGATGGGGCAGGGATTGAACAATTTCGATGCGGCGGTTTTAGGCGTTTATATCCACGGCTTGGCTGGTGACATCGCAACAGAAAAAGTGGGACAAGTGAGCTTAATAGCTACTGATATAATTGAGGCATTGGGCGAAGCGTTTATGCGAAGTTAGTGCTACATCGCATAAATTCTAAATTCTAATTTCTAATATCTAAACAAATTCAAAATCCAAATGACAAAAATATATCTCAAAATGAAAAAATATGTTGGTTTTTGATTAGTTTATCTCTGTGCTTTCTGTGTCCTCTGTGGCCAGGAAAGATTTACTAATTTTCTTCAAGCCAATGAAAGGCGATGAGGGCGAAGTCTTTGAGATTTACGATGCAGTCGCCGTTTATGTCGCCTGCGACTGGCGCTTCGCAGGGTGGTTTGCCAAAATATGATTTACTTGCTCCGGCTGTGCCGCCATAAGCGCCCATATTGATAATGCCGCCATTCGGAAATGGCTCCAAACCAATAGGACTTGCCGGGTCACCGGCATCGATACAGAGGCTTGTTACATCGTCTTTTACCCATGTCTGGCTGTTGGGGTCCCAGCGGCCAGCCAAAGACCGCAAATGATAGTCACCTGCAAAATACGTCCAGGGTTGATTATAATCCCAATATCCTTCCCGGGCAAAATATGGTTCTGCATCAATATTGCCCGGCCCCCAATTCACAGTGCTATTACACGGGTCTTCCACGTAAATACCTTGCAAACCACCTTGTATATCACAATATGAAATATTTATAGTCCCTCCATTACCAATAAAAACTTGGGCCCAATAATTCCAGCTATTGTGGTAAATAATGCAGTTTACTACTGTTGCCACCCCGCTCCCAACTGCTATACCTGGCCCACGGCTATTGTTTACTATAGTGCAATTTTTAATCAAGCCATGACATCCGTTGATTGCAGGAGGCTCACTTGCCACAGCGCATGCATTATTGTCCACCATTAGACAGTTGCTGATTTCTCCATCACACCAAACAATTGCCAACATACAGCCACCACGGAAAAAGCAATGACTAATCGTGGCATGCGTGCGATTCTCACCGTTGGGAAAAAGTTCTCTGTCAAATCCTTTAACATGACCTTTAATGTCAAAGCCGATAAGGGCACAATTTGGGCCTTCGGTTCCTCTGAATGTAACGGTAGGGTAAAATGGTGCGACGTCAATATACATAATGGTTGTCGAGGCGATAACATTCGGATTGGCGGGATTGTTGCTTGTCAGTGTGATATTTTTGCCCAAAAAGTTAATACTTTCCTTATACAAACCCGGCTGGACAATTATTGTATCACCATCTTTTGCAGCATTAATAGCAGATTGTATGTTATTGAAATCTGCAAGACCATCATCATCGACAGTGATTGTTCGAGCCTGGCAGGCAGAGGCTAAAAGCAAATAAATGAAAATGTAGCCCCACGAGCAAAGCAAGGTCGGCGGAATCCGCCGAAGCACTCGTGCTATGTAGCGAAATGCTGCTTCGCAGAGTAGCATACCCTCCTTCGCACAAGGCCTCGGAGGGTTATCCTTTTCGCATTCATCCACGGCTAAAAGCCGTGGTCTTCTGCGAAGGCGGATAAAACTTAGCCTTTTCATCTCAAAATCCTCTGTTAATACATAGACCAGAGTTATATTTACATTATACCATTTTTCTTTGAATTTTTTTGAGATTTTATGCTTTTTTGAGAGAAACTTGTATTTTGTTGCTGCTGTTATGAAAGTAGTTATAATGGCAGCGAATTTGATATTGAAATGCTCTGTTGAAACAAGGGAATGAAACAGAAAGGATTTAAGGAAAGGATTCGTTATGCACCTGACCACACTCGATATTCTGGTCTTTGTTGGATTTGTTGTAGCAGTAGTCGCCACAGGTCTTCTTAAAAGTCGTCACGAGAAGACAAGCGAGGACTACTTCCTGGCAAGCCGCGGTTTAAGCTGGTGGCTGATTGGCTTCTCTCTGATTGCTGCCAACATTTCCTCGGAGCAATTTGTCGGCATGTCCGGTAACGCCGCCAGCCATGTCGGTCTGGCCATTGCCAGTTACGAATGGATGGCCGCTATTACGCTGGTCGTCGTGGCTTTCGCTTTTCTCCCATATTTCCTGCGGGCTGGAATCTACACCATGCCCGAATTCCTGGAGTACCGCTACAATGCCGCCGCACGCACTATCATGGCCGTGGCAACTATCTTTATCTATATGCTGCTGCTTGGCTCTGTAACCTATTCCGGCGCGCTGACAATTCGCACCCTGGCAGCCAAGATGGGCTATTCAGTCAGCTTACTGACCGGCTCGTTAGTAATCGGAATTATTGCGATGGTTTACGTGACAGCGGGCGGACTGAAGGCCTGTGCCTGGGCTGACCTTATTCAAGGCAGCGCTTTGATTGTCGGCGGTGCTGCGATTATGTGGTTTGCCTTTGAGAAGCTTGGGGCGGCCACCCAGGTTGCGACGATTGCCAGCGTTCAGACAGGAACTGTGGCTCTGCGGAACCTGGCACAGGGAACAGGATCTGTTGAGCGGTTTCTGGATTTGAACCGCATTCGCCTAAATATGTTCCTGCCCGGCACCGACCGCGTCTTGCCCTGGACCGCTCTGCTGCTTGGGCTATGGATACCGAATTTCTACTACTGGGGGCTGAACCAGTATATCACCCAGCGAACACTTGGCTCGAAGTCACTGTCGCAGGGGCAGAAGGGAATTGTATTTGCTGCCTTTTTGAAGCTGCTGATTCCCTTCGTTATCGTGATACCCGGCATCATCGCTTTCAATCTGTTCTGGGGCGATATGCAAAAGGAATCGGTAAAGGACAACGCACCGATTATTGCCAAATATCTAAAGGCCAACCCGCAGACAAAGTTTGTCGAAACGGCTGCATCGCCGACCGAAGAGAACATCTCTGAATGGAAAAACGGACGTTTCCTGTTGGCGTTGTATCCGGACGCAACTTCGCTGCAGAACATCAAAACCATGCACCCGTATGTCCTTCCAATGTTAAGTTCAGACTATGACCAGATTAGAGCAGGTGAATACACGGTCTTCGAATCGGAGGATATGACCTGGAAAGCAGTCAATCCAGAACTGGCGGCAGAGGTCGAGGCCTACAATGCAAAGGTCAAAGAAGCGGCCAAGGCCGTCAACAAAATCGTTACCACCGAAAAGCCCATCGTCTATAAGTACGATACCGCCCTCGGGCAGCTTCTCGGCAATGTGCTGCCGCAAGGTGTTGGAATTGTCGGATTTGTGCTCGCTGCGCTGCTGGGTGCGATAGTCAGCTCACTTGCCGCAATGCTCAACGCCGCCTCAACAATCTTCTCGATGGATATCTACAAGAAATATCTGTCACCACAGGCCTCGCAGCGTGCAGTCGTATTTCTTGGCCGTCTGTGTGTTGTGGTGTTCACGGTCGTCGCTGTATTCCTTGCTCCGCAGCTCGGCAACCCTAAAATCAGCAACAGCATCTTCACGATAATCCAGGAGAGCCAGGGCTTCATTTCCCCAGGCATCCTGGCGGTGTTCGTCTTCGGCCTGGTCTTTCGCAAGGGTCCGCCGGTCATCGGCGTTGTGGGCATGCTCACGAATATTGTAGCTTATGGTGCAATGAAGCTCGCCGTGCCAAGCGTCCAGTTTCTCAACCGCATGGCTATCTGCTTTGTGTTGTGCATGGTGGTAATGGGTCTCATTACCCTGCTCAAACCCCTACCACAGCCAATCCAGTTCCGCCAGAACACCACAATCAATCTGGACACCTCCCGAGGCGCCGTCGTAGCAGGGATTATTGTAGTCATAATTACCCTGGCGCTGTATGCGATATTCAGCCCCTTGTGCATTGCCAGGTAGGAGATATGTGGGCTAAATGAACGAGTATTACAAGTTACGTAAAAGGGTGGACGATGCGTAAGCCTTTATGGAGAAAAAAGAACTTTAAGGGTGGGAAGTCGCTGTCAACGAGGGCAGTCCATGCCGGTGAAGCGAGGAATAAATACGCCGACTCACTGACAACGCCCATCATTCAAACATCAACATATACGTTCAGAAACAGCAAGGCAATTGAGGATTACACAAAGAAAGGTAAGGAGCATTTTGAATACGGCAGGTACGGCAATCCTACTGCGAAAATTGCCGAGGCACGCCTGGCGGACCTTGAAGGAGCGGAAGATTGTGTAGTATTTTCATCCGGAATGAGCGCAATAACTACTACCATTCTCTCTCTGGTGCAGTCGGGCGACCACATCGTTATCACCGACGACAGCTACAAAAAAACACTGGAATTTTGCAAGTCATACCTTAAACAGTTCGGCATCGAATGCACCATCGTTCGGTTTGGAGATTACCAGGTCCTTGAGAAGGCAATCAGAAAGAACACGCGTTTTATTTTTTCTGAGTCACCGACAAATCCATACCTGAATATCTTTGACCTTGTCAGAATTAAAAAGATAGCAGACAGGCACAATGTCCTGACGCTTATAGACAGCACATTCAGCACGCCTGTAAATCAAAGGCCCATTGAATTTGGTATGGACCTGGTTTTGCAAAGCGCCACAAAATATCTTGGGGGACACAATGATATTTTAGCCGGGGCCGTGCTCGGCAGAAATGAGCTGATTGAGAAGGTGCGGAACCTGCACAAATCGATGGGCGGCACGATTGACCCGCACTGCTGTTACCTTTTGTTGCGGGGGCTAAAGACTTTTCCGCTGCGCGTAAGACAGCAAAACGAATCCGCCTTGCAGGTTGCTCGATTTCTTGAAAATCACCCTCGCATCAAGCGGGTCTATTATCCTTTTCTCGAAAGTCATCCGCACTACAGCATAGCGAAGGAACAAATGAGCGGAGGCGGCGGGGTTGTTACGTTTGAGATAAAAGGAAACCTAAATACCGCCAAGCGATTTTTAGATTCATTGAAGCTGTGCTTTATTGGAGCGAGTTTAGGGGGCGTAGAGACGCTGATAACGCACCCGGCAATGGTCAGCTACTACGATTATTCGAGAAAGAAGCGGTATGAGCTTGGTCTTATCGACACCCTTTTCCGGCTTGCAGTGGGCATTGAGGATGTTGAGGACATAATTGCAGACCTGGACCAGGCACTGGCAAAGTGAATTTGAAATGAAAGAGTAAAATGAAATTGCCAAAAGAAGAACAAACGACACTGGATAAAATCCTGAAATTCACCGGAGATAATAGTATCGACGTGAAAGGCGGAAAAGTAAGGAGGACATCATCGCGATTCTGTCTGGGGGTCGAGCACGGTGATTATAACGGCACCGAGCTTTTTGGCGTAGGAACTGACAGATTTATCTGGATGGCTTATAAGCCGAGCGGAACAAATGGTGTAAAATTATTTAGCGGAAATTTTCCTGATGATGGAGTGATTGAATTTAAGATTGGCGATGTTCCAAAGCCTAAATCAACCGACATAGCTGAGACGTGGGGGCGATTTCCATACGGCGTTGAATATATCCTGAGGCGGGAAGGTTACAAATTATCGCAGGGTATCAACGGTGTTATTTACGGAAATATCCCCGGCGGCGGAATGAGCAGGTCAGCATCTTTGACTTTGAATCTGATTTTGTCGCTGCTGGATGCCAACGGTATCGAGGAAGATGCGATGAAGATTGTCGATATGGCTCAGGCGGTTGAGAATGATTATGTTGGTTCGCCCTGTGGAAAGCTCGACCAGATTATGATAGTATTTGCGCGTGAGGGGATGGGGACATACTATAATCCAAAGGACCGTTCAATAAAATATGTGCCGCTCGGTGCCGGCGGCGAGGAGCTGCGTATCGTTGTGCTCGATACGGGGACGGTGCGGCCGGGTCTGGAAAAATCAACCTATAAAATCCGAAGAGCCGAATGCGAGAAACTGGTTTCAATTTTGCGGGATACCAATTACGATATATCGTGCCTTGCAGATATTAAAGACGAGGCGATTTATAAAAAGGTTATTGCTAATTTTGGCAAGGTTTATCTGGATTTATGCGATAGATTAACATATATTTTTGGTGCTCAGAAGCGATTCTACGAAATGCTGAAGGCCTGGGAAGCAGGTAACATCGAAACTGTTGGCAGGATATTCAGAGAGGATGGAATTGGCCTGCGTGATGATTACAAAATATCGGGTCCGGAATTAGAGACGATGTGTGATATTGTTCGGACAATCTCGGGCGTTCTGGGTGAGCGGATGCTGGGCGGCGGCGATAAAGGAGCATCCGGGGCACTGGTCCTTGCCAAAAGTGTTGATAAGGTTAAGAAGGCTGTCGATACGGCTTATCCACGAAGCCGGCCAGAGCTTGCCGAAAAATATGCTGTGCATATTTGTAAGGTTGTGGATGGCGTTAAGGTTTATGAAGGTTTGCTGTGACGGTAGCATTATGACGGAAAACCCATCACCAAGTAAAGGTGTGTTTAAGGCGGTCGTGACTTCCAACAGGGAGATTGGGCAGCGATTATACCGGCTGCGGTTGGAGTTTTCCGGGGCTGGTAGAGATGCCTTTGCAAAATTTAAGCCCGGGCAGTTTGCGCAGATAGATGTATCCGGCACCGCCCTACCGCCGCTGGAAAAGATACCAAAGGATTTGGTCGATGCAAGCGGGCGAAAGATTCTATTGCGCAGACCTTTTAGCTTCGTCGATGTTGAAACGCAGGGGAACAGGACCTTTGCCGACCTTGTTTATCGTGTTGTTGGGCCTGCGAGTTTGCGGATGACGACTCTGACAGCGGGAAATTCACTGAGTGTAATCGGGCCTTTGGGAAATGGTTTCTGGATTCCGCAGGGTAAGAAAAAGGCACTTTTAGTTATGGGAGGAATGGGTGCTCCACCATTACAGCACTTAGCAAAGGTTCTTTCAAAGGATTATGCAGATATAGAAATAACGGCCCTTGCCGGTGCGAAGACGGTAAGGGAGCTGCCTTTTGAGGGCCGACTCGATGAGATTTCGCAACAGTTGGAGTTTGCGTTGCGGGAGTTTGCTAAATACGGCGCAAATTCGCTGTTGGCGACGGATGATGGGACAGCCGGGTATAAAGGGCCGGTTAGCGAGTGCCTGCTGCAGTGGCTTGCAAAATCCACGTGGGCGAGGGACACTACAATTATCTATGCCTGCGGGCCTGAGGCAATGCTGGCAAAGGTCGCACAGATTACAAAAGATAAGGCAATTGATTGCCAGATAAGTATGGAACAAATGATGGCCTGTGGAATTGGCGTGTGCCAGAGCTGCGCAGTGCCGTGCAGAGTAAACGGCTCAAACGAAACCGTTTATAAGTTGTGCTGTGAAGATGGGCCGGTGTTCGATTGCAGGGAAGTAATTTTTTAACCTTAGGGAACGCAGAGAAAAAAAATAAAAAAATAGTGATGGTGTGCAGAGCACAGCCTACGACTGGATTCCTGCTCCCTCGACCCCGATAAATGGGGGCTCGGGACAGGTTTCGCAAGAATGACAAAAAATGAGTGAAGCCGTTGATATATCAGTTGGTTTTGCAGGGATTAGGTTAGCTAATCCGGTCTTTACCGCTTCGGGGACATGCGGATATGCGGATGAATTGGCTGAGTTTATGGATGTAAAGTGCTTAGGCGGATTTATCACCAAAAGCATTACGCTTAAGCCGAGAAAGGGACATCCGACGCCCCGGATAGTCGAGACCGATGCTGGGATGCTTAATGCAATAGGACTTGCCAACATCGGGCTGGATAAGTTCATCGAAGAGAAATTGCCAATTATTCGGGAGATGTCTATTCCGGTTTTTGTCAACGTTGCGGGTGAGACTATTGAGGAATATGCAGCTATCGTAGAACGGCTGGCAACAGAGCAGCGGATTGCCGGGTTTGAGATAAACGTTAGCTGTCCAAACGTTGCAAAAGGCGGGATAACCTTTGGAATCGACCCGGTGCAGGTAGCCGAGGTAACGAGTGCGGTGAAAAAGGTTACAGGAGAAAAGGTTTTAATGGTAAAGCTCCCCCCTGCCGTTACGGATATAAGCGTCCTCGCGCGAGCGGCGATTGATGCGGGGGCCAACGCAATTAGTTTGATAAATACCTTTACAGCAATGGTTATCGACATTGAGACTTGCAAGCCGGTTTTGGCCAACAGAACGGGTGGGCTGTCGGGGCCGGCGATAAAGCCGATAGCGGTTTACTTAGTCAATAAAGTTTATAAAGAGGTTGCGAAGGAGAGAGGAATACCGATTTTAGGTATGGGGGGAATAAGAACAGCATCAGATGCCATCGAATTTATTATCGCGGGGGCGACGGCAGTGGCTGTGGGGACAGCGACTTTTATTGAGCCGGCTTGTGCAGCAAATATCATAGAGGGCATAAAACAATACTGCGTCCGTCATAACATAGCCAGCATCAAGGATGTAGTCGGTTCAATTACGGGGTAGCAATTATGACCTGCGATGTGCAGCGGGCTGAAGGAAAACTGACAGGATTTTTTTCCGTAGCGGCTTCACTTGTGCTGGCATTATTCTTGCCGGCGATAGCTGCAGAGCAAAAGCTTACACTGGATGAGAAGCCGGCTACTTACGGAGAATGGGGTTACCGACCCGCGGATGCAGCGGTATCTGAGGTTAATCCACCAAGTTTTAGCTGGCGGCCTCAAAGAAATCTGCGGTGGGAGCTTATGTGCGCCAGAGACAGGGACTTTAAGGACGTTGAATACCGGGCAGAAAATCTTGAGTTTAACGTTCACTGTCCGCCTAGGGTCTTTAAGCCGGGGACATACGTTTGGCGTTATCGGGGGAAGGATGCAAAAGGACAATATACAAACTGGAGCCAGCCAAGAACCTTCAAGATTGCCGACAACGCAACAGCTATGCCGCTACCGCCAAGAGAGGAATTGCTTTCACGGATACCGAAGACACATCCACGGCTTTTTGTTCGCCCGGAGAACCTGCAGAGATTGCGTAAACTGGCGCAGGGAGAATTGAAAAATGAGTATGAGAAACTATTGAAGGAATGCGAGGATATTCTGGCTAATCCGCCTCCCACCAAGGAGCCGCCGAAATATCCACAGGGGATGCAACAGCTCAGTGAGGAATGGCGCGGAATGTGGTGGGGCAACCGCGAATATACAATCAAGGCGTTAAATGGCGCGGCAACATTGGCATTTACACGACTATTGGGCGGACAGGAAAAATATGGTCAGGAGGCCAAACAGATTCTGCTGGAATGCGCAAAGTGGGACCCCGTTGGCAGCACAGGTTACCGCTATAACGATGAGGCGGGTATGCCATACGCATATTACTTTTCGCGCACATATACCTTCGTTAACGATATGCTGACAGAAGAGGAGAAGAAAATCTGCCGGGACGTGATGAAGGTGCGCGGCGAAGAGATGTACAATCATCTTTGCCCGCGTCATTTATGGCAGCCTTATTCGAGCCATTCCAATCGGGCCTGGCACAAGCTGGGCGAAGTCGGCATTGCATTTTTAGGCGAGGTCGAAGGTGCTGATGACTGGGTCTGGTTTGCAGCGAATGTTTTTTTCAACGTGTATCCTGTCTGGAGCGATGAAGATGGCGGCTGGCACGAAGGCTCCAGCTACTGGAGCAGCTACATCGGCCGATTCACCTTCTGGGCGGATGTAATGCGGGAGGCAATGAAGATAAATGTGTATGACAAGCCATACTTTGCCAGGGTCGGTTACTATGCGATGTATTTGATGCCGCCGGGCAAGCTCGACGGAGGTTTTGGCGATGGGGCAGCACAACGGGGTGCTTCGGCGAATGTTCAACTGATGAGCGAATTGGCGGCCCAGGCCGGCAACGGACACTGGCAGTGGTATGTCGAACAGATGGGCGGCCCGAAGCCGACAACAGGCTATATCGGCTTTATTCGCGGCACTTTGCCGAAAGTGCAACCAAAAGCACCCGATGACCTATCCACATCACGCCTGTTTAGGGGCACCGGACAGGTCTATCTCAATACGACACTCAAAGATGCGAAAGAGGATGTGCAAGTTATTTTTAAGTCCAGTCCTTTCGGGACTCAATCACACGGCAATGAGGCGAACAATTCGTTTGTGCTGTGGGCGTATGGCCAGCGACTGCTTGTCCGAAGCGGCTATTATGACCTCTATGGCAGTGAGCACCACCGCAATTGGGTATGGAGCACGCGCTCAGTGAATAACATCACGGTCAACGGCAAGGGTCAGCGGAAACGCACTGCGGAGGCAACGGGAAAGATAATCGGCTTCAAAACTACACCAAATATGGACATTGTTGTTGGCGAAGCAGGCCAGGCTTATGAGGATACAATCCTCGAACGATTTACCAGGGCCATCATTTTCGTCAAGCCGGAACTTGTGGTTATTTACGACCGTTTGGAGGCCAAAGAGCCATCTACGTTTGAGTACTGGCTGCACGCCGTCAATAAGATTGATGTCAAAGACCAGCACAGTATTCGCGTTCAAAACAACGATGTAGTCTGTGACATTGATTTTTTGACGCCACAGGGATTAAGTTTTACGCAGACCGACCAGTATGACCCCAATCCACGTCCGCGTATCAAGCTGCGCGAATGGCACCTGACGGCAGCTACACCACAGAAAGCAAAGCAGATGGAGTTTGTAACTCTTTATTGGCCGCACAGGGCCGGTGGGCAAATCCCATCCGAAGCTGTCCTGGAGCGTATCGACGGAGGTTATGCGCTAAAGGTGAAACTATCTGACGGCCAGTTCGCGGCACTATTGCCTACAGACCAGAAAAGCGTTTTGAAGGCACATAATCTTGAAAGCAAAGGAGCGGTCAAGTGCCAGCTAAAGCGGCAAGATTTACCTGCCGAAATCCTCGGACTCGATGAGTAATTTGCCGGAGGAGACTACTCTTGACGCCTGTAGGTGATTAGGATATTTTTTTGGTAGTAAGAAAATAAGATGATGCCAGAACAAGGAGCAGAACAAGATGGCTGATATGGAAAAGCTGTATGCCCAAAGGATGAAACGGTATGTTACGGCGATGCGAAATGAGAAGCCTGATATGATACCGATTCGTCCTTTCGTGGCGGAATTTACTGCTAAATATGCCGGTTACACCTGCCAGGAGGTAACGCATGATTTCGAGAAGGCGTTTATAGCAGCCCGTAAATGCGCAGCGGACTTTGATTGGGATGCTGTGGTTGCCAATATGGTCTATGTTTGGACCGGGCTGACGCAGGCCATCGGGCTAAAGTATTATGCGGTGCCGGGAATTGATATTTCGCCGGATGTCGGATTTCAATATCTTGAGCCGCCTGAGGACCGTGCGTTTATGAAACCGGATGAATACGACCAGCTCATTGAGGACCCGACAGGATTTTTGTTTAACGTCTGGCTGCCGCGTGTCTCGGCGGACGTCAGTCCGATGGGGCAGCCGACGTCGTTTCGCAACAATCTGTCTTTCCTGAAAGGCGGGATGGCGATGCTGTCATATTTTAATTCGTTCGGCAGGCAGATTGAACTATTGCAAAAAGAGTCAGGGACTGTCTCGGCTATCGCAGGCATTCTCAAGGCGCCGTTTGACATTCTGGCTGATAAGCTGCGCGGCTACCTTGGTTTGCTTACGGACCTTTACGAGAGGCCAAATAAAGTCTTGGCTGCCTGTGAGGCATTGATGCCGCACCTTGCACATGTGGCGCTTTCCGGGGCAGACCCTGATAAAAATATACCGATTGGATTCTGGATGCATCGAGGATGTGTTCCGTTTGTCTCTATGGAGCATTTCAATAAATTTTACTGGCCGACATTGAAGCCGATTATTGAGGAAATCTGGTCACAAGGCCATCAGGTTTTGTTCTACGCGGAGGGCAACTGGAACGCGCACCTGAAGGCATTTGCCGAGCTGCCGGAGAAAAGTATCGTCTATCATGTTGACCATGCGGACATTTTTGAAGTTCATAAGGTGCTCGGAGAAAAGTTCTGCATAAGCGGCGGGATTCCGAATTTTCTGTTGAGTTTTGGCACGCCGCAGGAAGTGCGGGACTATTGCAAGAAGGTCATCGATGGTGTGGCCGGCGACGGGGGCTACATTATGGATGCCAGCGCCATCGTTCAGGATGATGCCAAGGTTGAAAATATAAAAGCTATGACGGAGTTCACCCGCGAATACGGAGTTTACTGAGCAATTGATTATTGATTATTGTATCGGAGCAGAGTTTTATAATGGCTAAGCAGAAGAAACAAAAAAGAAAGCCGGGCGTTTGTATTCCCTGGGAAGAAAAGCAAAAAGAATTGCCGAAGATTTCGGGAGATAAAGAGCTTGTTCGTAAGGTGTGGGAAGACATAGACGCATTGGGATACGTGTATATCTGGCAGTGCCTGCTTTCATTTTGAGAAAGCGAATCGACTATATATAACCGGAGGTCGTGCTATGAGTAACGAGCAGCATATCACACGCCGAGCCTTTTTGAAAAAGATCACAGTTGCTGCCGCAGGGACAGTTGCATTTCCTTATTTTATTTCAGCATCGGCACTCGGTAAGGATGGGAGCGTTTCTGCCAGTAACCGGATAACTGTGGGCTTTATCGGTGTGGGCGACCACGGCAGAGCAGTCAACCTGTCGAACTTTCTCGGCAATGCAGACGCCCAGGCGGTTGCTGTCTGCGACGCTGACAGCAATAACCTCAACATTGCCAAGGATATGGTCAACCGGAAATACGGCAACAACGATTGCGCTACATACAAGGATTTTCGTGAAGTATTGGCGAGGGACGATATCAATGCAGTGATGATTTCGACACCCGACCACTGGCACGTTCCGATTGCGATAGCTGCTGCGAAGGCGGGCAAAGACGTGGAGTGCGAGAAGCCGACATTAACGGTTCGGGAAGGCCGTGCTTTAGTTGACACTATGAAACGGTATTCGCGCGTTTTTCAATGGTCAACGGAAGACCGGGCTGTTTATGAATATCACAGGATGTGTGAGCTGGTTCGCAACGGACGGATAGGCAAAGTGCATACAATACGCGTGGAGCTGCCGAGCGGTCCAAATACGCCGGGCGACCCTGCGCCTATGCCCGTGCCGAAGGAGCTGGATTATGATATGTGGCTTGGACCGGCACCGTGGGCGCCTTATAACAAGGACCGATGTCACTGGAACTTCCGCTGGATTTTTGACTATTCGGGCGGGATGTTGACCGACTGGGGTGCACATCTATTAGACGGAGCACAATGGGGAAATGACGCGGAATATACCGGGCCTGTCGAAGTCGAGGGCAAGGGCGTGTTCTGCAAGGACGGGCTTTACAATACGGCTAAGGAATTCAAGATTGAATATAAATATGTCAGCGGTGTGCAGTTGATTGTTACGTCCGGCACGCCGAGCCTGAGATTTGAAGGAACTGAGGGATGGATTGGAAATCGAGGCTGGCGTGCACCGCTCGAAGCCAACCCAAAATCTATCCTTGATTCGGTGATTGGGCCAAATGAAATTCATTTATACACGTGCCAGGCAGGAGAGCAGCGTAACTTCCTTGACTGCGTGAAGTCGCGTAAGGAATGTTACTTCCCACCTGAAATCGGGCAGCGATGCTTTACAATCGCGCATATCGGGAATATCTCAATGCTGCTGGGCAGAAAACTTAGGTGGGACCCGGCGAAGGAAGAATTTATCGGCGACCAGGAGGCCAACAGGATGCTGTCGCGAGCGATGCGCAGCCCATGGCAGATTTAGAATTTACCATTGATTATTTTCAATTTATTATTTTGAAGGAGATACTATGAGTTTTCAAAAACAAGTGACCATAGTCTTATTGCTCGCCGTTATTTTATGTTTCGCTTCAGCAGCAACTACCCGAGCAAACAGCACGCCGGTCAGCGAGATGGAAAAGGTCTATTTAATAAGTAATGACTTTTCAACCTGGCAAGGCAACACAGGCGAATGGCAGATTGTCGGCAATGTCTTCAAAAATCCTGATAATGAAAAGTTGTTAAGCAGCAAGCCGGGCAAGGGCGTTATCGTTAACGGGCCTACCGGCCGAACATCGCATCTTTTCAGCAAGGCGGAATTTGGCGATTGTGTGGCTCATATTGAATTTATGGTGCCGAAGGAGTCAAACTCAGGCGTTTATTTTATGGGGCGATACGAAATCCAGGTGTTGGACAGTTGGCAAAAAGAATCGGAATACGCGGGTAATGAATGCGGCGGTATTTATCAGCGATGGGATGACAATAGAACACCTCAAGGTTATGAGGGACATTCGCCCAGGGTCAACGTTTCGAAGGCTCCCGGAGAGTGGCAGATGCTCGATGTGGTATTTCGTGCGCCGCGGTTTGATAGCGAGGGACACAAGATTTCAAACGCCCGGTTTGAAAAGGTCATCCACAACGCAGTGTTAGTTCACGAGGACATTGAGCTTACCGGGCCTACACGGGCGAGCGCTTACAATGATGAGAAGGCAAGAGGGCCGTTGATGCTGCAAGGCGACCATGGGCCCGTGGCATATCGAAATATCTGGCTTGCGCCTGCAGGGCCGAATCCATTTTTTGCGATGGATACCTGCACAAAAGACGACAAACATCAGACCGCAAACGAGCAGGTGCAGATGCTAAAGGAATTGGGATACGGCGGCATCGGGATTGGGTTCGCGGGAACCGAGCAATTGGCCCAGATGCTGCAGGAGGTGGACAAAAATGGCCTGCGACTTTTTGCGGTTTATCTTGGAGCAAATATCGACCCAAATCAGCAAAAGTATGACCCGAAACTAAAAGAAGCGATGGAGATACTAAAGGGGCGTAATACGATAATCTGGCTTTTTGTTTTAAGCCAGAAGCATAAGCCCTCTTCACAGGATGGCGATGCCCGCGCGGTAGAGATTATCCGTGAAATTGCAGATATGGCTGCGCAGTATAAACTGCGTGTGGCGATCTATCCTCACCACACATTCTGGGTTGAACGAGTAGAAGATGCGGTGCGGGTAGCCAAGAAAGTTGACCGAAAGAACGTAGGCGTAACATTTAATCTATGTCACTGGCTGAGGGTCGATGATGAGAAAAATATGCAGTCGCTAATAAAAGAGGCGATGCCTTATCTATTTGTAGTTACAATCAATGGTGCGGATAGCGGCGGAAAGGATTGGAAGCAGCTAATTCAGACGCTCGACCGCGGCACTTTCGATATGTCCGGATTTTTGAAGGCGCTGAAAGATGCGGGCTATACGGGGCCTATAGGATTGCAGGGTTACGGCATAGGCGGTGATGCGCACGAGAATCTAAAACGCTCAATAGATGCGTGGCGAAAACTGAGTTTTGTTTTAGAGGAGGGATATTACGGTCCGAAGGAAATAAATCTTTTCGACGGCAAGAGCCTGGGGCAGTGGAAGATTACCGAGTTTGGCGGTCAGGGCGATGTCTATGTCAAGGACGGCTCAATAATACTGGAGATGGGCAACGACCTGACGGGAGTTCACTGGATGGGGCCGCTTATCCGTATGAATTACGAAATTACGCTTGAAGCGATGCGGGTTGATGGCAGTGACTTTTTCTGCGGCCTGACGTTCCCTGTTGGCGCCAATCCCTGTTCGCTAATTTTGGGCGGATGGGGCGGCAATGTCTGCGGTCTATCCAACATTGATTACTATGATGCCGCCAATAATGAGACTACACGAGTTGTTTCATTTGAGAACGGCAAATGGTATTACGCTCGCCTTCGCGTTACAAATGATAAAATTGAGGCGTGGCTCGATGACGGAAAGCTTGTTGAAGTGGTAACTACCGGGCGGAAGATTAGCATTCGGCCTGAGGTTGATGCCTCGCAGCCTTTGGGTATTGCCTCGTGGAGGACAAAAGCGGCGATTCGAAACATCCGTGTTCGAAAACTGGCAGACTAATAGCAGGTAGCTATACCGTCGCCGTCCGCCTTCGCGTGCGCTACGGCGGATAAATGCCAGCGACGGCTAAACAAACCCCAGCTACTGGCCAATGGGAGGGGCTGTGATGGGAACCGGAGGCGCCGGCTGCTTAAACAAATCTATCTGCATCCACTTTTTACTTTTGAATCTCCAGCGGTTGGCCAGGCCTACCGAAATCATACTGAAGGTGGCGGCAATCCAGGGCCCCAATGCGCCGAGAGAGGGAATAAACTTAACTATAAACAGACCGCCCAGGCCCAATACAACCGTTGCACCTAGTGCTGAAACAACTGCCGGCCACATAGTATCGCCTGCTCCGCGTAAGGAGTTATCATAAATTATGCGAGTGGCGTGGAAGGTTTGATATATTGCAGCGCAAATCAAGATAGGAACACCGAGCTGAATTACCTTACTATCGGAGGACCAGAAAGCCATCAGGGCTTTTGGAAACAACAAGAAGCAGACACCTACAAATCCAATGTAAGTCAATGCAATCCTCAGGCACACAAGGGTCTGTTTTGTTGCCAGCTTTTTTCTGCCCTCACCGATTGTCTTACCCACCGCTGCTGTTAAAGCCATCCCTATTCCGACAATCGGCATAACGGCGATACTGGTATAAGAAAGGGCGGCGCTTGTGGCGGCAAGGGCTTCTTTGCCGAATCTTCCTACCAGAGCCAATAACATTATCCCCCAAAACGAAACGTTAGCGGTCAGGCTGAATCCTGCGGGAAGCCCGATTTTCAGAAGGTCATAAATTTTTCCAAGCTCAATTTTCGATATTCGCCGGGAACTGAAGGTTTTGTTCATTCTGCCTGTTAAAAATACAAGCATATTGATGCCAGCTGCGACGGCGATGCCGATAAAAGTCCCCCAGCCTGCACCGGCAATTTCCATTCTTGGAAAGCCGAACTTGCCGAAAATGAGAAGATAGTTGGCTGCGACATTAACCACCTGGCCGCATAGCGAGGCGTAAAGCGTGATAACGGGGCGATGAATGCCGATGAAAAATTGCGTGCTTGCATAATTGATAATGGCAACGATGTGGGCGTAGAGCATAATTCTAAAGTATGTTACTTCCATACCGATTATGGCGTTCGGCTGGCCCATCGCCTTGAATATCCAAGAAGCTGTGGGCCACATAACTGCCAGCACAAGTATAAAATATACAAAGCCGACATATATCATTTGCCAGAGGTATTTTGAGCAGTCTTCTGTTTTGCCTCTGCCGAGACTTTGACTGACAAAGGTGGTAAGGCTTGTCATTGTTCCCGCGGCGAAGCTGGTAGGAAGGAAACTGACGACACCGGCGGGCAGAATTGCTGCAAAAGCATCGGTGCCAAGACGTGAAACCATAACCCTATCAATAAACTGCATAATGGTAAAAGACGTGGTGGTTATTACAGTCGGGGCCGCTAACTTGAGCATATACCTGAGGGAGGTCCGGTCTAGCCCGTCAGGCGTTTTTGTTCTGTGTTTCTCTATATTTTGTCCGCGCTGGTCTAAGACTGTTTCCATTTATTAGCTGCTTTTAGACTCATTGAGATTGAGTTTTATGGACAAAGTTTCAGCCGAAACACCTAAAATATGCAGACGTTTGATACGAGCTGTTTGCCCTGAGACGATGCGGACGGCATTCTTTTTTACGCTAAGCTGCCTGGCCAGAAACTCGACCAGACACTGGTTGGCCTTGCCCTTTTGCGGCGGTGCTGCAACCTTAATTTTCAGCATTCCATCAAATAATCCACAAAGAGCGGTTTTGCTGCTGCCAGGTATAATCCTGGCTGTAAAGACTACGCCATTATCGAGCTCCTGAATATTCAGCTTAGGCATAGGTCGAGACTGTGAAGATTCAAAAAGTTTCCACGCCTGAATTATTCGACATTTTCCTTGATGTTGCGGCCTATCGCCGATTCGACGTATTTTTCAATCTGCTCAGCCAGCTCATTGAGCGAGGCAAGCTGGAAGTCTTCATAATGGCTGGGGATAAATCCGGCATCAATGGTCTTGCGGAAGATTCTGACGCGTATGATGGGAGGTGTCGGCTGGGGTTTGCTGAAGTCGCTGTCTTTATGCTCTGTAAGCTCGACGCGCCAGTCCTCACTTATAAAGACCAGGCACTTGCCGGTAAAAATCGCTGTTGGAAAATAGTCACGTAATAACTTGAGAGTTTCCATAGTTTTTCTCTCGACAATAAAAGCTCACACCGAATAAAATAACTTTACGGCGTAAACTATACAATAGTTATTTGCAGGATGGTATTGATTTTAAGTAACGTAACAACTAAAAACAGCGAACCTTGAGAGGTAATCTGACGATAAAATTTGTATAAACAGATACTTATCGCAGAGCGTAAATCAGATGGTGCTTTTTGGCTAACAGTATTTGGCATAACGATTGGTTTGATGGATTAGGTATAATCGAAAAGGCGATGAAAAGATTTATTCTGTTAATAATGTGTGTTTTGATTTTTGGGCCGCAGTTGTGCTGCAGCGGGGAAGACCTTGCCAATGAAGGCAAGGCCGGTCTGTATGCCAGGTCGATTGAGCAGGTGCTCAGGTTAAGTGACGATGAGGTTGACCTTGCAACGGCTGCTTTAATTGTTTCCGAGAACTGGAGCGATATGGTGCACGGCCGAAGGTGTCTTGCGGCACTGGACGATATGGCTGTGGAAATCCGTGAGAGATTGCTTCGTGAAAGATTGGCGACAAACTTTCGAGCTATCCCGGTGATAAACAAGTATTTGTTTGATGAGCTTGGTTTTCAGTCGATTTCAGAAGCAGACGACCCGAACGATTTGTTCCTGCACACGGTGCTGGATAAGAAGCGAGGGTATTGCCTGAGTCTATCAATTCTTTATCTTTCGCTGGCTGAGCGGCTCGGGCTGCCTTTATACGGAGTGGTGGTGCCGGGGCACTTTTTTATCAGGTATGACGATGGACGGACAAGATTCAATATCGAGACGACAGGAAGAGGCGGCGGAGCATCCGATGAGCATTATATAAAAAAATTCAACGTGCCACAAAGCGACAAAAATAGTATTTATATTAAGAACCTCAGCAAGATTCAGACATTAGGGTGTCTTTTTAACAATCTTGGCAATGTATATAGTGACATCGGCAATAACGAGCTTGCCGAATTGGCACTCGTCAGAGCCGTCGAGATAAACCCGACATTATCTGAGTCACGGGCAAACCTGGGAAACATTTACCTTAAAAAAGGTCGGGTGGCAGATGCAATATATCAATACCAGGCAGCGATAGAAATCAATCCGAACGACCCGAAGGCGCACAATAACCTCGGTAATGCATACGTTGAGCGGGACTGGTTTAATTATGCGATTATGGAGTATATGCGGTCGCTGGAGCTGGACCCGAATTTCATAGATGTATATAAGAATCTGGCGATAGTATATTGCAAACAGCAAAGATACGGGCAGGCAGTAACGCAGCTCAGGCAGGCGCTTGCCATACAGCGGGAAAACGCCGGCTGTCACAGCCAGTTAGGCGATGTTTATGAGCAGATGGGAAATTACGAAGAGGCAGTAACCGAATATAAAAAGGCGCTGGAGATTAAGCCGAACCTGGTCGAGGCCAATCTCGGACTGGCTCTTTGTTACAATCAATTAGGGATGGTCGAGAATGAAATCGCCGCATACAAAAAGGTTCTTGCGGTCAAGCCCGATATGTTAGCTGCGCTGGTGAACCTTGGGAATGCATACTTTAGGCAAAAAATTTTTGGTGCAGCTATTGAGCATTATAAAAGAGCTGTCCAGATAAAGCCGGATGAAGCGGCGATTCACTACAATCTTGGGGCGGCATATTCAAACATTAAGAACCACGAGCAGGCAGTGGCTGCATATCTAAAGGCAGTCGAGATTGAGCCGCAAATGGCTGATGCACATCTTGGTCTGGCGTTCGAGTTTTATTTTGTGAAAAATTACGAGCTGGCGTGGAAGCATATACAAACAGCTCAGGAGCTGGGGGCTGAGGTTTCGCAGGAGCAGCTTGACGCTATAAAAAGCAAACTTAAATAGACAAACCACAAAATCACAGGGAAGCGAAGTTACGCAGGTTATATAAAATGTTTACCAATTTTTCATTTTTTGTAAGCATTTAATATAAAAGCACTTACAAAACACACATTTTTGCTGAATTGGTGGATAATGGGCTGCGCAGTTGTAGTAAAGTTGTAGCTGCGCCACGCCAAAAATCTGAGAAACATGGAATATAAACTGTGCCTAAATGAGAGAGCTATATTACGTCTACTCGACGCGATGATTGGTTTTAATACTGATAAATCAATCAACAACTTTTTTATATTTATTCTGAGCTGAGTCACAACATAGGCGGCTCAAGATGTAAACCTAAAGGTTGATTCATACTATCATTTTCATGGTCAGTCAGTCGGGCAGCAGCAAAACTACTTTTCAACGAATAGCTTTAAATCCAATCCGTGTTTTTCCAAATTATCTTATCTAAACCAATTCGTTTCATAGATCGGCCGATTCTAAATATGTCTTGGATGCGGACCTCTCATGATATTCCAGACACATCAACCATGAGGTCCTATTTGATAAGCCGGACATGTTTCCAACGCTTCACAGAGTTGTCAGTGTCTAGTTTAAGGTCGGACGTCAGCCTTCTTGCACAACCTTCAGCCCCATCAGGTGGGACAAGTGGCGGATGCTCTGGGTGTGGTCGCCGTAGTAGGCGACGCGGTGCAGAGAGGCATAGTAGTCCTTGGCGCTGGCGCCGAGCACGCCGCCGCCCCAATTGGCCAGCAGCCTGTCCGCGTCGTCCACCTCGGCCACGAGTTCCGTCCGGCAGCCTCGTTCTTCACCTTTGGGGACCTTGGGGACCTCGATGATCTTGCCGGTGAACATCAGCAGGGTATCGAGGTGGACCAATTTGGTGAAGGTGATTTTTTGCCCGATGCAATAATGGACCTCAGTAACCGCGCCGCCACGGACCTCGGCGTGCCGGCGGAGCAGATAGGGTGCCTTCGGGCCGGCTGGGCCCTCCATTTTCAGTGGGGCCGAGCAGTGGGAGAGATGAAAGGCGTTCTTGGCGGTGTCAACACCACCGGCATTGCCCAGGAAACCAGCCCGGTTGAGCGCGTGCTGGAAGATCAGCATGGTCAGCAGGCAGTCCATGTCTCCGTCGCAGGCAGCGGGGATTCCTCGGTCGTTCAGGCGTGAAAACCCCAGACAGGGAAAGCCTCGCGACAGCCAGCCCATGCACGTTCCAACACATAGACCATCAACACGGTTCTCAGCGATGAGTTGGTCCAAGGTCAGACTGGCCCGCGCGGCCTTGAGGACGTCCTCTTGGTTCGGCTCGACAGTATCCTCTGCCTCGTCAAGCCACCGCTTGGCTTCTGCTTTGGCGGCGCGTTCGTCCACGTCGGCCATGACTTCGTCGTAACGTCCGTCTGCGATGGCCACCATTTCCACACCCAGCCGCTGTTTCACTTTTTCGGGCGTTTGGGACTCGGGTGTGCCCTTGAATGGCGGAGAGACGAGTACCCGGCTCCGTCTCAACAGCGGAATTACCCTGAGTAATGACGCGGCTCGTTCCAAGTCGTCGTAGTCGCTGCTGTTAAACAAGGTGATCGGGTTTCCCTCCTCGCGCCACGGGTTCACCAGACACCAGTCGTGTCCACCGATTATCGGCATATGAAAGACGGCCACCGGTCGTCCCTGTTTGAAAATGGTTGGCATCACCGCGTTGTTACTATTGAAGTTGCTCAAGCCAAAGATATCGGCGCTGACTGCCAACACTGGGGCATCAGGACCTGCTTTATCCAGCAACTGGGAGGTCTGTTCGGCGGTGCTCGCCTGGCCGATAACGAACTCCACGTTGCCCAGGTTTTTCTCGGTCTGGGTTAGACGCTTCTTAATAAGCACGAGATCCGCTTCAGAAAGGCCCCAACTTCTGCCCTCCGGCTTGCCGGCAATGACCACGCAGATGCGGACCTTTAAGTTGGGCGAGGGCGGGGGGCTCGACGCGTCGCTCGCGGCTGCCCAGTGCCCCACCGCCAGCGCCATCCCGCTCACTGCACCTGCCCCGATAAACTTCCGCCGAGTGCAATGCGTACACATGAGTCGTCTCTCCTTATTCATCAATCTCCGACTATTGTCCGTTTACAATCCTACTACTGATAACAGATCTAATCTTCAACGACACACGTGATTATATAAGTATAGTCTTGGTAATTCCAGTGAAGATTTATTAAAAAACCACTCCCGAGTTCGCCATCATAGCCCAGAATATTCAAAGCGGTTCTGAACAGGATGACAGACAAGAGGCCCTTGTATTGAGAAAGCAAGAACTGATTCCTTGTATCGACAGCATTCTTAAGGCCAATAATTCGTATATTGGGCGACTCTGCCTGCGGGAATTGCAATGGGACCGCAAGTGTCTGCTCAAAAGTAACGTCCATTGAAACCGGTTGTTCCTATCTTGACAGAGCATCACACTGAACCTGACCATCGGATATATAACCGTTCAAATCTCAAACAAAAATCCTCCAAAATTGTTGATTTGCGAAATAATCAGACTAAAATCATCTGCTATGAAAACGAATAATTATTTCGCTTTGTGAGAATTTTGGAGGAATATCGATATGTTTGAGGAAGTAAACAAAATACAGTTAATCAGGGCAAGGAAAATTCACTTAGTGGAAGGCTTTGTTTATGTAGTGCTATTGGGATTGGTTAATAACGCATTTGCAGAGGCGATTCAACCGATTCAATTGCATCCGGACAATCCGCATTATTTTTTGTGGCGAGGCAAGCCAACGATTTTGATAACTTCCGGCGAGCATTATGGGGCTGTTCTCAACCGAGCCTTCGAGTACAAAAAGTATCTTAAGACGCTTCAGTCACACAGGTTTAATCTGACAAGGACGTTTAGCGGCGCTTATTGCGAACCTTTCGGGGCCTTCAGTATTCAGAATAACACGCTGGCACCCGCCAAAGACAATCTTGTATGCCCGTGGGCCCGCAGTGATGAACCCGGCTATCCTAATGGCGGCAATAAATTTGACCTGACGAAATGGGACAATGCATATTTTGAGCGTTTGCGTGATTTTGTCGGTGAGGCGAGCAGGTGCGGCGTTGTAGTTGAGCTGGTGCTTTTTTGTCCATTTTACGAAGAGTCGATGTGGAAATTAAGTCCGATGAATGCTGCCAACAATATCAACGGTGTTGGCCAGGTTGAACGCACGGAGGTTTATACGCTCAAGCATCCCACGCTATCGGCTGTGCAGGAAGCAATGGTGCGAAAGATAGTTGACGAGCTAAAGGACTTTGACAACGTCTATTATGAAATATGCAATGAGCCGTATTTTGGGAGAGTAACGCTGGAATGGCAAAATCATATAGCTGTTACAATCGTAAAGACAGAGGCAGGTTTTAAGGCAAAACACCTGATAGCACAAAACATTGCCAACAAAGGACAGAAGATAACCAATCCCAATCCGAATGTGTCGATTTTCAACTTCCATTATGCCAAGCCGCCTGCGACTGTCGCTGAGAATTATGGGCTAAACAGAGTAATCGCCGATGATGAGACAGGCTTTGCGGGCAGCGAGCCAAAAGCATATCGGCTTGAAGGCTGGGATTTCATTATTGCCGGAGGCGGGGTCTATGATAATCTCGATTATTCATTTACGGTCGGACGTGAAGATGGTGTGGCAGACATCAACGCGCCGGGTGGCGGCGGGACGGTATTTAGAAAACAGATGGAGATTCTAAAGGATTTTATCAACGGCTTTGATTTTATCAGGATGAAGCCGGACAATTCCGTCGTTAAAGGCGGGCTGCCACAAAAGGCGACTGTGCGTGCGCTGGTTGAGGCAGGCCGCTCTTACGCCATTTACATCAATGGCGGCAGCGAGGCGGCACTGGTAGTGGAATTGCCGGCCGGGGATTACCGGGCACAATGGCTTAATACAAAAACCGGAAAAATTGACAAAGAAGAGGCCTTTGAGCATACCGGTGGAAATCGAACATTGAATTCGCCTCAGTATGTCGATGACATCGCACTTCGGATTCGAAAGAACTGACCACAAAAAGAGAGTGCAGTTGCAACAAAACTATTGATGTTTCTGCACCGACCGCATATATTGTTTATAATGATAAGTCCGCCAAATATCTGGCGGATAAACTCTATGGACAATTTGTGGAGATTTTGCTGTGCGCACGCTAAAAACTATAACTACGGTTGCTCTTATAATCGCAGGCTTAGCTGATGCGAGGGGCCAGCAGAGTGACATCAACGACATATCGGCATACTATGGATTCGGCGAGATGGAGATGATTAAGTTAGAATGGGGGATAAAAGACTTAAGGATTGCCGATTTTAATGGGGACGGTCGAAACGATATTGCGGTGGCCAATAACATTAAGGCCAAAATCGAGCTATTGATTCAAAAAGAATCTGCCGGGCCCGCTGAGACTGCGGTGGCTGTTGACCCTAACGACGTAGATATAAATACAATTACCCCCCCTACTCGCTTTGATAAGCAGGCTGTGGCACTTTCTGAAAAGGTATATAGTCTGGTTTGCGGCGACCTGGATTCGGATGAGATGATGGATTTGGCCTTTTACGGTGAGCCGAGAGGGCTGTATGTGATATTGCAAAAGGCCGGGGAGGCCGAAGCGGGCAAACCAAAAATACTAAGCTGGCGAACCAAGAAAAAAATCAACATCGATGATGGCCTTCTAACTTCCAATGCTTTAGTGTGTGCGGACCTAAATACCGATGGCGCCGACGATTTGGCTCTGGCCGGCCGTGATTGCGTCTATATTATTTTGCAAAAAGAGGATGGCTCTTTAGCAGAACCTGTCAAATATGCCGCAGGAATACAATTACTGGGTATCGAGGTAGGCGATATAAACGGCGACGGGATAAACGACCTTATACTTGTAACAAGTGACACTGAGAAACCGCTGCATATCCGGTTTGGTCTGAAGACAGGGCAGTTTGGGCCACAAGTGCAATTTTCGATTGAGAGGCCATATATATTAGAGCTTCACGACATTGATGAAGATAATGGTGAGGAAATTTTAACCGTCGATGCCGGCAGCGGCCGGCTCATCTGCTATAAATTCGCTGCCGATCAACGCAAGGACAGCGACTGGCCAATTCTTTTTTATCCGCTCACTTCAGGTGAAGGGAGCACAAAGCGGGACTTGGCTATCGGCGATTTCGACAAGGATGGTTTAGTTGATGTGGTGATTAGCGAGCCGGGAGCTGCAGAACTTATCTTCTACAGGCAGATAGCGGGACTCGGATTGGCTCAACCTGTAAAATTTCCTGCCCTTACCGACATCACGAGCTTGTCCGTCGCAGACTTCAGTGACAATGGCAAGACACAGACTAAATTAGCTGCCTTGAGCTTAAAGGAAAAGATAATTGGAATAAGCGAATTTGAAAACGATAGATTGTCGTTTCCCAAGCCTGCCGGGTTGGTCGGCGAACCGCTGGCGATGGAGCTTGCGGATATCGATGGCGACAAAAGTATAGACTGCATTTACATATCGAGGGACACCAACGACATTAGGAGCCTTAGAGTAATTTATAATCTTGCCGCTGCAGGTAAGGACGAAACCAATCCGGCGAAAGGCAAGAGTAAAACATCCAGGAGTTCCGAGAAGACCGGTGAGGTCGGAGCGATTAGATTCGACAAGCTCACTACAAGTCTGGAGCTAAAGAAGCTAACCTCTAATCCTGATGGTTTGAAGGTGCTCGACGCCGACCAGGATGGTTTGCAGGACGTTCTTATATTTGTCGGCTACGAGCTTCCGATATTAGTTCGGCAGGTGCGAAAAAGAGAATTTGAAATCATTGACTCGCCAAAGGCGCAGGCCAGTTTAATTAAAGATGCAAGTTTGCGTTCGACTGCCGTTGCCGATGTGGATGGCAAGAGCGGCAAAGAGCTGCTTATAGCAGAAAAGAATTTTGCGCGGAGCTTGGTTTTCTTGAATGCTGAAAGCTGGAGCATTGTTGACCAATATAATGCCAAAAGCATGGAGAACCAGATATCAGCGGTAGCTGCATTTAACATGGACGGCAAAGACTCGGGTGACAGACCTGCGATACTTTTATTAGATGGCCAGAAGGGCCGGCTTCAGATACTTAAAAGCGGGGAAGACAAAACCTACCGGTTTGAGAAAGAGCTTGAGGTCGGGAGATGGAATGCGGCGGCGCATCTAAAGATGTGTTTCGAGCCGCTTACCGGCGGTGAGTCGAAAAGTATTTTAATATTCGATGGGGAGAAGTTTGCGTTAATAACGCCGCCGAGCAATGAAGGACGGCGGAATCTGGAGCAGCAATTCAGCTACGAGACACAGATAAAAGACGGCAGTTATGGCAATCTTGCCGCAGGTGACATCAATTCTGATGGACAAGCCGACATTACAATGGTTGAGTTCAAGCGCAATCATATTGAAATACTTACGCTTGACTCGAACACCAAGCCGATTCCTGCAATGCGTTTTAAGATATTCGAGGAGAAAAGCTACCGCGACAAAGGTGCGGGTAAATCTGGAGTTGAGCCGCGGGAGATGAGCATTGCGGATGTAACAGGAGACGGCAAAGACGACCTTGTAACCATCATCCACGACCGCATAATCATTTACCCACAGGATTAGTCCGAGCGGGCAGGCAGCCCGGTTAAAAATTACTGAAAATCTAAAAATGTGGATGCTTTAAGGGGCAAAGCAAATGGAATCGCTTTTTATCCTTCTAATCCTGTTGGTTGTTGCAAGTTTGGTCTGTGGACCTATAGCTTTAATTGTCGGCATCGTCGCACTGAGCAAGATAAAGCAAATATCTATCGAGCGAGCGGCAGGGGCACCTAAGTTAGTGCTGGAGAAAGAACCTGTAAGACCGCCACTTATGAAGGTTGAAGCACCACCGGTGCAAAAAGCCCCACCAATAACAATACCGATTGAAATCCCTAAAGCCCCGGAACCTCCAAAAATTGCCAGAGAGGCCGTAACAATCCCGGTGAGACCTACCGTAGAAAAAGAAAAGAAAATCCCGGCGCTGAAAACAGGTGCCCTTGAGCAGCGGATTGGAACGCGGTGGGTGCTTATCGCAGGCGTCATTACAACAATTGTGGCTGTGGGATTCTTCTTGAAATATGCGTATGACAATAACTTGATAGGTCCTCTGGGCAGAGTAGTTATTGCGACTATAGCAGGGCTTATCGCTCTGGCAGTCGGCGAGGTAACACGCAGACGCGGATACGAAATCGTTGCCAAGGGTGTAACGGCATTGGGCTTTGCGATACTGTATGCGGCAGTTTTCTCTGCTTATCGATTCTATGGTTTAGTTGGTCCGGCGGCAGCTTTTGTCCTTTCGATACTTGTTACAGCAGCAGCGATGCTTTATGCAGTGAGTCTGAATGAAATAGTGGTTGCGTTTTTGTCCTTACTCGGCGGATTTATTACGCCGGTGATAGTTTCGACAGGAGAAAACCGGCCGATACCTTTGTTTTCTTATCTTTCTATATTAGGCGTTGGCGCAATGCTGTGTGCATATTACCGCAAATGGCGCGCGGTGAATTTTCTTTCCTTTGCCGGGACATTCATATTGTACATCCTGTGGTTCGAGAAGTTTTACCGTCCAGCGGTTAGAATTGCCGAAGGAATGCCGGAGCAAATGCCCATTGCCTTGACGTGGCTTGGCGTATTCTTTGTCATTTACCTGGTGCTGCCTATGCTCTATGAATTGGTAAAGAAGGTCAAGGCGCAAAATGAGGATGTGTTGCTTATCTTGGCAAATGCGGCGATTGTGTTTTATTATCTGTGGCGCATTCTTTTTGATAAATACCGCACCGCTCTTGCTTTCTGTGCTATCGGATTGTGCGTGATACATCTGGCCATAATGGCGATTGTGAACAAACGATGCAAAGAGGACATAAATTTGCGACTTATCTTGCTGGTGATTGGCCTATTTTTTGTAACGATTGCCGTGCCGCTTTATCTAAAAATGTATGCAATCGCGATGGCCTGGGCAGTGGAGGGTGTCATACTGGCTGTAATCGGGTTGAGGTATCGAAGCATCTGGACGCAGATAGGCGGAGGAGCTGCGCTATTACTTAGCTTAGGCAGGCTCATAGAGCAGTTGCCAATGCACACAGGGGCATTCCAGTTGGTATTAAACCCTGCATTTGGCACCTGGTGCTTCGTGGCGGCGGCTATTATGGTCTGTCATATCATATATAGAAAAATCACATCTTTAGAAGAGAATTTGCGGTCGCCGCTTGCAGAGATTCTTTATGCAATAGCGTTTTTGACACTTGCGGCTGCGGCAACAATGGAATGGTGGTGGCACTGCAACTACAACATATCGAAGGTCTCCAATACATTGAATTTTGCCATTCGGCAAGCGAATTTTACAGAGGGGATGATTGTGATACTTACTGTGTGTCCGCTGCTATTTTTAATCAGGCCGATTTGCCCAAAAGGAATCCTGACAAGGATTGTTGCGGCAACTCTGGCTACAGTTGGGTCTATTTATACCCTGCTGAGATTTTCAGAAGTTTATTGGAAAGACTTTACTATTTTTGCGAACGGGGGTTTCTGGATAGCTATGGTCTTTGTCGGTGGGCTATTTGTGGGGGCCTGGCTTTTGAAACGTGACAAAGAACAAACATACAACCGGGACTTAGCTGCAGTGTTCGAGCTGGCCGGCATATTCGTGCTGTGGGTTCTGCTGACAGAGGAAATTTACCTTTACTGGTATTGGCTCAATCGACTCGCACCACTGCCTAACTGGAAGTTTCTGGCTCATATGTATATATCGGTGATGTGGGCGATATATGGAGCTGCTCTAATGACTTTAGGGTTCTGGAGAAAGAGCAAGGATTTGCGATATGTAGCTCTGGGCTTGTTCGCATTGTTACTTGTTAAAGTCTTTGTTCTGGATACAAGCACGGTCAAGAGTGTCTATCGAATTGCAGCGTTTGCAGCGACCGGCATTACGCTGGTAGGAGTGTCCTACCTGTATCAATTCCTGAAAAAGAAAGGATTTTTTGACGCGATGTTAATAGACAGAAGCGAAAGTAAGTGATTGCGAGGTTAAGATGACAAAATCTACAATTTCAGCCATAGCGGTATCGGCGTTTATGTTTGGTATGGTAAGCATTGCTTGCGGGTTTGACTCAGCAAAGTGGAAATACCGTGCTACGGTAACTATTGAGAGCGGGACTGATAAATACGGCAGGTTAATACCAACGCCCGATGTCTATAACGCAGCCAGGCCCGATTTGGGAGACATTCGACTAATAGATAACTCTGGAAAGCAGGTCGCATATATAATCGCCAGACCGCAAGACCGAACGGAAAGGCAGCAGTATAAACCGTCGGTTATAAACCGTTCGACAAATACAGAAAATGCGGCGATGGTTACGCTGGACTTTGGTCAGAAAGTAGTAAAGAATTCCATCGAGGTCATCACAAAGGGAAATAACTTCAGGCGGATGGTCAAAATCGAAGGCTCAAACGACAACACAGAGTTTTTTACGCTGGTAAAAAGAGCGTATGTTTTTGCAGTCGGCCAGGACAAACATTTTGAGCAAATTGGTTTGCCGACAAATGATTACCGATATTTGCGGATTACTGTCTTGCCAATGCCTGATGAGAACAATAGTCCTGCCATAGAGGAAGTAAAGACATTTAAGGTTGTAGAAAAAATTGCACAGCGTCAGCAGGTAGAAATGGTCAGCGTAGAGCACAGCGAAGATGAAAAAAATAAGTCGAGTATCTATGTATATGACCTTACATACCAGCATTTGCCGATAAGTGAAATCGAGCTTGAAGTAACGAGCGATTCATTCTACAGGTTTGTATCGATTGAAGGCCGGGACCAGGCAACTCGAAAGGTAGAAATTGCCAGCGAAGACAACAGGCAACGATTCGAAGAAGTAGAGGTCCCCTGGGAGAGATTAGTCAGTGACACAATTTATAGGTATGCAGAACCCGGCGGAGAAAAACCCGCCTACCCAGAGGCTTGTCCGTCGGGCAGGTGTGAGAAACTGGTTATACGAGTTTACGCAGGAAGAAGGGTTCATAGATACCTGAAGATTACAGTTGCCAATTATGACGATGAGCCGGTGGAGGTAGAAAAAGCATCTGCAAAAATGATAGCAGATGAGGTGGTTTTTGCCGCTGATGATAATACCGAGCTTGTGCTTTATGCAGGTTCGGCATCAGCGGGAATGCCTCAATATGACATTAAATACAGGCTTACTAATCCATTAGAGGTTAAAACAAAATCAGCCAGGTTAAGCAATATTACCGATAATCCGCTGTTTCGAGAAGCTGAACAGAAGATAGCTCCCTGGACAGAAAGACACCGTATTCTGCTGTTAATAGCACTGATAGTAGTGGCGCTGGTTCTGGGCAGATTCATACTAAAATCCTTCAAGTCTATACGAAGTGAACAATCCCAGAGTTAGTTCTTGTATGGATTAGCCACGAAGACACAAAGTCACAAAAGAATTTATAAATTAAAAAGACTTGGTGTCTTGGTGCCTTTTGGTTCGACGTTGCTCACCATCCTGAGCGAAGTCGAAGGAGTGACAAAAAATTAAAAAAGAGGAGGCATACACAATTCACGAGGGTAACAAATGATTGTTGAAAGGAAGAAGGTATTTGTTGCGCTTAGCGGCGGAGTGGATAGTTCGACAGCGACAGCGCTATTGCTTCAGGCTGGTTTCGATTGCGCTGCTGTGTTTATGATTACAAGCGAGCGCGGCTGTCAGGGGCAGGCAGGAGCTGAAGATGTCGCCAAGAGATTGGGCATAAAGCTGCACGTGCTCGACCTCCGTGGAGATTTTGAGCAGATATTAGAGTATTTCTGCAATGAGTATAGGAAAGGCCGAACGCCTAATCCCTGCGTCGTTTGTAATAGGCTCATTAAATTTGGGAAATTATTGGATTTCGCGCAGCGTAATGGGACGCAGTTTTTTGCTACGGGGCATTACGCAAGAGTCATCAAGCGTAATGAACAAGCAGGTTTGTATGCCGGCGTTGATTCGGTCAAAGACCAATCTTACGCTCTGGCGATGATTGATAGGAATGTATTGGCTCACACTATTTTGCCGATGGGTGATTACACAAAAGAGCAGACGCGAAAAATGGCTGCTGAGTTTGGATTAGGGACCGAACATAAAGCAGAATCTCAAGAGATATGCTTTGTCCCTGACGATGACTATGTAGCAGTGCTTGAGAGTCGTTACCCTGAGCTTGTGTGCGAAGGTAACATTGTCGATAGCAGCGGCAGGATTCTTGGCAAGCATAACGGCATACATAGATTTACCATTGGGCAACGCCGGGGTCTGAGGGTAGCGATGGGTAAGCCTTACTATGTTGTTAAAATCAATGCCGAAACCAATACCGTTACGCTGGGCCCAAAAGAAGAGGTTATGCACAGGAAACTGCTTGCGAGCGGGGTAAGCTGGCTTATAGATAAGCCGGCATCTGCTTTTGCTGCGAAAGTAAAGATACGTTACAACGATAAAGGTTCTCCAGCTACAGTCATTCCACAGGGTGACAGGGTCACTGTTGAATTCGATAAGCCGACTGCTGCGATAACGCCGGGTCAGCTTGCCGCCTTTTACGTCCAGGAAGAAGAATATAGCAGAGTTATAGGCGGCGGATGGATTGACAAAGCAGACGACTAATACTATACTGAATGCAGGTAAATGAACTATTATGGCAAATGGAAATACACATTGCTTTGCGGCAAGAATATCAACAAATTGAAGTTAAACACCAGATAAATATTACAACGTCCGATGATTATGCAGGGAAAAGAAGATATTTTAAGCCTGCTTAGAGAAAAAGGTGCGCAGGCAGCGAGACAGGCACAGCGGGGCGTAATATTGCAGCCTGGTGCTATCGGCGATTGCATATTAACTCTGCCGCTGGCTGAGTTTATGAAAGAATATCTGGAATTAGGAGCGGTTGACATACTCGGCCATACCGAACATATCGGCATCTTGCCGGGCAGGAGCTGCGTTGACGGAATTCGGTGCATAGATTCACTGGGATTGCACCGATTGTTTGCTGAAGCAAAGACGTTCGACCTCGCCGATAGAGACCCTTTGATAAACGCTTTTGCAGACTATACCTGGATTGCAACGTTTCTTGGCGAGCCAAACAGCAACTTCGAGCAAAACCTGATTTTTACGGTCAATTGCAGCCGTAGTGCTGAAGTGATAACTTTGTCACTGCAGGCACCGAAAGGATTCCGTGCACATATAACCGACTTTTATACTCGGCAATTTGTTGAGCAAAGCGGTTTATTTTTGCAGCCACGACCAATCCGGTCTAAAGAGTGTTTAATAAAAATGACCGAGGCAGATAAAACGAGGGGCAAAGAATTACTCAAAGAAATAGGTCTGAACCAGCGTGAAAAGGTAGTTGTTATTCAGCCGGGCAGCGGCAGCGAAAAAAAATGCTGGCACATAAGTAATTTTTTAGCTGTGGCCAAAGAGCTTATCTCACAGGGCGCCGAAGTAATATTTTTGTTGGGTCCGGCAGAGCTGGAAAGATTCAGCGACGCAACAATTAGAAGTATAAAAGGTGTCGCAAGATGTTTAACAGGCTTGTCTTTGATACAAGTAGCGGAGCTTTTAAGCTGCATAGACGGCTTTATCGGCAACGACAGCGGTATTACGCACCTGGCCGCAGCATCAGGTGTCAAGACATTGGCTATTTTCGGCCCGTCTAATCCGGCCGTATATAGACCACTTGGGCCGGATGTAACCGTATTTACGAGCAGGACGGCAACCTTTACCAAAAAACCCTCATCTAAGGTGCAGCAGCAGCTTATTTCGGTTCTCCTGTCATAATCTTGGACGCAGATATTTTTTCTTATAACAATCCAGGCAATGCGGATGCAATTTTGAAATATCTCAGTGATATGGCTAAGGTCTGAAAAACTACGGATTTTTGCTTGTCCGCCACCGGAGGAAACTTGTCAGGGCGCTCGCCCCGTCGAAGGCGCGAGCCGTAGTGGGGAAGGCCCTGCCGTAGCCTGACGAGACTATTTGCCGTGGCTGTGTGCCTTTTCTTATTTTTCAGTTTTTGATGGCGGTTCTTGGTTACGGGCTTTCTCTCGCCGGGCGCGTTCCTCAGTTGCTTTTTCTTTCTCGGTTTTAAAATAGGGTAGTGCTGCTGTAAGATTCTTTTTTACAGTCTCGTCTTTGGTATCTTCAATCGCCATTTCAAGTCGGACTTTCCCCAGTCTTGGGCCGAGAATTTCTTTAATAATCCAGCAGCAAATACTATGACCTTTTTCTTGTTCACCATATCTACCGAGTTTGTCAATCACCGGCCCAACCGATGGCATGCCGATTTTAGAAAGCGCCTCAGCCGCAGGATACAAGCCGCCTATACCCAAGTAGCTCCCCGCGAGTTCGCGTGGGTTCCGGTATTCAAGATTGTCAAATAAAACAGGTATGGACTCGTTGGCTCGCATATCACCGATTAAAAGTATAGCTAAGTGTTTTGAGTCATGCCATGGATATCTGATATTTTCCGGGTCGCTTGGAGACAACGGTTTTACATCTTTCGCAGCCATTTTAATTAGTTGACGAATAGTATCAGCCCATTTCTCGCGGATGATTCGTTCCGCTTCTTCCTGTTCACGCGATCCGTAAAGTCTCTTCTCAACTTTTCCCTTTTCCGACCCGTCTCTTTCTTTTTGGTGCTTCCATATTAGGTCTATCGCCATTTCAATAGTATCATGTCGATTTATTTGGACTGACGCAAATATCCCCAATACAAAAGAAACTATAGCAATGACTGACACTATTAATACCGGTCTTATTAATCTACTCATTAGTTTCTCCTTTGTTACTATTCTGGAGGTGGATAAGGTGGACTACTTGGAATTGTTATCCACCCTCCGCCAGATTTTTGTTGAGTTTTACCTCTCATCAAATGAATGAGAGTCTTAGGTTTTAGATATACTTGAGAGTGCCACTTGTAATAGTCGGAGCATTGATACGAGCTTCCGTCTATTCCGACCGTGACCCATTCACGAAGGTCACATGTGAGGAACAGATAGTCACCCCCTAATCTATCTCGGTCATGGAACCCGGGACCATCTGTTTGATATATGTGGTCCTGGGATGAGACACTTTTGTCCTCGTCGTCTTCTCTCAAGTCGTCATTATACCAGTTGTTTGTTTCATCAATATATAATGTCCAAAGGTCATCCCCAAAAATATACCAGTATCTGTACTGTCTCTCTCGATGGAAATCAAAACTTACCTCCGTTGTAACACCTGAGGGTCTAACTATACCCTGACATTCCATGCAATTGTGAAAGTATTTACAATTAGGATCTGGGTCACCTAATTCTCCATCACCATTTGCATCGTCCCAACTGATTTTACCATTCTTATCTGAGCTTCCTTGAAAAAACCTATGCCTCGCATCGTTCTCTTCTGGTGGTTGTTGAGGACCGAAGCCGAATAGGCCATCGAGTGTTACCTCAAATACGGTTACTTTTACGGTGTCATTAGAACCGCAAGGCACATACGTTGCTTTAAGGTCAACATCTCTAAAGGCTCCGGAGCCGGAGACCCCTTCAAGATAACAAAACGTAGGTAAATTTTCAATCGTAAATTCGCTTCCAGAGGGTAACTCCGAACTTAACAGACCAAAAAGTTTCTTTTTAGTGTTCGTTTCCCATACCTTTACCTTATCGGGAAAAGTGATACGGACTTTTGTAGTAGGAAAATATGACGGCAGGTCATATGGGCTGATGGATACTGAAAAGAGCCGAAGGTCACTATCGCCAATTACAATTTCAGAGTCATCCTTATCGCCGGCATAGACTCCGTTTGGTGGTGTATCATTGGGCGTCCATCCATCACCGTCATCATCATTCCAGTTAACATTAATATACTTTCCGGGGTTGACCTCATCTATTTCATTTAGACCGGCGTCTATGTCCACCTTTACGACAGAAAACCTGACTAAAACGCTGTGGATACATCCCGACTGGTTTACTATATAGGATAACTGCAGCAACACTTCGCGTGCATACGGGACACTGTTTCCTTCAACATAAAGAATCGGCGGCATTTGTTGCACCGGCCACTTCTTTGACCAATCCAGTGGGTCGCCAGTCGGTATTATCAATCCTTGCTTATCAGCGCTGCTCCAGATTCGCACTGATGTCGCATTCACCACTTTCAATTCCATCTCGCCGGTATCCAGGTTAGCAGGTAAAATGGAAAGCGAAATTGCAACAAGGTCGTCTTCACCATTCACCGGGGCCTCGTCTTTATCTTCAATGCCGTTATTGTTATCGTCATCGTTATTTAGAGACACTAATCCGCCGGGGTTTAATTCATTACTGTCATCCGGTACACCATTTATATTAAGGTTCACCTTGACGACAGCAAGCGGCCAAATGTCCACGTCATTTTTGTCAGGCGGCCCGCCTTCCGCTGCATCATTGTCGTAAACATCAAGTTTTACCGTGTATAGCATTGGGCTGTTGTATGTATGCTCTGTATTGCCGTCAAACCCAGGGTAAGGATAAGCTTCATAGTGGCTGGTGCCATCGCCAAAAATGAAATGGAAACTTTTTATATAATGTGTGTTTCCCAAGTTAGGGTCGCCACCATCGTCGTCGTATGAATATAACCCGTAAAGCCCTATTGTGTCGCCAGCCTTCATATAGTATTTTGTTAAGGACTGGTCAAAATAGGCACTTAATCCCAACTCAGCACAAGGTTTCACAAAGCAAGCGTAAATTCTGGGTGCACTGGTTATTATAAAGAACAATGCGATGAGAATAAAACACTTTCTACACATTTTGTAAACGGCGGAGCAAAATCGCGGCGGGCGGCGCTTTAAAAACGCGGCACCTA
>CAYWXK010000030.1:0-48563 GCA_964462515.1 uncultured Pirellulales bacterium
GGAAACCACGAGATTGACTGATGAACCAGTGGGCACTGCTGTACCACCCGCAGGATTCTGACTTATCACAAGACCTGCTGCGACTGTGTTGCTGTATTGCTGAGTAACTGTACCTACCGTCAAATTATCTACGGCGGTAATAGCAGTTGTGGCAGCTGCCTGTGTCATACCAACAACATTTGGAACTACAGGTTGACCTAAGGAAACCACAGTGAACTGCACCTGTCCTTTCATTGCGTGTGCCCACCAGCCCTGCAGACCACTGCCGTGGAAAGACTCTTCCGTAAGGAGCATATAGCAAGTATAATCTCCCAGCCGCAGACCTACGCCGTTCTTGGGCAGGCGTTCCCATTCGCCGAAGATGCTGATCGTTTGTTGAGGATAATCGGTATCGTATTGGGTATGGATGCTGGGATTAACATTGAATGTGCGAGTAACAACCGGACCATCATTTGCACCAGGGGTGGCCTGCGTGGTCTTAAAGAGCACATGATAACAGTTGTTGACGGTATAGTTGAGTGAGGCGTTGCCGTTCTCATCAGTGATAAAATACTCGAATACGCGGTAACCGGTATATTTGTAATTTAGACCAGTCGGGCTGCCGCTGTCCAGAGTATTGCGCCTGGCGTAATAGGTGTTGTCATTTGGGTTGGGTGAGGAGCCGTCCCCTTTGTTATTGAGGTTCCAGCCAGCAGTCCATGAAGACCCAGTCCACTCCTGCTCCCACCAACGGCCATTAAGACCTATCAGCTCGTTGCAGCCATCGTTTGCATCACCTGGCTTGTATGTTGATTCACCAATTAGCTTAAACTGATAGGCAAAATTGGGCTTAAGATTAGTAGCGGTCAGCGTGCCGACAAGCTGCTGTCCAACAGTATTGTAAGTAACCTGCACGTTGGCGTCATCATACGTATAGCTATTTTGGAAAGCGACGCTGTATGTCTGATCCGCCACATCCATCCACCTATATGAACTGTTGGGCCCATAGTTATCGAGCTTGACCGTCGCCACAGGAACCGAGCCGATGTGCAGTGTCGCCTTTTTGCCCAACATAGTGCTGTCGTGGGCCTCAATCACTACGCCGACCTTTACCATACGTGTCGGGTCAGGCGCAACCGTCAGGTCCACTGTCAGTATCGCGGATTCGCCCTGGTTAAGCGTAACAGCAGCGGAATCCATTTGCGTTTCTATCCAATCGCCACTTGAGGTGCCAGTTACGCAGAAAACACGCACATCGAGAGGTCCCTGCCCGCTTTTATACCACAGCGGTAATTCGAGAGAGTCCAGACCGGAAGCATCCATATGCAACTGTTTGCCCCACTGTGTAACAAGGCCTAATCCGCTTGTCGCTCCCTGGCCCCGCCAGTCAGCACCGTTGGGTTTCCAGACCTCAAGTCCTGCGACCGAATTATCAACCGGACCCCCTACATAATCAACCAACTCGTAATAAACGTCAACACCTGGACCAACCACATCGCAAGTGCCGAGCATTTGGCCGTCAAATTGCTCGCCTTGTTCTGAAGAACCAGGATGCCTGTTTATCCCTTCGGCATCAACGAAAGCTGCAGTAAAGTTGTCGTTCCACCTCCACACGTCCGCATTGGTAACACCACCGACGCCGAATAGCACGCTGGCAACAACAATCAGAAACCTCTTCATCACTTCTCACATTCTTTTAGCGCACATTTATTATAAGCCGTATTCCATTGCCGATTGGAATACCTTCCGTGGTATGGGTTACTTCATAATAAAGCGAATGCTTCTTGCTAAATAATTATAGCAGATAATACTTTTGAAGGCAAGTAAAAACCTCTTGGTTTCGCAATGACGCAATGACGGGTGTGATTCGAGTTTGTAGGTAATCGTCAAGATGGCTTATGCCACTGCAAGCCAATTTACGAGATTTATCTGCCTTTACCTAAAGACTGCTTTAGCTTTATGCATGCTACTTTCACTTTTTGATTAATATCCTTGGGGGACACCCAATGTCAAATAAGATTAATCTATCAAAATCTTTTAGATCAGTCCTGCCAGTATATTCGAACTAGTGCGCGCGCACCGATGACACCTGAAAAGACCTCACTTCAGGTTTGCCTGATTCGCGGCCAGTTTTCATAAGTGATTGTCAAACATGATTTAATGTCAAACCTCATTAACTTGTTATAGGACGACTATCAGATGACTCGTTGACTATTTGTTAAAATGCCGTATTTCATGTCTCTATTAAAGAAAAGACAAAGTCGGGTTTCTGGCAACTCTTGTTTCCTGCCATTTATGCTGTTGTGGGCTGGTTATCATCCAATCTTGCTTGTCTATAAGCCTGTGCCATTTTCTCAGTCGAGGGCTGTAAATACACTGATGTGGTCTTTAAAGACCGATGGCCGACTTGTTTCTGAACTATTGGTAAGGGGACTTTTTTATCAACAATGTAAAAAAAGATGTGGCTATGCCTCAGCGAATGGACAGTAAACATCTTCAAGTTCCTGCCAAGAGTATCTTTGCCATAGACCTGCTGTAGGCCGGCTTTATTGACATAAATCTGAAAAATCTGCCTAATGCGGTTTGGTGTATACGGCTGATTCCGCCTTTTCCCTGGGTGAAAGAGGTATGCTTCCGGCATCCTTATTCTGTCGCCTCGTTTATTCATCACTTCTTTTTGCTTTAGCATACTTTTAATTTCGTTTGTTAAGCCCTTTGGTAGATAACTAATTCTGGCGTGCTTTGTTTTAGTATTTTCTGCTGGGAAGAAAACAGTGCTCCTGCTAAAGTTCAAGTGCTTTACCTGAATTCTAACGAATTCCCCGACACGACAGCCGAGTTCGTAAATTACTTCAAACATCAGTTTGTGTGTGTAGTTGTCGATACTGTCGAAAAGCTGGGAGAGCTCGTCCTGGGTAAGGTATCTTATGATTTCGCCGAAGTGTTCGTATTTCTTTGAGTGTTGCGGTCTTCCGGCAAAGAGGGCTACGTGCTGCTGGTCGTACAGTTGTTTCGTTTGCATTGTAATGTGAAAGCAGCAGCCTATAAAAATCTTTCCATAGCATGGGCAAGTCTATGAGTCTACTGATAAATTGTAAAATCGCTCGGTTTCCACACAGACTACAACGGCCTTTCTTTTTGCAGTGCTGTAGGAAGAATAGAGATAAGGTGGACCTGATTTACTGCATCTTCGTAAAGTATGCCAAGAATATCTTTTCGGCTAAAACGATTCTGTCGGGTTGAGTGGTCGAAGGAAACAATGCAGAGCTCTAGCCCAACTTCCGCAGTTGGATAAGTGACAAAATATTTTCAAAATTTTATTGGCGTTTACGGTTATAAGGATACGGTTTCAGTTCTGACTAACCTTTCAAAAATGCTCAAAACCCGTTGTAGTGTAGACCAACCCTGTTGAAGCTGCTTTGTTTCAGCAGATAATAGCGGCATGTTTATTCGCCAGTGTTATCGTAAAAAGAACGGCAAACGTCACGCCTACTGGGCATTGATTGAATCTTACCGTACCTCGCGTGGTCCACGTCAACGTATCGTCTCCTATCTGGGAGAGATGGATGAACGAGGACGGCTTGGTATACGGCAATTGGCAACAAGTCAGGGGTTGCAGTATCAGCGGCGGCTGTTCGATGATGTTGCACCACGGTGGGTGGAGGTGGACACCAGCAGAATTCGAGTAGAGCGTTGTGTGGACTTTGGAGGGCCATGGCTTGCTCTGGAGTTATTGCAGTGTCTGGGCATTGAATCCCTGCTCAAGCAACTGCTTCCGCCCGGCCGTGAGGAGATTGAATGGTCATCGATGGCAATGATACTGGTTATATGCAGACTTTGCGAACCATCCAGTGAACTTCATATTGCCGAGCACCTGTATAGACATACGGTTCTGAGCGATTTGTTTGGCATTACACAAGACAAGATAAATGACGACCGGCTATACCGGGCATTGGATCAATTACTGCCTCATAAGGACTCACTGGAAGTTCATCTCAAGAACCGTCTGGGCGAGCTGTTTGGCCTGGAATATGATCTTCTGCTGTATGATGTTACCAGTACGTATTTTGAGGGTCAGGCCAACGGCAATTATCTGGCTAAGCGAGGCTACAGTCGAGACCATCGCCCTGACTGCAAGCAGGTCTGTATAGGGCTTGTGGTGTCAAAATGTGGGATGCCGCTGGGATACGAGATTTTTGCAGGCAACCGGCATGATTGCACAACGGTCAAGGAGATTGTCGAGACGATGGAATCCCGCTACGGCAGAGCCGATCGTATCTGGGTTATGGACAGAGGAATGGTCTCAGAGGAGAATATCAGTTTCCTCAAGGAAGGCAAAAGACGCTATATTGTCGGCACTACGAAAGGAATGCTCAAGAAGTTTGCCGCCGAGCTTGAATCCGATGATTGGGATAATGTATATGACGGTCTTGAAGTCAAACACTGCTTAAGTCCCGGCGGCGATGAGACTTTCATTCTGTGTCGCAGTGAGGATAGACGCAAGAAGGAACAGGCAATCCACGAGCGGTTTGAAAAACGCATTGAGGATGGATTGTGTCAGATAGAAACGAGTTGTTTGAAAAGGCGGTGTAATCCGATAACGATAGCCAAACGTGTTGGCAGTTTGCTGGGCAGAAACAGCCGTGCTTCAGGGTTATTTGAGACTGATGTGATAAAAGGGGCCGATGGCAGAGCAAAACTTCTGTGGCGCAAGGTAGAGGCATGGCGGAACTGGGCACAATTGAGCGAAGGATATTATCTGCTGCGAAGCAATATTACTGACTGGAGCGGCCAGGAGCTTTGGAATGCGTATATGCAGCTTACCGAGGCTGAAGCTGCGTTCAGGATCCATAAGAGCGATCTGGAGATACGTCCCGTCTGGCATCAAAAGTCAGAGCGTGTACAGGCTCATATACTGATATGTTTTCTTGCCTACGTTCTTTGGAAGACATTTGGGCAGATGTGTAAGGGTTCTGGCTTGGGCGATGAACCAAGGCGAATATTTGAGGAAATAGGCCGGATCAAAGCGGTCGACGTTGTATTGCCTACAAGATCAGGCATAGAGATACGCCGCCGTTGTATCTGTCGACCAACTGAACATCAGGCGATTCTGCTGCATCATCTTGGACTGGTACTGCCGACGAACTTGCCTCTTGCTGAAAAGATCTTGAAAACAATGTAGTGTAGACTTTGTTTGTTTTTGACTCAAAAATGAGGATTTTGATAGGTAACTGCGGAACTTGGGCTAGCTCGGCATACGTATTTTCATAACAATTTTTTCCAGCTCTTTGGCTAATTTGATTTGCATTTTCTCATTATAACCTATTTTTTCTCTTACCGCTGGAATACCTCCGTGTATTCTGATAGCGTAGATAAGGTCACCTCTTCCCATCTCTTTCAGTCTTTTCACGTTCGGAAACTCACCCTTGTTTTCATCGATGGCTTTATTTATTTCCCTCTTTGCATTTTTCCAATCTTTCCAATATCCCTTGGGATTGGAGCGCCGCTGTGTAGGAGTCATACTATAATCTCCTTAATTTTAGAGACAATTAGTCTTTTTTCTCTGCCGTTCACTTTCCACTCAGACCCTGTGGCTCTATTTTTTTCTTGCCAAGACTATGGAGTCACTGCTTAACTCACAGCATTGTAGAATTATACAACCGTTGCACATAGAGTCAATTGGAGATGTGTTTGGGCACAGTTTTACGACTTTCAGGAACCGAAAAGCTTAAATACTTAAAAGTCTTCATAACTACTGAAGGCAAAATAATCTATACATCAAAAGCAGCTTTCCAATTCTGACAAAATGCTCAGAGAGAAAATAATGTCAGGATAATCAAAGCAGCCATGAAATGTTGGATTTAACTGCCTTTCAAAATTGGTCTTTTCCGGCTTGGAAAAAGCGGAATTCCTTAAGAAGGCCAAAAATACAGAAAGTTTTCTTCTTAGCTATTGCTTTAACACTCATTCCAGATGCTCAACTTCATAACCTTTACTGACGAGATAATCTGCGATGAGTTTGCGATGACAACCTGAAGCACGCTTTTCACAGCACATTAAACAAAACGGGATTTTCAGGTCATACAATCTCGAACAGAGAATATCTCCCGTTTCACCCAAGTGCCGCCGATATTTCTCTTGCCAATCGTCGAAGTCTTTAAACATATTGCCCAGTTCAGCAGCCCACACGTATTGAATGGCCGCTCGTTCGAGCAAACCTTGAATACCTTTATGCGGGTCTTTGCTTTTTGAATACGTTCCCATATATGCGTGTTCAGGTTTCAGTCTCACATCGACGATAATGTTTATGCCATGCTCCCTTAGGAGGGCAATAAACTCATCAGGCTTCCTGCCTCCGTAGCCGACAGTGAATATCTTCATGCCCAATCCTGTCAAACCAATGCTGTTAGAAATCGTAACGAAAGTCACCGTGTTGTTACTGCCACAATTATAACACCTCCGAGGCAAATTCACGCGGCTTTCCGTGCTAATGCTGATTAATTTAACCGCGGCCATTCCGAAAGCTTGCTCTCAAAACGCTTCGCAAAATGCTCCGCTTTTAGCAGCCTTCGTCTGGCCTTGTATATTCCGCATCAGCCAAAAGATTTATAAAGCCCCATCTATTAGTACGATCGTACTGATTGGTAATAACCAATCGATAGGAGGAATAAGCGGAAAATGTCAAAACCAGAAACTGTTTTCAAGGTTGGCGCTGTTAGAGCAGCGGTCTTTAGAAACACAATTGAAAAGGCAGGCAAGTCAATTCCACTGCCGAAGGTTGTCATCGAGGTAAGATACAAAGATAAAACAGGCCAGTGGAACGGAACCAACAGCCTCAGCTTAAATGACCTTCCCAAGGCCATATTAGCCCTGCAGAAGGCATTTGAATACCTTACGATGCACAAAGAACAGGAACAAGCGGAAGATGCTGGAATAAGTGATTAGCGCCTGAGGTTCTGCACAGATATATGAAGAAGGAAGGTGGCAATATGTATCATTTTTCTAAACAGAGGTCCGTACCTTGATGATTTTGGCATCGTAAATAAATCTTCTAAGCCTGTATATCCCTGCATCTTTGCTTTTTAGCCAGTTCTAATACAGCAGACAATTCTTGAAATCTTTTAGAGCTCTTGGTTGTTCTGAGGGCTCTTTTTTTGCGCGCACAAAAGTAACGGCAACTCTGATGGTACATCCCGGCGTGCAGAAGGTGCCATCAGAAACATTTCAGGGGGCACCCCAATGACCACTCCATTTACCAATAATCAACAAATCACAAGAGACGTCTATTATTCAATCGGCATCGACCAAACAAATAACCTTAAAGAAAAGACTGCACAGCTACACGGCATCGACTCAGAACCAATGAAGGCTATTGTTGAACTAAATCATTATGTAACTGACCCACAAACAAGAAATACTCCCTGGTTTTGGAACTTTTGCAGAAGGGTTAAATCGGCAATGTCAATCCTTTACCCACACGCAGATAACATCGTAATAGGCACGATGACCCGCAAGTTTATAGATGAATTGCTTAATGGTGGTTATATAAGAGCCTTACAATGTATCTCTAATCCAAGCGGGGCAAGGTATGTATCTTTTGCCAGGGACTATGCCGCCAGTTACGATGCCCCAATTGGAGCAGCTTTGTTATTCGGGCCAAAAGGTGGAGCCTATATGGAACTTGTTCACTTCATCACAGCAGAAAAACTACGGGACTACATAGACCTGGAATCTCACCCGACCCTCGATTACCTGAACAAACCAAAAAGACCTGGTATGCTGCTGAGAGAGTCATCAACTGGCCAATAACCACAGATAACCAGGGCCAAGAACTTCCTATTGATATGGCAGAGGAAGATACATGCTTGCCTGAAGGTGTTGCTGATAGGCTCTCTGAGCTTTGGAGGCGTAATCCGGCATTACGCAGTTATACCGGAAGCAAGCGGCTATCAGGTGATATACCCTTTCAGATAATCGAAGATGTTGTTGATATGCTCATCCAGAAAAGGCTCTCCAACCTGGATGATGTTGACAGCGCCAGATACAACCAGATAGTAGAACAGGCCAATAGTCAAGGTATCGACCCATTCTATGCTGTTTACAAGAAACTTTTTCCTGCAGATAAAGACAAGCTGCAACCCTTGTGGGATAAAGCAAGGTGGTGGCTGTATGACCATTCGCTGCAACTATGGGAATCCCAGAATCATATCTGGTTAGCTGAAGGCAAACGTGCTTCCGCACAGGGTGTATCGTTCTATGAGGCAAGCAAGACAAATACCGCTGTGAATAACCAAGGAAAGCAGAACAACAAGTATGGTGTTCCTGGAACCATCTACCTCAACAATGGACGCTATTACTGGGTTGTAGCCAGAAAGATGAACCCTCGGCCTTTGATTGACCCTAAAAGCAAACCAAAGTTTCCGGGAACGATATTCAAGGATGGCAGCAGGTATTACTGGATAATACCAGGATTATTGAAGCGGCATCGCCTGGTGCCGGAAGGTGAGAAGTTCTCAGCCCAAGACAGAGCTGTTGCTGAAAGAGTTGCGTTCAGCAAGTGGAGACAAATCCTGCAGCAAAAGCCTAATCTGGCTGCAGAAATTATAAAAAGAACAAGGAGTCAAGGATTAGCCACTAAAGATAAGGCTATAGCTATAAGGATTGCCCGTATGCTCTGGAGAGAGATACAAGAGCAAGACCCTGGCTTGGCTGCAAAGATACTCAAAGACAATCGTCCAAAACCAAAAGACCACTGGCATGCTCAGATTGTTGTCAATAGAAAGCATCGATTCATAGGCAGTTTTAAGACGCGATCTGAAGCAGAGGAAGCTTATACCAGGGAGTTTGAAAAGACTTGGGGATATCCATCTGGCTACAATGTGCAGAATATACCTAAGCCGGATAAGGTCTGGCCTACATGGCAAGAGGAAAAGGAACGGTTAGAAAGGATGATCGAGTATCCCAGGATGCCGGTGATAGGCCAATCAGAGCAAACAGAAGCTCTTTTGCCAATAATAGAGCGGATGCAAAGAGTTAATTGGCTTACCAGGAACGTCATACTCTTCTTTGATGAAACCTCACCTTGTGTATCAGAGGACATAGCAATTCAATCGAGAGGTAAGAGATGGTATGAAGATATCATAAGGCAAGGTAAGCGTGCTGTTGTCTGCGGTTCCGCCTCTATAGATAAAGATACAGGGCGGATCAGAATTACCATATATAATCAAGGTTTTACAGACAGTCGGGTACTGGCAGAGGAGCTCTATCACATTGCCTTTAAGGTCATCAAACATTCGAGGCAGGAAATCTTTGAACAAATCCAGAAATGGTACCAAACTCAATTAAGAAAACGAGCTGACCCCACCTTGTCGCTACCTGATATGTTCAGTTCAAATATGGCGTTACAAGCATCAGGACTTCAAACAACACTTCCACGTCCAGCGGTTAGATATGCACAGAGCATATTTTCACCCGCTAACAGCATACCTGATTCAGTAATAGACGAGGTCAAGATGCATTGGGCCATACCGTAGCGTTCTGAAGCTGTCACAGTAAAGAAAGAGAAGTGAGAGACATCAATTCGCCTCACCAGCGGATTGTGACATCCAGTTGAACCTCTTGTCCTCGGAGCTAAGTATTAACCAAATTGGTGATGAATAACCGGGGATTAGAATATGAGCCCAAAAAACATAGAACAAAACCAAATAATGACAGTGGCAGATCTACAAATAATCTTAGCCAAACTGACCAAAGAAGTTAGTGATGACTTTGAGATATGGCTCTCTTGCGATGAAGAAGGAAATGAGTTTTTACCCATGCTGAAAAATATCAAATTTAGCCTGACTATCGATAAAGAGGCAGAAAGGATAATTTTCTTTCCATCGCATAGGTAGAACTTTATGGTTCTGCCTTTTTTCCATCGCAGCCGCTGTTCTGGCTGCGATTTCCTACCGCAACTTAGCGATAGCTATGCAAAAGTGCATAGGTTATATAAAACGGTGTACTATATTTTATTTTTTGTAAGTGACTAATAATACAGAACTTATAAAACACACATTTATGCTGAATTGGCAGATAATCGGTTGTATGGTTGTAGCCCGGTTGTATATGTTTCAAGCCCAAAAAACTGAGAAATAAGGAATACAAAGCATGCCTAAATGAAAAACCGATATTACGCCTACACAGCTCAATGAGCACTACAATTGAAAATCCTAAATCCTTCAAAATGGTGCATCACAAGGTTCAAGTGGTTATAATTCGGAGAAGACTGCGATATTATTGTGGAGTTGCAAGGATTGGTTGCATAGCCAAATGTTTAATATAGGAAATTTTTGATGAGAACTCATGAACAATATGTGGCTTTTATGTTGCATGCTGTCGCTTTGTTCCTGATTGCTTTCGCAAATTCAGGCTGCACCACTTTGTCCAAAAGATCCGACGAGAGTCCAACGGTAAATGCGAAACACCCTATGATTATCGAGGTTAATGGACGTGATCTCCAGAAGGTACTCGATTCAGCACCACCCAATTCTTTCGTAATATGCAATCGAAATCAGCCGCTTATCCTCTCCACGCCTTTGACGATACGAAAGCCTATCACACTGCAAGGGCTCAATGCTCAGCTTCCAAAAGGTTTAGGAAAAACACCACTCTTGGTAGTTGAGGCAGAAAGTGTTGCTATCACTGATTTCGAGATGACAGGAAATGGGGATAGCGTTCCTCAGAAGGACCGCTGCGCACTGCTGCTCATCAGGGGCGGTGGATTCAGGGTCGAACGTGGCGTATTCGTCAACAGTTCCAAAGACGGTGTTATGATCGACGGGCCGTCGGTAGAAGGCCGGGATATCGTCGGGGGAATAGTGAGAGATATCGTGGGCCGAGGATGCATTCGTGATGTGGTCTCTATCAGCGGTGGTGGTGTTCACGGCCACCGCATCCGGAATGTGCTTGTTAATAATATCCGGGGCTACGATAGCAGCAAACGTGGTGCGGTGGAGGTCAGCGATGGCACGGACAACATTACAGTCCGGAAAGTCTATGCCGAAAAAAGTGTCTATGCGGTCGATATTCAGGACCATAGCAAACCTGGAGAGATCAATAGCAATGTGGTCGTGGAGGACGTCTATGCCATAGACTGTACTCACGCAATCCGAACAGCCAACCGACTGCTTGGACACTCTAATCTGACACTGCATGACATCACCGCACAGAGCTGCAATGCCCCGATCCAGATATCAAATACAAGTAACGTTACGCTGCAGAATGTCCGCGTCCTCGACCACCCGGCGGGGAAACCGCCGATTTCAATCAGTGACTGTAATGGTGTGTCCATCCGCGATATTGCTGTGAGAAATAGTGTCCATTTCGGTCCGGCTCTGCTTATTGAAAACTGCAACGATGCGTTCATCGACGGCCTGACTCTGCAAACAGGGACGAAAACTCTATCCAGTGGTGTTTGCTTCCTCGCTGCTGGCTACGCAACGTTATCAGGCCTTCGCATCCATCATATCAAGGCACAGAACGTCACTTCAGCAGGCATCCTGTTGGAACGTTTGGGCAAAGCCGAACTTACTGATTATATAATCTCGGACAATTTTGCGCAGGTGCTTGACCGCATCCAGGGGCAACGTGCGGTGATTACTGACAACCTACAATAAGCCCTGATTGTCATCTGCTTCCAGCCTATGCGGATTGTTTAGAAATAGCCTGAGCAGCATCACCGTAAGGGCATTACGCAGCGCACAATTTATGCTTTCCCGTTAAATTGCTTCTATTCCCACAAGCAGATTTATATTAACTTGTGCCTATGTACAATTATCTACAATCGAATAAAGATTCAGAAAGGATAGTTTGCTTTACATCTCACAGATAGAACTTGATGGGTCTACCGTTTTTGCCGTTTTTAATAAACCTGTCACGGATATAAGGAATAAGTTAGACGGTGTAATTGACTTAGGGTTCAGTGGCCGTTCCTTCCATCGCTTTCCTTGCCGAATACTTGGCCTTGCTCAGATGAATCAGTAATACAAAGAAAATCTCAAGGTTTCGTTGAAGTAGGCTTGGCAGGGTCTGTGGTTAGACATTTTTAATCTTAGGGATTGTGAATAGAAAGAAATGGGGGTTTATCAATTTTTCGCTTTTTTTTTATGTTCAGGATTGAAAGATAGCAGCTTCTTTGGCTGTTTTCGAAGAAAAAACCAGAAGTTGGCTGTGATTAAATAATAAATAATTATAATAATACTCGCTCGAAAGATCGCAAATATATATAGCTTTAGGAGTATATTGATGTACATACTTTCTCAGTGCTTAGCCTTATGTTTATGCTTTGTCCAAAGCGTTGACGCCCAGCCACGTGAAGCGATTCCGGCAATCGTCAATCCGGTCCTCCGATCCACCTTACGCCAAACGATAAGCCTGGATGGTTCTTGGAATTTTGCCATGGATCCTCACAATCAAGGGGACAAAGAAAAATGGTTCAGTCCAGAAGTTGCGTTGCCGAATAAAATCGATATTCAGGTTCCCGGGTCTTGGGAATCTCAATATGTCGGTGGAGTAGGTATAAGTGTTTCAGTAACTCCGGAACAGGTAAATCGACCGCTGAGCGGGTCATATGTGGGAACTGGATGGTATAAGAAGGAAGTTGTATTGCCCGGCCACTGGGGCGACAAGGAAATCTGGCTTAAAATCGGCGGAGTACACGCCCAAGGTTGGATCTGGGTCAATGGCACTTTTTTAAACCATGATGCCTGTTATTGCGGCACCTATAAATATCGTATTACCGACCTTATTAATCCCGCCGATCGCAAAGTCATCGTCGTCGTCAAAATCCGTAATGATGTACCCAGCGGCAAGGGTCTATTTGGCTGGCTGCATCGTTTCGGTGGTTTATATCGAAGCGTCGAGATTGACGCCACACCTCCAATTCTAGTTGATTATGCTTATGTGGAGGGAGATCTGGACCGCAAATCCGCCGCCGTAAATGTTAAAATTCGCTCCACCAACTCAACCAACGCTTCCGCGGAAGTGCAGGTACAAATATCAACACTTGATGGGATTGTTGCCGGTCGGGCTACGAAAAGTATTTCGCTTGACAGCAGTCAAACTCAAGATGTTGTTTTGAATGCATCCTTAAATCCATTTTACTCATGGTCTCCGGAACATCCCGGTTTATATCGGGCAGACATTACCCTAAGAGTTAACGGCCGGGAGATTGATGGATGGGTCGAACGTTTCGGCGTCCGCAAATGGGAAAAACGTAATGGCAATTTTTATTTGAATAATCAAAAATACTTCGTTCGTGGCTATGGAGACGACTGGGTATATCCATGGACCATATGTTCTCCCGCTTCGAAGGATTATCATAAGGAGCATCTTAAACTGGCTCGTTCCTTCGGCTTTAATTATGTCCGCCATCACACCCATTGTGAGATACCAGAATTTTATGAAGCCGCGGATGAAATGGGTATTATGGTTCAGCCAGAATTGCCTTATTATGGTTCCCGACCTTCAGCCGGCGCCGAAGGCTGGTTCAGGCCAAAAGAGGACCTGAAAGAATTGGTCACTCATTACCGCCGATATGTCTCCTTATCCACCTACTGCACCGGTAATGAAGGCCACCTTGGCTCGCCTATTGACAAGGAAATTTATGCCCTCGCCAAACAGCTTGATCCCACCCGTTTGTTTTTGCATCAGGATGGTGGACAATCTACCCCGGATAACTCCGACTTCCGCACCGGTCCGGTCTCAATCTGGGTCCCCGGTACCATGGATGACTCCATGCCCTTCTTCGCTCATGAATATATGAATCTGGCCATAGACCGCGACCCGCGCACAGCTTGGAAATATTTTGGTGCTCAAATGCCTCCCTTACCAGCCCAACGGTTTTTGAAAGAACTGCAGGAATCCTGTCTGTCAGTCAAATGGGGCGAAGATATTCTTGACAGCGGACGCTATTTACAAAGACTCTGGCAAAAAGAAGGATTGGAAAGCGCCCGCTTAGATCCGGTATGTGATGGGTATATCTATTGGACTATGATGGATGTGGACTTCTTTAGTGATCAAGGTCTGCTGGATCAATTCTGGCATGTCAAGAAAACCACTCCACTATATTTTCGGGAATTCAACCGACCAACGGCTTTATTAGCGGCGCATGAAAACCGCCCGATTGGTGCAGAGCAGAGAATCCTGGCCGAGGGAGATGAGCTTAAAGTTGATTGGTGGATTTCGCATTTTAACGAAACGCCTTTATCTAATGCTGATTTCACCTGGACCCTGCAAAGCTCGAATGACATTTTGGGTTACGGTAGCATAAAAAACGTTAAGGCCAATGTGGGCGATGTTAAATACATCGGTTCGACTTCTTATAAAATTCCAAATATAAAAAAACCTGTCAACGCCAAGCTTACCGCCACCCTCGAAGGTACCGATATTCTCAATTCCTGGGAAATCTGGATGTTCCCGCGTATCCAAATTGATCGAGACTTCGTAAAGGGATTGGCGGCTACTGAGAATGTCTATAAGGCCCTGATTGACCAATATCCCGGCTTAACCAAGCTGGATAAATCAATTACGAATGCCCCAGATATCATCTTGACTGATCGACTCGACGGTTCGACACTGGAGGCCCTTGAAAAAGGTAAAGCGGTTATATTGCTGCGTCTTTTTGGCCCAACACCAGGTTTTAAACTCGGCTGGTGGGACATCAATGCCCAGACTGGGACTGCCATAGCCGACCACCTGGCCTTCGGCGACTTCCCTCATGACGGATACCTTAATCACCTTTTCTTCCGTTTAATTAACAGCTCCATCAAATGTAGTGACGACGAATTCAAAGAGGTGGAAAAAATAATGGTCGGACATGGTAATCAGGGGTATTTGGCCCATGTATTTCAGGCCAAGGCTGGCAACGGGAGACTTCTCGCTTCAGGCCTCAATCTGCTTACCGATAATCCTGAATCCATATATTTACTCCATCAATTTATTCAATATGTTCGTTCCCCCTATTTTAATCCTCAAGGGTATATTGATCTGGCAACGGCACAGAATAAATGGAAAGACGCTGCGGAATTACTTGATAACCTTAACGGATGGTCCGAAACCGTTAAACAGTTTCATCACGCATCCTCTTATGCATCATTTCTTGGTTCTTTGCCTATGGATGTGGCTCGTTTTTCCAGCGGGGAAACTGAGGTGGCATGGCTCACACAAACTGTTCCTGTTGATATAGACATCAATAAACCATATGCATTCAAATGGATCGCCGCCTTAGGCTGGATTACCGAACCGGAGGCTCAATTTGATTTGTATCTCAATGACAAAAAGCTATTAAGTTTCGGTGTGACCGACAAGGATACACTCTGGAAAAACGAAAGCGGTCAAATCATTTTGAAATATAAATCCATGGATACTATCCTGATTGACAGTTCTGGAGTCATGACCTTGACGCTGCCAGGGAAGATGCTTAATCTCGGCCAAAAAAGCCTTTTGCGTGTTGTCGCACCACAAACCGGCAGCAAACGCTGGTTTGGATTGTACCGTTACCGTTATCCATAAACTTATATGGTTTCTAATTAATTCTCATGCTGTATCCATGTAACGTTGCAGATGGACTTGAATTGTTCTTCGGTCAATTGATTCCATGCTTTTGTCGTTTTGTGGAACAGGTGTTTATAATGAGCATAGATTCGATTGCTCAGGTAGTGGCTCTTCAAATACGCCCAAAGCCGTTCCACGGGGTTCGACTCAGGACTGTACGCGGTCATCAAGCCTCTCCTGATGAAGCGACGTCTCTGCATTGTAGCCTTTCGTTGTTGGGTTGACTGGCTGGATCTCATTACGCACCATTGTCATATCTTCGAGATGAACGGTGAGAGAGCTTCACGCCTACTCGCTGTGCTTAAATAATTTCAAGCCTTTACAATTTGTTCGGAAAATCCTGTGCCCCAAAGGTATCGAGCGTTCAAATCCATCCTGTGCGCGATGATACAGCCAAGAAATCTGTTGTGTGTTTTTTAACCAGCGGCAACGACACCGAATGTTCCAAATTAGCAGGCCAAGCAGGAAACAAAGAGGGGAAAAATAATTGACGTTGGTCAGTTGTCTCAAATTGATGATTATCAGGGATCGAAATCCGCCGCGGTTTTACTCCGCCCTTTACAACAGGGACAGAAAGTTTCCTATACCTTATTTATTTACACTAATGTTACTTAAGGTAAGGGAACATATTGCCAACCTTCAGTTCCAAAACGTATGTCCCGTTCCACAAATTCCCATACAACAACTTTCTTATTGGTTAAAAGACCAGGATTGCGGCTGAGCTGCTGCCTTACTAAGGTCGAAGCACCTCCGTCATTCACAATAGAGGAGATAGCGGATCCAAGCTCGTGCGCCAGATGCTCCACAAAACCACCATCACCTGGTTCGTCTCGGCTGTATATACGAAGGAAACTGTCCCCGAGTATAAGAACTTCAGAATTAGGGTCTGTTTGATAGGGCCGATTGATTATAGGATTGATTACCTGGGTGCAATCGATATGCTCCTGTTCAAACTGCTGTTCAATCAGTGGTACCTGGATCATCTTGAGGATATCCCCATACCGCTTTATAGTCACCTGTTTCAAAATGTATTCAACCTGTCCCTTTTGAACCCAGCCCAAGTCGAGGATTCTTTGGCCAACTGTTTTTGCGGCAAGCCGCATACCCTCTGGTGACCAATGACTGTCTTGTAGTAGATAGTACGTGGTGCCATCGGCAGGGGATAAGCCGGTACGGGCTAGTTCAAAAACTGCAAAAAGATCTACTACCTCGACCCCGGCCTGCTGGAGCCGCCAGATAATTCCAAGAGTTTTGGAATTGACAGGATGTTCTATCAGACTTGCACGACTGGCGAGCATATCGGGATACACACTTGCCTTGTCAGGCACAGGTACCAGCAGCAATTTTATACCACGTTTGGCCAATTGGTCATGAAATGACACTATCGCGGGAAAAATATCCCCCTGACTGCTGTTTGTTTCGGGCATGGGTTCGATTATGTATTGAATGTCGGTTTTATAGAAAAGCCAGCCGGAACGCCCTACAATTGCTTTATCGCCCAATTCCCTAAAGAATATGAATTGAGCATATTGCATCCACGGCCGCAATCTTTTTGTCAGCCAGCAGTTGTCCTGAAGGTCTTTTTCAAACGCTCTGAAGTTGGCCTTGGTAGGTTTCTGCATAAACAGTTCAGCAACTTGTGGTGTTTGTCTTCCAATCAACTCTAAAATGAGCTGACTGAGGCCTGCGCTGCAAATTACCGCAGCAAAAGCTGCTGTTAAGAATATCTGTTTGCCTTGTCTGCCAGACATGCTATCGGCCCTAAAACTGAAAATATAGAAAAGATGTAAATGTTTGGGTGAACATTGTCATCAGAGACAGACAGAACAGTATGACCAATATCAAGGCCTTCGACCAAGTTATCCTCTTAGCCCAATCAAGGGCCTGTATTGGTTGGAAAGCGAGTACCAAACATATGGCCATTGTGACCAAATAGGCCGGGGTATATATAACAGCGCCCAGAAGAATTGAGCCACCTTGCGGCGGTGAAGCCGTAAACATAACTGACAGAAGTCTCCAGGCACTGGCTATAGTAGGCGAGCGGAAAAAGACCCACCCTACTGTGACAAGGACAAAAGTAGCACATATCTGCATGGTTTTAGGCAGGTACGAATAAAAGGTCTTTTTACCTGATAAGCGTTCAAAAATCAGAAGGATGCCATGATATACGCCCCATATGATGAAGGTCCAGCTCGCACCATGCCACAGCCCACAAAGCAGAAACACCACAACTAGATTCAAGTATGACCTGATGATGCCTTTGCGATTACCACCCAGCGGTATGTAAAGGTAATCTCTGAACCAGCTCGACAGGGAGATATGCCACCGTTTCCAGAAATCGGTTATGCTGTTAGCCAGATAGGGACTGTTGAAATTTCTGGCACACTCGAAGCCCAGCATTGACCCCAGGCCAATGGCCATCTCGGAATAGGCAGAGAAATCAAAATATAACTGGAATGTGTATGCAGCCACACCAAACCAGGCATCCAGTGTTCCCGGTGCTTCAGCGGCAAATACGGCATCAGCTATTTCTCCTGCAACGTTTGCCAGGAATACCTTTTTGGCAAAACCAAGGATAAACAGTGCCACACCATAGGAGAATGTGGACAAGCAGTGTCTATGTTTGTTAAGTTGTTCAACGAATGTTGGCACAGGCTCGGATTTGGCATCGGTTGTCCCATAACGCTGAATCGGCCCCGACAGCAACTGGGGAAAGAAGGCAACATAGCACGCAAAATCGAGAAAAGAATAGGCCGATGGAATTCCGCGATAGACATCAATTGTGTAGCTGAGAATTTTGAAGGTAAAGAATGAGATGCCCACCGGCAGGACTATTTTTAGCGCCGGAAAGGTATCAGCTCCAAAAAGTTTTAGCACATAATTCAAGTTGTTCTGGAAAAAAACCGCGTATTTGAAGAGGCCCAACAGCCCCAGATTTACTGTCACAGAGAATACCATCAGCAAACTACGATTATGCCTGCCGCCGCAGTGTGCCATGAATTTCGACAGAACGTAGTTAAAGATAGTAGTGCAAAAGACAATGACTACAAACCACGGGTTGAGCCAAGCGTAGAAGGTATAGCTGGCGACAAGAAGAAAGACCTTCCGCAAGAAATGGGAATTTCGCGGTATTAGATAATAGCATAGAAGAACAACCGGCAGGAAATAGAAAACAAATATGTGTGAAACGAAGCTCATTTTACGGCTATTTCCTAACCTTGTTTGTCCACGCCGCCCAGTAGATGGGTCCCTTGTATTCTCCGAAGTACTTGTTGATGATTCCGCCCATGAAGTAGTCGTCGATAGGCACTTCTAATGCCAACCTATGCACCTGCCCGGTTCTGAAACTCTCGAGGTTTCCACCTATGCCCTTAACTTGCCTGTCTGCTGCTTCACTTCGCGGCTTAAATGGATTGTAATGCCCGACGTAAATCATTTCTGTATCTACCTGACCTCGATGCACCTTGAGGACTTTGTATTTCAAGACCGTAGCATAGTTATACAGTTCTCGCTTGAAGATCGCACCGTCAGGTATCTCCATCAGTCGAGCTGTCACCTCAATATTGCCCATAGTTGTCACATTTGGATCTTCGCCTGTTGCTGTTGTCGGTTCAGACTTTTTGGTACATGACAAGCAAATCAAACCCGTCGATACAACTGTCACCAGCAGAATGGTCGTAAAGTATAGTTTGCACATCACTTAAGCCCTTTTACTCTCCACCCGCTTTCATATCAAAGCCAGACCTTGGGGTCGCAATCACGTCACTGTAGGTCCAGTGTGGCTCCCAGCCCCATGACAGGTCCAGTAATGGCCCACTTCGAGCGCTTGGGTATTTTTTATGCAGCGATTCACTGTGCCCACCTACCATAGGCGTATCCTTCCATCGTATAATGGCCATCTTGGTGCGCGAATTGTCCACCTTGCCGAGGTCTTCCTCACTCCTGGTGAACAGTATGTACTTGCCGTCGGGTGAGACGCAGCCACCGTAAATATGACGTCCTTCTTCAGCATAGAGTAATCGCTTTTCCTGTCCGTTACCGTTGGCCACCCACAATTGTGCCCAGTCTGGTGCATTGGGAACAATTCCCCGCGTATAGATAATACGCTGTGAATCGGGCAACCAGTCTGGAGTACAGTTGTAGCGGTCCGTCTCACTTACAGCGTTGATCTGGCCTATATCGGCGTTCAGACGCCCAATTGCCCATGCTACTCCCAAGCCATTAGCAGTACCTACAAACCACTTGCCATCCGGCGACCAGATAAGCTGTTGAACTATTCCCTGGCGTGGTATCTCCCGTAAAATCCGCTGGCTCAATAGGTCGATGATCCGAATTCCCTTTTTGTCCAGACACGCTATCTGGTTGCTATCCGGTCCCCATGAGGCCCAGTGAAAGTCGTCTTTGCAGACTACGGCATCGCTGCCGTCGGAGTTGGCAATGACCAGTTCATACGTAGCGTAGGTGTTATTGTCTATCTGCTCTATACCGGGCAGGCGAAAATATAGCAACTTTCTCTCATCAGGTGAGAAACGTGCTCCTGCCTCGTTGTATTTAGGCGTATTGGTTATCTGTCGTCGGTCGGAACCGTCGGGACGCATAAGAAAAAGGTCCCAGCTGCCTTTGTCAGCCACACCGCTGAAGACAATCCAGCCCTTATCGTGCACTTCAGCAGCCAACTTTTTTATCTTTTCGTCTCTATCAACCGGTTGAATACCGGTTGTAGCATTTGGAGTCTTCTCGTTTTGCTTGGCTTGGCAAAGCGGTCTATCGATATCAATCTCTGTGAATGTCCAGCACGGTTCCCAGCCAACCGGCAGCACCAGTAAAGGACCACTTTTTGCTTCCTGGTGAGATGATCGCAACTCGCTGCTTTCTCCTCCAATAATGGGCGCATCCGCTAAACGCATCAGGGCCATTGGAGCCCCGGTGTTACTTGTGTCACCATTTTCCTGCATGTTACCGGTAAATACCACATACTTACCATCTGGCGAGACGTTACCACCATAAACGTGCCGTCCTTCCTCGCCGTAGACCAGCCAACGTGACTTTCCTTCAGCGTCAGCCATCCATAGTTGCGTCCATCCGTAACCGTTATTTGCCTTCTGCCCCTGCGGTCGGTTAGAGAATATAAGATGATTACTGTCCGGAAACCAATCGGGCGTGCAGCAGTCCACCTGGCTTACTGCATTTGCTGCCCCCGTTACTACGTCTATACGAGCGACACTCCAACCCGTGCCAAAGGAATTAGCCACACCACTTAGCCATCTCCCATCCGGTGACAAAGTTAATTGTTGAAAGAAACCTTTCCGTTCCAGTCTTCGGATTACTTGTCGGCTCGTGATGTCAACGAAAAAGATTTCCTTAATTGAAAGGCATACGAGTTGTTTGCCATCCGGGCTCCAACTTGCCCAGGGATACTGGCCGTTCTCGCCGAAAACTTCTGTGCTCGTCTCGTCACTATTGGCAAAGACAAGCCGACCCTGTGTTCCGTAGTGGTTGCCGTCTATTTGTTCTTCTCGCGGTAATCGTCGATAAAGTAGTGTTCGACCATCACGAGAGAACAGTGGTGCCGCCTCATTGTATTGAGTTGTATTGGTGATATTGTGCAGACTAGACCCATCCGGCCGGCATAAAAACAAGTCCCAATCGCCCTTGTCCGAACGGGCGCAGAACACAATCCAGCCCTTGTAACACACCTCTTCGGACAGGCGTCTTACTGCTTCATCTTCACTTATAGACGCAGGAGAACTTTGTTTCTGTCCATTGGCCAAGACAGCAACCAGCATCATACCTGACACAACAAGGCAAGCTGCACACCTGAGCCTCATCTTATTCACCTCGCAAAGAGTATGAATCTCATTTACAATACTATTTTGTGACAGCCCTACTCATTTCAGCTTCGCCGCTCAATTGACCAGAATCTGATACCATAAGGGTCTAGCGGAACTGTGAGGCGGGCTTTGTCGCGCTCCAGCTCAACCGGACTCTCGGATATGAGTCGGGAGTTTTCGTCATTGCCGGTTGTTGCGGCATCCAGAACAATTGGCCTCGCCAGAAGATTGCCTGGTGGATTAGTCAAGACTAAATTGACTTGCACGGATGACAGTGAGAAATTCCAGATAAGCACGTTATACAATTGCAACTTCTCGTCCCAGCTTGCCAGTCCATGGACCGTTTCGGCATCTGAAATAAGATGCAAACGCTCGCCCGTTAGACGAGACAACAATTTGAACGTGAAGTACGTTGGACGTATCGTGTTTTGGTAGTCAAACAGACCATCATATTGTGGTCTGCGATTCCACCACTTGAACATAAACGCTGTCCCACCGGGTGACATAAACTTCGCAAATGGTTCGAACGAAACGTGATAATCTCGAATATGATAGTAGCAAGAGTAGTTCAGTCCGGCCTCTTTCATCTGCCAAATGACCTCCGCAACGAAACACGGCTGAAAGCGCGTGTCCTTCGGAGGATTGGATAAATCCATATTCCATTCATCGAGAACGGTCTCTACCCCGATATCTGGATGTTTCTTCAAAAGGTCCCTGGCATAATTGATTGTCCCGCGAATCTGCAGTGGACTGCTGCTGTAAATGTGCCAGGAGACAAAATGCAGAGGCACTTTTTCTTTTCCACAGAACTCGAGCAGTTCGGGCAGAATAGGCGAACGCACATTTGCCAATGCTGGTCCCCCAACGCGCGCCTCAGGGTCTGCCCGCAGAATGGCCTCGACAGTGTGCTTATAATAACGAGTGTAGCTTTCAGGACGAAACCGATAAGGACAACCACCATCTTCACCAATGTCAGGTTCATTAGAGATTTCCCAATACCGAATTCCAGCACCGCGCTGCTTGTAGCGACGGACAAGTTCGAAAATCAGTCTTTCCCATTGGTCATAATCGTTTGGCTCAACGATATCCTGATTTATTACAGGGAAGAGCACACGCGGTTTGAAGCAGATGCACATAAGGGGCTTTCCGCCGGTCCTTAGGATGGTGTCAACCGAGCGGTCCAATGTATCAAAGTGATATCGACCCCGCTCAGGCAATAAGTCAAAATACTCCTGAATAAATAGACGAATAAGTCTTGGCCGCAAGGCACGAATCTCAGCGATGCGGTCCTGCCACATAGGCTCGTCCGACAGCCCTCCCTGGCCAAGTGCCATGCGGTCAATCTCAAGAGGCCCTAATCTATTTTCTGCAAATACCGTTACTTGCACTGTTTTCTCCTGAGAACGGGCAACTAATGGCAATAAAAGGATGATTGCTGAAAGCAAAACAGGAATCTTCATAAGTTTATCCTCGGATCAATACTGGGCTATAATAGTATAATGACCTTGAAGGGGTTTCTCAATCACTACCCATTCCTTCCGGGTATCGAAGTCAGTCCAGTTAGCTCCATTGACTGTTACTGACTGAATCAGCTTGCCCTGGGGGTGACGGAATCGAACGAGAAGTCGCTTGGGAGTTTGCCTCCTGGGCATATCAATCTGTGCGACCAAATCGCCAGCGGCAGCCTTGCTATGAACAGTCAGAGATATCTGACCGTAATATGTTGGTGCCCGTTCGACTTCGATTTTTTTCCCATCCTCCAACCACTTTCGTGGAGTAGCCTGTAGCAACAGTAGCGAGTCATCATCAAGTTCGTGAATGAGCATATGCCGATACAGCTCAAACCAGGCACCATCCGTGCTGGGTGGGCCGAAGTACTGTCCCCAGGTCCAGCGATGCTCCACAGGTTCAAGTACCGAGTGGCTAAATGCGCAGGCCATGTAGCTATAGAAGGCCCTTATCACGGCCTTGGGCTCGTCTCTCAACAAATATGCCATTGCCTGTGGATTATACACAGGCTCATTGGCCATACCCCAGCCTTTCAGATAGAGATTATCCTCGTGGTCATTGAGAAGATAGCTGGCCAAAGTACCATCGGCGGGCAGAGCCTTGAGCCGTAACAGGTGCGTTGCCCCCGTGTCCACATCCGTGGGATACCACTGCTCGAACAATCGCCCCGGCTTTGTGGCCTCGCACGGCACATAGGGTATCCACGTATGGTCCCGCAGTTGTACAAGAGGTGAACGCATAGTTGCAGCTCCAAAGGCATGTTCAACAGACTGGCGAAAGCTCGCAGCAGCTTCTATGCACTCCTTTGCGCGAGGGTGGCCAGTTTGTTGAAGGGCTTTGCCGAGCTCTTCAAGTGCAGCATACACGTATGCTTGGTTGAACGCCCAGATTCCTTCACCGCTTCCATCATTTAGCGGCGCACGAACAAGCCCACAGACCGGTCCGGGATGTTCGGACGATTGGCGAATCTGGTTCAGACACCAGTCAAGTGCCTTGAGTGTATATGGCAACAACCGGTCGAATGCATCCTGGTCACCAGACAGCAGATAGTTCTTCGCTATCGCGTAAATCATCGATGGTGTATAAACGCCCCAGTTTGCATAGCCGCCCACGTGACCATTTTGTTCCTGATTGCCGAGGTACATCGTGAGCATCTCCTCCGTTGCGCTATCATAATATCCTCGCAGGCTGTAAATCATGTAATCCACATAAACCGCCTGGTTAACCGGCCAGGGTGTCCCGTGTTGAGTGTAGGCGAAGTTTGAATACGGCAGGTCAATCTTCAACCTTTCCTCTGTGCCGTTATTACGGCGTGGCAGGCGCAATGCATGCCAAAGATTGGCACGAAACAGGTCGTTAACAATCTTCTCAGGCACCCGGAATTGAGCACCGCGGGCCAAACAATCGGCCCAAAATTTCAATGTGGCTTCGCGAGAGCCGGCGTAGTCCAACTTTACGAGGTCATCTATATCCTGAGACTGTACCATAGGTGATGGAAGTTTAACTACAAACTCTTGACTTGCGTTTTTGGAAAGGTCAAATGTCAGCAATGTCTCGATGTTCTTCCAGCTTGTGTTCTTATTTTCGTCCAACAGTTTGGGCTCATCTTCTGCGGCATAAGAATTGACCTTCAAACCAGAACCCTCAACCATAAAAAGAACCCGGTGCGTGACATTCTCCTCGAACAAAAAAGTATCGTCTTTGCTGCGCCATGTTATCCGGGCAGCAGCAGTGGACGGAAATTCTCGGCGGTGATGCATCTTCAGAGAAACCATTGTGGGTTGGTCCTGCAGGTTAGTGACTTTGACTTGTTGCAGCAGCACCATAGCAATGTCTCCTCGCCTTCGCTGAGGTGGTCCATCCAAAGGATACGTAAACTGCTCTACTTCATAGCGTAAGCCATCTCGCTCAATAGTCGTGGTGATGATAGGCAGACCATTTTCGAGCCGCTGCCCTTTCCACGATTCTTGAATCTCTTTAGATAAATCGCCGAAATCAAACCAGAATCGAAAGCGGTCAGAGTTGCCATAGTCGTTCCAGACTCCAGCCCCGCGGTCAATGCCGAACTTGTAAAGCGCACTATCCCACGTCAAGCAAACGATGTGGCCGGGTACAGGCTGGGCAGGATGCATATACGTTGGACTGCCCATATCTTCCCAGCGTGTGGTGTATTGGTCGTAAGTTGCCTCGGCATCTTGGTGGATCTGGTCCAGAATACATTTGCCTCTGTAGGCCTCAAGCTGCTTCTGATGTTCTGAAAAAGAAAACGGAATATCACCTACAGATAGGTAAACATCAAGCGAGGGCACCCAGAAAGCCTTCTTCTGAAGCAACTGGTCACACGTAACACTAAAGCCTTTTGTTCCCGCGATATCCATCTGCACCGTCAGCTTACGTGAATCGAGCCGATAGGCCGGGTCCTGCTTCAGCCTGATTGCTGTATCCGGGTCGCTCTGCGCGATTAAATCGGCCCAGATACGGTGCAGATTTTCGATAGTATTTAATTGTCTCGGAGCATACCGAAGGGTAAGTTCAACACCATCTATATCACCGTTACCTGCGTGCGTTTCGAATATCCCGTCTTTGACACTATCGTCGGTTTCTAAGCCGAAACCTTTGATGTTTACAATCGCTACTTCATTGGTCAATAACTGTATGTGGAAAGATGTAGTTTCACGTGATGTATGGCCCCAGGAAACCATGACCTTCAACTCGGCTTGAGAGTCAACTGTCGGCAGAGCAGAAGCTGCGACTACGACCTGAAAAAGAGCGAACAGGGCTATCTGTGTCATGGCAACACCTTTCTGTCAATAGAGGTTATCGCTCAGCCGGTCTATAATTGCTATAAATGACATTAGCATGCGCACGGTTCTACCATTATAGGCAGCAAAGCAAATTTGTCAAAAACCGAGGCTGTCAGTCTGCATAGACCTTGACAAAAACAGAAGAATCCCAAGAATTATCTACAGAGTATAATTGTCGGCAAAGCCAGGAAGAGGCATTGCTGAGGAACTCTGAAAGGATAAAGAAGCGTATGATGAAAGCTTGCCGTCTTATAAGTGCCTCAGGAGACCAACCATAGAAGTTTTCTGGTTGTGCTACTTACTAATCTGGCAAACATAAATCCTGCTATTTTCAATAACTCTGTCCGTTTGTGCAGAAACATCCTACACATACCTTGTTACCATTTGTAAATCCGCATGGCCAAGAAGCAACCGGATATATAAAACGGTTACAAATTTTTCAGTTTTTGTAAGCACCTAATATAAAAGCACTTATAAAACACGCATTTTTGCTGAATTGTCAGATAATGGGTTGTATGGTTGTATAATGGTTGTATGGTCACTCCGGAGTTGGGTGATACTAAAAACTACGACAAAACTTGAATTTTCGACAGCTCCAATGGTTAAAGCGTGTAAAAAATCGTAGATCAATTGCTTATTTATCCACCGTAATAAGCGATACGAAATACAAACCATTTACAATTGAAAGTCGGTGAAGTACAATATGGCCAGACAAATTATTACTCTTTTGGAAGGAATACATTATGAAAAACCAGACATTTATCAAAGCGGTCGTGTGTTGCTCGCTCGTTGTCCTGGCTGTATCTTCAGTTCAGGGCGCGGAACAGACGTCCTCGTCCAGCAGAGGCCGATTCGGACTGTACGGCGACTGGGACATCAAGATCAAGTTCGGCGAGCGGGATATGCAGTCGATTCTGGCGTTTTCCAGGGACCAAGAAGGTAATCTGACCGGACAGTGGATTAGTTTCTGGGGGGTCGGCGAACTAAAAGACGTTAAGTTCGAGGAAGGCAACCTCAGCTTCACCCAGACCTATCGATTCGGCGAGAATGAATCCACCTCGAAGTTCGCCGGAAAAATCGAAGAGGGCAAGCTTACAGGGACTCTAACCGGTGACAGGGGCGAGTCCGCGGTCGAGGGCAAGCGTAGCCTGCGAATGCCCAGGGCCGTCGGGATTTGGGATATGAAGTTCAAGATGGGCGATAGGGAATATACTTCAACACTTGTCGTCAAGGCCGACAAGGAAGGCAAGCTCACAGCCGAAATGAAGAGCGAGCGGGTCGAGCATATCATCTCAGACGTCCAGTACGAACAAGGGCAACTGACCTTCAAAAGAAAAACTAAGATGGACGACCGTGAGTGGGAATCGACATTTGAGGGAAGCATCGACCGGCAGACTGATACGCTCTCCGGCGTGGTCAAGTCCGACCGTGGAGAAGCCACGGTCGAGGGAAAACGGATCGGAACTGCTCTTATCGGCACATGGGATCTTGAAGTGGTGTCCGAGCGAGGCACTCGCAGGCAACGATTGAAAGTCAACCCGGACCTGAGCGCCTTATACGGGGCGACGCTCATTAAAGAGGTCAATCTCGACGGCGACAAAGTGAGCTTCAAAACCGTCCTCGAATTCGGCGACCAAAAGTATGAAATGGACTTTGCAGGGAAAATAGCCGAATCAAAGCTCACCGGCGAACTAAAAACAACCCGCGGAACTTCAAAGATTACAGGCAAGAAGGTTGTCCGCACATTTGGAAGGCGCGGCAGCGGCACTACACAGTAAACCAAGCATATTCTATCGAGCCTGCCGAACCTATCTTCGGCAGGCTCTTTCTCTATCTTTATCCTTACCGCCCGTCATCTGCAAGAGCATTCGGCACGGTGCTATTCGATGTTAAAGCGAGCGATTGTGCCGTGTTTTAGATTATAACGGTAAACCCTAATAAAGAATACGTAGGTCACTAAAAGATAGGCACAAGATAAAGCCAAACCGATGCAAAGGTATACAATAAGTCTGTTGGAAAATAAGCCACGTGCAAGTATATCTCTCATGCTTTCGAAAACATAAGAGGCGGGAATTACTCTGGAGAAAATCCGCAAGAAATTAGGCAAATTAGAAACCGGATAAAAAACTCCGGAAAACACAGAAAGCACCATAGGAATAGGCCAGCCGATCCATTCGGCAGCAGGCCCTAATCGGAAAATGAGCGCTGATACGAAAATGCCCATCGCCATGCCAAAAATAAAAAGTATCAAAAGAAAGGGAAGAAGAAACAAGCCGATTCTAAAGATATTATAGCCGAAACACAGGCCAGCAATTAATAGCATAAGCAAAAGACCGCAGACGCCCATGGCGATGCTTGTCACCACTAAACCGGATATATATTCGTTTATTTTAAGCGGCGAAGCAAAATAGTTTATAAAATTTCGCGACCAGATATCTTCCAAAAAAGTGGTCATAATGCCATGCTCGATGCGGGTGGTAAATCCCCAAAGAATAATAGCGCCCAAGATGATATTAACGAAACTGAAAGTATCTCTGCCCAGGCTGCCAAGGTACTTGGTGATAAAGCCCCATAGAACCACGTCTATTATTATCCACAAAAACATGCTCACCAGCCTGGTGGGATTACTTTTTATCAGAAAAACCTGGCGTATAAAAACGGCGTAAATTCTTGAAATGCTCATATATCGATCTTTCATAGGTTCGGCGACCTTACTACAGGAATGAAAGGGGTTCTCTGGCTGCGCTTATGAACAATTCTTCCAAATCCTTTTTCCCGTGTTCGGCCGGCAGGGTTCGCGGATTGCCGCTGAGCAATATCTTGCCATGTGAAAGAAATAGAACCCGGTCGCAGACGGCCTCGATCTCGTACATATTATGCGAAGTCCACAAGACAGTTGTTTGCGTTTCCGCCACCCAATTTTTTATTCTTTCGCGTATAAAATTGGCAACGCTTGGATCCAAAGAGGCGGTCGGTTCGTCAAGCAGCAGTAATAATGGTTCGTTAATCAGAGCTTTTGCCAAATTAAGGCGGGTCAGCTCACCTGAAGAAAGCAAACCCGCCTTGGTCTTCGCAAAGGCATCCAAATCAAAATCACGCAGAAGAAATTTAATTTTTTCTTTCAGATTCAGGACCTGGTACAGCATGCCAAAAACATACAGGTTTTGGCTCACGGTGAGATTACCAGGCATCTGGGCATAAACTGCCGCAAAATTCATTTGTTTTACAATTTCAGTGCGGTGTTCCTTTAAATTCTTGCCAAGGATTTCTATTGAGCCATAGGTGGGTTCAAGGATTCCCAAAATCATATTAATCGTGGTCGTTTTTCCGGCGCCGTTCGGCCCAAGCAGACCGACTATTTCACCCGGCTTTACGGCAAATGTAATATTATCTACTGCTCTGAATGAGCCGTATTCTTTAACGAGCCCAACGACTTTTAAGGTTTCATTCATAACCTAACCAGCCAATTAATGTTCCTAATAATAACTTTGTTTACGATTTGGTGACATTTATTTGTTGAAGTTTCGCGTTTTGAATTTTAATTTTTACCTTTCAGTTTTACAAGTAAGGTGTTGGCGGTAGTCGATAAATACACGCGTAAGTGTTTTCGAATTGAAGTTGACACGTCGATTACCTGTTGACTTCGTCCAAGGTGCGGTGCAGCCTCTGACCAGCGAGAATTTGTAAAGAGAGATTCTTTGCATATTGGCGGCGGGTTTACAGGGGCGTGAGGACATTGTTTTCGCGTGGCCCATAGCGTACTATGATTACTGGATGGCAGGCAGGAATGGTCTTTTTTCCACAAAGGACTTGAAGACCATGAACCGCATTAGTGACCAGTTTGTTGCACCGACTTGGGTGCGTAATGGATCAGCATTCAAGGTACCCGAGGCAGCCGTTGATGCGCTAAACATTGTGGAGGTTCGAAAATGATGACTGAGTCTAAGATGATAAGAATGATTGCATGGAGTGTTGCTGGGTGTATCTCGCTGTTTGGAATGGCCAGCCGGCTTTCGGCGGAATCCGCAGGTCCTGCCATAAAATGGTCTGAAGAAAAGGCATGGGAATGGTACGCGAAGCAGCCTTGGCTTTTCGGCTGCAATTTTCTGCCCAGTACCGCCGTGAACGACACCGAAATGTGGCAAGCTGAGACATTTGATCCTCAAACCATAGACCGCGAACTGGCCTGGGCAGAAGGGCTCGGCTACAACTCTTGCAGGGTCTTCATCCAATACATCGTTTGGAAACAGGACCACAAAGGCTTCAATAATCGCTTCGACCAGTTACTGTCGATCGCCGAAAAACATAAGATCAGCGTGATACCGATTCCCTTCGATGATTGCGCCTTCGATGCCGGTCGAGACCCCTATCCCGGAAAGCAGGACGACCCGGTGCCGGGGACATCCAACGCCCGCTGGGTGCCGAGCCCCGGGCTGAAGCTGGTTACGGATAAATCCGCCTGGCCCGATCTCGAGAAGTATGTAAAGGACATAGTTGGAAGATACAGAAACGACAAGCGCATAGTGCTTTGGGACCTGTATAACGAGCCGGGCAACTCCGGGATGGGCAACAAGAGCCTGCCTCTGGTCCAGGCGGTGTTCGATTGGGCGCGCCAAGCCAAACCCTCTCAGCCTTTGACCATCGGCGTATGGGGCGGGCCAAAGGAGATCAGCGATAAGCAGATCGAGCTCTCGGATGTGATCAGTTTCCATTTCTACGGCAACTATGATGGTATGAAGAATCGCATCGCCGATCTCAAAAAGCTCAATCGCCCGGTCATCTGCACCGAATGGATGGCGCGGACGCTGGGCAGCAAGTATGAGACAGAACTGCCTCTGTTCAAGCAGGAGAAAGTCGGCTGCTATAACTGGGGGCTGGTCAACGGCCGCACCCAGTGCCAGTATCCCTGGGGCTCGCCGAAGGATGCACCCGAGCCGCAAGTGTGGTTCCACGATCTGCTGCGCCGGGATGGCTCGCCAAAGAATCCTGACGAGATCGCGTTCATCCGCAAGTTCACCGCTGCGCCCAGCGTGAATCGTCTCAAGCCGCTGTTCGATTATCCCCTGCGCGACACCAGCGTTTGCCTCGGACCTGACGGCACGTATTACCTCACGGGCACCACCGGCCATCCGACTTGGTGGAAAACAAATCAAGGTATCCGCATGTGGAAATCCAGGGATATGAAGACGTGGGAGCCGATGGGGCTTGTCTGGTCGTTCGATAAAGACATGACCTGGCAGAAAAAGCAGGGAGAGAATCAGGCTATCTGGGCGCCGGAGATTCACTACTTCGACAAAACATTCTGGATCGCCTACTGCGTGAACTACCATGGCACCGGCATATTCAAGAGCTCCACCGGTACACCAGAGGGACCCTATGTGGATATCAAACCCGACGGACCGCTTACCGGCGAGATAGATGCTTCACTCTTCCGCGATGATGACGGCAAGGTATACTTCGTCTACCAGAACGGCAAGATCGCGCGCATGAAAGACGATATGAGCGGTTTGGCCGAGGAGCCCAAGTTCCTGAAACCGGCCAATGCCGGCCACGTTGGCTTTGAGGGGGCGTTCATCTTCAAGGCGAACAACCGCTTTTACCTGTCTTGCGCGGACTTCATCGATGGCCGCTACCACTGCTACGTCGCCAGTTCCAAATATCTCTACGGTCCCTACGGAGACCGCTACCTGGCGGTCCCGCATGGCGGGCACAATGTGTTCTTCAAGGACGCGAAGGGGCAGTGGTGGAGCACGTTCTTCGGCAACGACGGAGATGCCCCGTTCAAGGAAAGATCCGGTCTTCTGCGAATTGAGTTCGGCGACGACGGTGAACCCCGTCCTTTGGTGATCACACCGTAGCCCATCCGTTAGTAATCACTTCAGAAGAAACGCATGCTTATCGTAAAAAGATTATCCGTTTTCGCTTGTCTTTGTGGGGTCAGCGGCGGCGAGATTCCGATCGAGGAGCAGACCTCGGCTTGCGATTTTTACGACAACGAAATCCGCGACGTCTGGGACAACTTCATCGAGGTAGACATGTCGCATCACAACATCCGCGTAACCAGAATGACAAGAACAGTCGGAGTCTAAGGAACACGAGCACTGGTCATTGAATCCGTTGGTCTCCTAGGAATTTACCAACCGGAAGAGCGTAATAACAGCAAAAGGATATATAAAACGGTTGCGTTTTTTATGTTTTTAGTAACTCATTGATAAAGAAAGACTTATAGAATCAGAATTTTTGCTGAATTGGCAGATAACGGGTTGTGTGGTTGTATTATGGTTGTAGGTGCGCCACGAAAGCTGATGTGGACAAGCTGGCTAATCCAGCCTGGCCAAAGGCTAACCACCAGGCCAGAACAGAACTTTGCACGTAGGGCGGTGACAAACTGCGTGGAGCCAAAGGAATGGTGAATTGTCAGCCATAACGAAAGTGAAGGTTTGAAGCTCCGAAATCGGAAACAATCGCATAGGGCCAAGGTGTCTACAAGCCTGAAGCCAGTATCGCTACATACGTTAATAGGTGAGTATGACAGCGGCGTGCCGGAGTCTAAGACCATAGCAGGTAATTCAACTGTTCACATCGGAACGTGGGAGAGCCATATCGTTCCCGACACAGGCTTCCAACAAGCCGAAGAGGCAAGGCGGGGGTATGGCGATATGGCAGTCGGACTAACTCATAGTAGAGATGTAGATGGGGCAATGCCCATCGAGTCCCGAGAGCCCGGGACACTCGAAGGGGTTAGCAGCAAAACGTAGAGGGATGAGTAGCGTATGCCATACACTGAGATGGATAACGTAACGCTTACAAAATTAGCCCTCATATCTCAACGGTAACTTATACACTCTGTTGCCCGTTGAGTGAGTTTTGCTGAAGAGCCGGATGAGGGAAATCTTCACGTCCGGTTCCGTGAGGGGCGTGAAGCTCTCTTACAAGGCAGAATATTGTGGCACTCCTCAATCGAAAGAGAGGAGTAACGGAGAATACAAAGTATGCCTAAATGAGAGGGCTTCACGTCTACTCGACGTGCTAAAACGATTTTAAGCCTTTAGAATCTGTTCGGAAAATCTTGTGCTTTAAAAGTATCGATTGTTAATCCAAAGCCCTAACCTGTGCCATTTTTACTGACGGCAAACAATCCGCGCCTTGCTGTACATCCTCCCGGAATCGAGCAAAGCAGGTCTCAATAAACTGTCCCCACGGTTTCAGTAGCGATGTCTCCGTGGCTTATACACTCATTCATAGAATCGCATTATTCTTAGGTCTATGAGTGCCCGAACTAATTAGGGGCTATTTCTTGGCGCGTTACGATGGGAACATAGCCGACCTCAAGTCCCTTCGGTGGTATCACGAGCAGAGCCGGGTCGAGTGTTGCCAGAGTTCCGCTGCTGGGGGGAGCCATGTAGTCGCTGTCGATCGGCCAGGTTGCATGGATTTTTTCAACAAAGGATTGCAGTTTCTTCTTCTTGTCGTCACTCCAATCATATTGCTGGAAGGACGGCTGATCGACAAAACGATACCAGGAATAGGTGACCATGGAGCCGTCGGCGAGATTGACCGTGAACGGTCCGCGCACCGGACCGGGATTACTCCAGGCGCCGCCGGTAGGAGAGATGTAGGGACTACCAGGACTTGCCAGTTTGAACTCCTTTGAGAGGAGTCGTGTCTCCTCGGGCAGTTCCGCGGCGGATACAGCGACACGCTTATCCCCGACATGTTTAAAATACTGCGGGAAAACGCCATTGGGGCTGATAAGGCTGTTGTACCACTCCAGGCCCCATATATTGGCTTCGAACACCTTGGTGTTAAGGACCTTGTCAACACCCGTGATTATCTTACCGGCCTGATCGAAACGCGTCGTACGCGTCTCTAACGTGGATTTCCAAGCACCACTATCGTTGAACCTCCCGGAGCATGCCGGGCCTCCGTCCCGCCACGACTTGAAGGCGTCATAAAGAGCCGCCCTGGAGTAATACGTCACATCTTGTACCAGCAGGGTTCTTCCTCGGTCGTCTACCGGGAACTGCAACTTAGGTATCTTCGAATAAACAACACCTTGTGCGTCTTTGGCCTCGAAGCAAGGCACGGTGTTGATCTCCATTGCGCCACCGCCCATCTCTCCCGGCCGAGCGTCGAGTCCCCGCCCGTAGATAAAGGGATAATTGAATAACTTGCCGATCTTGCTCCAGGTTTCCGGGATATAATAAGCAATCGGCCCTTTGAAGTTGGACGCACTTAGGAAACAGGTCCAACTCTGGTCCCCGGTGGGCGGCTCCCCCGCGGTGGGTTCGGTAAAGGGTAAGGCCATGTAAGTGTATCCCAGGAACTTGCCGTTGGGATTCCCCTCGAAAGGCAGTGCGTCCGGTGGGATAAGCAAGCGGTTGCTCAGTTGGGCGATGCCCAATCGATTGTCCGGCAAGGCTTTGTCGCTATAGAAAAACGACCAACCGGGTGATCCAACCTCATAGTCGTAACATTGCGGAGTGGCATTCATGCTGAATTTAGGCGGCCCATATCGGAATCGATTGCCCGCCCAATAGCCCAGGCCGCCCTCCACAGTTTGAAAGACGCTGTCCCAGGTTGGCCCCCGCTCCGGCCAGTTGTCTCTGGCAAGCGTACCTACTGGAGCGAGCGGGGTATCTTTGTTATCGGAGTTGTCCGGTGTGATCCACGCGCTGGGCAAGCCAATCTGAAAGTCGGCAATCGGTTTGGCAATCAGCGGCCAGACAGCAGAATAAAATCCCATGCCTGCACTGTAGTTGGCACGAGTCGGCGGTCGGGACACACTGTAACTAATGTATCCATGAAGACCTCGGGAATGCGCTGTAACAACCCCTGCTTTTGCATCCTCTTTGCTGGTTGCGTTTTCTTTACCTTCACACGTCCGGGGTAGGATCATAAGAGTAAGGATAATGAGTAATGATTCTTTCATAGTGATCTCCCATTCTAATGGATGAAAGTGGACAACCCTGTCTCTAATCATTTTCGCTTTCGTTAATCACACGCGCATCTGCCCAGTTACCCAGAACCTCGTCGTCATCGAAGACCAGCATCAGGCACTGCACGTCCTTTAACTCGATGTCAATTTCCTTGGCGGGAGAATCCTTCCTCATCTCACCGCTGTCCCACAAAACCTGGTTTGCAAAAAAGCCCTCGTTATACACCCGGAATCGACCCTTAGCGTCTTCCTTAGAGAATTTGGCCATCGCCACAATCGCACGGAAACGATTGGCACGACCATCGACCTTGAACATCACGGCGCACTTGCCCTTACAGCCAAGCCCCTTTTTGAATGTCTGACCGGCAATCCTGATTGGATCGCCGTCGTAAGTGGCATTGTAGGTCGGTGCATTCCCGGCTTTCCAGATGTAGTAGAGGTCGCTCAGGTAAGTAGCCCCTTTACGAGTCACGGTGTATTTCCCAAGCGGCATTGTCGCGGGTGTGGGCAGAGGTGGTCCCGGCCTGCCCACCTTGATCATTCTGTGCTCATGCTGGCCGAGGTCATGGGCAGTGAAGGAATCCTTGAACTCGCCGAGGTCGTCGCGCGCCCAAAGGTCTCGCACAGGTTGATTCCTCGAAAGACCGATCTTGTCCCATTGCACAGTAATGTCCGCCTCTTTGCGTCCTTTGTTCAGGAGCAAGACAGCTGTCGTCCCGTCTGCCAGCGGCTTGTTATAAACCTCACAGTTGCCGTCATCGTAAACTTTGTATCCCTGAATCCCACGCACATCCTGGTTTACTGCGATAACCTCGTGGGATGTCAAGACCTGTCGCACCTGTTCAGTCATTGCTGTAAGGTCGTTACCAGCCATCAAGGGTGCGGCAAGAATGCACCACAAACTGAAATGGGCCTTGTTCTCCGTGTCGTTTTTCAGGTTGCCGACTTGCAGCATATCAGGGTCATTCCAGTGACCGGGGCCGGCAAACTGCCACAAACCGTTAAAGGCCGGATGAATAGACTGATCACCGCCTGATGTATCGGCACAATAATACACGGAATCCATCCAGGGATATATGTCACCGGAGGTTCGCCATAACTGAGCTATATTCTCTCCGCCCCATGCCCATGCTCCATTGCCAAAATCGGATATGCTCAGGACCATTGGCCTGCCCGTCTCTGTAATGTAATTCCTGTAGATTGTATAATCCTCAGTGCTTAACCTGCCGTTGTTCTCGGCAAAACAACTATCCAGTTTTATGTAATCAACCCCCCAGGAAGCAAACGTATTCATGTCCGCTTGTTCATGTTTAAAGCTGCCCGGAAGCTGCTGACAGGTCGAATGCCCACGATCTTCATAAATCCCAAACTTCAATCCTTTGCTGTGAATATAGTCTCCGATGGCTTTCATGCCGCTCGGAAACTTGTTCGGATCCCCAACCAGATTCCCGTTACTGTCACGACTACCGGCCATCCAACCATCGTCTATAACGAGGTAAGTATAACCTGTATCCTTCATCCCTGAGTTAACCATTGCATCTGCTATTTGTCTGATTTTCTGTTCATCGATATTGGCTTCAAAAGCATTCCAACTGTTCCATCCCATTGGTGGAGTAAGGGCGAGTTCGGTACGCAAGGAACTGCCAGTTGCAGTACCTTGGCCCGCTGAATAGCTGATGGAGGTTTTTCGAGCCTGATTATTCGCTCCTTCAGATGAATTTGAAGTCACGCAGGAAGTCGCGCAGATAGTAAGCACAACAACCATCGCCACTGCAAATAGGATGTTCAGCGGACTGTTGGGAGGGGCTGTCGGTTTCATTTCGTCCCCTTGTAAGCTACTGATTCCTCTTTCACGTGAGCCTCGTTGATCCAGATCGTCATCGCTCCCTTTTCCCTGTTTGCCCAGGAATAATACGGCACGGCCGTCAGGGTGACCGGACGCTGCTGGTCATCAAGGCCTTTACCCTGAAGGACCGTCACACCTCCAAGAAATCCATCGCGATGCTCTGCGCGCAGGTCCGTGTCCTGCGGCAGGGCCAGGCGAGAGAGGTCCATGCCCGTGTGATCGACCGCCTCCAGGCAGTAGATGATCGGGCCGCGCATCAAGGCCACCTTGTTCTGGTCGTCCTGGACCTTCTCGTGCGAATTAACGCGATGAGCCGGCATCGGCATGTCCAATTCCACCACATCCCCAGCCTCCCAACGGTGTTGCAGGTGTACGTAGCCGTCATCATGCGGCGAGGAATTGAGACTCTTGCCGTTGAGCTTCAGCCCGACCGGTGGGACTTTCGGGTTGGCGAAACGGTACAGGTCACTGGGAACGGGTCGGCCCAGCGCCCAGCCCGGGATTCGCAGACACAAGGAAAAATCGGATGCCCGCCCCGGAGTGACCGTCAGCCGCACGCGGCCGTCCCAGGGATAGTCGGTCTGCTGGGTCAGTTTGACTGTCAATCCATCGTCTATCTGGAACGAGGCCTCCCCGGCGACGTAGAGGTTGACAAAAACTTGCCGTTTGCCGCGGGCATAGGCCAACCCGCCGATCTGCGGGATTATGCGCGTAAGGTTCGTCGGGCAACAGGCGAGTCCAATCCACGAATCTCGGGGGCCGCCACCTTTGCTTTCCAGCGGGTTCTGATAGAAGAAACCGTCGCCGGAAAGCGAGATTCCCGATAGGACTCCGTTGTAGAGCGTCAGTTCCATCACGTCGGCGTATTTGGCCTGACCTTTAAGCAGGCTCATCCGGTGCTGCCAGAGCACGTGGGCGATGGCCGCGCAGGATTCGCAATAAGCCGACTCATTGGGCAACAGGTACGGATCGCCGAAACCCTCGTCATCGTACTGGCCTGTGCCAATGCCACCGGTGATGTACATCTTACGGCTCACAACGTCATCCCAGATGTGATCCAGGGCCCGCTCGTAGCCGGGAGCATCCATGAAGCGGACGATATCCGCCATCGCCGCATACATGTATCCCGCCCGCACGGCATGGCCAACTGCCTCATACTGATCCACGACCGGCTTGTGGTCCTGCATCCGGCCATTGCGCAGCCTCAGTTGAGCATGCCAAAACTCACGGCGTTGCTCCTCGGTCAGCGGACCTTCGGGCTTTGGCGGCAGGACCGCGGTCTTGGGATCGAAAGGTTTGCGTTCCGTTCCATGAGCATAGCCGCGCTCATCGAGGAAGAACCGCGACAGTTCCAAGTATCGCCGCTCGCTGGTGGCGCGATACAGTTTGACGAGAGCCAGTTCGACTTCCTGGTGCCCGTCCACATCATAGCGCTTGCCGGGTCCGAAAACGCTGTCGATGTGGTCGGCGAACCGCTTCGCCGCGTTGAGTACCTTGGGATCCCCAGTCAGCCGATCATGCGCGACGGCCATCTCGAAGAAGTGTCCCGCATTGTACATCTGGTGCTCTAAACGCAAGTCTTCCCATTTCTTATCGAGTCCATTGACGATAAAATAGGAGATCAGGAAACCGTCCTTTTGCTGCGCGGCCAGGATGCGATCGAGAATGCCCTCCACGCGTTGGCGCAATCGGCTGTCGTCGTAGTGTTGCAAGCAGCACACCGCACCTTCCAGGGCTTTATGCAGATCCGAGTCGAAAGCATGGTGGCCCTGGAGCGGGCCGTCGAATACGCCCGCGGCCTTGTCGAAGTTGGTCACATGCCCATTACGCTCCAAACAGGCCAGCGCGTGGGGGATGGTCGTCTCGTGGTGGGTTTTCAGCCGCGGGCCCCAGAATCCGCCGCGAAGTTCCACCTGCTTGTGACTTACTTCATACAGCCCACGATTCGGCAACACATCAGCTCCTGCAGCAATGCTCATAAAGCTCAGGGTAACAATTGCGTTAATAACTGTCGTTGCAAGATACGTTCTCATGATAATGATTCCATTCGTGTAACTGATAGATAATTTGCTTTTTGTGGCCTTGCGATATGCGCACTGACCCGGAAACCAAGAGACATAGGCGCGCTTTACTGGTTCGTATAGATTGATTTCATCTTCCAGCCTTTAACGTTAGTCGCAATATCACCCCCCTTGCTGAACAGGTTTATGCCGACATTTTCCTTACCGTGCTGGTGCATGTATACCGCGGCCTGGCGATCGTTGACGAAGACCTCGACCATGCCTTTGTCCAGGAAGATACGAAGATTCAGATCTTCACCTTTCTTGAGCTCAAACGGGGGCGTAATCTCACCCATTGCCAAGACCTTGCTCTCTGGCTTGATGGTGATAGGAAAACCCTTGCCATCTTTATCGCAGAATACGCTGACACCGTATTCTTTGGCGTTGGTTGGTTTGATTGTGACGCTCAACTCAATGGTGTCACCGGAAATTTTCTTGAGCATGTGGCTGCTATCACTCTTGACGGTGATGTCACCTTCATCCTTCTGGTCATAGCGAAGCTTCTCAAGTTCCCGCAGCGGTTTGATACGCAGCACACCATCTGCCGGCAGACTAAGTTCGCGCGGCAGCGACTGGATAGCGCTCTGGGCGCTATCGCCGGCCTTCATGTTGCACCAGGCCCACATCACACGGCGGCCATCCGGAGTGAGCAGCGATTCCGGCGCGAAGAAATTCCAGTCCTTCCAGTTCATCATGGCGTGGAACTCGGGAAGATACTTCTCGTCCTTAAAATCGCCAAGGTAGTATCGGCACCCCATCCCATGACTGATGCAAAGAAGCATCCACTTGTCGCCGATCTTGAACATATTGGGGCACGAGACATCTTCGTTTTTGTTGACCCCCAGATCCGGCATGTCGTCGTGCAGCAACAGACCAAGATACTCCCATTGTTCCAGATTCGACGATTTCATCAAATGAGGCGGGCCGCCACCGGATATCGCATAATAGGTATCGCCGTTCAACCAGCAATCAGGATCCCACATCCGTATTTCGGCCACCTGTCCGGATTTTGTCTTGGGCTTGACCGCAACGGGCTTGGTCCATTTGTCCAACTGATCGTCCATGGCAAAAGTGATGAAGTTGTTATCAGCCCCCTGGCCGTGGTAGATTATGGCTGGTCGGCCGTCTCTGGTGAAAAATCCCGTGCCGCTGAACATGCCATGACCCGTATTGGGTTCGACAAGTACGGTGGGGTGCCACTTCCAGGTAACCATGTCCTTGCTGGATACGTGAGCGAACGCAAAGCCGTGGTTGTTTCTGTAAATATAGTGCAGATGATAGAGGTCTTTGTAGAAAAAAGCGGGGTTGGGATCACCAGGCTCGCCAACGCCTGGACCAGGATGGGCAAGATGATATGTCAGCCAGTTAGCCGGCACATTTTTCGGCATAGCCGGCGTTTCCTCTACATACGGGGCCGCCGGCGCACACGCGCCCTGAGCACGGGTGGCCATCTTGACGTCATCTTCAGTAACAGCGGCGACCAGAACAGAGTTTTCACCCAGAACCAGTTTGCCGTCCATCAGCTTCGCTCCGTTCTTCATTCTGCTGTGTGCAAATCGACCTGTACGGTCCTCAACCTTGTCGCCCTCGAAATCCCACCATGCGTAGGGCTCGATTTTTGATTTCTTGTTCGGTTGGAGTGATTTAATCTCATCGGTAGTCAAGGCCGTACTGTAGATACGGGCGTCTTCTATCGCTCCGGAAATGTGACCACCTGCTGCTCCAACGTGTCTCAAACCAAAGACAGTAATATTATTCTCAGGGCTTAACAGATCAATGTTCTTTGCCCGATAAGAGGCATAACTCTCACCATTGCGGTAGATCAGTATCTCATCACCCTTATAGACGATAGCCATCTGAACCATTGTTTTGCTGTCCGCAGTCTCGGGGACGTAGTTATCCTGGGCTTTCTCCGTACGCTTGTAGAAGTCGCTGCCGGCCATCCATTTTCCTTGCTGTAGCTCGCCAAAAACGATGCCGTCAAACTGATCGCCACTCTGGATCGTCAGCGCACTGCCGCCCCGCTGGGTCAGATCGGCCGGAGCGATCCAGGCTACGAGTGTCTTGTCGGTCTTGTCTGCGTCGGCGCCACCAAGAAAAAGCGTTGCGAAACCTATCGCCAGGCCTACCATTATTGTCTTCATAGTGTCCCTTTACTGATTAATCCCATATGCTTTTGATTCGCCAGACATCAACAGACTTCAGGTTCACGATGCCGTCGTCGCGCGGGGAGAAAGCAGCCACTTGGCCGTCGAATTCACACCAAGCGACGGGATGCTCCGCGGCTGGTGCCTGAGTAACGACGGCAAGAAAGAGCAGACAACTTAGCAACGGAATCGGTGAGAGCGACAACCTTTGCCAGCACCTGGGAACCTCCTGAGATATTGAACAATTCATCTTGCTTCAGCCTTTTTGCGACATTGGCTACATCATTATCTATTTGTGACGATGAATAGCGAATGAACGGGGTTCAGGGCCAGCTTTACCCTGGTCACAGGCTGACCCTCTTCGATTCTGTTCGTATATTCAGGCACTGAGCATTGGCCGCTGTGCGGGTCCCACGCTTCAGGGATGATCTTCCCCCGCAGTTGGACCGAGGTATTCACCTCCTGATCACCGACATTCGCAAAGAAGTAAATGTCGGTTTTACCTTTTACCTTGTGGATATATCTCAGCGTTTCGTTGTTCTCGAATTCCACGTCATACACGTTAATGGCATTGTCCAGTGCCTGTCGCAGGTTGGACCCGTTGGGTGAATTCAGATAGATTGCTCGTGAGCCTTTCCCGCCATTTTGCACGATCAAGGAATCGCTATGGCACAGGTTGGGGCCGTCATCCAGATGCGTTTCGAACTCGCAGATTGAAGGAGTGGCCGAAGATACGCTGCCAATCGAAAGCCGAACACGCGAAGATGTGACGGGGTCGAACTTGTCCGCCTTATTGGCGCCAATCGAGCCGCCGGAAGCGCAGGTGGTCCAGGCGCTGCCGTTCCAGTATTCGATGCTGTAGGAAGTCACCCGGTTGAAGGCCTCGTCGATAAGGGTCGAATTAAACGTTTGATTGGTCCTAAAATCAACTTCGAGCCACCAGTCCTTCGATTGTTCGTCCGAAGGCGCCCAGCGAGTGTCCTTTGAGCCGTCGATCGCCTTTGCTGCCTCGTAGGCGCCGGACTCCCGCCACTCGGTGGAAGCGGTGGCGAGTATCTGCTGATTGACCCTGGGGAACATCGCCTTGATGGTCGCTACAACATCGGCATCATGACCAAACTCGGCCGATTTGTATGGCAGTTGCCCGGTGGCAATCACCTTGCCGCCGTTGTCGTAGAACTGCTTTATTTTCTTCAAGTTGCTCCGGCGGATGGTTGTGTGCCCCGGCAAGATCACCACTTTGTACTCTTCATGGTTTACTCTATTGTTAAGCGTAATGCGGTTGCCTTTGATCGAACAGCGCTCATCCAGAACCTCGGGGTGGAGAAAAGTGAAATCGCGGCATACCTTGGTGGCCAGGAGTTCACCTATGTAAACGTAATCCGCTTCCGGGACATTCACGCCGCCCGAATAGGGGCTCAGTGGACCGTCGAAATAGTATCCCGCTTGCAGGGTTGCGATTGGATAGAGCACCGCGATATCAGCCACGTGCCGGCCGGTATCCTGCAGCAGCACGTTGAGCCGCCCGATATAGGTGTTATAGGCGGGCAGCCCGTCCGCATAGCGCGGATTGCGATAGGAAAGCTCAGGCCGGTATGTGATATCATCGAGATTATACCAGACCCCGTGTGGAATAAAATTATTGATACCCTTGGCATATTGCTCCATCACAATCGCATAGAGCCGATCCCAGCCTAAATCGCCCATGGCGCCATAAGTCTCGGTCATCACCTGGGCCTTGTCCCAGTTGTAGGCCACTGAGCTGACGATCTTGTAATATCCTTCGGGGTCATTGTCCCACCCGATTTTGTCAATGCCGGGGACATCCTGATACTTATAACACTTCATGAGATCCCCTGAGATGCCCACCGGATTCTTTATGTTTTCCTGGTCCTGGTGCCCGAGCAGTGGTATTCGGCCATGTTCGATGCACCAGTCCTGGACGGTTTTCATATAGCCAGAGGCATAAAGCTCGGTCCTGAAGCCAAAAAGATAATTCCGTGCTGCCTGGGTCTCCGGGCCGATGTCATACCACAGCGCCGGGTAATATGGGGCCGGACTGAAGTCATAGGTGGCCAGAAATTTCTCGTTGAACTTGTCAGTCCATAAACGGCCTTGTCCGCGGTACATCGTGGGCTCATCGTAAAACGCACCGGAAATGGTTGAGCCGAAGTCCTTCGAGAACTTCTCGTAATAAGGCTGATAGACCATGCCGATGAACTTGGCGACTTGATTCGGTTCGAGGTAATCGACATTCGCATCCCCATCCAAAACACATACAAAGGTCATGATTCTCCATGAGCCCTTGGGAACGCTCCAGGAAATTGAACCTTGGCTGACCTTTCCCGTAAGGTCCACTCGCTCTTTGGTGCCGGTATTCATGGCCACGATGCTCATCAGCGTGCCCGAGGGAAGCGGCTTGGAATAGGCTCCGGGGCCCGTGACATCATCTTCGTGTTTGTCGAGGCGTCTCAAGGTGCCATCGGGATACTTGTTCTTGAAGCGCGGGATGCCGTCGCCCATATTGGCGCCGCTGCTTCCGCTGGGAAAACCGTATTCGTCATAAATGGTCAGGAACATCCCCAATTCCTTGGCTTTTTTCACGGCTGCGCCGTAAATAGCGAAATACTCCTCACTGAGATACTTGGGAGTAAAATTCTTTCCAAAGGGTAGCGGGGCCAGACCGCTATACCCACTGCCTAGGTTGCCTTGCATCTGGTTGGCGATTTCGGTTGCGGTCACTGCGGTATTGTTCCAAAACCAGAGCGGCCTGGACCTGAACTTGATAGGTGGGTTGACAAAATCGCTTTTCATGTCCGCGCTACAGGGTGTAATTGACAATATGATGCTTGCTAAGCACGACAGGGCAAAGATTGGCTTCATAGGACCCTTTCTGAATTTCTTTTTCTCATAATTTCAGATCAAACACCAGTTGCTTCCCACTAAGGTAATACCTGCCCATTTCAATTATTAATACATTTTGTGCTGAGCATTTACAACTTTCTTTCCCGGTAAACATCCAGTTCATAAATGGACCAATGATAGGTGGCATTCGTTCCGGTCTGTGTTATCCGTATGTAGCGTGCGGTCTGCGCCGGAAAGGTGATAGTAGTGATGCCCAATTGTCCGGAACCTGTGGCAATTGGGTTTTCCCAGTTCGTGCCGTCATTTGATACCGATACGGAATACTTGTCCGGCGAATCCCACAGCGCCCAGGTCGTATCAAGCACGATTTTTTCGAAGGTCTGTTCCTGCTTCATGTCCACCTGAAACCACTGTCCCTCGTACTGGGTTTTCGTCATATCGCGCCAGCCGGTCCAATGATCCCCATCAATGGCATTGGCGGCTGCGACATCAATCGGGATTTTGGCTCCACTGAAAAGAAACGAGCCGTCTGCTACGGAGGCAGAAGCGGTCCATGATTTCTTGTCGAGCGCCGTGTCATTCGGAGGAGGCAGCGGCAGTGGCTTTGGAGAAGTGAGCGGCAGGGTTCCGAGGCCGCGAAATTTCCATGTGCCGGGAGCCGCCTTAAACTTCACATAGTCGGCGTCCTCGCCATGCCAGGTAATCCCGGTTACCCCGCCGCCGTAGGTGCCGTTCCAAATGGTGGTGTCATTTACCTTGATCGCCTTTAGCGTGGAAAAAGAGCCTTTGGGTATCCCCACGATGGCGGTCGTGTCTGCGGGCGAAGTCAGGCCCAGCGCATATTCAGACGCGGTCTTCTTGAGTTCAACTTTAACGGGGCCTTTGATGGATGGCACGACAACGTTAATAGAAGTCAGAAATGCCTCTTTGGGCAAGACCTGGTACTCGCTCCAGCCTGGCGCCACAGGAGAAACCCCCGCAATCGTCTGCGAAAGGATCAGTGCCGGAGGATTCCACCCGTGATTAAGCGATGAGGCATCGTCATAGGCATCTATCCATGACGCCCACCACCTGTCGTAATGCTCCCACAATGTGGTAAAACTGCACGGGATCATGGTCTTGTACCGTTCATACATCCGAAGCAGAGCATGCTCCTGCTTCCCCATGGTGCAGAGGGCCTCAAAAACCCATCTATCGAAAAAACGGCTGGCATAGGTCTTTTTGGTTAAAACATTATCATAGATGGCATCCCACTTGGAGCGGTCCGCAAGTCCCGCATTGACAGCCATGGCATTCGCCCGGTCATCTGGGGTGGTCACTTGGGAAGACATGTAGTAGCCACCCTTCCAATATTGGCTGTCGAAGGTGCTCTTGATGCTTTCGAGCTTCTGGGCAATGAGCGAGACATCGGCGTCGTGCCCGGTCACCAACGCCATTTTTTTCAATGTCTCCAGGCAGTTGTAATAGAAACATGTTTCGATGATGGCGGTGTCTTTGATATCTTTTCCCCAATCGAACCATTGATTTGGGTTGCCGAATTGATAGGTCTCGAAGAGGAAAGTTTTGGTCGGCGCATAGACAGCACGGATCGATTCCAAATCGCCGGTCTGCAGATAGTAGAACCACAGACCATACTCACCGAGGAACTCCAGGTGTTGGCCCGGATAAAACTTGGGTTCCAGTTTCCGCAGCACCAGCTTTTTGCACAGTCGATGAGCGGCGGCGTCGAAGATATAAAAGCACTGGTTCAACTCCGGGGTTCCATCGCCCCAAAACCCGACCCTTTCACGGTCAGGGCAGTCATAGAAATGCTCCCTCATGCAGATGTAAGCGGTCCTGGCCGCTTTCTTCCAGAGAACGTTATAATCGTTATCATTGCACTCAAACGAACCGGCGAACGTCGTGTCGTATCCCGTTTCTCGATACTTTACGGCTTTCACTGTTACGCCCGCAGGGATGGTATAAATGGCGCCTTCCCCGCTCACCCAATTCTTCGCTTCGTAGGTTTGCTCACCCGATGTTGTAGTATAGGTTTCAGTCGCTGTTAGATACAGAACCAGCGGATTACTGGAGTTGAATCGGATCACTTTACCTTCAGGACTCTCGACTTGAATCCAGGGCTGAAAATGGCAATTATACGCCATCGCGCACACCAGTTTCCATTGCTTATTCTCGGAATGGGGCAGATCTTTGGATACACGGATATAATCTTTTAACCCATAATCTTTGATCATCGAATGGGCTTCTGGACTGTTTTGCTTTTGCAACTCTACTGGTGATGTATCTGCAGAATAAGCCGACAAAGTGACGGTGCTTATCATCATGATTGACCACATTGAGGTCTTCATAGCATGTTCTCCCGTTTGTTTATACCAACCAAATCCAGCCCGAACACTCAGCTCCTATCGTGGCTTATTTTCCAAAATCGGAACATTACAGAACGTCAGGGCGGCGATACCATTTTCTCCATAGAGAAGCCTTTCCTGGCTCCACGACTTACTGTCGAGGTAGGTGATCTTCTGCGCGGAAGAGACCTCTTTCAGTTTGAGCGTGATGACTTTTCCGGACACGGCGCCTGATACTACATTATTCGCTACGCCATCCAGATACAACTCACTCGCTAATGAATCCGTCCATGCCATGGGTTGGTCAAATTCAATTGCAATTTCATTTTTCTTTCCGCTCGTATAGTATGCCTTTTTGAGATTTGCAGGCGTGATGGCGTTGGTAAAAACCCTGCCGTAGTTGTCCCGCTCCACCAGGGGGCATATTAATCGCGCTATTTCTGCGTAGCCCTCAACAAGATAATGACAGCCGCCCGGAGGCTTAATGCCAAGAGTTGACATGATACCCATGTTGGAAAAGTAGGACGGCAAGGTCCTTTGCATCTCCCGCAGCATATTGTCAGAGCCATTGATGCCCATAGAGCAAGCTTTGGGCCAAATCTGGAAAATGTAATAGTGCTGGATATTCGGGTAATCCTGTTTCCAGGCTGCCGACATGTCCACAAAGTATTGCTGGTAGGTTTCCCATCCAAAGCGGCCGGTAGGGCCATCCGCACCCTGGTCGTTTTCGCCCTGGTGCCATAGGACGCCACGGATCCCATGTGTGAGTTTGGCCTGTTGAATGCGCCATAACAGCCGCCCGTAAATCGTTGCTACGTCTTCAAAATCTTCCGGATTGCGCTGGTGCTGATCAATCCTGGTTCCCCCGACGGCGCCATTGATAATGCATATCGGGATCTTCTGGTTTTCCATCAATCGCCGGGCAAGCTCCATGCCCCAATACCCGATCTGCAGCTTTGCGCCGTTACGGTCGCGACAGACCGCGTTGCCCCACAGTTTCAACCGTGCGCCTTCGGGGTGACCCGCCATGCTGCCATAGCTGCGAATCCAATCGCTGGTGTAAGAAGGGTCGTCATCGCCGACATCAGTCGCTTCCGCATTGGATTGCCCATCAATAATATAGGCATCCCCGCATACCAAGTTGGTAACCGTATGGCGCACCGTTTCGTGGCTCCCTCTCTTGGAGCCGAACTCCACTTTGTATTTGATCAGCCCCGGCTTGAGCCTAGCCATAAAGGCATAGGATTTTTCTGCGGTGGGTTTTTGCCTTTCGGTTTTGATGAGTTTACCATCTGCATAGATCTTCAAGAAGACCGAGTCGGCATCTTCATTCAGTGTCCCGTTATAGTAAAGTGTGCCTTCATTCTTTTCATCACGGGCATAGAACTGATTGTCCTCAGGTTTCTCATCCTTTGCGGGTGTCCGTTGTACCCAGGCATCCTTCTTGGGTTCTTTGACCATGATCGTGGTCGCGTTGATTGTCTCTGCTCCACCGTTGTTGACAGCCAGCGTGACGGTCATTTTGCCGCTGTTCTGTGCCCTCCTGAGGATTAGTTTCCCGGGTGTGATATCCTTGGTCGCGGCGATATCTGAAACAGTCCAGGTGTAATTCAGATGGCCCGCACCTTTGGCCTGCATTTTGTCCAGATTGGCGATCTTTGGCACCACCTCGATCGTCTTTCGTCCGTCCCATCTTGCCGGCGCCTTCAGGGTGAAAACCGGATCAGGAATGTCTTCCCGAACCGTCACTGGGATATCAATGGTCTTCACTGCATCGGCATAGACCGCCTTGAACTGGAGGGTAAGCGATTGGTCGCCCGTCACCCGGCCAGCATCCAACGTGAAATGAAACCGATCCACGGCGGCGATGGTTTCGTTTTCACCTCTCTTCAGAATCCAATAGACCTTCTGTGCGCCGCCAGCTTTTACCGACACCTCGGCTCTCTTGCCTTCCAACATGGTGATCCTTTTCTCCGAGACCGAGAAGTCCGTGCCCGCCTTCACCAGCGGTCCGACCACCGTCTGCAGGGGCTTCTGGTTCTCATATTGCAGCCTCACCCAGTCGGCGGAGCGTGTGACCTTGGAGATGCGCACCTCGTCGATGTCGCCGACAAACCTGTAAATGTCATACCAGCCGCCAATATACAGCCTCGCAGGACTCCTGATCGCCAGCGGGGCGCCTGTGGACGTCGAGACGCCGTCGAGGACGCCATTCACATATACCCGTGAATCGCCATTCTTGAAGGCGTGGACCACGTGGATCCATTGGGACGTGGCGAGGGTGCTGCCTCCCTCGACGTCTGCGCCGGAAAAGTAGCATTCCATTTTCAGATGCGGCGGACTGAAGAACTGCATCATCACCTTGCCCTGCCCCGCCTCGTTTCCCCAGGCGAGGACGGTCACATTCGGCTGCTCGGCTCTGAACCAGGCTTCAGAAGTATGGGGACTGGAACCGGTCGGATAGGATGTGATGTCCTCTCCGCAGGTGATGCCCTTGCCGACGTCAAAACGCCTGCCCTGGCCTATCATTCCTGGGGAGGCCGTCGTTCCGGTATCGATGGAGGTGAGTGTACCAACGTCATCTTTGACCGGATCGTTCATGTGCCAGACGCTGAGGTATCCGTTGGACTCGTTGAAGACGGCAC
>CAYWXK010000031.1:0-48350 GCA_964462515.1 uncultured Pirellulales bacterium
CCGGCGCTAATGGCGATAAAGCCGCTATTTGGCGAAGGGATATTGCACTGGCCATAGTAGTTGTCTCCCCAGGCGACGATGGAGCCATCCTGCTTAAGGGCGAGCGAATGCCCATAGCCGGCGCTAATGGCGATAAAGCCGCTATTTGGCGAAGGGATATTGCACTGGCCATAGTAGTTGTCTCCCCAGGCGACGATGGAGCCATCCTGCTTAAGGGCGAGCGAATGCCCATAGCCGGCGCTAATGGCGATAAAGCCGCTATTTGGCGAAGGGATATTGCACTGGCCATCGGCGTTCCTTCCCCAGGCGACGATGGAGCCATCTTGCTTAAGAGCGAGCGAATGATAATAGCCAGCGCTAATGGCCATAAAGCCGCTATTTGGCGAAGGGATATCGCACTGGCCATATTCGTTGTATCCCCAGGCGACGATGGAGCCATCCTGCTTAAGAGCGAGAGAATGCCCCCCGCCGGCGCTAATGGCGATAAAGCCGCTATTGGGCGAAGGGATATTGCATTGGCCGTAATCATTCCTTCCCCAGGCGACGATGGAGCCATCCTGCTTTAACCCGAGTGAATGCCCCCCGCCGGCGGCGACCTTCACAAAGCCGCCGGACAGGTCAACGCCGACCACCTGGCTGCCCCAGCCGACAATCTGACCCGATTTGGCCAAAGCCGATTGGCCGATGCAGAAAAACAAAATCGCGGTAACTACTGCAAACAATAACAGATTTTTCTTAAACACATTTCCAAATCGCATTTTTATCCTCCTAATTATTGATAAATCCGAAATTCGAAACACGAAATCCGAAACAATACCAAATAACCGAAATTCGAATGACCCAAAACCGACATTTTTTCACTGTTAGCGGTTACGTTATTCCGGCGTTCTGGCGCAAATACGGACGCCGGACACCGGAAATCTTCAGTTTCCATACAAACGGCTTTACATCCCTACTTTATCTCTAATATCATCAGCGTAACAAATCTATGGCAGATTGTCAAATAATTTTGGCTTTTTTAATAAGATTTTGCTGCTAAGCTGCAAAAATTATGCCCTATTTTTAGAAAATATCGAGGCCGGGATTGCCACGACCCCGCCGTTTTGCTTTGCAAAAGCGAGGCAGCGGGGGCTCGCAATGACGAACAAAAAAAAGAAATTCGTAAATTTTTTTTAACTTCAGGTTCGCTAATAATCGCAGTGCTTTTATTAGACCAGCCGATAGTGGACTCAATATGTTGTAGTCAGAACTGGTTTGCAGTGGACTATATGGTGGTTTGGTTATGGGTCGTTAATTCGACTGGTTTGGGCGGCCTAAAGAAAAAATCTTGTCCCTGTCGATTATTGTGTAGTCGTCAAATTAGTCGTTAGTGATAGTCCTTGGTTCCGAGTTGTCGAGATTCGCTAAGAGTTCTTGCCACTTTCAAAAGGTGTAATGGATGACCAAAAGGGAATTGATAGACTGCATCTGTGAAATCAACAAAACTGCCAGGCATGAGTTTCTCGCTAACTTTACCGAAGAAGAATTGACCGCATACCTTGAGCATCTGATGGAGCTTGACCTGAAAAAGCTGGAGGTTTACGAGCAGCCTGTGATTAGTGAATAGTGAGCAGTGAGTAGTTAAAAGGAACACTAATCGCTGACAACGAGCTACTATTTATCATCATCGAATCCAGGACCGAGAACACCTTTACTTATATTACTAAGACCGCGTCTTCCGGATTCGCTTCCTGACCGGTCTGTTGGGGCAGGTGATTGCCCGGAAGGTACTGCAGTTGTGGAGCGTTCGATAAAAGGCGCCGGCGGCGGGGCCTGGTCGGCTGAGACGGGAGGCGGCACTTCAACGAGATTATTCAGCTTGAACTCCAAAAATGCAGGAACAGAATCGTTAGGCACATAGAAGGCAAAGTCAATCCACTTGACCGGCTGGTTGTCGGTGAAGTCCTCACGTGTTATTGTTATCTGGTCGGTCAATTTCTTTTCCTGCAACTGGTTGGCAGCCTTCAGGTAGCCGATAGGGTAAGCATTTTTGCCTTTTCCGATAAAAGGATTTTCATTTTGGGCCTTGCCGGATTTGCAAATCAGTCTTATTTGCGAAAGCGTAAATTGGCCGGCGTCCCTTATCGCGATTCCTTTTATTCCCATCCGCACTATTGCGATATTGTGACCGCTCTTGGATATTACCGGGTTACCGCTTGAGTCTTTTAGACCCTCCGGAGCAAACCAGGCGCCGTTCTTTCTTGGCACCTCTATTGCCACCTGCGCGGTTACCAACGGCACACCATCGGCGATATTATGGCGATTGAGGAAAAGCTGGTCCATGAAATCAGGCCGCAGAGCAGCAAAACTTTTCGGGTTAATAATGGGGCGGAAGCTGCCGTTGCTTATCATAGAGAACCAGCCTGCGGCGAAGCCATCGGCGTTGAGAAAGACCTTGCTTGGGCTTGTGGCATCGGGGTTTCTGGGGTCGAATCGCTGATATGGGTACTTATTTGGCAAAGGCGCCATTACCAGGGCTGTAAGCAGGAGGCCTGAGCTTATAAGACCCAAGAGAATTCCGCACACAATTCGGCCAACACGCTCGGGTATCAGCCCCAAGTCAACCGGCTGACGCATTAGCCGGCTGGCTGCTGTCTGCAGGCCGGCAAAGGTCAGGATAAATAACAGCACAAAACAGAGCGAATGCGCCCAGGGTAGCAGAGAAGCAAGACGACCCTCGCTGATGTGGCTGATAATGATATTCGCTAATGCCTCAAAGTAGCCAAAGGCAACCACGCTGGCACAAATACTGATTATTAGTGTGGCAAGTGCCTTGACGAGTGTGCCTTTGAAATACTGATAAGCTGCACAACCTAAAATTATTAGCACTACAGCTAAACCGGCCATTACAATGCCTCCAAAAATTCGTCGTTCGTGGCACGGGCTTCCAGCCCGTGAAGACACGGCCAAGATGGTCGTGCCACACGGCTAAATACTGCTCGCTAACCGCTACTCTGTGGTGTCGGTGCTTGCGTTTTTGGCACCGAAAGCACTCTTATCACCTCGTTTATCGGGGTTACGCCGCTGATGACCTTTCTGAGAGCCTGTTCTTGTAGATATAGCATTTTAGCGCGTCTAAATTGCGCACCAATATCGGGCAGTGATTTTTGTTGTTTTATTGCGTTCCTTAGCTCGTCATTGAGGACGATAATTTCAAATACGCCTGTTCTGCCCACAAAGCCGGTCCCCTGGCAAGCTTCGCAGGTTACGGGTTTGCCGTGTTTGTCATATTGAACTTTGCCGGTGCGGTAAAGCACCTTTGTCTTTTCAGCAGGGATATTAAACTTTCTAAAAATCTCTTTATCCGGTGCGTATGCTTGCTTGCACTCATTACAGAGTTTTCTAACCAGCCTTTGGCAGCTTATGCCCAGCAACGTGTCGGCGGCAAGATTTCTGTCACCGACTAATTTTAGCCATTTGCCGAGCGCTTGTATGACGCTATCTGCTTCCAGAGCGACATACATAATTTTTCCGTCGGTAGCGGATGTGCAAGCGGTTTGAGCTGTTTCGGCATCCTCACAGTCGGCGACTCCGACGATATCCGGTCCCATTCGCACGACTGTTTGTAACCTTTTGGCGTAGGTAGTTGTGCCGGTGTCGGTGAGGTTATAGACGTTCTGAGTTATGTTCAGTAGTTCAGCAGAAGGCCGTTTTTCGAGCGTATTTATGCTATTTAAGAAGGCATCGTGATTACGCAGCAGGGCGTAAAAAGTAGTTGTCAGGCCGCTTTTCTTGGGCCCGGCAACAATGAATACGCCTTGCGAAATTTCACGAAGGTTATTCAACTGGTCAAGCTGTTCGGGCATAAGGCCGATGTCGGCTAACCTTGTTATGTTCTCACGGGTCAGTAATTTGAGTCTGAGCTGCTCTCCAACGGTTGAGCCGGCTGTGGTAACTTCCCATTCGATGTTTTTCTTTTCTTTGGAGATTCTGAATTTTCCTTTTTGCGGTTTGCGAATTTCTTTTGTATCAAGGTCGCCAAGCTGCTTTAGAAAGTGAATAAGATATTTCATCTGGTCTTTTGCAATTGAGGGCTGCTTTAACGGTGCGCCATCAATATCGTAGGTTACGGTGTAGTCCTGTGCCGCCGGGATGAACATAATACTGATTGCCCTTCGCCATATAGCGTCGCTTAAGATTTCGTAAGCAATCTTATAACCGAAGAACTCCGGCGTTCTGGGTTCGGGCAGAGGAACTTCATTTTTATTGGCCGTTATGAAGATAAAGCTCTTAAGGGCTTCGAGCTTCTTTTCTTTAGTGACAAGAAGGCCTTTGAGATGGTCAACAGTTAAAACCCGGTCAAAGTCCATAACCCTTGTGTTGCGGTGTTTTACGTATGCAAGAGAGGTTCCCGCCACCGCGATTACATACAAAAGCAGCCCGATGACAAAAACAGGAACAACCAGCCATATTAGCGCAGACAGCACACCTGCGCCGAGAACGATTGCCGTCCAGAAAACCTCTTTGGTTTCCACTGCCTTTGCGTCGTTATAAACCCAGCCGAGCAGTGGCAGCCATAGAAAGAATAGAACCAGAAAGACAATGAGCTTAATTGCAGATATGTAGCTGCCGAAGGCGATGAAAACCGATAATAAATCGGGCATAAGATGTTCCCCTATTAAATCAATCAAATCTCATAAGATACCGCTGGCGGTGGTTCTGATGCCCTTCAGCGCCATTTTCAGCTCTTCTATATTTGGTGCGTGTTTGAATGCTTCTTTTGGGTCTATCAAACCGTCTTTCACCAGCTGGCAAAGATTATCCGTAAGGTCCTGCATACCTTCGTGCTGAGAGCTTCTAATAACACTTGGTAAATCGGCTTCTCGCGCTTCTGATATTAGTTTGCGTGCAGACGGGTTTGCAATCAATATCTCCACGGCTGGTATCCTGTCTATGCCTTCTTTGAGGCAGGGCAGCAATATCTGGCTGACAACCGACCTTAGCGCTACACTTAACGCCTGTCTTGCAAGGTCTCGCTCGTTTGGCGGAAACAGGTCCAAAATCCGGTGAACGGCCTGGGAGGCGTTTGCCGAGTGCAGGGTTCCAAAGACGAGGTGGCCTGTTTCGGCGGCCCTCATACCCGCTATAACGGTGTTTGAATCCCGCATTTCCCCGACGCATACGACGTCGGGGTCCTGCCGCATCAGGTAAACCAGGGCTTGGTCAAAGTTCGGCACATCAATGCCGATTTCTCTCTGGGACACGATTGCCTTCTGGTCTTTGTAAAGATATTCGATGGGGTCTTCGATAGTAACTATGTGGCAGGAGCGAGTTCGGCTAATATAATCTATCATCGAAGCAATGGTAGTGGATTTGCCGCAGCCGGTAGGACCTACGACAAGGACCAGCCCTTGTGTGGTCTGACATATCTTTTCCATTATAGGCGGCAAATTCAGCTCATTAAACGGCGGAATGACGGTGTTGACACGCCTTGCTGCCAGACTTATCATACCTCGCTGACGAAACACGTTTGTTCTGAAACGATGCTCGCCGCCGATTTCGTGTGCGAAGTCGAGAGTGCCGTTCTGCAGGAAAAATTCTTTCTGGGCCGGGCTGAGTATCTCGAAGACCATCTGTTCCAATCTTTCTTTTGTCATTATTTCGCCGGTCGTATTTTTCAACTCGCCGAATCGGCGTAGTTTGGGCGGCTGACCGACTTTGAGATGGAGGTCGCTTGCCAGGTTTTTTATAGCGGCTTTGAAATATTTGTTCAACTCCGGCTCATGGTCTTGGCCGGTGTATGGGTCAATATGTTGTTCTGTTTCCATAATTTTGTTTACAAACCAATTATCTAAGCCGCAACCAAGTTGGTTGCCTTTTGGGGTTCGGCAAAACACACTTTAATAAGATTTGTAAAGACAAACCTTTATAATGTATTATAAAATTTTTCTCAAAGGCTGTCAATCTTTGGTCTCGCGACGCCCCATTTTTTATGCGGGTTAGTAGTGTGGACCTGCCCTAAAACAGCGCAAATTATTCTAAATGCCCACCTTACAGCCAAAACCCTCTGAAAAAAAAGGGCATCACAAGAAGCAAGACCCATTAGAGACCCGAAAGAAAAAGTCTCTAACGGGGCAAAACACTGGACTTACGCCTCCTAATTTGTTAAAATAGGTATAGTATGAGAATGAAAAACTTAAAGTTGGCAGCTCTGGTATTAGTTGTATTTCTGGCCAGTTCCGCGAGCGCCTGGTGTCCACCAACCGACCTGACCGGAGACTGCGAGGTTAATTTACCGGACCTGCAGACCTTAGCAGAAGAGTGGTTAAGCCCTCCGGAAAGTCCTGCTGATTTAAATGGTGACGATGCTGTCAACATAGTTGACTTTGTGCTGCTTGCTAATCAGTGGGGCCGTAAAGGCGTTCCTCTGTACATCAATGAGTTTATGGCATCAAACAGCGGTGGCATACAGGATGCACATGGCGACTATGATGACTGGATAGAGATTTACAACGCAGGAGACGAGGCCATAGACATAGGCGGGATGTACATAACAACCGACCTGGCTGACCCCACTATGTCGCAGATTCCTACCGGCAGACCCTATGCAACTACGCTCCCGTCGCATAGATACGTATTGATATGGGCCGACGATGAGACATCCCTTCTCGACCTGCACGCATCCTTCAAACTCGATGTTGATGCTATAAAAACAACCCAGATTGGTCTATTTGACAAGGATGGGCGAACCTTAATTGACAGCGTTCATTTTGGTCCGCAGGAAAAGAACATTTCTTATGGCCGCTATCCTGATACCAGTGAGAACTGGCAGTTTATGTCCTTCGCCACTCCTCGAAACCAGAATACTGGCGGGTATGAAGATATTGTGGATGACGTGAAGTTCAGTCATAATCGCGGCTTTTACAACACGTCTTTTTCCGTAACAATTGCCACTGAAACCGACGAGGCTGAAATATATTATACGCTGAATGGAAGCACTCCATTTGACGTTAAGACGGGGGTGCCGACACCGGCAGCGATACTCTACACCGCACCTATTACCATTAGCAAGACCACTTGTTTGAGGGCCGTAGCAGTAAAGCCAGGCTGGAAGCCTTCCAAAGTCGATACACACACATATATATTTATCAATGACGTGATAAAGCAGTCGCCTAATGGTGAGCTTCCTGGTACTGGCTGGGCACAGAGCGGCACGAACGGCCAGACAATAAATTACGGGATGGACCCCGATATTGTTAACAGCTCCACTTACAAAAACCTCATAGATGATGCACTGCTGGCGATTCCTACTATCTCATTTGTAACCGACCTGGCCAACCTTTTTAGCCCCACAACGGGCATTTATGTCAACGCGGGAGCTGAAGGGATAGCATGGGAGCGACCTTTGTCAGTAGAGTTAATAAATCCTGACGGCACCGAGGGCTTTCAGATTGATGCCGGCGTTCGTATCCGGGGCGGTTATAGCACCAGTGGCGGCAACCCCAAGCACGCATTCCGCTTATTCTTCCGAGATACGTATGGCTATACCAAGCTTGAGTACCCACTGTTCGAAGACGAGGGCGTTGATAAATTCGACCACGTTGACCTTCGATGCAGCCAGAACTACTCCTGGGCTTTTGAAGGCAACCCTGCTAATACAGATGTCCGTGACGTCTTTTCACGGGATGCCCAGGGAGAAACAGGCCAGCCATATACGAAAAGTCGCTACTATCATCTCTATGTCAATGGTCAATACTGGGGTCTCTTCCAGACAGAAGAACGCCCCGAGGCCTCCTTTGGCGCGTCGTATTTCGGCGGCGAACAGGAGAACTATGATGCCGTGTCATCAAACTGGACTGCAGGCCGCAGAATGGTAGCTACTGATGGCACTCGTGCAGCCCTTGACCGGCTCTACAATCTGACAATGGCGGGCTTCTCGAACCAGGCAAGGTACTACGGGGCACAGGGTATGAACGTCGATGGCACGCGAAATCCGGCCTACGAGAGACTGCTCGATGTTGACAACCTTATCGACTTTATGATAGTCGAATACTACTCGGGTGATAGAGATGGTCCCGGCTCACGCTTTGGCGACATACCTAACAACACCTGGGGAGTTTACAACCGGGTTAATCCGGATGGCTGGAAATGGATGCACCACGATAATGAGCACGCCCTTGGTGCGCCTGCTTCAGAGGAGAATCTGGTTACGCCGTTCACCTGGGCCGGTGCACAAAAGGATTACTTCAATCCGCACTGGCTGCACGAACAGCTTGCGAACGTCAATATCGATTATCGTATGCACTTTGCCGACCATGTTTATCGCCATTTCTTCAATGATGGTCTATTAACTCTCAATAAATCCCGCAACCTTATCCAGTATCGTGCCAACCAAATAGATATGGCGATTATTGCCGAATCGGCACGCTGGGGCGATTCCAAACGTCATCCTCCTTTGACCCAAAACGATTGGCGAAATGAAATAAACTGGATGCTCTATACAACTTCTGATAACAGGTGTTTGACAAATCGAGTAAATGTCGTCCTCCAACAGTTCAAAAGTGTAGGCTGGTATCCGAGTATTAATCCGCCGACATTCAACCAGAATGGCGGGATGGTTTCCAAAGGGTTTAACCTCACTATGAGCAACCCAAACGGCTCAGGCACGATTTACTATACACTGGATGGTGCCGACCCACGCTCCCCTGGCGGGGCTATCAACACTTCACACGCAACGGCTTACACAAAAGCTGTTACACTGAACCATAGCACATATCTGAAGGCACGTGTGCTCAGCGGGACCACCTGGAGCGCTCTGGCAGAGGCCGTCTTTGCTATCGGGCAGGTGAAAGAGAACCTGCGGATTACCGAGATTATGTACCATCCACAGGATGCAAACGACCCGAGTAAAGAATTCATCGAGCTAATGAACATCGGGCCGCAAGCACTTAACCTCAACCTTGTCCAATTCACGGAGGGAATCCAATTTACCTTCCCAGACATAGAACTGCCGCCGGATGCGTTTGTTGTAGTAGTTAAAGACCTGGTAGCATTCCAGACCCAATATGGCACAGGTATCAATGTAGCCGGCCAATACACAGGCGGCCTGGAGAATGCCGGAGAGAGAATTAGACTTGCCGATGCCTTATGCCAGACGATTTTAGACTTCAAATATAGTGATGGCTGGCGTGATATTACCGATGGCAACGGCTTCTCGCTTACCATAATCAATCCAGCCGACCCTAATATCAATCACTGGGGCAAGAAAGACTACTGGCGTGCAAGTGTCTATTGGGGCGGCTCACCCGGTGAGGAGGATAGCGGGATACTGCCAAATCCCGGGGATGTGGTCATTAACGAAATCCTCGCACACTCTCACGCCGGCAACCCGGACTGGATTGAGCTGTATAATACTATCGATTCACCTATCTATATTGGCGGCTGGTTCCTCAGTGACAGCGACTCTGACCTGAAGAAATACAAGATTGCTCTTGGCACGACTATACCAAAGGATGGGTTCTTAGTCTTTTATGAGGATACTAATTTCCATAATCTTGATGACCCGGGCTGTCTTGTGGAGTTTGCGTTAAGCGAAAATGGCGAGACGGTGTATTTAACTGCCGCAGACACGAGCGGCCAGTTATTAGGTTACCGCGAATTTGAGGACTTTGGCGCCTCGCCGACGGATGTATCATTCGGCCGTTACCATAAGCTCTCAACCGGCAACGTAAACTTTGTCCTGCTGCGTTCCAAAACGCCAAATGGCGCAAATGACTATCCGAAGGTTGGGCCGATAGTGATAAATGAGATTATGTATCATCCTGATTGGCCTGAGGGCGGAATATATAGTAACGATGAATATGAATATGTTGAGCTGCGTAATATCACCGCTTCCCCGGTGACATTGTATGACTATGATGTGGGTCTGCCCTGGATATTCACAAATGGTATTGAATATATCTTCCCGGATGACCCACCTGTTACGATACCTTCTGGCGGGTGTATTGTGGTGGTCAGGAACAAGACTGCGTTTAGCTTGCGGTATCCGGGCGTGCCTTCGAATAAGATTTATGGGCCTTATGGCGGGCACCTCGATAATGCCGGCGAGAGCCTGGAGCTTTCACAGCCTGGCGATGAGGATGAGCTTGGAGTGAGATATTATATCCGCGTTGACAGGGTCCATTACAGCGATGGCTCTCATCCACAGGATTGCCCCGGCGATGTTGACCTGTGGCCTGTCGAACCCGATGGCTACGGAATGTCACTTGGCAGATTATTCGGCCAGTATTATGGCAACGACCCGAATAACTGGACGGCCATCTCTCCATCCCCGGCGAACCCGTAAATTCTAAATGTTTTTGTTAGACGCGGATTGACACTGTTTTTGTTTTGGCCACAAAGACGCCAAGACACTAAAACCAGCTATATTTTTCAACTTTCATTTTTCTTTGTGTCTTTGTGCCTTTGTGGCATTGGAAATTTTCCCAAAAATGTCCAGAATTCTCTTGACTTTTCGCCGCTGGTCTGATAATTTACTAATAATCGTGAGGTATTAGGTTGAAATAACGTAAAATTTTAGGAGGATATAAAATGACAGCCGTTAGTCAAAAAAAACCAATTTCCGCAGTTCTTCTCTTGCTCGTGTGCACCATTCTTAGCACCTGCCTCTTTGCTAAGCCGGTCACTACTGAACAAGTGAGAAAAGTCACTGATACGTTTATCAAAGCGCAGGACATCCGGCAGCAAAAACAGGTAACTTTGTCTTTGGCGGAGGCACCGGTAACGTTCGTTTGCAAATGGGACGAAGGCAAACCCATCCATTCGGTGGCAGTACATGGTGACTGCGCGTATGTTGGTACAGAAGACTCTTTGATTGTGCTGGACGTCTCTGACCCATGCCAACCAGAGTTTCGCAAAGAGCTTTCGCTCGGTCCTGGCACTAAATATCGCACTATAAGGGACATAGCTCTTTCAGGAAACTATGCCTATCTGGGAGCTACTACAGCTGGGATGTATATCATTGACATCTCACAGCCCTTTAACCCATCTCTCGTGTCTAACTGGGACCCTCCGTGCCCACCATACGACCACGGTCCCTACGGCATCGCTGTGTCAGGCAATTATGTGTATACAGCCGAACTTAGTTACGGGCTGCGTGTCACTGATGTCTCAGACCCACACCTACCCAAGCAGGTATGTAGTTACGACCCGTACCTTGACGTCCCTCATGTCGTAATATCTGGAAACTACGCTTACTTGGCCACGAGTCGTGGTTCGACTCACGAACGTGGTCCGGTAGAGGTAATTGATGTATCCGACCCATATCTCTGTGATAATCCTTGCGGTAAGACACTTCACCAGGGATACCTTTACGGACTGGCAGTATCCGGAAATTACCTCTACGCTACGAATAGTGACCTGCCGAAGAGTCTTGTAATTTTCGACATCTCTATTCCCTGTGTCCCTAAATATGTTGGAAGCTGTTCCACCCCTGGCCAAGGTGCCTATCGTGTAGCCGTATCTGGCAGGTACGCTTGTATTGCAGATGGCGCCAAAGGTCTTTCGGTTGTCGATATTTCGGATCCTTATAATCCCGCCTTAGTATATAACTACGACACCGCAGGGAATGCGGGTAGCATAGCCGTAGCAGGCAACTACATTTATCTCACGCAGGCAGGCGAGGGCGGTACGGGCTTGGTAATCTTTCGTATTGAGGCCGAAGGACCACAAGTAACGCTAAAGCGTTTTGAAATCAATCAGTGCTTTCAGGGTGTTGAGATGGATGGAGTGACTCAAGCGTATGCCCTTATTGAAACTAAACCCTTTGTGACAAGAGTAACTCTGGAAAGCTCCTCCCCGGCTAACACATCAGTAAAAGTAAAATTAGCTGTGTTTAATAGCACTTCAGGTAACCAGATAGGCAAAACAAAACAGAAAAACACAACAATAAAATATGGCACACCACAGACGGTTGACTTTCTGTTCAACGATAACGACACCAAAGATATGAAATCTGGTGACTATAGGTTCTCCCTCATCGTTGAAGACAGTGGAGGTTCTAAACTTTTGGAACAAAACCTCACTTACCAGTTCAAGAGCTCAAGTACCGTCAGAATGCTTGTTGTTGTACTTCTTCAGAACGGAGTGCAAATCGCGGCTTGGAATCCCAACTATATTAACTTCATCGAGCAAGTTCTCCCTGTGCCAAAAACCACTACCACTGGCGTCAATCGCCTCGAAATACTACCTCCAATCAGTTTGGATGTTTCCAGTCTTAATACCAATAGCCTATTATCACAATTGGTCAAAAGTCACATCATGTACAATATTATCCATCTGTTTAGGGGAGCCGACTTTATATGTGCGGTTGTACCTGCGGGAACGCTGGGTGGTGATACCGTCGGTATTAGGTCAGGTCATGCCATCCTCATCGAGGCCCACCCTGACAGCACTTATATACTCGGACACGAAATAGGTCACATATATGATCTTGGCGAAGAATACATTTTCACTCTCACGAGAGATTGGCGGACCGGCCTCTGGCTTCTGGACCAAACATTCGCATTTGACCGTAACCCACCACCATTAAAGTTAGTCGCGAATGGTCCGTTTATTATCTCGTGGCTCCGCCCATATCCTGGACAAATATGCGACTGGAGTGATGATGCAGATTCTTATAGTACACATGATCCTATTCACGATACTTCGGGTAATCTGGTAGGATGGTTGTGCGATGGACGATACATCGGGCAAGGAGGTTATGATGTTCAGAATAATGTAAAGGTCTCGTCTTCTACGTTCTCGATGATGAGCGCAGCAACAGGTTTTTCGTGGATCTCCGGCCCAGAATACAAATCCTTGATTAATAACTTGGTTCCTACGGGTAAGGCATCACAGCAAGTCAAGCCGCTCTCGTTCGGTGAAACCAGGGTTATAGTAAGTGGGATAATCAATACTGCTGAAGCAACCTCCGAGATAGACCCGCTAATTCCCGCGCCGAGTCTCGAACCAACACCTGAGGTTAATGACCCAAATTTAAGCTTGTCGTTTATCTCCAAAGATGGTTTTGTTTTAGGTAGTTTCAAGTTTGCACCGCTGGAAAGTGAATATATCGGTGTCCAGAGACCATTTTGTGTCATAGTTGACCTTCCCACCGGCACCGCCGTGATACAGGTTACTATTGCTGGAAATGTTGCTGGCGAGTTGCGGCTCACTGACAATAGCCCAACCGTCCAAGTATTGTCCCCCAACGGCGGAGAGCAGATAGTTGGCCAACTATCTATCGCCTGGTCGGCATCAGACCTTGATAGCAATGAACTAAAATATACTATCGAATTCTCCGATGACAATGGCTCTGAATGGAACACTCTCGCGATAGACCACAATGACGATGAGCTTACTGTTGATTCTAATTACCTGCCGGGAGGAAACAACTGTCTAATCAAAGTTATCGCCAGCGATGGTTGGAACCGCTCAGAAGATACATCAGATGCCTCATTTTCTATCGCTACCAAGTCGCCGAAAGTTACAATACTTGACCCTGCAGATAAGTCAATTTTTCTTCATTCGGCAAATATGCAAGGACGCTGCAGTGCCTATGACCCCGAAACCGGCGATATAAATGACCCAAATAAGATAGTGTGGTCGAGCAATGTCGATGGATTCTTGGGAAAAGGAAATCTTGTAGGCTTTCAGCTTACATTGGGTGACCATCTATTATCAGCGACCGTCACCGACCCCGAAGGCAAAACCGCCACAGGGACAGTGAAGGTCTCAGTGGCAGCAAAAAGGTCTGATATCAATCGTGACTTAAGTATTGACATTTTTGATTTTGGTATGCTCGTAAGCAATTGGTTGCTGACTTGTTCTGAGCCAAACTGGTGCGAAGGAACTGACCTCAACTTCAGCGGAAAGATTGACTTCGACGATTTTGCCATTTTTGCCAGGAATTGGCTCTGGAAAAAAATAGTGGCTGACCTGGACATAGACGATAATGTAGCCCTTACAGATTACGCCATATTAGCCAACTACTGGATGAATGAAAATTGCGATAAGGCTGGGTGGTGTCGTGGCGCCGACTTAGATCAGAGCAGAAAGGTAGATATTCTTGACCTTGCAATCCTTGCTGAACATTGGCTTGAAGGCACAATGCCTTAAGTCTGTTTTGCCGTGTGGATGATATTTTCAATCGCTTCGCAGCACTTTTGCGCCGTTTATGATGAAAAATAATCTGTGTTAATCTGCGTCACCCCGTCCTGAGCCTGTCGAAGGAATCCGCGTCTGAAAAATTTGTGTCTATTCGTGTGAATTCGTTGTGAATTTCTTTGGTGCCTCCCGTCGTGAGCAGGGTCGAACGATTTTGTGGCTAATTTCTGTTGACTTTTCTTTGAAAATCTGTTAAAATTCTTTTCGTTTGCAAGTATGCAAACGCTCAAGCCCCGTAGGGCAAGGTCTTCAGGGCCAGCCGGCCCAGTCAAATTCAGTCGTAAGTTAATTCATACTAAGGATTGATGTATGTTCAATAACCAATTACCCAGTTACCAGTTACCAATTACCAGTTACCAACAACCAGTTACCATTTACTATTTACCAATCACCAATAACCAAATTATGCAAAACAAACCCAATTTCCGAAGAGTCAAAAATGAATTTAACCCATTATATGACAAAGGAATATGAAAATAAATCAGGACTTTTGACAATGGAAAAACAAACCCAATCAAACCCAATTTGAGGTGAGCGCAATCGAATCCACCTGTAGTGAGCTTGCCTGCACTGAGCAAGCCTGTCCCGAGCGCAGTCGAGGGAGTCGAAGTGTCGAACCTCCAGCGCGGGTTCGGTTGTATTGGTTTGTGCCTTTGTCGGTACTTTCAATCGCTGCGCAGGACTTTCGCGCCTTTGCCTTGCTGGATTAAGGGGATGTAGGTTTTGAGTTCTTCCTGTACCTTTGAATCTGTAAGGTCAATAGTCCTTTTCTTTTCGTGGTCTCTTGCCCAGAACACGACCGATGTTATTGATGCGGACATCATAGAGCGGATGCGAAGAAAAATAGCTGCCTAAATTAAGCCCGCCGCCGGTAGGCTGGTTAAGGTTAGAAAGGCGTGTCAGTAACCGCATGGAAGCCCGCTCGTCGTAGCGGGCAGTGCCAGCCAGACGAACACCAAACCTATCTGCTTCAAGCTCAAGCTCCTGAGAATAGGCGCTTTCGAGAAACTGCACGCCGATTTTTTGCAGCCACGCTGAAAGCACACCGTGACCTGGCGCAACCCTTGCGGTAGCAGAAATCGCACAGTTACTAATAAGGCGGTGCATAGCATGTCCCCGTATGACGTGAGCCATCTCATGGCCGAGGATAAATGCAATCTCATCCTCACTCCACTCACACAATTCCATCAGCGGCCTTGTCACGAATATAAATCCGCCCGGCAGTGCAAAGGCGTTAGGCTCAGGGCTTTCAACCGTTTCGTAACTGAAACTGCGGAGCTTATTGGCGACACAGTCAGATAGACGTGAACCGACTTTGTTGAGTATTTCCTCCGCCCGCCGCCCTTCGGCGTTGCTCAGGGCGGTGAGCCTGTCGAACCGTTGATGGTCAGGTTTCAACTGGCGCCTGACCTCGCGCGCAAGGTCTCTGCCTACATCATTCTCAACTTTAATAGCATCGGCCTTGCTGCCGGTCATTGATTGCCAAATCCACTTGGCTCTGCGAAATTGAGGGCCGACCCTCGAACCTAGGTTATAAAATAAACCACTCACACTACGCTATCCTTATTTACCCGCAGTCCCGCATCAATTGTTCGCTCAAAATCGCAAACTATCTGGTTTCCTGAAAGAAACGCTCTTAACAGTCCAATTGGTGCGGGATTATGATTCGCCGGGAGTGGGTGCTGCCGGCTGCCAGCTTTCAGGGTCGCCCCAGGTGGCTGGATGAATAGTTGCGTCACGAATTACTAATGCGTCGCCGCTGCCATCCGTGGTCGGATACCAGTTGTCTCTGTATCTAAACCGCAGTATCGCAGCTTCCAACGGAACCGGCAGCCTCAAAATAATATTTTCTCCGGCGTTACTTAAGTTGCCGATGTATTGGCCTGCAATATTAATGCCCGTTCCATATTCCGATTCGAAGGCAGTTAAATTGCTGATGACCACAACATACTCACCAGGGTTAAGTGTCTCTGTCTCCTGCGGGAAGGTAAAATCAATACCCTCGGTAAAGCGCACGCCATTTAAGTCCAGAACCACGTCGCTGATATTTTTTAGCTCAATGAAATCGTATTCGCTGCCGTCCGGGTGATGATACATTACCTCAGTAACTCTAAGACCATCCAGCAAATCAAGGGCGCTGAGGAATGGAAACTCGCCCTCTGTCCTTGTGATAATAGCCTTCAGCTCAACTGAAAGAAGGAAGTCGCTGCGATTGCCGGAATCATTTAGAGCGTGGATGGCAAGGATATTGTTACCCTGCCGCAGCGAGCCGATTCTGTTGGAAATGTCGATGTCTTCGAAAACAACGGCTGCGGCATCAGCATGCTGCCCTGTTGCATCTGAGTTCCAGAGCGGTGTAGCGGGGGCGTTGCGTTCAGCAACCTTCTGCCCGTTTATATAAGCGATATAGCCATCATCATATCGCACCCTGATTACCATCTTGGTGAAGTCACTCGTGCTATCGCTAACAGTGAACGGGATACGGATGTAGCAGGTATCATTCTTGTTGTACATCGCGGCTTCGACATCGTAACTAATGTAAGGGTCGTATGTCGTCTGCGTATAGTCGTAACCTACGCCGCCCGTCTTAGCAGGTATGAAAACCCCATCATTCCAGCCGGAATCGTCAAAATTCGGGTCTGAGTTCCAGGTCGGGCCTATATGACCTGCAAACGCCGGGACAATCACCCGCTTGGTGGCATTTTCTGCTGCCAGGGTAACGTCAATGTCTATCGTCCTCAGAGATGGGTTGGAAATACCCGGCGTTGGCAGCACGAAGAATTCAAAATTCTCCACCCCATCCGGCGCTCGACCATAAGAGACATCCGTAGTCTGTGGGCCATAAATAACCTTGTCTATCTGGTTTAACTGTGCATCAAACAAACCTATCATTTCCGTATCCGCCGACAGCCTGAAATTCACATGCCCCGGACCATTGGAATTATCGGCTATATACACGGCAAAGCCATTACCATCTATAAAGCTCAATGGACTAATCTTGTGCTTATCCTGCTGATTAACAGGATTATCAGTCAGATACATACCTCCTATATCCACAGGCGATGGATGCGGATTATATAGCTCAATAAAGTCATCCTCAAACAGAACCAGTCCATTTGTGAACCACTCGTTAATCTTAACAGTGTCAGGATTGCCCAATGATTCTTGCACATTGGCCTGGCCAAAGGTAGGAGCAGTTAAAGTCCACCTGCCATCACGGCCGATTCGGCCAACGGACAGGTCGGTTAGCTGCAGACCAAACTGGACAGAATCCAGAATCTGACCATTTTTATCATATAGATAAACGCTATCGCCTTCCCTATTTAGCGCAAATCCGGTATGAAGTCCGGAGGCGGCAGTATTGGTATCGGCGTAAAGAATCAGATACTCTCCGGGACTCATAGCTCCACCTGAGAAGACAAACTTATTCGGCTCGACCGGATTATCTGTTATCTTTATGCCGGTAAGGTCCAGCGGCACAGGCCCATCATAGTAAAGCTCAATTATGTCAGGGAATTGGCCCTCGTGCTCAAAGGCACTGTTATTGTCAGCTATTAGCTCAGAGAGGCTGAGCTTGCTATAGGAGGAATCAACCGTCCAAGTATGTGAGGTGTTTGGACTTTCCTGCCAGACTCTGGCGGAGTTCTTGCCAATGACATAGACGGTATAGGATTGTCCGTTAATTAAGCCGGATAACTCTATTGGGGTGCTTATTGGGAGTTCTGCGCTCCAGGGGCCGGTAGGGCTATTGACGGAGTATTTGTAGTGTGTGATGCCGGGCCCGCCGACGGTGAGCGTAGCAGTGGTGCGGTGGGTAATTAACGGCGGCTCGCCATAAACACAGGCGCCGGCTGGGACATAGGCGCCCATATCAAGACCGGTTAAGCCTGAGCCGATTGCCGGTGAGATCCCCCTTAGATGAAAATCACCTTTAGGGTCAACAAACAATGGGTCAGCATCAATATTTCCCGCACCTAAGTAATGCCACTGGGCAGGGAGTATCGAGTTGTAAACATTGACATCTCCGGTGGGACCATAAGTGGGAAGCGGATCCTGGAAGAAATGCTCAAACATCGCAGCATTATTCCAGAATATATTGCCTTCCATATATGTACCCTTGCCGGGTGTCCTGGGTGGATTCCTGTACGGCTCACCAAAAGTGACTACGGCGATATTAGAGTCAACAAAAACATTGTTCTGGGCATACATGTAGCAATCTTCCTTAAGCAGCACACCGTGGTCGTTGTTGATAAAGATATTCCGTGCCACGTAGATTTCGGACGAAAAGCCCTCGTTACCGGTGGCAACAGCACTACTGTAACCATCGCTGCCGGCCTGGTGATGGAAGTTCATAAAGATATTACCCTCGATGTGGGCATCGGTGCTATCGAGGTCCGGACCATCGTCGCCACCACCCATAAAGATATTGTTGTATAACTGGAAGATCGGCCCAGGTCTCCGCCCGCCCGTAAAATCGATTATGTCATTGTAACCAGTCGCCGAACCGAAAATGCAGCCCTCAAAAATCAGATACTCATTTCCTGTAAGACCAACACCGTGAAGAGGTTCTGTACTTCCAACGGATGGAAAGATAGAATCGCGGCAGATCACCGACGGATGGTCTATGTTGAGCACTTCCGTATTGGTCCCGGACCATGTCATGTTGTCTATTGTGACCTTCGAGTACTGAACATCGGTCGATTTGCCCTGGCCGTCGCCAAACTCATGGTCAACGTATGCAAGCCGATTATCTTCGAGCGTGTGGTCGAACTTAACTCCATCCCAATGCGCCCCTCCGGGTACACTAGTCAGCCGTATGCGGTTGTACTGGGTACCTTCTGCAACAAGTCGGCCGCCCTGCTGAACAGTAATTCCGGTCCCGCCTTCAAAGAACAGAGTTGTTCCCGCCTGGATGGTAAGTGTACGGCCGCTGGGCACGAATATGTCGCCCGTTATATGCCACGGGCCAGAGGCGGCATCGAGAGTTCTATTGGTTGCGAGCGTGCCGGAAATATCCAAATCGCTGCCATCATTGTACCAGATATCTATATAACCATTCTCGAGCTCGTTGCCTGTTCCGTCGGGTCCGTCAAAGGTCTGAACAATGACACGATTGATACCCGGCTGCAATAGAGGCGTGTCCTCGCCCACTTCAAAGGCCACAAGCTCAAGGTCGAAACTGATGTCGGCACTGGTTGGAAGATACTGGTGAATCTCGACAACCAAAATGTTATTTCCGTTTTGCAGGTGATTCGGGTCAATATTGGTAAAGTCGTCATCATTAGGATAAACCGCTCCTCCGTAGTAAAGAGTTTCAATATCATTACCCTGCGCATCAGTGCCGTTGACATTGGTAGAGGCCGTTGTGCTGTAGGTAATCCCGCTCTGCGGCATATTACTGCTGGCGATTTTTTCTTCATTAAGATAGACCACTGCACCATCATCACGCAATATCCGCAGACTCAGCCTGGAATATTTCGATACGTCGTTCACTTCAAACCTATGGGTGAAATAGGTGGTAATGTTCTTCTGGACGCCCGCTGTGGATGGGTCTGTGTCGATATAACTAATCGTTGTTGCCTCAGGTCTGCCATCTGCCGCATCGCCATAGCCCAGCTCTGCATCGTCCTCCGGCCAGTTGCTGTCGTTGATGTTCAAATACCACTGAGGGCCAAGGTCGGTATATTCGTCAAAGTATCTCCACTTCGAACCTCTATTCACAAGAGTTGTGCTATTAGCTTCAGAAGTTCCGCTGAATGTCCATTTGCCATCTATAGCCGACCAAACTGTCGGATGTCCATTCACCAGCACAGAGCGGGTCTCAACAGCATCAGCGGTGCCATAAAGTGCAACTGTGTTGACATCGGTTTGATGGTAGCCGGAAACCTGCGGCAGGTCGGTGCCGATAGTCAACTGGGATGGTATAAGTGAAAGTATATATGTATTGCGCTGCGCAATGAAGGTTTTCATCCGGTTTATTGTGGTTGGCGGCACCCAATCGCCGAGAGATTCATCCAGAAATGGGTTAATCCGCCCAGCCGAAAAAACCGTCCCGATAAGGTCCCTCAAGTGAAAATAAAACCTCGGCGCAAACTGCGGATGTTCCAGAAACCGTTTTATCGCAGGGATTCCTCTGGCTTGAAGAATAGGGTCGTTATAGAGGCCGGTATTTTGACCCAGCCCGCATACGGAATCCAGGTCGTGCTGAATAAGCACAAAACGCGGGTCCTCGACTCCACTATATATATGATAGTCGTCTCCATTTCCATTAGCGAGGGTGGTTTCCTTATTGTTCAATATCACATTTACGGCAATATGGCGAAGCCATTGTTCGGCATTGATAACACGATTGACCTCCTGGACATAAGTTTGTTCCGGCGTGTTCGATAGAACGTTGCACAGCTCTATCAGGTCTGACCAATCGTCCTGCATTGTATTGGTTTCTTTGAAGTAATTCTGCCGATACGAAGTTGGTGTCGCACCCTCATAACGCAGGTCTGCCTGATGAGTAACACGCATACATTGATAAGTATTGCCTGCGCCGTCCTCCGGGTAATGGTTGTCGGTAAATTCGCTGTTAACAGCCTCAAGATGAACATACGAACCATAAGTAGCCGTCGGGTCAGTGTCTGCCTGGTTCTCTCCATTAACTCGAACCTCGACGGCGGCTGTATCGCATTGTGCAAGACCGGACATTCTAAACAGAGCATTGCCTACTAACTGTAGATACGTAAATTTGGTATTCAGATTAAGCGCAGTTACATCCTTCCACGGCTGGTCGTGAACAAAGTTGATATGAAAGTTATTCGGAAAATCGTTTCGCGTGCCGTGCCCACGATTGCGAACCCCGATAGTATAACGGAGCTTTGTATCGACTCCATCTACGCTGATAAACGTTGCATTCATCTGTGAGTTCGGACCCTCAAGGGTGCTGTGAGATACAATATCCCTCATCTTTGCCTTTTCGGCATTGGTCATAATAATGTGATAAACAGGCTGACTGCCGGCAATCCAGGGAGCGTAGGGGTCAAACATATTATCTACCTGATATAGTGCATTTGTAACCTGCTCTGATATGCCATCAATCAGAGCAGGTGCAGGCCAGGTGCGGCTATTATTGCTGGTATCACGGGCCTCTACATAAAACTCGATTATGGTGTTATTCGAGTGAGCAGGTATTTGAGCACCATAAACCCCATCTCCGGCCTGCTCATCACCGTGCAAGCCATCATCAAACATTACGACATCGTTGTAATCGTCGGGGTCGTGGTGAGGATAGACATCTTTTACATAGACCGAACGGTCAATCCGATAATGCAGCATCACCCCAACGCCGGTTGCCATCTCATCGATGATGCGAGCAGTCACCGTTGTCGTGTCATTAGGCCCAGGCATAATCGGGAAATGAGCGACATCTACAATCAGGGGCGCAATATCGTTATCAATAACTGAGTTAATGGCGCCAGGCGTGCCATTGTCGGTGCTGCTTGCTGCCCAGTTGTGTCCACATTCATTGGGTAATGCAGCATTAATTAACTCGAGCGACTTGCCGTCACCATCGTGCTCTGCCACCCATATCCACCCGCGGTAACCGACTTCTAAAGGACCAAGCTCGCGGCGCGCCCAATCACCCTGGTCGGCGTAGTAGAGCCAGTCGATTGTAGAGTTTGCATCGTCAGCCAATACAATATCTTCGCCGGAGTTGGCCAGCCGGCCGGTCCATCCGCCGATAACATTACTAACGCCCGGATACTTGGCTGCAAACGCATTCACGTCAGCAGCCACAACAAGATACTCGCCTGCATTCAGCGTTACATCCGGGAAAACATAATCCACACCATCAACAAACTTCCAACCCGCTAAATTGACCGCCTCTATACTCCTATTCCACAGCTCAATATACTCCAGAGCCATATTCTCCGGCTCATATAAGTTGTGAGCCTCGTCCCACAAATGATAAGGATGATACATAATCTCATTGATAACTACCGCAATCGGCGCACCATGATTGGGCCTGCGGGGAGTGGGGCTGTCAAAAATATGCCAACTGGCGCTGCCATCAGGCAGCCGACCGTAAGACTTGTTTTGCTGCTGTGAGCCAAATCCAATACTATCAATCAGATTCCTGTCAGCATCATACAAACCTATATCCTCTCCTCCGCCATCCAGTGCAAAAGGAACGTGAAGCGCCCCTTCACCCGTCTCATTATCAGCCCAAATCAACAGATACCCGCCTGAGGCAATGGTGGTCACGGCAGGATTGCCGCGAGGGATTTGCCACCTCGGGCCGGTATCCAGATTATCTGTAACCCACATCCCCCCTATATCGATAGCATCCTCGCCATAGTTGTAAATCTCTATCCAGTCATCGTAATCACCCCACTCATCGTGGATACCGGTTAGACTGTTGTTCCTGGCCATAAATTCGTTGATGACAAGTGGAATCCTTCCATGGACCTGCCAGTTCGCAGCCATAAGGGCAAAGTCATTCAGTCCTACACCTGGCACTCCATCGAGGTCGGCGCTGCAGTTTGGCGCAGAGCAGCTCGCATCCAGCCATTCCTGAGCAAAGAGCTGCAGGTCTGCGAGGTCAACAATGTAGTTCTCGTTCAAATCACCCTTCAGGTAGGTTTGCGCCCCAGCTAAACAGGCCAAAGTTGCAACCAACGCCAGTGTTAATAGTGAGATTTTCATAGGTTTGGGTATTCCCCTTTCCATCCTTATCAGTGGTTTATAATTAGTTGCGGGTTTTTGATTTAATTTTTCTATTTGTAAGCCCTAAAAAACGAATCACATCTATAAACAAATCATAATTTATTATAACACTTTTGGTTAATTTCGTCAATGTTTAAGACCTCACGTATGCAACTTATGCTCACAACGGCCGAGATAAGTTTTTTTCTGACAGTATGTTACATTCTTTGAGAGTCCCAAACCCTGATATTCAAGTTATTAGCCACACACTCGGTTTCTATACTTTGGATTTAGGTATAAAGTTCTCTTTCGTTTTGAACTTTGCGGCAATAATAAGACCCCCCAGCCATCTCTTTTGTGACGGCTAATTTAGCATCACCCCCCCCGGATTTATCCGCCAGACGTTCGGCGGACAAGGTTCAGAAGTCGCCTGATTGTCCTTTTGTCTTACGCACCTCTTCTTTTATCCGCTGGATATGTCCTCGCCCCAGACCCTTTACCTCACAGCCCAGCTCAAAATATCGGCGGATTTTGCGGTCGTCTAATATCCCGTAGCAGTCAATCACCGCCAATGGTGCCCCTGCCCACTCAACTATTCTTTCAGGCTCAAGCTGCAAATAGCTCTGATGCGGCACCGCAAGTATCAATGCCTGCACGCCCTTGAGCACAGCAGCCAAATCGTGCTGAACCCGTATATTAACCAGCTCATCCTGGTTGCGGAAAAACCTTGCCAGAGAATGTCCAGGCTCAGGATAGGTATCTTGCTTTTCCAGCTCATACCAGTGTTCAACATAAGGGTCGTGCACCCGTATCTCAGCACCCATCTCGGTCAGCTTTCGGACGATTACTTCCGAGCCGCTGTAACGGGTATCACCGACATCCTGACGGTAGCTGGCGCCGCACAAAAGCACGACTGCCCCAGCTATCTGGCGACCCATATTTCGAAGCGCATCCCTTGTCAGCGTTGCCACGTGAAGGCCGCGAGTGTCGTTAGTGTCGATCGCCATCGGCGTTATCTTGAATATATCGTCCTCAAATCCGAGAATGTGCTTATACGCCCAGTGGCCCAGACCTCCATCTTTGGGCAGGCAGTAACCGCCGATACCAGGGCCGGGGAAGATGATGTTGTTATGTGTAGGCCGAACCTTGATTGCGTTAATCACTTTAATCAGGTCCACGCCGTTACGCTCCGCGAACAAACTCCACTCATCCAGAAATGCCAGCATCGCAGCACGGAAGGAATTCTCGATAATCTTGGTTGTCTCCGATTCAATCGGCCGGTCCATAACGGTCAAAGCATATTCTTCCGTGTTTATCACTTCGCGCAAGAACTTTTCGACTCGCTGCCTCGCTTGCGCATTACAGCCCGAACAGACCCGCCAGAAGTCACGAATTGACGAAACATATTGCCTGCCGGGCATAACACGCTCAAAACTGTGCGCCAGCAGAGGTTCTGATTCTATGCCTCGCGTAGCAAAGGCCTTTTTAAGAATCGGCCAGGCAATAAACTCCGTTGTGCCGGGCGCAACGGTTGTTTCAATCAGGACAAGACATTCCGGAGGAATTTTATCGCCAATGATTTTTACTGTTGCCTCCAGGGCCGCCATTTCCACTCTGCCGGTCCGCATATTACCAAGGTCGTTCTTTACATAGTCGCACTGAACATCAACGACAACACAGTCTGCCAGCTTCAGACAGTCGCTATTGTAGGTGGCAATAAGTGTTTTCTTCTCCAGCACGCAGCGTGCAATCATCGGCTCGACTTGGGGGTCCTCAGCCCTGACCGGAGATTGGCCTCGATTAAGCAGCGGAATCTTCCAGTAACTTCTGGGACTTGGCCTCTGGCATCCGATGACGAACTTGCCGGGCTTGCCGGTTTTTTTATCGACAGTGTCGGCGACAATAGCCGCCATAACTGCCCCCACAAAACCAACGCCCATCACTACAACGATTTCTTTTCCATCCTTGCGTGCCGCTTCTGCCAGCAATCGAATACGCTCAAACTCCGCAGCATATTCATTTTCCGCAGGGATAGGGAATTTTTCACCTGTTGGAGCTATTGAATAATCAGCCATTAACAGAACCTTTCACGATTTCAAACCTCTGATACTTACTTAATTTTTTGCCACTGGTTCGACTCTGCTCACCATCAGATTCGACAAGCTCACTGCAAGCCTGAGCGAAGTCGAAGGAAAAGGCACCAAAACACCAGGTCTTTTTAATTTATAAATTCTTTTGTGACTTTGTGTCTTCGTGGCCAATCCTTTTTCTTACTGCAACCTTTTTGCGAAAACCGTTATTTTATCCTCCAAAACCTGTGCAAGTTTACCAACAATCTCTTGTGTAGCAAGATTTTTCTGGATCCCGGCAACACCAGAATCCAAAGGCAAGTCTGTTTTTTTCTTGTATCGAAAGTGGAAAAAATGCTATAATTTTGTTGTAAACTTAGACTATCCGCCAAAGGCAGATTTGTTAAAAATTAGCTCTTCGGACTCCGGCTGGCGCCTTCGCCCAGACGAGCCGGTTGGGCTGGAGGGTAGGGATGTCAAAAGCCTGTTTACAAATAGTAGCTATATTCTCTTTGGCTCTCGCTTGTGAGGGCATTGCTTCACCCAGCGAAGTTACATTCCAATATCCATCATATCTACTGGATGCGTATGACGCCGATGGGAGCTGCTGGATAGGCGCAAATGAGAGCGGGCAATGGCCGATGCCGGTAGTCCCCGAGCTGCTGCTTGTTGGCCCACCTCCATCGGATGCCTCGTGCGTTACTTTCCCTATCGACCACTGGGTTGAATTGAGTTTTCCAGGCAGACTTATAGATGGCCCAGGCGACGACATAATCATCCTTGAGCCGGGTCCGAGCGGTGAGCATGCCCTGGTTTTTGCTACGGACGGCGCCGGCCAGGAATACCTGCTTGACCTGATTAAAATCCCGGACTCCGGTGAGCAAGAGGTAACAATCATCGGCCTTGATATAGCCGGCATTTCTTTCCCATTTGTGCCCTGCGCAATCCGCATCCTCGCTCTCGACAACAACGGTGAGCTGCCCGGATTTGACATAGCCAGTGTCCGTGCGAGATTCTGCGTGGACTGCGGCCGGACCGCCTGTAATCCGTATCCTCCCAATGGCGCCGAAAATGTGCCCCCGTTCTTGCTTTCGCAAGAAAGCACGGGGGTCCTCACGTGGTCGCCTGGAAATTCTGCACAAAAGCACACCGTTTATTTTGGCACCGGCCTAAGTGCTGTTGATGCTAATGCGACTCCGGTCAGCAAGCCAACGCAGCCGCAAGATGTTAATATCTACGCGACAAGCGGCCTCGAATTGGGCAAGAGCTACTACTGGCGGATTGATGAGGTCAATAACGCTGATGCTAATAGCCCCTGGATAGGTGATATCTGGAGCTTTAAGGTCGCCGACCATATCGTTATAGATGATTTTGAATCCTACAATTACAGTAGCAACAAAATATACCAAACCTGGAAACCTGCAGGGCAGGGGTATGTAGAGCTTACCACAAATCCCGTTCATAGCTGCCAGCAGTCAATGGCGTTTGGTTTCTACTACGACAGCTATTTTTATTCTGAGCTGACACGCACATTTACCTATCCGAAAGATTGGTCTTGCTGTGGTATAAGAATATTGGAGTTATTCTTTTATGGTCAGGCAACCAATATCATCGATGAGCCGATTATGTATATCACTATTGGCGACGGCGACGTCAATGCCATTGTGCTGTATGATGATGACCCAAATAATATCAGAAAAGAATCGTGGCATCTCTGGAGAATTGACCTCCGGAATGTTACAGAAGTAAACCTCAGCAACGTTACAAACATCTCCATAGGAATGCGCCTCGCCACAACTCAACAAGGCGGCTACGGCGTAGGCAGAGTATATTTTGATGATATTATACTGTATCCATCCAGATGTCTGCCGGAGAATAGGCCGGTTGCAGATTGGACCGGCGATTGTGCCGTTGACCTCGATGACCTCGAAGAATTGTCTTACAACTGGCTTGATTCGCGATATATTGTTTATCCAATATCCCCTCCGAAGGACCCGATTGCCTGGTATAAGTTCGATGGCAACACACAGGATAGCATCGGCAGCGCCCACGGCGACCCGTGCGGCAGCTCAACCTTCGTTCCCGGCAGATACGGACAGGCTATCAGCTTTGATGGTTACGGAGATTTCGTCACTATAACCAGGGCCGCCGAACTATTCTCCAGAATCAACGCGCAGATTACCATTGCCTTCTGGCAATACGGCAGTGACTCGCCGCACCTGACCGACACCATAGCCTGTTCGAACTATATCTACGGTTCTGCCGGCCCTGCGATAGCCATTAACCTCGGCTGCTGGAGGAGGCCCGGCAAATACAATTGGGACTGCGGCTACCCCTGGTCCTTCGATGGCCGCCTCAGCGGTGAACACCGATACAAAAGCGAATGGCAGGGACGCTGGAACCACTGGGCATTTACCAAAAATTGCCAGGCAGGCTTAATGCAGATTTTTCTTAATGGCCGCCTCTTAGACAAGCGGACGGGTGCAAAATCGCCCATATTGGGAGTTGACTCGTTCACAATTGGCTCAGGCTGGTATGGCGGCTACGATGGTTTAATAGATGATTTCCGCATTTATGATTACGCCCTCTCCCAGCCGGAGGTTGCTTATGTAGCTACAAATGGCACAGGCATTTTTGACCAGCCGCTTATGTCGCCGGCTGATGTCTTTGCAGACGAGCAAATCAACTTCAAAGACTTCGCCATCCTGGCCAACAACTGGCTCGAAGAACACCTCTGGCCGTGACCGTCAATCCACAGTGGGTGATTTTACGTTGTCTGTTGTGGCTTGCACTCAGACGCGAGTCAGTAAAAACGTAGGGTGTGTTCCGCACACCATTCCCGTCTGGTTACGCTTCGACTTTGCGTAATTCACATCCGGGGATATAACGCCCTTTCGGCAGGTCGAGGAGGATTGCAATGTTTTGCCTTCTGACCGCACGCCGGAATCTCCGAACCTGGGAATCTGTCCACACTTTATGGATATAATATTCCCCGGGCTTTTGTGGCCTCACACCAGGCCGGTAATTATCCTCAGTATAATCCAGCGGCCTGTAACGGCAATCTATAACGCGTACACCCCATAGCCTGCAGGCCTCGAGCTTCTTCTTCATCTCCGTGTATGGCGGGATATAATTGTAAATCATGAAAATGTAAATGTCCTTGCGCTCGTACCCAGCAGTTTCCAATAGATCAACTGCATTTTTCACTTTTCGCCACGTCTTATACGACCCATCCCAGGCTATTCGCGGATTCACAAAGTGTGCCGACTTCAGTAACTTCGCCCGTTCGAGCGTAATTAAAGCCAAATCGAATCCGCTTTGGCTTTCGCAGGTCAGTCGCTCCCCTCTGTTAGTTCTGTACTCCGACAATTCGCCAAGGATTTTGTCTATATGCGGATTCGCCAGCAGGTTATTATCGTAAAAAACCAGTTTTCGTTTCTTTATCAACGGCACAACCGAATCAACGCACGTAAATTCCGGCTCTATCCTCCACGTCCCGCAAAAAGTGCACCGCCGTGTGCATCCTCTCGAAGTGTGAATGATTTGATAGTCGAGGTCTTCCGGCAGAAGCGAATAGTCTGGGACAACCTTCTCAGCCGCGCCCCCGCGATACAAACCCTTATAAACTCTTGCAAAAGGAGATTGTTTCTTGCAGTGTTCTGGCATTAGCGATGCGTATATCCCGCCAATTTCAATTTCTGCACTCGGGTAAATTTTATGATAAAACCCCGCCGCTTCGTGTACATATTTCGACCAGTATGTAAATATCGAAGTTATCAAAATCCTGTCGGGCATAAATCCGCAGCGATTAAGACCCCGAACTAGTTTAACCCTGTCTCCCTTTTGCTTGTGATATGTCCCGATTTTCAAAAGCCCGATCGGCAGAAAATGAGCATGGTTCTTGCTCTTTGTAGGTATAGGAAAATCAGGTTCAATAAGTAAAACTTTTATTTTATTTCTTTTTATATCCATAGCTGTTTGTAGGATTCAGAACTTTGAAAAGCTGCTATTAAACCGCTAGGGCAATCAGCTTCTTTAACTCCATTTATTGCCATTTGGGTTAGACCTCTATTATTAACAGTCAAAAACTTCTGACATAGAAAGTCTTTAGGATTCTGAAAACATGGGGCTAACCCAGACGCTTGTTTATTGAGAGACCCTATAAAAGTAAAATGCATTAACCAGTTATCTCTAGCATTACCTGATCCTTTGTAATTTAGCACTGGTAAAAATTCTGGGGTAAAATCGCAATGGCAAAAGAAATTTTTTATTATTTGATATATGTAAGCCTTAAGTAATTTCACTCTCTTATAAGGTTCATTTATCTTTTCTAGTGTTTTTATATAAATTTTTATTTCTCTATCTTGCATTTGGGAAATAAACTTATTCCTTTCGTCATACCAAAAACCAGAATGGACTGTCAAAAACATAATGAATTTTTTAAATCGCGTACTAACGGGGACATCTCTTTGAATTTCTAATAATTTTCTAATAGCCTCAGACTTATAAAATTTTTGAAGATTTCCTTTATCATCATAAATTTCCAAAGGAACGGTAATTCCATTGCAGAAATCTAGATTATAAATTGTTACAACATCATTCTGATTAAAATAGTTGCCAATAGTATCTCTTCCCCTTAAAGCAACCTCCTCTATATAGCCGTCATATACTGCAAATGTTTTAATTTTGCTTTCGCGCTCTAATTCTCTCAACTTCCTCTCCAGATCTTGAACACTTGACTTGGGTTGGGAGATAGACGATGGATTGGGATAATCTCTGCATTGAAAAGCAATAACTTGTTCTATATACTCAATCCACGTTAGCAAATCGAGGGCTTGTGGTCCAGGTAGTCCAAGATATATTAGTTTATATCCTAAAGTGTTATGGATAAATTTCAGCAAGGGCTTACACCATTGTTCACGTATAACTTTCTTTAAAGGATGATCCCTGAACTCACCCATATTTATCCATTATCAATTATATCTTCTAATTCCTCTTTGAGATTCTTAAGAGCTAAAAGATATTCTGTTTTATTGGGGGCTAATGCTTGAATAAATTTTTCATCAATTATTTCTAGTGCCTTTTTAATATCTTTTGATACCGATAATCCTAATGTTTCAAATACCTCTGACAAACTCTCAGGAAGATTTTCTTCTTTAGTTTTTGTTTCAGGTAATCCTTTTATCCTTTCTTGGGATTTAGTCTCTGGTGTCTTACCTCTTTTGATCTTCGTACCTTTTCGTCTCTGGTTAATAAAGTTTTGGATCTCCTTCTCAAGGGCTTCTGCAGATTTAACAACTTTTTTCGCGTCGTCTCTTCTCTCTTCTCTTAATGCCTTTCTTTTTAATCTGCCCTTTATCCGCTCCCGAATATCTCGGACTTTGACAATAGAATCTATCAGCAGTTCAAGATTTTCGGATTGGAAAGAAATACCAGCCTCTAATTGTTTGAGATCTTCCACCGCTTCGTTTAATTCATCATCGCCTTTAGTAAATTCTTGGTATTCGTTGGCACGCTCGTTATAAAATGTTGCCACGTCAGTTAACGCTTCGTAAAAAGAGGCTCGTAGAGGCGAGACCTCCAAGTCTGCCCTGGCTGCGTTGGGCAGCAAGTCAGGATGAACTATTATTATCTCACCTATGTACCTATCAAAATAAGTCGTTCTCCCAAAATACTTAGCGACATCGCTACGTGTGCCTATCGCAAAACCTTGTTTTCTAATTAGAAAACCTCGTAGTTTCTTATCATTAATTTTTCTACGAGTTGAATTGAGACATCCCCATGCAACACCAAAAAAATGATTCTTATACTTAACTGCCCTAAAACGAGGATTGAGTGGTTCTTTATCAAATAGATCATTTGTATAAGGTCTATAAAGCTTTTCAACTCTCGAATCAACTTGTAACGTTAAGTCTATAAGGCTGAATCCTGCCTTATGATCCTTGCAAAGATTGGTTATTTCGTTTTCTATTCTTTGAGTGTACTTAAATTTGTCGGGATCGAAATGGAGCGGCACAACTTGTCTTATATAATCTGCTACCTCGTCGAATTTTGATAGAGATTTAAAAAAACTTGGGTTGAGATTCACCATCTCGACTCTTGTTCCAGTTTCTTTAAGAAACTCATCTGGTTTTATTGTTTTATATTCTATATATCTTTCCAAAAGCGATTGTAGATCTACTAAATCATCTCCAGTCAAATGCCCTTTTAGTCTGTTCTTCTGTTGTTGATCCAAAATTTCTCGCATTCCATCAAAATTAAAGGTTAGAAGGTGCGGGACATCTCCTTGGGCTTTTGAGTAAATATATAATTGGTCACAAAGGTGAAAAGAACTGTATATGCCAATACCCCTGAATCCTACATCGTTTTTTGGGTTTTTATCGGAAATGCCTACACGAACTGCTTTTAGTATTGTCGTTTCGTCCATGCCCTCACCATTATCTTCAACCACAATGGAATCGCCACGGATTTTTATTTCGATATTTTTCGCATTGGCATCAACTCCATTTTGGACATATTCTCTAAGAGTATCGCGAGGGTCAGGGTACATTCCTCGTGTCAAAATAGAAATTAGATCCCCACCTATGTCGTGCTTTGTTATTTTTATACCCATTTCTTAACCTCACACTATTTTGTATATCTTCGTTGATTCTCCATTGATGAATTCTAACGTGTGGTTTCATTAACAACAACTAACCTTCTTTTATATCGGCAATCCACCTTTTTTTAATCCGCCGTCCATATTTGTAAGGCCTTTTCCGCCAAACCAACTATAAATCCTCACAAACCATAAACCCATTTTACCCCCAAAATCCGACAAACAAAACCAAAAAATGACCTTGTCATCCTGAGCTTGTCGAAGGACCTATCCCCTGACCCCCGACCTCTACCTTCTATCTTCCTTCATCTGTGGCTAAATTTTTTTTAGATTTTTATTGAATAAAAGGCATAATTTGGTATAATACCAATGTGAACTCGTATAGTTCACGGTAAGCCCGCCAGGAGCAGCAAGCTCGCGGAGAACCGCACGCTAAGGAACATCAGTTCCAAGAATCAGACAGTTTTGGCCACAAAAAAGTTCAGAGTGATAAAATCTTATGGAAAACCCAGTGCTTAATATACTTACTGAAAATTCGTGTTTATTCGTGGTTATTCCTTACATTTTTTCTTTGTGTCTTGGTGGCTTTGTGGCTATGAGTCAATTATGCAAAACAAAGCCAATTTGCTGGACACTCAAATGAACGTAACCTCCGCCTATATAACCAGTTACCAATTACCAATAACCAATTACCAATATGCAAAACAAACCCAATCAAACCCAATTTATGGTGAGCCTATCGAATCTACTTGTAGTGAGCTTGTCGAAACTATTGCAAAATGCAGACCTGGAAGATACAAAAGCTATTGAACTGGATTACCCAATACCTTATTGGTGAAGGGGGATTATTTTACAACGTGAGCTTTGTTTTGCTTCCCGGGATTTTCGAAGGCGCCTTGCTATGTTCGGCGTCCCTGCCAGGATGTGCCAGAGGCTGCGGCTCCGCAACTTTACGGTAGCCCAGCGCCTTTATAACTTCAAGCACCTCAGTCCAGGTTGGAAATGGCCTTGTATTTTTTCTTTTATATTCATCGATGGCCATAAGAAACTCAAACTGCTCATCGGACATCTGTCCTTCTTCAGCAGTCTTTCGGTCATCGGACAGTCGCCTGCCAGGTCCTCGTCGGCGGTCCAGGCACAGACGTCGGTCAACGACGCTTTGTCTGCGGTCTTCTCCGCCGCGGCGTTCTATCAGATGCTCTTTTTCCATCTTTTTATTAAACCTATATTTTTTTGTCGGCCAAACTGTCCAACAAATAATTGGTATCTGCCACACCCCCAACTTGCCCCCGAATGTTTTTGTCGGGGGTCAACGAAGATTAAAAGTTATCATCGTCAAAATAATCGCCGTCAAAATTGAAATCCTCTTCCTCCTCTTCATCTTTTTCTGTAGCAAAGTCGCACAAGTCATCGTATGCATCTTGTGACTCAATTACCACGTGTGCTTCATCGAGATAATCTTCCGGAACCATCACGGCGATCTCCTGGGTCCCTGTTGATTGCTCGCGTTCATGGCCTATTACAGCAGGAATATCATTAACCTTTAGCATGGTTTCATATTCTCTGGCCTGTTCCATGTCCTTCGCAAAAGCAACTACAACGAATCCCTGCACTTTCGCCTGCGATTTGTTATTTTTCTTCGAACGCTTTGTCATTTTCATCTCTCCGAAAAGCCTTTTATCTGACACTCTACCCTCACTTAACCCCTTAAAAGCCACTTCTATCGATATTCTCGTCCGAATACGATTCTGGGTCTATTTAAGTCCTATCTAAATGCAAAAAACCATTACTTACCCTTAGTTCTACAACCACTTTTTTGACTATCGGCTCTATATTTGCAAAAATTTAGCATTTAGCGTCATTTTTTTCTTGCAAATTTCAATACGGGGATGTAATACAACTCTCTAAATGTGCCGGTTCCAAGGAGTCAGGGCCGGATAATTACAGTTTAACCTTTTGCATGGAGGATTTTTGAATGGCAAAAGAAAGAGAGTCCTTGATAGTAGCCAGTAAAATTAAGGCCTACATTAAGAGCAAAAAAATGATGACCTCATCGGATGCCCTCGGGGCAATCAGTGAGAAGGTTCGTTGTATGCTCGATGCCGCAATCGAGCGGACAAAGGCCAACCGCCGCAGCACGGTAAAGCCGCAAGACCTGTAAGCGAATTGTGCGTTAACACTTTTTCCTTACATAGCTTACGCTTAGAGCAGCATTATTGGAAAGTAAGCCGTTCCGTTTTTATCGAGACGGAACGGCTTACTTAATGCGGACCACTATTTGACAAAAATAATAGTTTGTTCTCTTCGCTCTTAGCCACCCTACACGCTACTCATCGCTGGTTCTGCCTGCCGAAACACTCCCCGGCAACTAATCCACACACTCGTAGGGCATCTGTGTAGCACACTACCCCATAAAATATCAGCTATCAACATCGAAAGCTCCGCTTTTGCACAAAATTTATTCAACTTAACACCCCTAAAGCCCCGATTTATATAAAAGGTATTCGTGCAAGGGTCATATTTTTTTTCATCAGCTTCAAAATTAAGCTGATTTGACTTTTGGACGATAAGTTTTTTACTGGTAATGCGACAGCAGGATGTGAAATCAGACATCTTCCGCATAGATATAGATTTGGTTTAGACGTGCTCCAATGAGAACGAGAAGGAAAAATTGTTGCAACTTCTTGTTTAGCAAAGACTTATGAGATTAAGCCCAAGGTTGGCTATATGAAGATTTTCATGTTAGGCTGGGAGTTCCCACCGTTTATCACAGGTGGTTTAGGTACAGCCTGCTTCGGACTCACTAAAGCGATGGACCTGCTCGGCGTGGAGATTATTTTTGTTCTGCCAAAAATAGTCGAAGGCCAATACACCACTCACGTCAAGCTGCTAACCCCCCTCTCCGCTGCAAAATCCTCATCTTTCACGTTCGGCCAGATGAAAAACGTGAGGTTTCGAACAATAGACTCGCCTCTGCAGCCTTATGCAACGCCTGACCTCTACCGCCGAAAAATAGAAGAAATCTTAAGACAAAAACAAAGAATGCATACAGGCTCCATCGATTCAGCCGCCAAGCTTATCGGTGGATTGGACTACGCCGGCGATATGTTCAATGAGGTCCATCGTTATGCCGCTCTCGCCGCAGAACTTGCCAAAAATGAGCAGTTCGACATAGTCCACGCCCACGACTGGATGACATATCCTGCCGGAATTGTCGTCTCGGCAATCAGCGGCAAACCGCTCATTATCCACGTGCACTCCACAGAATTTGACCGCAGCGGCGAGCACGTCAACCAGCCGATTTATGACATAGAGCGACAGGGTATGGAGCGCGCCGATAAGGTAATCGCCGTAAGCTACTATACCCGCAGCATCATAATCAGCCGTTACGGCATCAGCGGCGACAAGGTGGAAGTTGTGCATAATGGCGTAGAACGCGATAACAACGATAATAATAATGACTGGCCCTCGCTCGACAGTGGTATCAAAAAAGGCGAGAAAATTGTTTTGTTCCTCGGCCGAATTACAATGCAAAAAGGCCCTGAGTATTTTCTGCTGGCTGCCAAGAAAGTCCTCGAAATAATGGATGACGTCAAGTTCGTTATGGCCGGGTCAGGCGACCTAATGCACCGCACCGTTGAAATGGCCGCCGAGCTCGGTATCGGCCACAAAGTGCTCTTTACAGGCTTTTTGCGAGGCGACGACGTCCGAATGATTTACAGAATGGCCGATTTATATGTGATGCCCTCGGTTTCAGAACCATTTGGAATCGCCCCCCTGGAGGCGATCAACAATGATGTGCCGGTCATCATCAGCAAGCAAAGCGGCGTATCAGAAGTCCTGACCCACGCTCTGAAAGTTGACTTCTGGGACGTCAACGAGATTGCAAATAAGATTGTTGCAGTGCTCAAGTATCCGCCGTTGCAGATTACGCTGCGAGACCACGGCGGTTCTGAGGTGAGAAAATTACGCTGGAAGGATAGCGCCGCCAAGTGTATGAAAATATACGAGGAAATGCTGGTCGCTGTCTGAAGTTAAATAGCCGCATTTGGCGATCAAGGACTCTCTTCAGCACTTTTAAGGTTTTTTCAAATGCCTTCGGTATGTTTTTATTTTCAAGTTCACCAGCCTTTACGGCTTAGGCATTATACCGTATTCGACAAAGACGAGCAGTATTTCGATGAACACAAAAACGCTGCTATATGCCGAAAGGTCGCAAACAAGTGTTATCTTCCTGCCAACCGGCTGATTTTAGATATGATTCGCAAATTTAAGGGCAGGTTTAAGGTGGCATATAGTTTAACCGGCGTATTACTGGAGCAACTGGAATGCTACTCACCTGAAGTCATAAGCACTTTTCACGCACTTGCCCAGACCGGCTGCGTAGAGTTTTTGGCTGAGACCTATTACCACAGCCTGAGTTTCTTATACTCACGTGACGAGTTCGTTGAACAGGTCAACAAACACATTGACGTTATTAACAGCTTTTTCGGCCAGAAGCCGCGAGTATTCAGAAATACAGAGCTGATATACAACAACGATTTAGCTTCTCTGGTTGAATCAACAGCCCTTTTCGATGCAATAGTGACCGAGGGAGCCGACCACATCTTACAGGGTCGAAGTCCCAATTTCCTCTATCGCCCCAAAGACTCCAACAAGCTGAAACTGCTGCTAAAAAATTATGCGCTCAGCGATGATATTGCATTTAGATTTTCCAACCGTGATTGGCCTGAGTGGCCGTTGACAGCCGATAAGTTCGCCCGATGGGTAAGCAAGATTAACGGCAACGGCGTCGTGGTCAACCTCTTTATGGATTATGAGACATTCGGCGAACACCAGTGGAAGGATACAGGCATATTTGATTTTATGCGCCATCTGCCGAACGAAGTCCTCAAACATCCGGACAACAATTTTAAGACCCCCGGCGAAGTAGTCCAATGTTACCAGCCTGTCGATACAATTGATGTGCCGCACATTATAAGCTGGGCTGACACCGAAAGGGACCTCTCTGCCTGGCTCGGAAATGCCATGCAATCCAATGCAATTCACGAGCTCTACAGGCTTGAAAAAAAGGTCAAACAAACAAACGACCAGAAAATCATCTCCGATTGGCGAAAACTACAGGCCTCCGACCATTTTTATTATATGTGCACCAAATACTTTTCTGACGGCGATGTGCACAAATACTTCAATCCATACGACTCTCCTTACGACTCCTATATAAACTTTATGAATGTTCTTAATAACCTCCAGAGCCGTTGTGCCAAACACACAGAAGAACAGGCACTTTGTGGCTTATCACAAGGTGAAAATCCGCCTGATTTACAAATCGTAGGTTAGACGACCAGATTTAGCTCCTAAAGCAACTTTATCTCTGGCGTTTTGTCAGGTTATGTTTGTTAGTGTCAGACTATGTTAGCACTGCAAAAAACTAAAAGTGCCTCAATCCTGTCCGTACCAATAGGCGGCCAGCCTGTTGAGAACCTTCTGACTAAAGAGTGGCTTTTGACCAATGGCCGCAGCAGCTACGCCTCATCAACAATTATTGGCTGCAATACAAGAAGGTATCACGGCCTGCTTATCGGCACACTTGAGCCCCCGACGAACAGAATAATGGCGCTCGCCAACTGCCTCGAAATAATAATATGCAATGGAAATGCCTTTAATCTTTCCACCCTTGAATTTAGTGATAGATTCACACCGGCAGGATTCAATTACATCAAAAAATTCCACCAGGATATCGGCGTCCACTTCGATTATGATTTGGGCAAACTTAAATTAACCAAATCCATCTATCTTGTTCGTGACGTTGATACGGTCGCTGTAGAGTATGATTGGACAAGCGTTCAAGAGCCGGTAGAGTTTGTTTTGCGGCCCTTCGTTGGCTTACGGGACTTCCACTCACTGCAAAAATCGTATCCTGATAAATCGGGATTATCTTCAAAGCGGCTTGGTGATGGTTTGCTGGTCGGCAATGACAGACCGGATAGTTGCCAACTGTTTTTAAGCTGCCCTGCTGCAAAATTCGAGCTTGACCAGCAGTGGTGGTTCGATTTCGTATATCGCATCGATAGAGAAAGGGGGCAGGACTTTACAGAAGATTTGTGGACACCGGGCTTCTTTAGATGCCGGATAGATTTGCCAACCAGAATCGTCCTCTGGGCAACCCTCGGCAGCCGTATAGAAAATGAAGCCCGACTTGTTGGGGCCGACATCGATTCAGTTCGTGAGGATTTGCATAACCACCAAAACGCCATTGTAGCCGCCACAAAAAAAAATAGAGACCAGAAACTAAAAATACTTTACCTGGCTGCCGACCAATTCGTTGTTAAACGTAATTCAAACCGCGCTTCTAAAACTACTATTTTAGCCGGCTACCCCTGGTTTGCAGACTGGGGCAGAGACACCTTTATCGCCCTGCCGGGCCTGCTCCTATCGACCGGCAGATTTGACCAGGCCAAGTCGGTTTTAACTACTTTTGCCCAGGCCGCAGATGGAGGTATGATTCCAAACTATTTCGATGATAGGACCGCTGCTGCTCAATTCAACAGTGTCGATGCCTCCCTCTGGTTTATCAACGCAGCCTTTCAATACTTAACTGCCACAGCCGACTCGACAACTTTTATGCAGGACTTTATGCCTGTAATCCGCTGGATTGTGGACTCTTACGACAAGGGCACACGCTTTGGTATCCACGCCGACGCTGATGGCCTTATAGCAGCAGGCGATAACCGCACGCAGTTGACCTGGATGGACGCAAAATTTGCCGGTGCCGCGTTTACGCCCAGATGCGGAAAGGCCGTCGAGGTTAATGCACTTTGGTTCAACGCCCTCTGCCGGCTTGCTCAATTTTATACCACCCGTGATTTAGAAAACGCACGCCGTTACAAATCTATGGCTGATAAAGTTGAAGCTAACTTCGGCAAATTATTCTGGAATGGGGAATGTGGATACTTAAACGACCGCATTTTGCCTGATGGTTCTCCTGACCCAACACTTCGCCCAAATCAGATTTTTGCCGTCTCACTTCCATTTTCGCCGTTATCGGCTGACCAGCAAAAATCAGTCGTAGATATAGTAGAAAAACATTTACTGACACCTTACGGCCTGCGAACGTTAAATGCTGGTGACAGCCGTTATAAAGGCAAATACACCGGCCCCCAGCAGCAACGAGATGAGGCCTACCATCAGGGCACGGTTTGGCCCTATCTAATAGGCCCATTCGTCGAAAGCTATCTGAAGGTCAACGGATTCAGCCGGAAATCCAAAAAGAAGGCTGCAACATTTATCCAGCCCCTGTTAGAACATCTAACAAAAGATGCCTGCCTGGGAAGTATCTCTGAGATATTTGATGGCGATTACCCTCATACACCACGAGGCTGCTTCGCCCAGGCCTGGAGCGTGGCCGAACTTATTAGAGCTTACCAGTTGGTGAACCCCGTTAGAAATTTTACTAAAGGCATTTTTAATGTTTATCCTGCCTTAAAAAACCATACACGGCGTTAATCCTGTTAGGGACCTAAAAGGAACAGTCTCTAACGGGGTCAGGGCTTCCTTTCTAACGGGGTGAACAGCTAAAAATCGCCTAATCCCAAAGGTCAACTCCAACCGAAAAATATCAACTCCCAACCCTTATGCTGCTCCGCTTTATGTGCTGGCCACAACCCTTTTTCTGCGAAATAAAGCTTATCTACTCTGTCTATCCTCCCTAAACTCTCAATAAGAAATATCTCTGCACTTTTTCTTATCATTTGCCCGAAAATCTGGTATAATTTACAGGTAGTCATAAAAAAACTGGTTAGTGTTGGAGGATAAAAAAATGAAAACTATGGGCATCATAAATACAAAAATACTCCTGCTGATTCTCTTCTTTGCCTTTCTTTCCGATGGCTTCGCCCAACAGGAACCAAACAAAATCACCATCGAAAGGCTCCCTATCTTTCAAAAGTATCTCAAAATGGCAGCCCAAACGGAGCAAAAAGAACGAGCTACTCAGGGGGCCGAAGTCGCCAGACCAAGAACTGCCATCGTGAGAATGACAGATTTTCACCTCAAAGATGGCAAGCTCTTATTCGGAAAGCTGGTTGATGAGGACAAAAATAAAATTACCATCGAACAATTGGAAGGAAGTAAGATTATCGTATCCACCTATAGCAAAAGAGACATCGACCCCAGGACGCTTCAAATTAAGACCATCCCGGAATATAAATACTACATAGACCTGGCCGAATATTTTTCCGGCAGAACCTGGGACTTTACAGACGACCCGGATGATTTCATACAGGCAATCCGCTGCTATGAGAAAGCCAAGCTTCTCACCACAGGGGCAGAAACTCAAGACAATGACAGAATCGGGCAAATCGACGAGAAAATCAAACAACTCCAGGCCGATAGAGAGGTCTGGACACGAGAAGTAGAATCCCGCGCCAAACTAAAAAAACTCGAATTCGAGGCCGAGATGGAAAAAAGACTCAAAGAGCTTGAGGATAAAGTCAACGCCAGCACTCAAAAAGTTAATGAGAGCGTGGAGCGGCTTGATAAGGCCATGACCCAGATACAGGATAATCAAAAAAAGCTTGAGCAAAGCATTACCGTAATGGAGCAGGAAACATCCAGAAGATTAAACATAATGGCAGAACAGACCGAGGCCAATAGACGCCTCACTGACCCTTTTTACTTCGCTCCACGATACCGTTATCCTTACGGATACTCACGATAAGGCCGGATTATTAACCTATATTTCTCACCGCTGAGAACGCAAGAGACCGCATAGGTTTTTGTGTCGTGAGGCATCCTGTGGATTATGTAAGGGCTTGCACTCTGTCGCAGGTTAAATGATTGGGCAAAACGGTGGCCGTCCCTATGTTTCATTTCTTTTCATTTTTCGCCCGCCATTTTTAGCCTAATAATTTTATACAAGTAAAGTAGTAAAAACTCAATGGCATAACATGCCATTATTAACGAAAATACGCCGATAAACAATTTCTTTGATGCAATTACATAATCTTCATGTGTCATTCTAACTGAAAGCAGAGTAAAAGCTCCGCCCAAAGAGAAAATACAAGTAACGATTCCATAAATAACAATTAAGCTTATGGTCAATTTTAGCCAGTAGGGACCAATACCTTTCAGACTTTTGTCAAAAAACCAATCCTTTCCTTGTCGCAATTCTTTAGTAATAGCAAGTCTAGCGCAAACCACCACGCCAATTCCGATATTAAGTGCTAAAGCTATTTTGCCTGAGGGAAGAGAAAAACCCAATAACAAACAAAGGTGAATAAGAAAACTAAATAGAATACCCAAGAAATCAAAACATAATAAAATTATCATTAAAAACTCCAGTATGCAATACCTTCAAATATCACTGTTGTATCTTCAGCCGATGTATGAATTTAATCTATTTTCTACTTTTCAAAAAACACCCAAATTTCAATCATGGGCAATCGGTTAGTCACTCTCAAATTACGTGTGCTTTTTTAGACGTCTACAAGAATATAATATTGCGAAAGCCAAAGAATACAATGCCATCCAATAGCCCGAAAATCCTCGGAAGCTGTTCTCTATTATTCCTTGCCCGTTAGCGTTGACTGCGCTGGAAAAATGTCTCTTATATATAACGAAAATTAATCCACCCATAGCATATATAATTAACAAACCAGTCATAATTGACAACCATCCGGGGCAAACACCAGATATAGTTTTCCTGAAATCCTTTACATTAAGTTCACCACGAGTTTTTCTTGAAATAGTATAAGCCATGTAAAGTACAACCATAGCACCTATATCAATCAATATCATTACCTTTCTTGGCGGCTCATAAATATGGAAAAGTGAGCAGAAGTGAATAACGGCACTTAACACCAGACCAATAACTGAAATAACAATTAATAGTATCAACTTAAAATCTCCGCCGCCGCTGTTTTTTGCGCCTGTTCAAAATTCTTTAGCTATTTGTTTTGCTTTTTCAATGGCTTCAGTCCGCTTTTGGTCTGCGACATCTTTTCCTTTCGCGAGAGTAGGTTCAACCACCACTGAAAGGATTTTGCCGAACCCTATAAATGAAAGTATCAGCTCAAGATACCTTTTTTGCAGGTCAAACGCTTCGCCGGGGGTTCCGGGCGGATACTCGCCGCCGCGTGCGTAGGCAATAAAAACAGGCTTTTCTTTGACCAGCCCCTGATAGTTTCCACTGCTGTCAACGGTGAAGGTGTAGCCGGGCTGGACGATGATGTCTATGTATTGTTTCAGCCGATAGGGAATTGAAAAATTCCACATCGGCGTCGCAATAACATATTTATCCGCCGATTTGAACTCTTCAATTATAAAAACGACCTGCTCCCAAATCCGGCGGTCCTCCTGCGAATGTTCTTTGCCGTGCATTATCTTGTATTTTGCTGAGGCTGCTTTGAAATCAAAGGCCGGCAGCCGCTTTTTAAAAATGTCGATAGTCTTAACCTTGTCGCCGGGATGAATCTGCAAATACGCCTCAATGAACGCATCCGCTGCCGCAATCGAATACGATAGCTCGCCCATCGGCGACGCCTTTATGTATAGAATCTTACTCATAGTGTCCTCACTTTCCCCCGCGTCTTGCTTGGCGCAAGACAAGCAGCGGGGGCTAAAACGTCGGCTTCAGCACTTCAATTCTTCTCGAATCAGGCAACCATCACAGGGACAGAACGCACGTATATTGCGTTCTGGCGTAGCAGGCGGCACCTCACAGCCGGGCATCAAAAAGAACCTTTGCCCGCCGGTCTTGATACACTTTTTTGCAGCATTTGCAACATCCTCATGGCTGCCCTGCAGCAGAACACCTGATGGGTCGAAATTACCGCACAATGTAACCTTCAGCCCTGCGAGCTTCCTCGCCTCATCCAAAGGAACCATCCAATCAACGTCTATGACATCAGCGCCGCTCTGGGCCATATACAAAATGTGATTTTTTATATTGCCGCAAATATGCAGCTTCACCGTTGCGCCCGCCTCGTGGACCGCAGCAATCAGCTTCTGCTCAAGAGGCAGGATGTAATCCTTATACATAGCCGGCGCTATCAAACTCGCCGCCGATTCGCCCATCCCGACCATATCCGCTCCTGCCTTAACCTGTGCAAGGGCAAACGCAATCTCATTTTGAATAATGACCTCGCCGACTTTCATAAAAACATCCGGCTTGTCTATAATGTCAAACATTGCATTTTCCACGCCCCGCAGGTCCGCATATTCTGCCAGCGGGCCTTCCACCCAGCCCAGCACGCTGTGAGTTTGCCCGACCTGGGCGGCCATTTTGCGGACACTATCTATCCGCTGTTTAGTTCGCGGGGCGTTTTCAATATCCAGCGCTCTTATCTTCGATATGTCCTTATGTGTTTTTATTAAAAGGCCTTTTGGTTTTCCGACACCATCCGGCGGATATTCGAATTCCATACCATAAGCCGATGCCTCTCGCCACGGGTCGCTTATGGCACTGACCTGGTCGAGATTGAATGCCCTGGCAACCGCAAGCTGCGCCTCTACAAGCACATCGCCATTTAAGTAATAATCCCTGTAACTATGGCCGATGAAATTGGCCGCCCAGGACATAAAAATTGGCGTAACCGCAGGCCGGTCGTAAGAATCGCCTGTTATAATCGCACAAATCCGCTCTTTGGGAGTCATAAATAACCTTTAGATTTCAGATTTACGATTTTTGATTTCAGATTTTCAATCGACGATTGTCAATAGAATAATCATTATAGTTAATTGAAAGAAAAGTTCACGGATTTTTTGCCAAAGACGGACTGATTTTTACCGCAGAGTGCGCAAGGGCACACTGATGTTTTTCGCCACAAAGGCACTAAGACACGAAGAATCTAAGAGTTTTTTATCTAACTCCAAAACATCCTGGTGCCTTCGTCTCTTCGTGGCTGGATTTCCTCTGTGGTCTCGGCGTTCTCTGCGGTGAAATGTTAATGTTCCTCCAGCCAGTGGAAGGCCATAATCTCAAAGTCTTTGAGATTTACAATGCAGTCGCCGTTTATGTCGCCGGCGACAATCGTTTCGCAGACCGGTTCGCCAAAATATGATTTACTTGCCTCCGCAGTGCCGCCATAAACGCCCATATTTATAATCCCGCCGTTAGGAAACGGCTCAAGTCCGATAGAACTTGCCGGGTCCCCTGCATCAATACACAGACTCGTCACCTCGTCTGTCGTCCATCGTCCCTCGTTTGCATCCCAACGTCCTGCTTGGGATTTCAAATGATAGTCGCCATCAACCCAGAAATCATCATTTGTGTCATTTGGCGTTCCATTAGGGTCCCAGTATCCTATCTCTGCAAAGCAAGGGTCGACACCAATATTGCCGGTTCCACCGAAATTGCCGGTCCAGCCCTGGATACAACTGTAGTTGACAGTTGGGTTCCCACTGCGGTCCACATGGATATGGGCCGACTCGTCCGTGCCGCCGCTATCACTATCGCTCCGGAAGATACAGTTGGTCAACGTCATGTAAGTGTCGTAGCCTTTGAACATCCCGCCGCCAAGGTTGCCGGCCGAGTTGTTGCTGATCGTACAGTTGGTCACAACCCAGTTAAAGCTGAATATGCAATACATTCCGCCGCCGTCCTGACCAGCCGAGTTATCATTGATCAAACAGTTGACCATCGTGGTAAAGTTATCGTTGTAGAACAGTATACCGCCACCATCTTCGCTGGCCGAGTTGCCGCGGATCGTGCAATTGATCATTCTCGGGTCACTGTCTCCAACAGCCATCCCGCCACCGTAGCACGCCGAGTTCCTCTCGAATATGCAATTAACCAGCGTCGGCTCGGTGACACAGCACCACGTGGGACCGCAGTGCATCCCACCGCCATATCTGGCCCAGTTAACTGTGAATGTGCAGTTGGTCACCGTCGAGTCACTCTTGCACAACATACCTCCACCACAGTTATGAGGATATGATGGGCCATTGGCATTGCCACTGGCAATAGTGAAGCCATCGAGGACATCGGTTGTGATATCCATTGTATCGGTTTGATAACCAGTCACCACGTTGTAGCTGTTTTCAAACCGGGTTGGCTCGGTTAATAAATCACAAGGGTCGTTGACCTCGATGTCGTTACCCGCAAGGTCTCCACTAAGTATGGTCTCGTATAGCTTAACGTCTCTGGCATTCGGGTCTGGCGCACCGAAGCCAGCGTAGCCGCCTTTGAGGGTTACGCCGTTAATCAATTGAAACGTAGATTCACGGTCTCCGGGTGTCTTCCCACTACACTGGTCGGGCTTATAAATACCCTGCGCTACACGGATTTCAATAATAGTGTTAAGATTGCTACGCTCACTTCGTTCGCTCGCAATGACATTTGCCTTGGTAGAAGAATTAGCATCTGCCAGTGCATCCTGAAGGAACTTGTAGGCATTTTGCCACGATGAGCCATCGTTTAGGCCGGTGGCATCGTTATCGACATAAATAATTTTTCCCGATGCGATGGCGGTGGCGTGCAGAGTCAGCAAAATTAGGCAGATTATAAAACAGGTTTTTAGATTTTTATTACCGCTCATTTTTGCCTCCATAAAAATAACAGTATTTATCGTCCTATAAATTATATCAGTTCGCCCGGCTTTTGTCCATAACGATTATTACAAAAAGCGAATTTTGGCCTTAAAGCCCGAAATACCCACCCCCGACAGAAACATTCGGGGGCCAGGTTTTTCCTTTTTATTTTTGCCTTTTTCTTTTTTTCCCGTTACCCTAAACCCTAAAAGCTATATGCTTATGGTATTGTTTGCGGCTTGACTATCTAAGAGATAAAATTGGCTTATACAAAAATAGGAGCGCAAGTATGCTAAGGATAGGCATTGTCGGATTCGGGTTTATGGGCCGAATGCATTATCGGTGCTGGAAGGCCATAAAAGATGCCAAAATTATCACAATCTGCGATTCGAATCCGAATATAGTTGAAGACACCAAAAGAGCATTCGGAAACATCGAGGGAGCGGAAGGGGCAATTGATTTTAGTGATGTAGAGCTATACACCAATTTCGATAAGATGCTCAAAATCGCAAAACCCGATGCGATTTCGATTACCCTTCCGACCTATCTGCACTCAAAATTCGTCATAAAAGCACTCAAGGCCGGCGTTCACGTCCTGTGCGAGAAGCCGATGGCACTAAATGTCAGGGACTGCGACCGGATGATAAGAGCAGCCAGGCGCAGCAAGAAAATTCTGCAAATCGGCCACTGTGTGCGATTCTGGCCCGAATACGCCAAAGCAAAACAGATAGTCGATAGCGTCGAGTTCGGCAGAGTCATCGCCGCAACATTCCAACGCCTTGGCTCCGCTCCGACATGGAGTATTGACAATTGGTTCCTCGATGAAAAACGCAGCGGCGGCGTGGCACTCGACCTGCATATCCACGATACCGATTTCGTCCAGTATCTATTTGGGGTGCCAGCCGCAGTTTGCAGCTTCACAGCTAAAAGCAGCACCGGCCAACCATTGCACATCGTAACACAATATCTGTATGATGATGAAAAGGTAATAACAGCCGAGGGCGGCTGGGCAATGATGCCGACGTTTGGGTTTGAAATGAGCTTCAATATCGCGATGGAAAAAGCAACGATTGTCTATGACCTGACAAGGCAGACTATGTTCAAAGTATATCCTGCAAAAGGAAACCCATTCACGCCAGAAGTTGAAAAAGGTGATGGCTACTTACGCCAGACAGACTATTTTGTTAAACTGATACACGGTGAGGCTGTTGAGCCTGTCCTTACGCTACAGCAGTCGCGAGATTCGGTTAAAATCGTAGAGGCAGAAAAAAAATCCGCCATAAAAATGAAAAAAGTTTTAATCAAATAAAAAATAAGACCAGAGTTGGAGAACGATACGATGAAATGTAACGATTGGCCGGTAGGAGTTTGTAGCTGGTCGCTGCGAACCGATATTGCAGGCGTAGCAGAGGCAATGAAAAAGATTGGTCTTGAACACGTGCACTTAGGCATAAGACCTGCTGTGGAAAATGCCGGAGTGTTAGCTGCCATCGAGGAACAGGACTGGATTGTAAGCAGCACAATGATTGATTTTCCGCAGGAAGATTATTCAACCCTGGAGAGCATAAAAATAACAGGAGGAATCGCACCGGACAAATACTGGGAGCAAAACCACAAGTTGTTCATAGGCGCAGCCGAGGCAACCGCAAAATTGGGCGTAAAATACCTTTCGATGCACGCCGGCTTCATCGATGAAAGCGACCCGGCATATATCAAAAAATTCTACGACCGCATCCGGGCGCTGGTCGACATAGCCGGCAAAAAAAATCTTTTGCTGCTTCTGGAAACAGGGCAGGAAACGGCCCAGGAGCTTCGACATTTTCTTGAAAAACTAAATCATCCAGCGGTAGGCGTGAATTTTGACCCCGCCAATATGATTCTTTATGACAAGGGAAATCCAATCGAGGCAGTGAAAACACTTGCACGGTGGGTCAAACATATTCACATAAAAGATGCAATTCGCACCAAGCAGACGGGAACGTGGGGCGTAGAGGTGCCGTGGGGTGATGGCGAAGTCGGAAGCAAGAATTTCTTAAAAACGCTCGAAGAGATTGGCTTCAAGGGAGTTCTTGCAATTGAACGAGAGGCCGGCGATGATAGATTCGGCGATATTAAGCTGGCGGCTGAACGTCTGGAAGGTTTCAAATGATAAAGGGAACTTAAAGTTAAGGAGAACGAAATGGACGCAAAACTGTATCTGGCTCTGAGCTTTGCGATGTTTATGGAGTACGCGGTCTGGGCGGCATGGATGCCGGTACTGGCCGCACGCCTGCTCGGACCTCTGAAAATGACCGGCAAGCAGACCGGCTGGATCTACGCCACCTTCCCGATCGCGTGTATTTTCATGCCCTTGGTGTCCGGGCAGCTCGCCGACAAGTATGTAAACACGGAGATCATTCTTGCCGTAGCTCACTTGTTCGGCGCGATTCTAATGTTCGTCGCTGCGCGCAAGACGACTTTCAAGAGCCTCCTTGTGGTCATGCTTCTCTACTCTCTCTGCTACGCCGCCACCCTGCCGCTGGTCAACTCCATCATGTTTCACCACCTGGCCAAGAACAACCTGGACCCCGGCGTTCACTCAACGTGGATCTTCATTTGGGCGCCTGTCGCCTGGGCGCTCATCGGCTGGTCCCTGACCGGCTGGCGCTGGATCTTCAAGACCGGAGAGCAGGGACGCGACTGCCTCTACCTGGCGGCTATCCTTTCAGTGGTCATGGGCGTGGGATGCTTCTTCCTGCCCGATACACCACCCGCCGGATCCGGCACGGCCCCGATCCTCCAGGCTATGGAAATGTTCAAAGACTCTAACTTCCTCATCTTTATTGCCGTCTCCATGATCTTCTTCGCCTTGATGCAGTTCTACTTCCTCGGCACGGCGCCGTTTATGCAGGACATGGGAATCCCGAACAAGAACGTCCCCGCCTCGATGGGCATCGCACAGGCCGTACAGGCAATAGCCACCGTCGTCCTGATGGTCCGTTTACTTGGTGCGATTGGGACGAAATGGACCTTGATCGTCGGAGCAACGTGCTGGTTCATACTGTATGTAGCCTACATAAGACAGAAACCGCGATGGATTATCGTTGCCTGCCAGCCGTTCCACGGTCTGGCTTACGTGCTGTTCGTCATCGTCGGCCAGATATTCGCGAACAATCTGGCGTCCGATGAAATACGAGGCTCCGTGCAGTCTTTGCTCTTTGCCGCGACCACCGGCGTCGGCCTGTTCCTCGGGACGCAGTTCGCCGGCTTTGTGATGGACAAATTCAGACAAGAAG
>CAYWXK010000032.1:0-48088 GCA_964462515.1 uncultured Pirellulales bacterium
CTTCGACGAATATGCCCTTCGGCAAGTGCCGGTCAACCATCTCGCGGGCCATAAGTCTAATGAATCGAACACCCTTCCCCTCATTTACCAGCGGTTCAAGAAATGCATTCGCATACGACATCAGAAGGTCTTCAAGCGTCGGCTTACCACCAGCTTCAGACATCGCCTTGTGAATACTCGCAATCCGCATATCCCGCATTCCAGCCAGGTGGCGTCGCCACACCTCCAGATACAATTTCTCTTTTCCGCCAAAATAGTAGTTCACAGATGCGACATTGCAGCCGGCCTTTGCAGCAAGGTCTCGAACGCTCGTGCCATCAAAACCTTTTTCGCAAAACAGCTCTTCTGCAGCATCAAGCAATCTATCCTGGACGCTTCTATCAGAACCACAACCCGTTGTATCTTCTTTTAATTCCATATCAATTTTCTCCTAAACAACTGTTTTATACATTAGCTTAAAACAATTGTTTGGAAATTGCAAGTATTTTTTCATTTTTTTCAAAAAAACCTTGTTCTAATTAACCACCCTATCGCATTTTTAGTGATTGTCTGAACCGTCATCGAGTCATAAGAGCTTGTCTATTATTGCTTTACGTAATCTCTATAAAGAAACGACCTGAACTTATAAACAATAGCTGCAGGAAACAGCATCTGCCCTCTTTTCGTGCGGTTGGGGTCTAAATATACAATAGACGATGATGCTGGAAATTGAAAAATTTTTTAAGTAAGAAGTGAAAAGTAGCTAATTACACGCAAATCGGATATAAGGGTAACCGATTTGATACAAGCGAATATCGCCAATTAAAACAGACAAAAGATGCTTTGGTATAAAGCCATAGCAATTTTGTAGATTGTCAAGGAGGACAGTTATGCGAAGGAAACCGTTTTATGCACTTTCTCTTGTGTTGTTATTAAGCCTAACCGCACGCCAAACGAATGCAGCATTTCCATTCCTGCAGGACTCCGGTCCAGACGGCATTATCTCGATGGAGGCCGAAAACTTTGAAAACAATGTCCCGCAAGGTTTCCACACCTGGACATTAGTAACTTCACCTGCTGGCGCCTGCGGCTCAAAGGCAGTGCAGGCGTTGCCAAATGCAGGATTTAATTGGCGGGACGATTACAATTATTTAGCTTACAGCCCTCGGTTGGACTTTAAGGTTAGCTTCATAAAAACCGGTACACACTACGTATGGGTGCGAGCTAACGCCAACGGCAGTGGGGACGATGACTCCTGTCATGTGGGTCTGGATAATCAAGCTAACACAACCAGTAACCGGTTCAGCTTTAATGCGGCTGCGGACTGGGGCTGGTTTAACACCAGATACGACACTACCCGTGCAACTTTCAATGTCCCAAACTCAGGTATCCACACCGTGAATATCTGGATGCAAGAAGATGGCGCAATTATAGACAAAATAGTTTTGACAACCAACCCGGCATACGTGCCGTCAGGCGAAGGACCGCAAGAAAGTATGACAGATAGCTTCCTTCCCGTCGATGACTTTGAATACTACGATGGAACAGCTAATCTGATATTTCAGACCTGGATACGAGACAATGGAACAGGAGCGACAATAGGCTGCCTCAATCCTCCTTATGTTGAGCAGACTATCGTCTATTCAGGCAAACAGGCAATGCCGTATTATTATGACAACAATAAAGCAGTTAAAGCATATTATTCAGAAGCCGAAGCAGACACCGCAAAATTGGAAATCGGTCAGGATTGGACTAAAAATGGTGTTAAAGCATTGACACTATACTTCTATGGCGACCCCGACAATGATTCTAACTCTACTGAGCGGTTGTATGCGGCACTGGAAGACAGCAGCGGTCATATAGCGGTCGTAACATACGATGGCAACGCAACCGACATACAGAAAAAATCCTGGCAAGAGTGGAATATCGAGCTTAAAAAGTTCACCGGAGCAGACCTAAGCAATGTCACGAAGCTCTATCTTGGCTTTGGTGATAGATACAACCATCCAAAACCCGGCGGCAAAGGAATAATCTTTTTTGACGACATCAGACTGCAGCCACCCAGATGTGTCCCTGCTCGTGCAAAACCGGCAGGTGACATCAACAATGATTGTATAGTTAACTACGCAGACCTCTGGATAATGACGGATAACTGGCTAAGAATATGCCAGGAAGCTGATGTATATAGAGACGGCAAAGTCGCTTTCACGGATTTTACCATACTGGCAAATACCTGGCTTGAAGAGTTATTATGGCCGTAGTTCACTACAACCGGATTTAATGACAGAGTTGATTTTTTTCTGATGGATTCTGCTTTACAGTTGCTTTCATCTTATCGGGAAATAACGCTGGATATCCTGAATACCGGCAGCAGTAATGCGATGGCGATGGTTCCGATGATGCCTCCGAGAATGATTATCATCAGAGGTTCGATAAGTGCCATAACACTTCTGATTGAAGCTTCAAGCTTCTTCTCATAGAAGGCGGATATTTTATCGCAGACCTCGCCGAGTTTGCCGCTTTTTTCTCCGGCTCGAAGCATCTGAATAATGCTGGGTGCAATCAATTTACTGCCCGCGGAAATCATAATAGATTCTGACAACTGGTAGCCGTCGCGAATCTTTTTGTCGGCAGCGGCCCAGAGCTGCTGAAAATAGTAATTTTCACACGAGCCTTGAACAACATCTATCGAGTCCAGCAGGCTCACGCCGGTGTTCACCATTGTTGCCATAATACGCATACTGCGAGCTACTACCAAATCGACAAACATTGTGCCAACGATAGGAGTGTAGATTTTTATAAAATCAATTACTCGCCGACCGGTAACCGTCCCTGCAAAGTAATATAACCCCACACCTGCAAGCACAAGCACGGTCACTATGCCTGTCATCTTCTGAAAATCACCTAAAATCCTGCTAAAACCCACCAGCACTTGCGTAATTTTGGGAAGAGCAGCGCCTTTGGTTTCATAAATCCTCATAAATCTGGGCAAAACAAAAAACATCAATGTGCCCGTAGCTGCAACAGCCATCAGCGCCATAATAAACGGATAGGTAAGTGCTCCCTTGATACGTTTGCGCGTTTCGGACTCAAAGTTTAGATAACCACTAACCACTTTAAGCATCTCGACCATTTTTCCGGACGCTTCGGAGGCCTTGACCATACTGATAAACATAGAACTAAAAATTTTGGGATAGACGGTTAACACCTTTGAAAAATTCTCGCCATTTTTTACCTTATCAGCGACATCCATAATTACCGTCCTGAATGCGCCTTGCTCAGCCTGGCCCGCTATAGCATCGAGAGCATCGCTGAGAACCACACCGCTGTCGAGCATTATGGATAGTTGCGTGGTAAATAGTATCAGCTCCGCCCGTTTCACCTTTCCTGTGTAAAGCGGACGAGGTGACGTCGCAGCAGTTTGCGTGTAGGGCATTGAGTAATCCTTTTGCTTTCTGGAGCTGGGGCTGCTTTCGCTATCCTTGAAAGCCGCAAAAGTATCTTTACCCTGTCCCTGCTTTTGAGTAGTGGGCGGTGGACCTGCGGTTTGTTTATCAAAATCCAATTTTTTTGCAGTTTTAGTTGCTGATAAATCCATCCTGTCCTGCCCTTTCAAATGTCTGCCTGCGTTGTTCTCAACACTTCCTCGACCGATACAATCCCGGCCTTTACCTTTTCAATTCCATCAGCCTGTAAGCAGACCATACCACTTTCGAGCGCTTTGTCTCTTAACTTCCTTAAGCTCGCCCGGTCATTAATCATTTCTATGACCTCTTCATTAGGTATAAATAGCTCGTGTATAGCAATTCGGCCGGCGCAGCCGGTGTTGCGGCATTTTTTACAACCCATACCGCGATAAAATTTCGGGGTTTCTCCGCCGACCTCTTTGACGATTTTCTTTATACTCGTTGGCGGGTCGTATTCACTCTTGCAATTCGGGCATATCTTTCGCACAAGTCGTTGAGCCAAGACCCCTATTAGCGAAGCGCTCAAAAGATAAGGGGCAACACCTAAGTCCAACAGACGGGTTACCGCTCCGGGCGCATCATTTGTATGAAGTGTTGACAAAACCAAGTGGCCCGTCAGCGCCGCCTGGACAGCAATATTGGCCGTTGCCTCATCACGGACCTCACCAACCATAATTATATCCGGGTCCTGCCTTAACAGACTTCGCAGCGCGGTCGAAAATTCAAATCCTGCGGTTTTATTGACCTGGAACTGGTTAATACCGGCCATATTACATTCAATCGGGTCTTCCACCGAGCAGATATTAACTTCTTCATCGTTGAGCTCCGCAAGGGCCGCATAAAGAGTGGTATTCTTGCCCGAACCGGTTGGGCCTGTTACCAGAACTATGCCGTTTGGAGATTGTATTACCTGTCTGAATTTCTGGAGATTTTCGTACGTAAATCCGAGCGATTCGAGATTGAAAAGGATTTTCTGCGGGTCAATAACTCTGATAACCACCTTTTCGCCGAAGTTGCCCGGCATAACCGACACTCGCAAATCGATAGGTCTGCCTTCGACCAAAACGTGGATGCCGCCATCCTGCGGCAGTCGCCTTTGAGCAATGTCCATTTCCGCCATAATCTTGATGCGTGAAACAATTGCAGGGTGCATCTGGTAAGGCGGACACATCTTTTCGTATAACCTGCCATCGACTCTATATCGGACGCGCAATTTTTTATCCTGCGGCTCTATGTGAATGTCACTGGCGTTCTCCCGGACGGCGTTATAAAGCAGATAATTGACCAGTTTGACAACCGGAGACTGGCCGGCCATCTCTTCAAGATTACCGATATCCTGCGCTATATTCTCTATCAGCGTAAAGTCTTCCAGACCTTTATCATCTATAATATCATCAATAACAAAGACGTTGGCAGCCGGCAAATATGTCTGCAGCGTAGCCTTAATATCCTTGGCGGTCGAGCACACAACCTGCACCTTACAGCCGCTTATACGCTGTATCTCATCTATCAAAAATACGTTTGTCGGCTCGCTAACCGCTACCGTAAGGACATTGCGAACCTTAAAGAGCGGCAGAACGATATGCTCTTCAAGAAACTCTCTCGGCAGGACCTCTATTACCTTGGAATCGCATATTTTGGGACTAATCTGCGCGTAGGGAACCCCGTATGCCTCTGCCAGAGCCGAGGCTATCTGGTTCTCCGTGCAATAACTCATCTCGACCAGAAGCTCACCGAGCAGCTTGCGATGGCCCTTTTCTTTCTGCTCGGCCAGTGCCTTTTCAATCTGCTCATCAGTGACAACACCACGAGCAAGAAGCACCTGGCCAAGCTGCATCTTGTTTTCCACCATTATTTGGGCCATAACTTTGCTTTCCGCAAAAAGCCTCACTAAAAACGCGCAAGGAGGCACATGCTTCTATGCAAAACTTTTTACCGCCTGCGTAAGCTCCGCATAGCAGTCAAATTCATTTTCCAGCCGAGTAATCTGGAAAATTCTGGCACAATTCTCATCAAGGCCCGCCAATCTCAACTCACATTTATTTTCACCACAATAGTCCCCGGCCCACAGCAACTGTTCCAGGCCTTTACTATCGACAAAGCTTACACCGCTCATATCAAGCACTATGCCGGTTCTGCGCCTGGCGATTATATCGGTGATGGTATTTCGAAATAACTCAGCAATATCGCTGTCCAGCTCGCCCTGCAATGTGACTACTGTAATACCGTTATAATCTTGTGTTTTAACTTTCATCCGATTAACGTCCCCACAGCAGCGGTGCCATATTCCGCAAAACTACTGCCGCCATTGATTTCACAGAAGCCGTCCCGTATGGTGTCCCAGAGCTGGTAAACATCGCTATTAAGAAACGCCCTGGCAACTTTCTCGTCAAACTGGGTGCCTATTCCTTTTTCTATCTCTGCAAGCGCTTCTTCCACTGTTCTTGCGTCTCTATAGGTTCGCTTTGATGTCATTGCGTCGAAGCTATCCGCCAATCCAACAATTTTGCCGGTCAGGGGCACCTGGTTTCCGACCAGTCCAGCCGGATATCCTTTGCCGTCAACTCGCTCGTGGTGGCATAAAACAGCCGGCACAATATCACGCATCTGTTTTATTGCACTCAGAATACCTGCGCCTATAGATGGGTGCTTTCTTATGCGGTCGAGTTCCTGTTCGGTCAATTTACCGTTTTTGCGTAATACCGCCTCATCTATTCCAATTTTGCCTATATCGTGCAGCAATCCGGCCAGATAGATTCTGTGTATTTGCTCTTCTTCCAACTTCTCAGGAGCGAGTCTTTCGGCGATCCATCGCGAAATGAAGGCAACCCTGTCAGAATGACCACGTGTGTACTGGTCCTTGGCATCAATGCTGCTTGTCAGAGCTTTTAGCGAACCAATAAACAACTCTTTCAAATCGGTGAAGAGTCTGCCGTTCTCAATAAAGACCGCACAACTGCCGGCAACAGAACTAAATAATTTTATATCGGTGCTGTCGAAATCCGGCTTATCAATCCTGTTTATGGCAACCAGCAAGCCGATTATGTAATTGCCGTCTTTGGTTCTGCTCGCAAAATGCTGTTCGCTCTTCTCTTTGCCAAATAGAGGCACTGCAATGATATTTCTCACATTATCAGGCCAATCATATCTGAAAGGAGCATCTACTTCGCTATCCAGCAGCGCCTCTTTACCATTGTTTATCTGCTCGGTTAGCCTGTTGTGTAAGATAGCAGCCATCCGCTCATCAATCTCTATTAGGCCTGAGCCGGCAGCTACAGCCAACTGCGGCTCGCTGTCCACGAGTTTTTCTTCCAGTATTGCAATGCCCTCAACAGAGACGATTGCTGTCAGATTGTCACAAGCCATCTGCAGAAAGCTGGTATCCTGCTCTGTAACCTTCATATTTGTGCTAAGTTTATGAAGCAATACCAGCTCTTCATACGTCTGCGACAGCTCAGTGCCGACCTTTTCGATTTGTTCCTCGGCCTTGATAACAGCTTGAAAATTTTCTGCAAAAAGTTCGAGCATTTCGCTTAGATATTCGACATCTACCCGAATCGAATCCGCCCCCGCACCACCCGCCTGCAACAATTGTTTATCGCCTATGTCGATTAAAGCTACCGCTATAGCTTCAGACTGCTTACCTGGACGGGATGGGGATTTTAGAACAGCAGCCAGGACCTGATTTGAATCTCCAAATCGCCACACCGGCGTAACTGCACCATTGCCGGAAGGTATGTCCATGCCCAATGCGGAACTGCCGTTGCTCTGCTGAGACAAGACTTGTCGGCTGTATTCTATCAACCTCTCCGGGCTACTTTTGAATATGCCTGCTTCAGACAATAAAACAAGCTCACCATCGACACTGCAGACTGCAAAATTAACCCCGAATTTTTGTAGCCGCTCGCCGGAATTTTCCAACTGGCGCCGCTGTGAAAAGTTTAGACCTCTGGTGATTGTGGCTAACATAGCTTCCCTTACCTTAATCCCGATATGTCAGGATTGACCAATCTTCGTCAATCAGCAGGTTCTATGACGTTACCTACCAACCAATAACTCCTTTTGATGCAGAACATCTTCGATGTTTTCCAATAACTCCTTGGGGCTGAAAGGCTTGCTCAAACAGCCGGTTATTTGAAGACTGTCTTGCTGCTCTTTCGAAATGGCAAAACTCCGGGCCGTCAGCATAATAACCGGGATATCTTTAGTTTGCTCTGATTGGCGAAGTTTCTCTATCAGCTCCAGCCCCGTCATTACAGGCATCTGGAAATCCGTGACGACGATATCGGGCTTTTCTTTGAGGGTTAACTCGTAGGCCTCGGCGCCGTTGTCAGCCGTTATAACCTCGTAGCCGTTATTGCGAAGTTTTATGGCAACCACATGAATTATGTGTATTTCATCATCCACGACTAAAACTTTTTTGCCGGACATTATTTTGCCTCCACAAAATCTTAACTTATAAACCATAGCGCATCGGGCACCTGCCTGAACGTCGTGGCAGGCTCTTCCCATCCGCTATTTTTGCACAGCCTCGACCACTTCGGTGGCCAGAGGCAGCTCAAATCCAAAAGTGCTTCCTGCTCCCACTTTACTTTCGACGAACACACGACCATTATGAACTTTTTCGATTATTTGTTTAACAAGGTTAAGACCTAATCCTGTCCCTTTTGCCATCCCTTTGTTGGCCTCAACCCTGTAAAACTTCTCAAATAAATGACCAATCTCACTTTCCGGAATTCCAACGCCGGTATCGGTCACGGTAACTCGCGCTAAATTCGCAAGCTCATCGACCTCGGTTTTGATTGTCACCGTGCCGCCGGAACGAGTGTATTTGACAGCGTTACTTAGCAAATTTACGATAACTTGCGAAATCATATCCTTATCCGCATACACCTGGTCGAAAACGATTGGTTTCGGGCTTATAATCTCGATGTTTTTCTCACCGGCGTAGCTTTTCATCATCTGCAACTGTTCTTCTATAAGTATCGTTAAGCTAAGAGGCTGCTTATTTACCTTTATCAGGCCTGATTCAATTCGTGAGACATTCAAAATGTCTTCAATCAGCCGATTCAATCTTTTAGCCTGACTCTGGATAATCGAATAAAACTCCTTTTGTGTCTGCTCATCATTCGCTTCCCCATCACAAAGCATTTCCGAATACGCCATAATGGAAGCCAGAGGCGTTTTTAACTCGTGCGAGACGTGGCTTACAAAATCATTCTTCATCTGCGAAATTTCTTTCTCACGAGAAATATCGTGCAAAACCGCCACTGCCCCGCAAACCCGTTCTGCCTGGTCATAGACTCGCGAAATAATGCAATTAAAAGTTCCTGGCTTACCGTCCTTAATAAAACCGATTTCCTGTCTAATGGCCTGTCCCCTGACCTGCAGGCTACGGGATAGCAATTCCACAAACTCCTGGTGGTTCGAGTTTAATAGCTCGCTGATAGGCTTGTGCTGCGAATCTTTATAATCAAAATCAAAAAGTCTTCCTGCCGACTCGTTTGCCATCAGCACCTTGTCAAACTCATCGATAACAATGACAGCGTCACGGATGCTGTATATAATTGCTTCGGTGTGCTTTTCGCGTCTTTGCGAAAGTTGAATCTGGAGCTGCAAATCCTTGACTTGACTCTCAAACCCTCTTACATAATCAGAACAACTGCTCAACCATTGGTTAAGTGTTTCGTCCAGGTCGTTGATATTGCCGACTGCCGACTGTTGATTGGAGTTTTTTAATCCAGAATCAGGAATCGGCAATTGCAAATCGGAAATCTTCTTATTGATGCGATTGGCTATGGACGTGATTTTCCCAGCCAGCCCCACCGCCTGCCAGCCGAGCAAAATCACGCCCAAAGCCGCAACAACATAGCATACTGTCGCAACAAGGTCCCAACGCAGAACGTAGCCGGCAAAAAGCCAACCCTCTCCCGTATCAGACCCTTGCCATTCCGTCAGGACCCCTACGACCAAACTGCACAACACAATCCCTGTGACCACAATATATAAGCTTCTTGCGAATCTCAAACCGACAACTCCAATCTTAAATCTGAAAGTTCAAATTTGAAATTTAAGATTATCTTCTCTGCCAGTTGGGTGCCTCTTCACGGTCGAGAGCTTCCAGGATAACGCGCTCCATCTTTTTCGCCTCATCCGGGTTTGTCTGAGCAAGAATTCTCTCTTTCAGCCGCAGTGCCTCCAGATACGTCGGACGAAGTGTCAGTGCAATATCCAGCTCTTTCGTTGCAGACTCGTTGTCACCTTCAACGAAGTATTGTGCAGCCTTTGCATAATGGTCCTCGGCCAGTCTTGCCCTGCCGATACCCTGCATTGCATCCTTTGCGCCAAATCTCTTACGGCGGATGTCATCTGCTCTTGCCTGTCCTTCGGTCTCACCCGGTTCATTTATGATATGAGGAGTAAGCAGAACCATCACTTCCTGCCGCTCAACCTTGTCAGACGTCCCTCTAAACGCTGCTCCCAAAATTGGCAAATTTCCGAGTAGAGGCATTTGTGTCCTCCTGGTTGTAACTTTATCCCTGAACAATCCTCCAATAACAATGGTCTGGCCGTCTTTGACCAATACGTTAGTTACCAGCTCCGCTGAGGTTTCGTCGGGCGCAGTTGCACCCAGCTCACCTTTCTCGCCCGAGCTATCCTTCGGGTGAATATCCATCCTGACATAACCATCGTCACCAATGTACGGTCTGAAGGAAAGCTTGGTTCCAGTATCGAGGAACACAACTTGCGCCGTCGTAGAAGTCTGTGTTTGTGTCGTTTGAGAGATGTAGCCCATCTTCCTACCGATATACACCTGTCCAAGCTGTTTGTTGACCGCCAATATTTTCGGATTTGCTAAAACGGTTACATCGGTAACTGTTTCCACAGCCCTGATAAACGCTGCGATATTAGCGAACGTGATGCCGACCGTCATTCCACCGGTTTTATCTACCTGGTTGCCAACAGACTTAAAGGAGTCCATACCCTTTGTGACATTCCCAACACCTCCAAGCGAGGCAACGATACCTGTGTTATTAACGTCCACGAAGTTGCCCCAATCAACACCCACCTGCATCTCTTCGGTTAGCGTAACAGCCAAAATAGCTGCCTCAACCAGTACCTGTTTGGGTCTGACATCAACTGCACTGAGCACATCAGCAATTCGCTCAATGTTCTCAGGATAATCATAGACAATCATGGTGTCGTTCATCGCAGTAGTGTCACCACCGCCGGAACCCGTGCTGATAGACTGGCCTATCGGAAAGTCTGTCACAGCCGCAGAAGTAACGTCGATTTTAGAGTTGCTGCTTAGAAGCGGCGTAACCAGCTTTTTCGCTTCGACAGCAGAAATGTAATACAAGGTAAAGAGCCTGTATATCATCCGGCTTGTGTCCTCCTTGAGCTTTTTGAGCTCGTCAGCGGTATAAACATTGATAAAGTCGCCTTCCTGCTCATACTTGAAGTTGGTGCCCAGGATAGCGTTCAAGGCCTGCCCAAACGTAACATCATAAAGGCTGGTAACCGTAATCATCCCGTCCACTTTTGACGAAGGCACGATATTTTTCTGATACCGTGCTGCCAAAAACTGAAGTGCCTCCTGGATTCTCATATCCTTTTTGAAACTAATTGATTTAATCTTCCCGTCCATAGTCAGACTTGCTGCCGTCGGCTCGCAAGGTTCGCCGGCTGCTGCACCACCGCTTTCGCCCGCCTTGGGCTCATTGACATTTGCTGCTACAACAGTCTCAACAGTTGGAGTCTCCGTCGCAGGGCCTTGCTCTTCCTGGCCAATCGCAATCGCCGCCATCACAATCAACACCAGGCCCCATACCAACAAGTCCTTTCCAAATGTAATTGCTTTATTTGAACTTTTATCTCGACACATAATTTAGCTTCTCCTTTCCAAGAGCCAGTTCTGCTTACAAACAGAACGCCAATCCCGATACATCGTGATTCAACGACTTACTTTAACCGTCTGCGCAAGTTTCAACGTTACCTGCACCTTTCCACATCTTATCACCACAGCATTTCCTTCGATTCCAACCACCTCACATTCATACGTTTTCGCTACGTCGCTAACAAACAATTTATCCCCAACTGTCACCAGCTTACCACTGATAAAAGCCCGATCGCTCTTACCCAGCTCTATCGCCTCCAGCTTCAGTCTCTCCGTAATAGTGCGGATTAATTCTTTGTCACCATCTTCTCCAGGGACGTTTACTTCTTCAATTGCTGCTTTTCCACCTTCTCCATCTCTTACAAACTCCTGCCAGTTACCTACATCAAAAAAGTCCCTGGTAATTACATCGTTACGGCCGGCAACCTCGGGTAAATCTATAAACGATACTTTTAATTGCGAATTGACCTGGCTGTTCGACTCTGCCTGCTTTGCCGAAACTGTTGCTTGGGCAGCTTGCGGCGTTTTTTTGAAAAGGACTTTAACCCACATAAAGGCCATCACACCAATCAAACACGATGCAATCACAGCTTTTTTCTTCTGCGCAGCCAGCTGGCCGAGCAGCCTGTTAACTCCATTGCCGTTATTATGTATATTCAGTCTCATACCTTTATTTGTCCTTCGCGTGGCACGGCCATCTTGGCCGTGTTTCCACGGGCTGGAAGCCCGTGCCACCCGAGTAACGAATTTTATCCTTTCAGTGCTTGCGGCCTGTAATAAATGACTGCCTTTGTGCGCATACTCACCTCGCCGCCAATCCCGACAAGTCGGGATTCAAGCTTGACCTGCTCAATCCGGACAAGTCTATCCAGTCCTTGAAGGCGTTTATAAAACTCAAAAATTTGCGCCAGCCCGCCCTTACACTGCATCTCGATGGGTATGCAACTCAATTCACTAACTTTTATTTCTTCGCCGGGCGCAACGACCTGCTCTTTAAGATTGTGCTCATTCATCATCTCAGCGATTCTTTGCAAAAATTCTCCAAGAGCCCGCTGCATCGGTATATTCGCCTCGAAGTTTGCGACCTTCTGCTGCAGCTTCACTAACTGCTCTTTCAGCACAGGCAGTTGTTTGTTTTCAGCCTGCCCCTTCGTAATAGTTAGCATCTGTGCAGACCTGGCATCCTTGACGGCTTTGGCTGCCTTTCGCAAGGGCAGATACCGAAACAGCATAAATCCGCTTATTATTGCCGCCGCTATAACAATGATTGTTATTTGTTGTTTTTCTCGAATAAACATCTTCATTTTTGCCTTTTATTGCTCACGATAGTTCGCCAGGTAACAGATTATCTCAAACTCACTTACCTGCACGCCCCTGTCAGCGTCCCGAACACTTTCTCTTGTATCCGGGGCTTCTTCTCTCCGGCCTGTGCTGCCTTGACCTGCAGGGTAATTTGCAGCTTTCACTTCGGCATTCCGCGAAAAGGACGGCACAACCTGACAAAAATACGGCGAATCCTCCAGCTTGCATATCAACGCTGCAACATCGCCTGCCTGCGCAGCTATGCCATGCACCACCACCTTAAATCGCACATCACCAAGTGGCGCTTGTTTTTCAATAGATTGCGTTAGAACCGCTCTGGCTACAGAGTTGCTGCCCGGCACGGCAACCTGCTTGTCTGCGAACTTCTCAGCAACAAACTCAACTTTGCTAAGCACTATTTTTTTATCAATCAAATACCCCAATTCCCCTAAAACGCTCGTAACATCGATGTTTGAATCAATCTGCTCTATGGATTGGGCTTGTTTCTGCAGCTTTGCAATCTGGGTTTTAAGGTCAGCAAACTCCCGTGACGCACTTTCTGCCTCGGTTTGCGCAGAAGCTACCTGAGCTAACTGTGCTTTAGCCTTAGAAATCGAATTAGCGGCAATGAAGTTCCATACAACCATCACGACAAGCACACCGCCTAACGCGACATATTGCGTGCGATAACCAACCTGACGGCGTCTGCCGTTCTTATACCAGCCTGGAAGGAAATCGATTTCTTTCATAACAATCTTGTATCCTATTTCCCGCCGTTTACCCCGTTCCATCCTTTAAGACCAAGTCCTACAGCTACCGCCCACTCACAAAGCAATCCTCGCCTGTCACTGTCAAAATTTACATGCGCCCCTTCGCCAGACAAATCAAACCCTCGCAAGGGCTGGGCTATCTCAACTTCGACCGTCAACTGCCTCCTTAAAACATTAAGCAGAATACTTTCGTATGCCTCTCCGCCGGTAAAAATCGCGCGCTCCACACGCTTGCCCCTAAATGTTACCGTATAGTATCTCAAACACAGCGATATCTCTTTTGCCAGCTCCTCAGCAACTGCACTTATAGCATCCACAATTACCTGCCGTGTTGTCTCATCGGGTCTCTGCTCACCGCCATCGCAAACTGCTTCAGCCAAACCTGACGCCGGTAAATGAGGCACTTTGTCCGTCCGAAACTTATCCCGCAGCATCCCAGCTTCGCTGATGTTAACATCCAACCTTGCTGAAATTTCCTGATTAAATTTTTCTCCGGCAATAGGTATTTGTTTAATGAAACTGATTTCTCCTCCCCGACCGAATACAACGGTTGTGAACTGACTTCCTACGTCAACAAACAGAAGCGTGCGTTCCTTATCTTCCTGGCGTCTCAAAGTCCTCTCAAAGCTTCTAAACAATGCACAGGGAATAGTATCTATTGCTACCGGCCGAAGCTCGGCCTCCTCAAGCATCTCGATGTGACTTTTTATCGTCCCGTTATCAGCAGCAAGCAGTATAAACTCATTTTTAACTTCATCGCCCTGCTGAACGTCACCGGCAAGCATATAGTCCATAACGTCCTCTTCCGGGTTTAGCCCAAAGCGCTGAACAACTTCTTTTCTCAAGGCCTGTTCTATCTGGTCGGCACCTGTTTCCGACAGTCGCAAACTGGTTATTTTCAATCTGTCATTTGGCAGGCACGAAACAACATCTCGTCCACGAAAGCTGCCCTCGTCCAGCATCCGTTTTACAGCGGAGATGACAAAACTTCTCCTGGTCTGCTCATCACCGTTTATGCTGCTATCAATGGGAGCTTTATCTGCTGCAATGACACTTACCCGCCCGCCGTTCATCACCAGTTGAATCATCTTGATAGAGCTACGACCAATATCTAAACCTATGGGGCGCAGACTTCGACTTTTCAATTTCCAGCCCATCATTTACACATCTATCCTCATCAGTTCGAAACCGAGATAAACCCGGTAACAGGCTCTACAGTAATTGTCACGGTTATGCCGGCCGCTTGCAGTCTGATAGAGCCGCTATTCAACGGATTGTTATTGCCGTTGTAGGGGCTTCCGAGATAATCAAATTTGATTTTGTTGGTTCCGTCGAAATCAGCGTCGGCAATATCAACTTTATTCAGCCGCTTATCTCGAAAATCAACAACGTAAGTGAATCCCTTTTTAACAGGATGCATTATTACATTGTCGGCCTGGTCCCTTACACTGTAGCTCTCTGTGCTCTCATCAAACACAACTGCAAAGGCCTGGCCTCTACTGATTGACATACTCTTAGCATACTCAAGGTCGGCAGCGACCATATTGGCCGCAGCCCGGATTTGCACGCTTCCAGCCGAGCTCATCATCGGTATCGCTACCATCGCTGCTATCGCGAGTATCACAACTACCACCAGAAGCTCTATCAGCGTAAAACCGCTCGTCTCGGCGGAGCAAGCCGGAGCGGGACAGCCCTTGCGCAACATATCTGCCCTGACCTTTCGGCAAAAATTAAGACCGTGTAACCCTGCCACCAGATACATCAAGCCTCGCATCCGAAGCCTTTCTATTTGTTCGTCCTGACACATTACCAACCCTCCTCTATTCTTTTTTCGTCCTATCGGAGAGGTATCTTTACCACCGCTCAACCAGCTAACCAAGCTGCTTTATCTAATATATTTTCAGACCTTTCCATCAAACGAAACCAGTCGATTTTCACCCCTAAATCAATCTTTTATTTGCCTGGCGCAAACGGTATAGGCGTCAAACTCCATACGTTCTACATCTAAAGCCGACAAAATCGGCACAATCGTTAAAAAATATGGCTGGAATCACCAATTAGCCCGATTTCCTGGGATGTTAGAACGTGTAATTTACGCCGTTGAGATATTTGAGATTTTTATTTTTGCCGACTATAAAGGCCGATAAGCATATCTTCTTGCTGCTGTTCCGAAATATGCTTACCAGACAATGTCTTTAGTTTCTCTGGATACTTCTGAAAAATGCACCGCCGGTTTGCTCCCACTTCTCTCTTACCGTTCCACCTGAGGACCATATCAAAAGTGCTGTTTTAGTAGGCGCAGCAGTTATCATAATACTGCTGCCGCCCTCGTCGAGCCTCCAGTGTCCTATCAGCCCGGATAGCCCGTCGCTCGGCGGATAAATGTCGTTAACGTCCAGTGGTCGGTCATAGACACGAATATCATCAATTAATCCCTTATAGACGTAGGAGCTCGAAGCAGTCCTATCTACGCCGATGTTCAAATGTCCATCTCCACTGCCTGGATTGTTGGCCCACGTTCCACTGTTACGTAATACACCATCAAGATAGGACTTCATTGCATTTCCGCTGCGAACAACAGCTATATGGTGCCACGTCCCTGCAATATCAGTAATCCTGATGCCTGTCTCCCAGTATTTGGGAGATGGCAGGAAATCGGGGTGATAGACAACAAGTTTTTTGGGGCTGCTTGAGTCAAACTGGAGCGTCCAGTGATTCGTTGAGCCGCTGGGATTACATTTCGAAAACACACCGGCCCAGCTTTTTTGCGTCGCATCAGGCCTAATCCAAACCAACAGGGTATAGTCACCGTTAAGTTGCAATTTAGTCGTGCTGCTGGCAGTCTGAGCATAATCATCGATTCCGTCAAACTCCAATGCCCCCGCTGTTCTACCACCGGATGGTCGCCAGGTCGGACTGCTATACATACTGGCCGTGTTGCCGTTCCCTGAGGAGTCTGCAACAGTCTCTGCGATGCCATTTACGGCACACAATCCGCCGAATACAGTAATGGTCGTACTGTCGGAACTAACCTGTAACTTATTGTTGATAACTGCAAGCCCGCTTGTCTCTAATCTGCCGCCCGCTTTCACTATCACATCGCCGCTAACCAAAAGGGCAGGAAAATTCTTCACCGCACTGACAGTATTATTAGCACCGCTTACAAACAAATTACCATTAACTACGAGCATACCGATTACATTCACATTACCCGGCAATTCGACATCGCCGCTGCGGTAACGAACTCCACCAGGATTACTGGCAGACGGCCAGAAGCTGCCGGCGGGATGAAGATAAGAGCTGATAATATACGGGAAATAAACTGTCGAGCGGATATAATATCTCGCACTAAAATCGCTAACCTGAATATCCGGCCAATCTATTGGCGCCGCACCAGAAGAGGCATTCTTTTGCCCGGTGATAGTTCCTCCGCTTATACTGCCGCCTGCGAAAGCATCGCCATCGATAATGCCGCTGTTCGATAGTGCGCCGGCACAATAGACATCACCATTAATCGTAACCCGCTGAGAAATCGTCGCGTTTGAACCACACCAGTATGCGATACAGGGGTCGAGCCGCAATTGAGCACTTATGAAGCTTTGGCCAATTCTTTCACCGTTTTTTAAGCGGTAAGAATTGCAATCTATAATATAATTGCACTGGTCTGTCGGATTGGAATTATCGCGGGTAACCCCGACTTCGTAATAATCGCTGCTGCCTGCTATTTGCTGCCCCACAGCGCCGGTCCAGTATTCCGAACTGACCTCCTGTGGACTTAATATAAGCCCCCTCGCGTGCTCCAATCCTGATTCAGCTAAATAATCCATCTGTGTTCGCATCGCCATATTTTCACCGCAGACCAGCTCCACATCGCAGCGAGCCAGAAATCCAAGCGACAGCACTGTTATAACCATAACAATAATCAGAACGGTTAACAGCGCTACCCCTGATTTTTCTATGCTTTGAATTTTGAATTTTTTTCTAATCATCATCGCTCACAATAGCACTTGCTGTCTGGTCAAGTAAATTCCCGGCCCAGCCGCGAAGCCTGCAGCTTATCCGATACTGGCGAACAATATCGTTCTCAACAAGATTAAATGAGATAATTACGCATTTACTCCGCGGTGGATTCATATCAAAACTAAACTGGACATTACTACAGTGAGGTATTAGTTCTGTGAAGCTTGCACTGCTGCAGTATGCCGTCCACCAGCTTGTTGTACGCGCCTTGATGGAGCTAAGACTTATCGCTGAATTATTGGAAGATGTAAATTCGGTAAGCTGTAAATGGTCCCGGCCTGCTCCTCTCTCGATGTAAACCAGCTCACCGATATTGATTTGTGAATCGTTATTTTCGTCGGCTCGCCAGATAGCGAAATCATCTGTGCCGCCGTAACATATAAGTTTGCAGTGTCCCAGCAGCTCCTTTACCCGAAGTGTAGCATAGCGCAGTTGCGCCTGCTTATAGCTGCTGTCTCCGGTTGCATCATTTGCTTTGCTTAAAGCAAAGGCCAGCGTAGCAACAGCGCCCAAAATAATGCTGGTAACCACCAGAGCCACCAGCAGTTCAACCAGCGTAAAACCGTGGCCAGTCGCTCGTGGCTCATCGCTCGTATTTTGCATATCTCAAAAATCCTAATATCTAAACTCTAAATCCTAAACAATATCAAAATTCTAATCTCAAATGCTCAAAATGTTCTGTTTGGGATTTTGTATTTTGGTCATTTGAATTTGTTTAGGATTTAGATATTAGTGCTTAGTATTTCGAAACTACCTGCTTATAAGCCGAGTTATGGTCGCAACCGGCTTGCCGCCATAATACACACGCACCGTTACTCGAATAAACACCGGCTCTGTTGCCCCGCTTTGCTGCGGCATATAAACGTATTCACAGCTCGCGCTCCTGCTGAAGCGCGTGTATTTTGGGTCGGTGAACAATACTCCTCCCGCATCCCTTAGCTGAGCTTGCGGCTCGGTATAACCATTATAGGTAGCTACGATTTGAGCAAACGGCGTATTGATTACCCGCTCCACTAAATCGCCGGCTAAATTGGCACCCAAAGTTCTGTATGTCCCTTCAGCCTGCACCGCCGCTCCGCTTGCAAACGGAAGCAGCACCCCCGCAGCCGCAATACCCAACACAACGGTAGCCATCATTGCCTCAGCGAGGGTGAAACCCTGCTGCCTTGTGCTGCAATGGCTGGTGCTGTTAATAATCATAGTATCGTTTTCCGTTGCTGTCTGTTCCTGAACTATCGGCTCGTATCTCCGAGGTAGCCGCTTTGTATATCCAGCCATGGCTATCATCGGCATTAGCCGGAAAATTCTCAGCGTCGCCAAGTATCTGGACATCGCTTTTGCCGTTCATAGGATTAACAGGTATCTTCATCACATAGGGACCACGATTAAAACCCGGGGTTCCCTGTGCAGCCGTTTGGCCGTTAGCATTGCTTGCTAATGTCGCCTGCTCAACAAAGGCCTGCTCTGTCGGCGCCTGTGTAATGTCACCACCAGGATAACCAGGTGTAACCTCACGGTGCTGGAATTTATAGACAAGAACAAACCTGCGAAGCAGTTGCAAATCCGTTGCAAGAGCGCTTTGTTTAGCCGATATGCTGCTGTTCGCAATGGCAGGAATAACGATAGCGGCCAGAATACCAAGCAAGACCACCACAACTAAAATCTCAACAAGCGTGAACGCTTCTGCTTTTCTCATAAAATGTCCCTTATTGTTTTTTATCTTGTAGGGTGGGCTGTGCCCACCAATCGCCTTCCGCACCAGAGGCGGCATCCGAACCGCCACATACATCAATTAAATATCAAAAACCAAAATTAAGGAAATTCCACTGCATTTTTTATTTTCCGCCACCAAGGCACCAAGACACTAAGTCAGCTATATTTTTTAACTTTCATTTTTCTTTATGTCTTTGTGTCTGATTTTTTTGACCGTGTAAATCAGTGTTAATCCGTGTCTAATTTCTTTGCCGGCCTTCATTAAAAAGGCTGACGTGCTATCGGCAAAAGCCTCAGCACCGTCAGCCCTTCTGTCAACTTCGTTCTTCAAGCCAACACAAGTTGGCAACTTTATTGACATTTTTTTACAGAGCCGCATGGGCGGCAGTGTCGTCAGCCTGGAAAGCCCCGGTGGTAGTATCAAACCTCCAGCCATCGGTATTCGCACCACCAGCAGCACCATCAATGCGGACAGTGTCCAGGTCATTGAACTGATTGGTCGGAACCTTCTGCAGATACGGGCCGTAATCGGTACCAACGGCACCGGCAATGTCGGTCTGACCTGTCATCGCCAGCACCCATGAGGCGGTGCCTGCCCCAGGCAACTGGTCATTGTGCTGAATCTTATACAGCTCAATTTGTGAACGCACTGTTTGAAGGTCGGTGCAAAGGCTCGATGTCTTGGCCTCGGTGCTCGCCTCGGTAAACTGCGGAATCACAATCGCTGCCAGAATGCCCAGGATGACCACCACTATCAGAATTTCTACCAATGTAAAACCACTTTTCGCTTTCATTTTTTACCCCTTTTCTGAAAAACCCTCTTACCTAAAATTTGTTAAAAACACTCAACTCCTAACAATTGTTTTCTTACGGTTTGATGTATCGACTTATTCGATACGCTACTTTACTACTGTGCTTTAAGCTGTCGGCCCTCCCAAAATAGAAAATTTGAAAAATATTTGAAAAATCACTTCAAAATTTTCTTCGGACATTCGTTTACCTCTAAAACCCCCCAAATTTTACGTCCTAAAACACCTCAAGTAATACAATTTACGGTTTGTATAAGTATCTAAACAAAATATAGGATACAAATCCTCCTTTGCCAAAAAGACCCACCCTCTCGGTTGAGAAATTTACTCTTGTTGCAGGACAACATCCCCAAAGCTGGAATTTCTGACAAAGCACCCTGCCGTTAGGCATCCCTGACGGGATTACGGCCGGCCAAAAACAAGCAAACCCCGTTAGAAAGCTTGGGTGTGGCTTTTAACCCGCCTACGGCGGGTAAATCCCACCCTCACAACCTCGCCTAAAAGGCAAAATCCGTTTAGGCCTAAAGGTCTAACGGGTCAGGGTTTTCTTTTGCCGCAAGGCATCCCCAAGCGGACTAACGGGCCAACTATGCCAAAAACTTGTGAAAAAAGGATAAATAACCACAGATTTTTCTTGCAAAATTACACACCATTAGTCTAAAATATATTTATTATCGAACCGCCAAAGGCGGGTCTGATCAAACCGGCCTTCGGCTGGCCGCCGAAGATGGATTGACGGCGATATAAGACGGAGATACGGAGGTTTCCCAAGTGTAATATCTTTGATAAACGGTGTTTATCCGCCGCTTTGTATGGCGGATTTATCCGTGTAAACTTGTGCCCGCGAAAGCGGGTATCCGTGTCTAACTAAGAGGAGATAGTGATGAAAAGGCAAATCTTTTTAGGGGTAGTGTTTGGGTTTTTGCTCACTGCCGGTAGTCTTGGTGCATCTACACAAATCATATATAAGACAAGCGAGCTTGGTTCAGGACGATGGCAATACACTTACGATGTAAAAAATATCAGCTTGACCGAGACAATCGAGGAGTTTACCATCTGGTTTGACTTTGGGCTGTATGAGGACCTTGCAATCCAGACACCTGACCCGCCGGCGAACAGTTGGAGCGAGATTGTCCTTCAGCCGGAGCCGATCTTGCAGGATGATGGCGCTTATGATGCGGAGGCGTTAGGCTTAGGCATTGGCATCGGCCAGATAGTTACCGGCTTCTCAGTCAGTTTCAATTGGCTTGGTGACAGTGTTATGCCGGGTTCGCAATTCTATGAGATAATCGACCCGGCAACATACCAGACGATTGATTCCGGCTGGACTATCCCGGAACCGGCGACATTATTTCTGATTGGCCTGGGCAGTTTGGCCTTGCGGGTTAAGCGAAAAGCTTAAAACGAAAAACGCAAAACCATAGCTCAAAATTAAAAATTAAGAAAGCGAAGGAGGCAGAAAAATGCGAAGGAAAGTAAATTCAGCGTTCGTATGGCGGATAAATCCGAAAATCTGGCTGGTGATGGCATTGTTTCTGTTAGGAATGGCAGGGACGAGCTTTGGGGAAAAAATTATCTATGTAGATGCGGATGCCAAGTTGCTAAATAACGGCTCAAGCTGGGAGAACGCGTATAAATATCTTCAGGATGCGCTGGCTGATGCAAGTTCTTCAGCCAAGCCGGTTGAAATTCGAGTTGCGCAGAGTATTTATAAGCCGGACCAAGGGAAAGGAATAACACCTGGCGATAGAATGGCTGCATTTCAGCTTATAAATGGCGTAACTATAAAAGGCGGTTATGCTGGATTCGGTGAACCTGACCCGGATGCTCGTGATATCACTCTATACGAGACCATCCTTTCCGGCAACATAGGTAGGATATTAGATAAAAGCGACAACAGCTACCATGTCTTTTACCATCCTGAAGGGTTGAATCTGGACAATACCGCCATCTTAGATGGCTTCACGATTACCGGCGGCAATGCCAACAGCAGCAGTGACCCACACACATATGGCGGCGGGATGTATAACGGCTGGTACAGCAGCCCGACTGTAACCAACTGCATCTTCAACGGCAACTCGGCTGAATGGGCCGGCGGCGGGATGCTCAATGAATATTACAGCAGCCCGACCGTAACTAACTGCACATTCAGCGGCAACTCAGTCACTAACAGCGGCGGCGGGATGTTAAACTTATATGGCAGCAGTCCGACCGTAACTAACTGCACATTCAGCAACAACTCGGCTTACTGGTGCGGCGGGATGGAAAACGTCAATGACAGCAACCCGACAGTGGAGGGCTGCACCTTCAGCGGCAACATCAACGGCGGGATGTCCAACTGGGAGAGAAGCAACCCGATGGTAGAGGGTTGCACCTTCAGCGGAAACTCGGCCATCTATGGCGGCGGAATGCTCAACGTCCGCGGCAACCCGACAGTCAATAACTGCACCTTCAGCGGCAACTCGGCAAATCCCGACGGCGGCGGGATGTACAATGACGAAAGCAACCCGGACGTCAATAACTGCACCTTCACCGCCAACTCGGCCTCCGGCGGCGGCGGTGGGATGTACAACTGGCACAGCAACCCTACAGTCAATAACTGCACCTTCAGCGGCAACTCGGCCTCCGACGGCGGCGGGATGTTCAACGATGAATATCTGGGGTATGTGTACAGCGGTCCGACCGTAACTAACTGCACCTTCACCGCCAACTTGGCTTCCGACGGCGGCGGGATGTACAATAGCAAAAGTAGTCCAACCGTTAATGACTGCACATTCAGTGCCAACTCGGCTTACGACGGCGGCGGGATATTCGGTGGTGGTGGAACATTTATTAACTGCATAATCAGTGAAAATACTGCAGGAGGCGGTGGCGGCGGGATAGACGGTGATGGTATATTTATTAACTGCACAATCAGCGGAAATACGGCTACGGGCGATGGCGGTGGAATATTGGGTTATGCAATACTTGATAACTGCACAATCAGTGAAAATACTGCAGGAGGCAGTGGCGGCGGGATAGACGGTGGTGGAATATTTATTAACTGCACAATCAGCGGAAATACGGCTACGGGCGATGGCGGTGGGATATTGGGTTATGCAACACTTGATAACTGTACAATCAGCGGAAATACGGCAGGTGGAGATGGTGGCGGGATGCACTGTAGCTCCGGTAGCAGTCCAACTCTAACAAACTGTACGTTCAGCGGGAATACTGCAGGTAGAAGTGGCGGCGGGATGTGCAACTACGACAGTGGCCCTACAGTCAATAACTGCACATTCAACGACAACTCGGCCTCCTCCGGCGGTGGGATGGAAAACACCTACAGCAGCTCGACAGTAGAGGGCTGCACCTTCAGCGGAAACACGGCTAAATACGGCGGCGGAGGGATGTGCAATGACTCTTACAGCAGCCTGACAGTAGAGGGATGCGCCTTCAGCGGCAACTCGGCTCAATACGGCGGCGGTGGGATGTACAACGACTCTGACAGCAGCCCGACAGTAACTAACTGCACATTCAGTAACAACTCGACTCAATATGGTGGCGGCCGGGATGCATAACTACAGAAACAGCAGCCCGACAGTAGAGGGATGCACCTTCAGCGGCAACTCGGTCGAATACTATGGCGGCGGGATGTACAATGACTCTTACAGCAGTCCGATAGTAAAGGACTGCACCTTCAGCGGTAACTCGGCCAACGTCTACGGCGGAGGGATGTGGAACAGCTCCAGCAGCCCAACGGTAAAAAACTGCATCTTCAACGGCAACTCGTCCTCCGCCGCCGGCGGGATGTATAACTACAACTACAGCAGCCCGACAGTAGAGGGCTGCACCTTCAGCGGAAACTCGGCTGGATTCGAAGGCGGCGGGATGTACAATGAATATAACAGCAGTCCGACCGTAACTAACTGTACATTCAGCGATAACTCGGCCTACGAAGGCGGCGGGATGTCCAACTGGAACAGCAGCCCGGCGGTGACCAACTGCACGTTCAGTAGGAACTCGGCCATATACGGATCCGGCGGTTGGATGTATAACAACAAAAGCAGTCCGACTATAGAAGGTTGCACATTCAGCGCCAACTCGGCCTCATATCGCGGCGGAATGTATAACTTCAACTGTACCCCGACTGTGACAAATTGCATTCTCTGGGCTGATGTGCCCTCGGAAATATATGGTAGCACGCCGACTGTAACTTACAGCGACGTTCAGGGTGGTTGGACTGGAATTGGTAATATCAACGCCGACCCGTGTTTTGTAAATCCCGACAGCAATGATTATCATCTGCAAGCCAGTTCGCCGTGTATAAATGCAGGTGACCCAAATTTCATCGCTGAACCGAATGAAACAGATATGGATGGTGAGGCCAGAGTGATATTCGCAAGAGTTGATATGGGCGCAGATGAGTTCAATCCAATACACTTGGGGATTGTTAATAAAAAACGAGTTGCGAGGACGGAGTTTGTCTATGACTGTAATGTAACCTTTACGAATCTGTGGCCATTTGCGGTAACGAACGTAGAGCTCCAGATGTTGCAGGCATCGGAGAATATGACGATAATCGAGCCGAATGTAATATTCGGCGATACGGAGTTTAAGAAATGGGAATCGGTTACCAGTATAGATACCTGCACATTCAGGGTTGACCGCTCACAACCAATTGACCCGAAGAAAATAGTCTGGAAGGTAAAATGTCAGAGGATAGATACGGGTCAGCCATTGGAGCTGACGATTAACGGTGCTGGTTCTTCGGGTTTAGAGGGCGCAGCCGAAGGCAAGATTGATTTTGAAGATTTAGCAAGACTTCTCGGCCAATGGCTGCGGGTTGGTCCGGCTGGTAGTATTCCGGAAGACATTACCGGCGATGGGATTATAAATTTAGCCGACCTTGCGGCGTTAGCTGCAACACCCCCGTAAAACTTGGGGCGAACTAAAAAGGATTTGGTGGGGCAAGCCCCACACTACATTTTTTGCGGGAATGATTTTTTTCGTAACTTTTCTGCAGAGCGATGTCAGTAATCAACGTATTGGGGGAGGTTTTTGATGTGTATTGTTCTACTGGTTTCGCCGGCGTGCTCGAGCTCTATCCGAATGTAATCAATATCCCGCAGGGCTGATTCAATCTTATCCGCCCATTCAATCAGAACAACCGACTGCGAATAACAAAAATCGTCAAAACCCAGCATCTCAAAATCGGCAATTGAATTTAGCCGGTAGGCATCTATATGATAAATATCGAACCGGCCCGAATATTCATTGACTATAACAAATGTCGGGCTATTGACCTGCCTGCTGTCTTTAGCCCCCGCACCGGCTGCAATTCCTTTAATAAGATGAGTTTTGCCGCTTCCAAGCGGCCCACAAATAGCTATGACCTCGCCGCCTTTTAGCTTCTCTCCTATCCTGCGTCCAATCTCAATTGTCTGCTCGGGCGACTGCGATGTAATCTCTAAATCCATAAATATCGCAAGATGAAATATGAAATTTAAGATTGTCACTTGCCTAATTGCGCCGGATAGTAATATCCCATTGTCTGAGCGGCAACGCCTAAGCGGTATTGATGGTCCTGCATAAGACAGAACCGCTGGTCAGCAGCAGCAATAGTAGTAGTATAAATACGAAGCTCTCCTTTCAGGCTGGTTATTACTTCCTCACGATAGTCGCCTAAGCAATCAACTACTGCTACGATGCGGCCATCTATGCGTTGAATCTCCTTGCCGCCCCAGTCGCTTATGCAATCGCCGATAACCACTTCTTTTTGCGCATCCGAATCCCACCAGACCGGTCGCGGGTTTAGCGTGCCTTCTTCAGAAAACTTAATTAATCGGCCGTTCGCGCTATATAGCCACCGCTCCTTCAAATCCCTCTCGCCGGCATAGACCTCCATCCCCACAAACTCCTCAAGGATGTCCCCTGCCATTCCCTGGCCGTGAACGTGGCGTGTGGGTTTTTTGTGCGCCCAGAGCTTGCGGCCTGTCTTAGCGTCCACCACACAGATTCCATCGGTCTCTAACCGCCTTTCAACACCATAAAAAATCTCAAGCCCGGGATTATTCGGTTCAATGTCGGCAACGTAACAAACATCAGGATGCCCCATCTCCAGCGTCCACAGACCCTTGCCGTTATCATCCAGCACAGCCGCACCAATGACCAGCTCATCCCGCCCATCCTCGTCAACATCCGCACTAATCAATCCGTGTGAGCCTTGCCCATCATACTTTTTTCCTTCCTGAGGTGATTCCCAGTTCCAGATTTGATTAAAATCTTTGTCCAGCGCTCTGGTTTTAATCAGATTATATGTCCCTCGCTGCATAATCAATAATGGCCTTTTGCCATCAAGATATGCAACGGTAAGAAAATTACGACAGTAATAGTTATAATCAGGATAGCCATCTCTTGTAAGCCATTCGGTCTTCGCAACAACCTGGCCTGTCTGGCCGTCAATCTTTACTAAATACTCCGGCCCTGTTGTAACAAGTCCCTTTTCATCGCGCGGGTCGCCAACGCCTGCCTTGCAATAAACCTCGGCCTTGCCGTCGCCATCGACATCATAGACAATCCAAGGTGAATACCATATCCCGGCCTCAATAGACCAGCCCATATCGTATCGCCACATCATAGTGCCGTCCAAACGATACGCCTCGAGCTTGTAGGTTGTAGTGCTTCGCTTCCAGTAGCCGGGCTGCTGATAAGGGTCGGTATTGAAATCGGGCTGCTTGATAATAAACTCATAGACGCCATCGCCATCCAAATCACCCAGCCCAACTTTTTGAAAATCGTAATCGCCTTTCAGCGGAATGCTAACATAAGATTTCGGCTGGCCGGTCAACGTAATCCTGACCTCACCCAATCGTCTGGATTTAGCCGACTCATTTTTTTGATTGTATCCATAAAGTTCATAAATATAATTTTTTTGGCCTGCATCCCAGGCAGTGTTATCTATGAAGTTAGTAAGTCGTAACTTATCCTTCGTTAAAACCACCGATTTACTATCATCCTCATCTTGACTGCGGCGTCTGACTTCAAAAGTAATATCCTGCGGGTCCTCCTGTAACAGCCGCCAGCTAAGAAAAACCGAACCATCCTTGCACTCCAACGCCACCAACGCCCGGTCAAGCTTTTCTAAAGACCAGACAGGAGCCGATAAGACAAAAAACACAATCGCCCAGACAAACATTAATCGAACTCTCATAATCCATACCTCCCTGACAACTTTTGATGGAAATCAGTTATCTATCCCTCAAATGGTCGTAGCCCTTCGCTTTTAGCTTACAAACCCGGCCATTCGGCAATTTTATTTGCATCTTTTTTGTGTCGGTAATAGTTCCAATTTGCGTAATTGCAATAGGGACATCCCAATCCTTTAACAACGTTTCACAATCTTTTGGTGTGAGAGTAAAAAGCAATTCAAAATCCTCGCCATCGTTGAGCGCTGAACCGAGCGGGTCTTTGTTCTTTCGGGCATCAGACGATATCGGAATCTGCTCTGCATATATAATAGCCCCAACGCCGCTTTGCTGACAGATTCGGTTCAGGTCGCTGCTAAGTCCATCGCTAATATCAATCATCGAATGGACTGTTACCGTATGAGCGATTTTTATCGCCTCTTTAACTCTCGGCTCAAATCTCAAATGTTTGACTAAACCAGCCCCACCTAAGTAGCCCGTTAAACAGATACTATCACCGACTTTCGCACCCGAGCGCCTTACAGGTTCATTGCCTGCATATCTACTGAGCATCGCCACGCTTATTACAAAAGGCTCTTTCTTCTTCCACCTTGTAATGTCGCCTCCAACCAGCGCGCAACCGAACTTATCGCCCGCAAGAGTAATCCCTGAATGGAGCTGTTTTAATTCCCGCTGGCCAAATTCTTTTGGCAGTCCGACAGAGACGACTGCAGCGACAGGCACAGTCGCCATCGCTGCACAATCGCTCAGATTGACCGCCATCGCCTTATAGCCCACCTGTTTCAAAGTAGTTTTTTTGAGGTCGAAATGCACACCATCCAGAAGCATATCTGTCGTAATAAAAACCGGCACATCGCCGGCAAACTGAACTTGTGCCATATCATCGCCGATGCCGATGGGAAAATCTTCTATTGATAACTTGCTCTGATGGGCAAACCAAGCAGTTATTTTGTCTTCGCCGTTACTCATCGCTCGCCCAATTGCTTATTCCAGTATGCGACCTGCCGTTTTGCCTGCTGCGGCCCCGCTGCGCCTTCGGTAACATATTTTCTGACAACATTCGCCGCCCCGAGATTTTCATAGACATCCGGCTCAACCGCTGCGCAATGCTGCTTGAATTCATCCAAACTAATGTCAGCTAACTTTTTATTTACCTTCTCACAGTAAGTAACCAGCGTCCCAACTATGCCGTGTGCCTGGCGGAAGGCAACTCCCTTTTTTACTAAATACTCCGCCAAACTTGTAGCATCCAAAAATCCTTCGTCCAGACCAACGGCAAGTCTTTTTGCATCGAATTTCGTATGTGACACAACCCCTGTCATCACATCCAAACAGGCCTCGACCGTGTCACTGGCCGCAAAAACATGAACTTTATCTTCCTGTAAATCACGGTTATAGCCCGACGTCTGCGCTTTTAGAATCGTCAGAATTCCAATCAATGCGCCATAGACCGAACCGGTCTTTGCGCGAATCAGCTCAAGGACATCGGGATTACGCTTCTGCGGCATCATACTCGATGAGGTGCAGAAGCTGTCATCAAGCCGCACAAAACCAAACTCATTTGAAGAATATATTATCCAATCTTCGGCTAATCGTGACAAGTGCGTTGCAATAAGCGCACAATCGAAAATAAATTCTGCACAGAAGTCCCTGTCGCTTGTCGCATCTATACAGTTATAGCCGATATCAGCAAACCCCAATTGCTTTGCTGTGCCTTTTCTGTCCAACGGCAGCGTTGACCCCGCCAGCGCTCCACAGCCCAAAGGCGAAACATCAAGCAGTCCTTTACAGTTTTTCAGCCGGATAAAGTCACGCTCTAACTGCTCCACAAAACTCAATAGATATGAAGCAACAACTATCGGCTGAGCACGCTGCAAATGCGTATAACCTGGCATCACATCCTCAGTGTGCCTTTCCGCCAGTTTAACAAAGGCATTCTGGAGCTGCGTTATCTTGGCTTGCAGAATCTCTATCTGGTCCCGCATCCACAATCGGATGTCCGTAGCGACCTGGTCGTTGCGGCTTCTGCCGGTATGCAGTTTTTTACCTGCATCGCCAATCTTTGCAACCAGCGCCGCCTCGACTGCCATATGTATATCTTCGAACTTTTTTTCAAATCTGAACCTCCCTTCTGCGATTTCCTGCGATATCTCGATAAGCCCGTCCTTGATGGCTTTGAGCTCGTCCTTCGTAATCAATTTTTGCTCAGCCAACATCTGCGCGTGAGCGATTGAGCCGACAATGTCATATTTGTAAAGCCGCTTGTCGTTAGATAGGGACTGGACAAAATCAATCAGAAGCTTATCAGGCTCACCGCTTAGCCGCTTCTCCCAACTTTTTTCTGCCTCAACCATATAAATACTCCTAAAAATATTTTGTTCTCAAATCATACACCTTGCTCTATGGTATGTCAAATATTTCACGCTCTTGCCCTTGCAACCAAACGATAAGTTTATTATCCTGCTGTTACCAAAGAACTCTTTTGAAAAAAACAAGATGACCAAAAAGAAAAAAAAGAACAGATATGTCACAAAAACTTTTGATAACCAATTGCAAATTATTCACCGCACCAAGCCAGACCACTTCCATTCTCATCGAAAATGGCACTATTACCAAAATCGGTCAAATCGACCCTACTACCCATCGCGAGAAAACACTCGACGCCCAGGGCAGAATAATCGCCCCCGGCTTCATCGACATCCACATCCAGGGAGCGGGCGGCGCAGATATCCTCGATGGAACAGCCGATGCACTAAAAGCAATATCACAAACCTGCGCGCGTTTCGGAACCACCGGCTTTGTTGCTACAACCGTATTCAAACCGAACCAGAAAAACAAGCACCTCATAATCGCTGCCGAATACGTAGGCCAAAATCTCGGCGGCGCTAATCTGCTCGGAATTCATATCGAAGGCCCATTTATCTCACCACAAAAAAGAGGAATGGTCCAGCCCGATTGCCTCTGTCCCCCATCCTCAGAAATTCTCGACAAAATATTGGATGTAACAGCCAGCCGGCTCAAAATGATGACAATCGCACCCGAGCTGCCCGACAACCTGCCGATAATCCGGCGCCTCGTAAGCTCCGGCATTATTGCCTCTTTCGGCCACTCAAACGCCACCTACGAGCAAACCCTCGATGGTTTCCAGGCAGGAATCTCGCACGTAACTCACCTGTTCAATGCGATGCCCTCGATACACCATCGCTCACCCGGTCCGCTCATCGCCATTTTTCAAAACAAACAGGTAACCATACAGCTTATCACCGATGGCGTCCACATTCACCCCGCCGTTTTGAGATTAGCCTTTGAAATACTCAGCCCTGGCCGCATCATACCTATCACCGATGGTATGCAAGCGATGGGACTTCCTGATGGTAAATACGTTTATAATGGAATCGAATATGAATCCAAAAACGGAGCCGCAAGATATAAAGACGGCACCCTTATCGGAACCGCTCTGGGTTTAAGTCAGCTTCTGGACCGCCTTATGCAATTCACAAATTGTCCCCTCGATGTCGCAATCAAAACTGTTACCGAAAATCCTGCAAAACTTTTAGGCCTCGATAATAAAAAAGGCTTCATCGCACCGGGAAAGGACGCCGACTTAGTTTTGCTTGACCAGGACTATTCAGTCCACACAACCATCATCGCCGGCAAAATCGTATTTCAATCGACCCTGCTCATGACGGGCCCAAAATAACCACTCAACTTGCCATCAAAACAAATTCTTCAAAAGCTTATTTCACCAAGACCATAATCGGAACAAAAAATTGGGAGAGCATAAATGCTCTCCCATAACTTGTGCGGCTCTTTCCTTTTTGTCCTTAGCCATCCTTCACAATGCCCGAATCCACCATCAGACTTGTGCGCAATGCCAAATGGACAGCAAAAGTCAAGCTAATATGACCAACTGGTCATTTTGCAGAGCCACCCATTTTTGAATCTATTAAAACTATAATCGGCAGGACCCTCTACAAATCTTCAATTTTTAACCTGCTATTGGCCAACGTGTGCGCTTCACGTTTATAGGTGGGATTTATATTTCCTTAATCAGTAGTCAGCGGTATCACAAGGCCGTTGGGAACGTGACACCCGATGATGTGTGCTTTGGCCGGCGGGAGCAGAGTCGAAACAAAAAACGCTTCTTGAAAGGAAAGAATCCAACAATAAATGACAACCGGAGTTAAAATCGTCTCATAATTCAAAGTCGTTTTTGTCTCATTTTTGCTGACGATATATTCTCCAGCACATCTTCCTAAACTATTAGAACATTAGCGAGACTAAGTGAATTGTATTATACTTTTTTTGGATGTGAGAAGCGAAGTTAAGAATGCCTGCTAAAGCCTACGAAAACCTATAGAATCTCACATAGGAAACTAAAAGACTTAAAGCTAATTATATTCAAACAATTGACTTATAAGATTTGGAATGATAAGAGGGCTGGCTAACACCAGAGCAGAAAGGTAATTGGAAAGAGATATAAACAATGCTGGATTTTGCCTGATTACCCAAACACTTCCAATTTAACGGAGTGCTGCTTGTTTGGATTGTCTATTTTAACAAACGTGGGGCTAAAAAAGCCAGATTCTTAGATAGAATCTGGCTTCGGAGGAGGGTGATGAAAAGCTAAAGATAACAGCTAAATATCAAGATACTTTGCCTCAAAATTCTCCTCACTTATTTAATCGAACGAACGCCAAAAATTTCTTTAGCGAAACTAAAATGAGAAACTACACGTCTTTCTGGAAAGAGTCAAGTCTTTAATGACAAAATTTTAAAATTTTATTATTATTTTTTTCTTGAACCACTAATTCTGCTCAAAAACTAAATTAGTTTACGCTTGATAAAGTAGTTTTGTTCTCATATTTTTAACCAAAATGCTGTTACTTCTTTTCTACTACGTCCTTATGAAAGAGTGAGCTATGAACACAAAAATTACGATTGCAGACCTGGTGACAGCCAAACGCCAGGGTAACAAGATTGCGGCGGTAAGTTGCTATGACTACACAACAGCCAAGCTTGTGTCCCAGACCGATGTGCAAATGATACTTGTTGGTGACTCGGCTGCCCAGCTTATGCTCGGATTCGATTCCACGCTTCCAGCGACAATGGATTTTATGGTGGCGATAACGGCTGCGGTTCGGCGAGGCGCACCGAACGTGTATCTGGTTGCGGATATGCCGTTTCTATCCTACCAGCTCGGGAAAACCGAGGCTATCAGGAATGCCGGTCGCTTCGTCGTCGATGCTGGGGCACAAATGGTAAAGATTGAAGCCGGCGGAGCAGACCTTGATGTAATCAAATCGGTTAGCAATGCCGGCATAGCCGTTATGGCTCATATTGGGATAAGGCCGCAGAGCATCAGTAAGATTGGCCGATTCAAGGCCGAAGCAACAACCGCAGAAATGGCTGCTGAGCTTATCAGCCTTGCCGAGCAAATGATTAATAATGGCGCCGGCACACTATTACTTGAAGGGCTGGCGGCAGAGGTAGCAGAGATTATCACCAAGCGTTTTGAGGCGCCGGTTATTGGCTGCGGTTCCGGGCCGGGCTGCGATGGGCAGATATTGATTGCACCGGATATTCTGGGCCTGACACAAGGGCCGGGACCAAAATTTGCAAAAAGTTACGGCAAGCTGGCTGACGATACAATCACTGCATTCAGCGCTTATTGCAAAGAGGTGCAGAGCGAGCAATTCCCGGATGATGCGCATAGTTATCATATGAAGGGCGGGGAGCTTGAAAGACTTCAGGAATTGCTTAAGGGCAACCATTAGCAGACGAAACAACCCTTCGAAAAGTCGCAGAAATTGAAAGAATTCTAAAAACACTCTTTCAGCTAACATTATCAGGTAACGCTCATTTCTAACCTTATTCATTATAAACAGGCCCTTTTTTGCTCGAAAAAGCGCTTTTTTGGAAAAAAAATAGAGATAAAGCAATTTTTTAAAAAAATTTAATTTTTTCTATTGACAGATGGTGATAAAGTGTTATAGCTATATATAACAGTATATGTGTTGATTCAGGAGACTTGAATATTTTTATACGAATAGAACCATCCTCGCCTGTGCCGATATATCGGCAGATTATCGACCAGATAAGGTATCAAATTGCCACAGGGGCACTGAAGGAAGGCGACCAGGTGCCGAGCGTTCGGCAGCTGGCGAATAACCTGGCTGTAAACCAAAATACCATATTGAAGGTATATAACCAGCTTTGCGCAGAAAAGGTGCTAAGAATCGAACGCGGAAGCGGGACATTTGTAGCAGCAGGCAGGCAGAGTATCCCGGCAGTTGAGCGAAAGAAAACGGTTGGGAAACTGCTCCGCGAGGCAGCGGTGCAGGCAATTCATTTAGACATTAGTCTTGAGCAAATGAAAGAACAGCTTGAGAAAGAATATGAGGCGATAAGGTTGATGAGAAATAAAACGGGAGCCAAGAGCAATGAATGAGCCGGCAATAAAAATAGAGGGTCTGCATTTTTCATACGGACGCAAAAAGGTCTTGCGGGGCGTTGACTTAGAAGTGCCTGTTGGGTCGATATTCGGATTTCTGGGGCGTAACGGCTCGGGTAAAACTACAACAATCAAGATTCTTTTAGGGCTGTTTAAGCCGGATGTCGGCGTATGCAAGATTGGCGGCTTGGACTCGCAAAAAGATACAATGGCAGTTCGGCGAAGTGTCGGATATATGGCCGAAGACCAGCAGATGTTCGGCTGGATGAAAGTTACGCAGATTATTAAATGGGTAGGCAGTTTCTATCCCGGCTGGGATGAGAAGTTTGCTCGAGAGCTGGTGGATTTATTAGAGCTGCCGAGAGATACAAGGGTGAAGAACCTGTCCAAAGGGCAGAACAGCAGATTGGCATTACTCTTGGCGTTAGGGCATCGGCCAAAAATAGTGATACTGGATGACCCGACGCTCGGACTTGACCCCATCGCGAGGAAGGATTTTTTACGATATGTGATTGGTCTGCTTCAGAGTAACGGCGTAACGGTATTTTTCTCGAGCCATCTGCTCTATGAGATTGAGCCGGTAGCTGATTATGTGGCGATACTTGAGGATGGGGTGATAGTAAAGGCAGGCAAGACCGATGAGCTTCGCCAGACTGTGAAAAAATTACTTCTTCGAGGAACCGGTGACATCGAATTTGGCGGAGTCGGAGGGATTCTTGATGTTGCGAAAATGGGAGAGAGAATAGCGGTTACAATCGAAGATTACAGCGAGGCAAAGCGAGAGGCGATAGAGAAAAAGAGCGGGTGTGCTGCTGTGGATGAAATGGCCCTGAACCTGGATGAGATTTTTGAGGCGTTCGTCATCGGCAATCGCGGGCAGAAAGTGAAGGTATGATTAAGGCGTTATTCTGGAAAGAGTGGTGCGAGCAGAGGTGGAAGCTGGCTTATGGGTGTGTGATACTCGTGGGCTTTACTCTGATTGGGCTTAGAAGCCGCCTGACCCTGGATGAGTTTATTGTTATTTTTGCATCTGCCGGAGGCTCGATTTTAATGGCGCTATTGGTAGGGATGGGGCTTGTCGCAACGGAAAAAAGTGAGGGAAGCCTGGAGATGCTTCTGGCGCTTCCTGTTCGGCCGTGGAAGATATTCGCAGTGAAAATGGTGATGGGGGCATTGGTTTGCACGGTGCCAATAGTTGGTTGTATGGCCGTGTCACTTGCAGTGGCCGGTGGGAGGGAGATAAGTGCTGCCCGAATAGCTATGTCCTATCTCGGTGGTATCGCCTTTAGTGTTCTAATGTTAGTATGGATGGTCGCTTTTAGTATTAGGCAGCCCAGCGAAGCGAGGACTGGTTTGGTAGGTATCGAGGTCTTTGTGGGCTGGGTGTTTTTCGTTTTCTTGTTTGTTAAAGTGTTTTACAAACGGCTGGATTTGGTTCTATGGGGCCTGGTGATTACGCCATTGGGCATTTTGCAGTTTGCGGTGAGCGGGGGCCAGATGCACAATCTATGGACGGTGATTGTGCAGACAACTTTATTGATTTTCCTTTTGCTGTGGGGTGGATACAGATTTGGTAAAGAGGGAAGGTCGAAGGTATGAGAAGCGGCGCAGCGCTATTGTGGAAGGAATGGCGGGAGGTTCGCTGGTTTTTTATTGTGGGGGCGGCGATTTTTATCGGCTGGCCTTTGATGGAGGCAGTGAGCAATTATCGACTTTGGCAGAATTTTTATTCCGATATGCCGGCGGGGATGGTCTTATTGTTTGGAGGGTTTTTTGCGATACTTGTGGCAGTAGGGGCAACCTGTCGGGACCTGAGCGAAAATATAGCGTGCTTCTGGCAATCCCGGCCTGTGGCAATCTGGCGGTGGGTGGCGACAAAGTATTTGGTAGGCCTGGCTGTAGTTTTTGTGGTGCTCACTGTGCCTGTGTTGATGCAAATTTTGATGGCTGGAGGGGTTGATGGCTCGTATAATCAGGCCGGGGGATTCGCCAATATTCTGGTCTGTCATACATTCACGTTAATTCTGGTTTATAGTTTATCTTTTGTTACCGGCTGCCTCATACGGTCGCCTGTATATGCTGTGATTTTTTCGGCAGCATTGGCGATGTTGGTTTATTTCCTGCCGATGCTGGTCCCTCCGTTAGAGTGGCTTAGCGTTTTTAATCTTATGATGCAGTCACCAGTGGAAATAGTTCGGTTGAGCACGCTTGAGCAGGGAGGACCGTGGTTTGCCGGCAAGCTGCGGCTGGTCAAGATACCCTGGGCTGATGACCTGGCTCTGCGATATAATGTTGACCTGCTGCGTTATATTGCTTTTGCTCTGGTAGGTAGCTTTGCGGCGGTCGTTATTGCAGGAATTGCGGTTAAAAAGAACTGGCGATTGCGGGTTGGCCAGAAGCTGATGTTCTGGTTGGTTGGCGGCGTGGCGATGCTTCTGTTTTTGACGGTAGTGTTCCAGCTCGGTTCAAATCTCAAATGCCTCAGGCAAATTCCGATGACCAGCCACAGAGGTACGGGTGCTCAGGCAGCGATTGTGTGCGAAGGTAACAAGGGTCTAATATTACTGCACGATGTGTGGGTTGATGAATCCTCGAATCCGAGGGATAAGTATCGTCTGTGGAGGTTTAATTTGTCGTCGGCGGAGCCGATTGGAAAGGAAATTGTCTTGCCGGTCCAGGTGCCGCCTATGATTTCATGGCTCGGCAACAAGGCCGCGATTGCCTGGTCGGCAGAACGGCCGCAGTTGTTATATATCGTCAGGCACTCACAAAGTGTGGATAAAGTGGACGGCAAATTGAAAGTGGATGCAGCGGAGCTTCTGACAGTATCAATAGCTACCGGTGAGGCGGTCGTGATAGACAAGATTGACTTGTTGCCACATATCGAGGATAGAAAAGGTAGTTGCGAGGGGATGTGTATGTGTAAAGACAAGGTTTTTGTAAACCTGTCGGGCCAGGTTTTTGTTTTTGATTTAGGGGCGAATGGTAAGCTGGCACTTAAAGACGTAAATAAAAGACAAGTTGGTGTTTGTGGCGAGAGCGGAGAACGAGATTCAGGCGGGCGAACTTTTGCAACTATGTCTATTGGATTGGTTCCTGGCGAGGGGCTGAGCGCACAAGAGCAGCTTGCGGTGTCGGTGGAGCTAAGCGGCTATCGTGTGATGGACAGCGAAGGTGATATTGTTGTCGAGACGAACAATGATTTTATTAAGGTTTTTCGGCTAAAAGAAATGCGTGAGGATATTGCGACACTTGAAATGGTTGGATATCGCCAGCCGACGGCGTTGGAGCGTCTGGCGGGTTTTTCGCCGGGGCAGGTATTCTTAAGAGATGGCTTAGCGTATGTATTGAATAAAAGTGCAGATTTTGGCGGCTTGACCGTTTACGATATTCGTGGGCAGCAGATAAGACGAGTTGGCCATTATGCGGTGCCTAATGAGCGGTTACAGGTGATTGCACCGCTGCCGGATGGAAATATACTTGTTGGTGGAAACAAGCTGCATATTGTTGCACCACCGAAAGTGAAACGATAATCGCGGAAGGTATTTATTGAGGCCTGTATATGTAATGTACCAAAACCGAAAGCACAAAGCGATGATGTCATTCCCGCGAAAGCGGGAATCCAGCCGTTTTATCAGTGTTTTCTGGACTCCTGATTCCGCAGGAGTGACAAGTCTTTACTTTTACAGCCATCAATAGCCCACCAATTTATTGGTGGGTTATCCATCAGTACCGAATATAATTTGGGGATTGGTGTTTATGGCAGGCAGAATTTATATAGGCATAGCGGGGTGGTCGTATCCGGATTGGAAGGGGATTGTATATACCCAGCCGAAGATTGACCAGCTTGAATACGTAAGTAGATTCATTGATTGCGTAGAAATCAACAACACCTTTTATCGGCCGCCATCCGAGAGTGCGGCTAAATCCTGGCTGGAAAGCGTCTCGGGCAAACCAGAGTTCTTCTTTACAGCGAAGCTGCATCGAGACATCAGCCACGAAGGCAGGATTGATACCGAAATAGTAAAGCAGTTTCATAAAGGTTTTCAGCCGCTGCTGGAGGCGAATAAGTTAAAGCATCTGCTTGCACAATTTAGATATGATTTTGCTGATTGTAAAGATAGCCGACAGCATCTATCCGGAATAATAGAGAGCTTCTCTAAATCATTCAATCTTGCAGTGGAGGTCCGACATAAATCGTGGCAGGATGAAGATGCGTTAAAATTTTTACAGGGGCTGGGCGTGTCGGTTTGCAACCTCGACTATCCGACCGCCTCGAACTCATTTGATATGCAGTATTGCACCGTCGGCAAAACTGGATATTTCAGGATGCACGGCAGAAATAAGGAAAAATGGTTCAGCAAAGCCGGTAGAGATGAAGTTTATAATTACTATTACAATAGTAATGAGCTTGACCAGATAAAAAAGAGAATTGATAGATTGGCCGAGGCTTTTGAAACGCTTACCATTATTGCAAACAATCATTATCGAGGCGCCGAGCTTGCCAATGCTATTGAGCTTAAGGCATTACTTAGCGGCGAAAAGCAGGTTGTTCCTGAAGGTCTTTTGGGAACTTATCCAAATCTGGCAGCGATTGCGCTTGGAGCGGGCCAGGACAGTCTCTACGGGCTTTTCAAATAGCCCTTCCGGACCAGGCGCTGCTCAGCATAATAGAGGGTCGGATAGTTCGGTATTTTATTTAGTCCCAGAACCTCACGTAAGTCAGAGGAATTATCGAGAAGCCCTATAATACCATCGTAATCTACCTTGAGAGATTGGCGTAATATAAGGATTGCAAACAACTGATGCTGCGTAAAATCCCTGCTGGCAAAGGGGTGAGAATACAACGGTATAGAGTCCTTTGCCACACGAAGGGCCTGCCGGGCCAGAGCCACCGGCGATTGCGTCATTTTTACTTCTGTTTGCATAAGCTAATAAATCGACCAAAGATGTACCGAAAATCCAGTATTCTTGAACCTATCTGGAGCGCAAAACGGTATTTTGGGACATTTTCTGAATGTGGGCTTGAATTTAGCAGGATATGGCCCAGAGACGTCTGTCTTAAGCTATTCCGTTGGCAGGTTTGCCAGGTCTGCGTCAGCACCGGCTATCATTAAGATGTCATCCTGATAAATAACCGTGTCGGGCATTGGAACGTTTATAATTTCTTGGCCGTTTTTTTGGTTTTTGCTTTGTTTGCCACGTCTTATCAAAACCAGATTCACATTGTATCTCTCGCGCAGCCGCAAGTCCCTCACTGTCTCGCCGTCAAAGCTGGCTGGCGCTCTTATCCGGCCTAAGCTATAGCCGGGCGCAAAATCTATCTTCTCCCAAATTTGCGGTGCGATAAGTTTGTCCGCCAATCGCTGGGCCGACTCAATCTCCGGATATATAACCTCTGTAGCGCCTATTTTGGAAAAAACTTGACCCGCCGTGAGGCTCTCGGCTCTTGTATATATCTGCGTAACACCTATCTGCCGCAGATTCACCACCGTTAGAACCGCGGACTCAAAACCCTGGCTCGTTCCCTGTCCTATGCTGACAATAGCCACATCGACCTTGTCAATACCCTGGGCCCTAAGTGCCTCTTCATCTGTGCTGTCAAGCCGGACGGCGTGGCTCACCTGGTCTCGAATTAGTTCTATCTGGTCCCTGTTTTTATCAATTGCAATAACCTCTGCCCCGCTCATCGCTAAAGCGATGGCCAGTTTTTGTCCAAATCGTCCTAATCCTATCACCGCAAACCGTCTCATATATTAGCTCCCAAAATATCCCGGCACGCCGGGAAACGCTCTTATCCGACAATTACTGCCTCATCCGGATAATTATAGTTAGCGGGCTTCAGGTTAAATGTCAGCGCCGCCAGCAGTGTCAATGGCCCGAGTCTGCCGATGAGCATCACGACAATGATAATCAATTTTCCAGCAGTTGTCAAAGAAGGTGTTATACCGGTTGACAGACCCACTGTTCCCAGTGCTGAGGCTGTCTCAAACATAACCGCCAGCAGACTGAATCTATTGGAATTTTCAGTAATAGTGAGCGCCAGCGTAGCAGTGAACAAAACCACGGTAAAAAGCACCGTAATGGTAATTGCCCTGCGCACAATAATCAATCGAACCGAACGCCCGAACATCTCCACATCATCACGCCTTCGCAGGGTGGCAATAACAGCCATAATTACTACCGCTAATGTTACCGTTTTAATTCCGCCTGCGGTTCCACCTGGCGAACCACCGATGAACATAAGTAATATCAAAACAAACTTGCTTGCCTCTGAAAGCGCCCCTATATCGACTGTATTAAACCCTGCTGTCCTGGCCGTAATAGATTGAAACAATCCGTCTAAAATACCAAAGCTTCTGGCAGAACTGCTCTGGCCGGTATACCGCTCAAACAAAAATAAACCCAGCATCCCGAAAACTATCAGACAAATGGTTGCACAAAGAACAATCTTTGTCTGCAGCCACATCTTTCTGGGCGTCTCTATCTGCAGCCGATAGCTTTTGTCGAAGGACTTTTTGCAGAACCGCTTTATACGGTCGGTTATAGTGTTAATGATGTCGTAAAGCACACCGAATCCCAGTCCTCCCAAGACTATTAACGGGCAAATCACTACATATACCCCCCAGCACCTGTTATAGCCGACAAAATTGTCACTGAACAAACCAAAGCCCGCATTACAAAAAGCGCTGATGGAATGAAAAATGCTGCAGAACCACTGCTGCCCGGGGCTGAGAACTCGCCCTTGCACATTGTCCCACATCCCGAAGAGCGCAAGTGCGCCGATAGCTTCGATTAATGCTGTTGCCGCAAAGATGAAAACTATCATATTGCTTATTCGACTGAGCGTGCTTTCACTCAGTAAGTCCTGCATAGCTGCCGATTCACGAAAACTTAATGCCTGCCCCAATAGTAGCGATAATACCGCACCGAACACAACTATCCCCAAGCCGCCAAGCTGGATGAGTGACAGTATTACCAGTTGGCCCATTAAACTAAAGTCTTTGCCGATATCTTTCACAACAAGCCCGGTAACACAGCTTGCGCTGGTGGCTGTGAACAGGGCATCTGGAAAGCTTACATTCTTGGCGGTTGATGCACGAGGCAACATCAGCAATCCGGCACCGGCGACTATCAGAACCACAAAACTTAAAATTAATGTCCGTGTCGGATTAATACCAGAAGCGGCCCAACTGACGGACGTCCTGCACAGTTTGGTAATCACTTGCAGAACAAGATATATCCCAACCGCGAAATGCCGAACCACAGCAGGCTCTTCAGACCACCAGCCTGCTCCAATTACAGCTACACTAAGCGCAAGTAGAAGTGGAACCTCAATCCAGTTCGCCCGCCAGAACTCGCCTGCTGAATCTACGTTAAACCTGCGAATTATCTTCTCAATTATGAATACACAAAGTAGAACAAGCTGAGCAGAGTGCAGAATCTGTGCCGGCAGCAACGGTTCACCAAAGCCAAACAAACCAATAAAGGACCCCACAACCGCTGCTGTTGCTAAAGCGTTAACACCAATCAAAATCCTCTCTACCCACTTGTTCTTATAATGTATCAGCATAAATAATCAGCATTCAGCCGCTATGTCCCTTTAATTCGCTATCATTTTAGCAGATAGAGGCGCCATTTGTAGTAAAATAAACAAAACACTCACTTTAGCAGTTCGCGAAGCGGATTTCATCGGTATATGCGGATATGAAAAGAGCCGTTATGCCTATAATATGCTGATGATGCGCAAAAAAATTGGGGTCATCCTCCTCCGAATGACCCCACAACGTATTATTCAAAAAACCGGCTTTGCCTCATTAATACCGCTGGCATCACCAATTTTGAACTTACAAAATCGGGCGGACATATCCTCCTCCAAAAAGATTTCGGTTTTAGGCTGTCCGCCCTTATATTATCGCCTCAAGGGCAGACGATTTTGAGTTGCAAAAAATATGCCACTGATAAAAGCAAAAATGGAACCTTCAAATTTTTTTTCCTAACAGCTTGCAATAAAAATAGTTGCGCCTAAACACTGCTTGGACTTCAAAAACGATAATATATCCTATTTTAACAGTGCGTTGTTTTTTGTCAACGCTAAAACGCCCTTAAATATCCTATTTCTACATTTTTTAAGACCTCTGCAAGAAATATTCTGGGATTTCGCTTGATGTTTATAAAAAGCAACGCACAGTGAACAAATAAACAACGATGCAATGCCAAATTGCTATCTTTCAAGAAGAAAGACTAATCAAATTTCTGATGAGGCCAGGCGGATGTGTTTATAGGTGCCTCGTTAAGTTTGGTGATGCTGCCTAATGATAAACTGCAACCTGATATTCAATTTAATGCCCCATTTTAGGCTGGTACTTGGCCCAAGAGACCCTGTTCATCCAGCGGCACACCCACCGTTCAAACAGTATCACTTTGCCGGTGCGCTGCTGATTGATGCGAAAGATAGTATTTCTCCGCCAGCCAATAATCTCCTCTGCAATCTTTTGCGATTTCTCCTCGGGCAACTCTATCCTGTCCAGCTCGGCTCTATCTTTGTCCAAATCGTAGGCACAAACGGTCTTGTCAGCCGGCTCGTATATGAATTTGTAATTGCCTCGCACAAAACCAGCAGGTCCTTGTTGCATCCAATCACTAAAGTATGCCTTTCGGTCCTCCGGCATATCTACAAGAGCATTAACACCATCAAAACCACCACCTTCTATTTCAAAGGCCAATAGCATCAACAAGGTTGGCGTCAAATCCACGGAGCCTACCGGCCGAGTAACTTTCATCCCGCCCTTTATCAAAAGCGGCGCTCGCATGACGAACGGTATCTGCAAGGCCTCATCGAACGCTATTCGCTCATGACCAAGTAGTCCATGCTCACCAAACGCTTCGCCGTGGTCTCCAATAACGCAAAAAACCGTTTTGTCAGTGAGGTTTAGTTTGACAAGCTCCTCATCCAGCACTGCTATGAACTTATCGGTATAAGAAACTGACTGCCGGTAACGTTCGAGCGTTTCCTTTGCCGGCTTAGCAAACCATTCGGGAACTTCGTGTGGGTCATGCGTGACAGAGCAAAGAATGGCGACAACAAAAGGCGTATTCTCAGCTTTAATCCATTCGGTAATCGGTCCTAACATTGAGAATTCGTCACAGGCTAAATACCCGATGAATCTATTGGGGTCATTCAAGTCATCTCTGGCCCAGAATTTGTCAAAGCCGAGATTATAGACCAGGCCGGGCCTGGATTCAAAGTCACCCTTGGCCGACTGAAAAAATGCGGTCCGAAAACCAAACTGACTTTTAAGGATTGTCGCAAGGCCGGCGTAAGGCTTTAACGCAGGAACCGCCTCGGCAAGGTCATGGGATGCAGAAGGAAATCGGCCGGTCAAAAGTGCAAACAGCGACTTAGTGGTATGCGTCATTGATGAGCGGGCATTTGCAAACTCGACACCATCCTCAGCCAGCGTTGCGAGGTGTGGCGTTAAGTTGTTGCGTCTATCAGCAAGCGAAGTATATCCATATTGAACACCCTCGAGAATGACTATTACTATGTTGTGATTTATCTGCTGTGTCTTTCGCGCAAGTGTCACTTGGTCGAAAGATGGTATCTCTCGCTTAGCATTGATAAAATCGGCCCTTGCCAAACGTCCGGCGTCCGGCACAAAAAAACTTATTATGGCCCTTAATTGACTATTGTAACGCAGTCCCGCAGAGATTATTTGCGGCGAACCTCGTTTCACTCCGAGACCGCGCAGCAAAACAGCGGCAAGAATGATGATAACAGAAATCGTAACTCTGATAACAAAACGCTTACGGTTATAAACCGCAGAGACAGGCTTTATCAGAACTGCGATGGAAAAGCCCAGAATAAGAAAAGCGGGCACAAACAAAATTATGGCGGCCAGCGGAATCTTTATTATGTTGATTACAACGATGTGCAAGGTATTTATTGGCGAGCGAATCAGCGGCAAAAAAACCGAAGGCAGGATTTGTGTCCCCGTCCTTATCAACCACCCTGCATTCATAACCGACCAGGCGCACACAGCCATTGCAACAATAATAGCCGTCCGGATGACCCTTCTGCGCGGCCGGCGAAAGCAGATAAGCGATAAGACCACCTCAACACACAGGAGCACAGAGACATCGGCGAGCACCCAGTCAAAGTATTCGTTTATCAGACTATATCGCCACGCGTGAAAGAGTTTCACTGCCAGTGTGCAGATTATCGCACCGAGCATAATGAGAGTCCAAGCACGGCTGGCTAAAAGGCCGTATAACCGGCCTACGAACGAAGCGGTCTTTACTCCAGCTTGAATCTGTGAGTATTCAGGATTTACCATAAATACTCTAAAATACTAAAAATCTCTCTAAACAACAAGTCGATTCACCCTTCGATAACCACATTGTCCCTGCCATTTTTGTCGATAGTTATCACCGCTTGCTCCAGCCGACTGATAAAATCACAATCGTCAAGATGGCTTACGCCGCTGGTAAATCTGCCTAAAGGCGGGCCCCGGTCTATATTGAATATCTCAGGCCCGGCAATTTGCAGATATAGCTGCAACGCATCCACACAGAATAGGTCCGCCACAGGCGGATTGAAGATGAAAAAGAATCAACCGCTGAGAGCGCAAAGTAGGATACCACGTGGGGTATCTCACTGTGGAACGCAGTCCTATGGACTCCTTACGGAGAGAAAAAATTAATGGTTCGACGTTGCTCACCATCCTGAGCTTGTCGAAGGAAATTAAAAAACTCTGCGATGGCTTCGACTGAGCTCGGCCGAATGTCATCGGCGGGCCCTGCACCATACGGTGCGGGGTGTGTTCCGCGGTAAAACCCACCAGGCCAATGTACAGGATGCCCACCAACGCAGACCTGACCGGCCCTACCAATGGTCACGTCCCACAAAAGTGGGATGGGAAAGGAATGCCGTATATCCCTGTTGAAAACACTTTAGGGGATAACGATGATATATTGCGGATAAGTTAAAAAGCAGTTTTAACCAAAAAGAAAAAGCGAAAAACCAAATGGCTTTGCCGCACGGTTCTTAGCCTTTAAGCTCCGGGTTTCACGATACCAGATACAAGAAATTTTTAACGCTGTCTAATCGAGATTCATCGTCATCAGGAATTCTACATTGGTCCGGCACTTGGCAAGCCTGCCCTTGAGCAGCTCAACCGATTCCACAGGGTTCATTTCACTCAAGACCCTGCGAAGCCGATATACAAGCTCAAGCTCTTTCGGGTCGAGCAGTAATTCTTCTCGCCTGGTGCCGCTTCGGCTGATTTCTATAGCCGGCCAGACCCTCTTATCAACCAGACGCCTATCGAGGTGCAATTCCATATTTCCGGTCGCCTTGAACTCTTCAAAAATCACCTCGTCCATTTTCGAGCCGGTATCAATCAACGCCGTCGCAATGATACTCAGCGAGCCGCCTTCTTCGACATTTCTGGCTGCACCGAAAAATTTCTTAGGCATCTGCATCGCAGAAGCATCAACGCCGCCGGTCAAAATCCTGCCCGAATGTGGCGTCTCGCTGTTATAAGCACGGGCAAGGCGAGTTAGCGAATCCAGCAGAATTACGATATCTTGGCCATATTCAACCATTCGCTTGGCCTTCTCAATGACAACTTCTGCCACCTGGCAGTGACGTGCAGCCGGCTCATCAAATGTTGAGCTTATTACCTCAACATCCTTAGCGACCTTGCGTTTCATTTCCGTTACCTCTTCGGGCCTCTCATCAATCAGCAGCACTATCAACTTCACGTCAGGATGATTTGTGCTGATGGAATTCGCCATTTTTTGCAGCAGTATCGTCTTGCCTGTCCGCGGTCCGGCAACTATCAGGCCACGCTGACCCTTACCTACCGGTGTTATCAAGTCGATTATCCGCATATTTAACTCTTCCGGTGTGGTCTCAAGTATAAGACGCCGCTCGGGATGCAGCGGCGTCAAATCACTAAACACCACTTTATCCGCAAGCAGGTCGGGATTCTCATAATTAATCGCCTCAACACGCAGAAGAGCAAAATACTTCTCGGAATCCTTTGGCGGTCTGATTTGACCCGATACCGAATTGCCGGTCCGCAAGCCAAATCGCCTTATCTGGGACGGCGAAACGTAGATGTCATCCGATGAAGATAAATAGTTATATCGCGAGTTCCGCAAGAATCCGTAACCATCAGGCAGCACTTCCAATACGCCTTCACCGTACATCAGGCCGTTTTGCTGAATACGCTCCTTTAGAATTTTGAAAATCAAATCCTGCTTTTTAAGAGCGCTGTAATCCTTGATACCTTCTTTCTTGGCAACATCGTGAAGCTCTGTAACCGTCAGATTCTGTAGGTCTGTTAAATACAAGCTGCCCTTCTTTATCCGCTCATATTTATCGTGGGTGGACTCTTCTTCGGTTAGCTGCTGCTCTTCTACCTGGGTTTCACTCTGTATCTGGGCAATATCGGCCTGCTCTGCCACGGGTGCAGCAGAGTCGTTTTCTTGCAATACCTGTTTTGTCTGTTCGACCGGTTCTGCTTCAACGGCCTTTTTCTTTGTCGTGTGGCGTTTCTTGGTCACGGCTTTTTCACTTTTTGAAGCCTTAGCCATAGTTACTCCTTAATCCTTTCAAAAACTATTAAAACAATGAACGTTACCCTACAAACTACGGGGGCATAACTTTCAATTGAACTACCTTATTGTAACAGTGCAGATGGATTCGAGCTTAGAATGTTCAGCAAAACCTATATATCACAAACCCCTGACAACCGATACACGATTAATTCTGCGCTAAACCCCACGAACTAATTACCTGTGAGAAGATATTAGCGACTTGCTTAAATAAAGCCGAGAACTCTGAATTGTTATCAATGACATTATCGGCGATTCTTTTCTTTTTGTCAAGAGAAATCTGAAAATTTTCTCTAATTTTTAGCTGATTTTCGTCAAAAATACCCGAATTTTTCACCCTATCCATCCTTTTTTGCTTTTGACAATCCACAAAAACTATTCTTTCGCACCGCTTGTCCCAGCCAATCTCTACCAAAAGGGGCATATCAAGAACTATGGCCCTGACCTGCCGCTGGCGGTTATAACGCCTTATAAGCTCCTCAGCCCTTTCCAGAACAAGAGGATGGATTATCCTGTTAAGTAACGAGAGCTTCTGGGCATCGGCAAAAACGATGTCAGCCAGTTTTTTACGGTCGATTTTTCCCGTGGAATCTAAAACTGCCCCAAAAACGCCAACTATTTCCTCCTTAACAACGAGCTTATTGAGCAGCTCGTGGGCAATTTTATCAGCATCGATAACCGAACAACCAAGTTTGGCAAACTCACCGGCAACAGCACTTTTGCCTGAGCCAACACCGCCTACAATGCCTATTATAGGCTTTCTTTTTGCATTGTCCACGACTGGGCAGTTTAACAGCTATCTTAAAGCTGGTCAACTTTATTATTCTACCATCCCAGAGGTCGGTTGTCAAGTTCATCGCGAGTTTTGCTGTATCCGGCATTTCTATACTACAGACTAAAATGTGTTCTTGCAAGAGGGTGAAGGCATCAGAGCTTGCCAAAGTCAGATTCTTTGGTTAGAATGCGGTTTATGCTACGCTGAGAGATGTTTTTGTTCAATATTGCGATAACAATTGGTTAGTTTGAGTAAATAAATATTTTTGGCAAAGGAAACCAGATGGACAGACAAAACAAACTGTACCGTAGCGTGACAGCTACTATTTCTGCAATTCTGCTGGTTGCAGGGGCAGCAATTTATATGGGGTGCAAGAAGCATCTGCCGTCAGGCATCCCCAAGCGGACGCACGAACCAGCCCAGATTGAAAGTCAAGTTGAACAAATACAATCCGAGCCCAATGCCGCAACCGTCGGCGAATCTATAAAGATGCCCGCCGGAGGCGGGTCTGACCAAAGCGGCCTTCGGCCGCCTGCCGCAACGCCAAAGGCCAGTTTGTCCGATGTTATCAAAACTGCCAGGGGATGGATGCCGGTTTATAAGTCGTGGTATCACAAACCTGCACCCGATTTTGTTTTAACCGACATAAAAGGCTCGGTGCACAAACTAAGCGACTACCACGGCCGGGATGTTTTGCTTATTTTCTGGGCTACCTGGTGCCCACCCTGCCAGATGGAGGCGCCGCATTTAGTCGAACTGCGGCGAACTATCAGCGAAGAAAAATTAGCGATGCTGGCCGTATCGAACGAAAAGACGGATGTGGTGGAAAAGTTCATTGCCGAGCGAGGGATAAACTACACGGTCCTTCTCGACAGGGGCAATATGCCAGAACCGTTCGGGTTTATGAGAATCTACAGCACCGTTGGCGTCCCTTGCAGTTTCTTTATCGACCGCGAGGGCAAAGTAAAGCTGGCTACTGCGGGCTTATTATCATTGAAAGCAATATCAGCCATTTTGCAGGCTGAATAGGAATAAACGTAAGCGTTCAGGCAGATTTTGCTAAATTGCCTGCTGTTTTTATTAATGATGGA
>CAYWXK010000033.1:0-43210 GCA_964462515.1 uncultured Pirellulales bacterium
GTTCATCTGGCACTTCTATAATGTTCACTTTAACCCCTCCCGCTTTCCTGGAACGTTGCTGTGGTGGCATGGAAAGATATCTCGCGAAGAGATGATGCGCGACCACGTACTGGAATACTACAAGAGGGTGCTGGCCCAGACGAAGTCTAAAGACAAAAAAGCGGAGCCACAGAAGGGAACCACCGTGTGATGAGCATTGACGAAATGCCTTCGTCGCGATGGGCGTAAAAGCTGATCCGCAAGACCGTAAGAAGTTTGTCAGACTGTGAAAGGGCAGAAAAATGCCGGCAAAGAAAGTGAAGGTGGCTGTGGTCGGGCTTGGCTTTGGCGCCGAGTTCATTCCTATTTATCAAAGACATCCCAACGCCGAATGTTATGCTATCTGCCAGAGGACCAAAAAACACCTAAACCAGATAGGCGAGCAGTTTGGCATTAAAAGACGCTTTACCAGATTCGAGGACCTGCTGGCTATTGATGAGATTGACGCTATTCACGTTGTTTCGCCGATAGCCGACCATGCCTGGATGACGTTGGCTTCTCTGAAGGCCGGCAAGCATACCGCCTGCACTGTCCCGATGGCTGCCACCAAAAAAGACTGCCTCGATATTGCCGGGGCAAGGAAAAAAGCAGACAGGGTGTATATGATGATGGAGACAGCCGTCTATACACGGGAATTTCTTTATGCAAAGGAGCTTGTTGAATCGGGTAAGCTGGGTTCGATTCAGTTTTTGAGGGGTTCGCATCAGCAGAATATGAGCTTGCCCGGCTGGCCGGATTACTGGTATGGCTTCCCACCTATGCACTATGCCACCCACGCGGTCAGCCCCTTGCTTTGCCTGGCAAAAAAAAGAGCCGAGTCGGTCGTCTGTCATGGCTCTGGTCGAATCCGTAAAGAATACGCTAAGCGGTATGGTTCGCCCTGTGCAATCGAAACTGCCCTTGTGAAACTAAAGGATTCGAATCTTGCCTGCGAAGTTACAAGGTCGCTTTTTGATACAATCCGCCAGTATAGAGAAAGTTTCGACGTGTATGGAACGAAACTGTCGTTTGAGTGGGAGCAGATTGCGGGTGAAGGAGTTGTGATATATTCCGGCTACGAAGATGCCAGGAGAATAGAGGTTCCCGATTACGGGCGCTTGCTGCCCAGGCCGATAGCTCCCTTCACGGGGCGAGGCGTTTATGACGAAGAGCACGAGCATACCTCCTTCATTCAAGGCAGCGGACACGGCGGCTCGCACCCCCATCTGGTTCACGAGTTTATTTCGGCGATTGTCGAACACAGGCCGTCTGCGGTCGATGCTAAACAAGCGGCGAATTGGACAATGACAGGCATCTGCGCCCACGAATCGGCGATGAAGGGCGGTAAGAGAATCCAGATTCCGCAGGTTGATTAGTTTTGAGCAGTTGCGGGGTCTTTTTAGCCACGAAGGCACCAAGACACTAATATTATTGTGATATATTCATTTTTATTTTGTGCCTTTGTGTCTTTGAGGCCAAGTTTGGCAAAGTAATAGCCAGATGTTATAGTTATATTCGTAAATACCCGGTAAGTCGCCGGGGAGTATGTATTAGTGTATTTTAGTTAGGAGAACGGATTATGAGTAATGGATTGTTGCCAAGTTATTTAAGTATGGCCAAGCCAAACCCGCCTACGAACCGTGCACCCTGGTATAAAAACACGGCACAGACGTACGCCGGCATTTTTCTGTGGTTTGTGTTCTGGAGCCAGGTTGCCAGCGGGGGGACAAACGGACCAGGCGGGGTGCTCTCAAAAGGCCTCGGAGTCGCATTCCTTGGTTTGATTGTCTCTGCCTTATTGTGTCACTTTCTTTTCTACTATGTGCCTGGCCTATTGGGTATGAAGACGGGCTTGCCGCTTTATGTTGTTGGGAGCTCCACGTACGGAACACAGGGCGGCTTTCTGATGCCCGGGTTTTTAATGGGTATCCTGCAATTCGGGTGGCTCGGTGTGAACGCTTATTTTGCCTCGCTCGCATTAGCGCCGCTGTTTGGCGGCAACCCAGCGGCACAAAAGGTAATTGCGATTATCTGGGCGGTCCTTGCTGCCTTTGTCGGACTCAAAGGGATTCAGTATGTCGCAAAGGTCGCAACTTTTCTGCCCTTAATCCCGGTGGTCATTCTTGTCGTAATGACAGCTAAAACGTTGGGCGGAATAGGCAGCTTTGACCCGGATAAACTCGTCGCCGCCGGCACTTTGACTGGAGCAGGTCAAGGCGCTGCCCTGGGTGCGTGGGGTGTGCTGGCTCTTTGTATAACTTATGTCGTTGGATTCTTTGCAACCGCAGGTGCTGCGGGCGTGGACTTTGGAATGAACAATAGAGACGAGAAGGATGTGCAAATGGGAGGCCTGGTCGGCATTGCTCTGGCGATTATTGTGGCAGGAGGCGCTTCCTTGTTGATTGCGGCAGGTGCATTCGGAGCAGGCGGCAAGTATGGACTCAACACTGCTGACCCTGGTTTTATGAGCACAGTTATGGGTTCGCAAGGCGCAGGAAAAGCTATGGGACTGCTGCTTGCGCTTGCTGCGTTTCCTCCGGCATGCTTTTCATCCTTCATCGCCGCCAACAGCTTCAAAACGACACTGCCTAAAGTCAACCCGTTTGTCTCTGTTGGAATTGGTACTGCTGTCAGTGTCGTCCTTGCGGTAACCGGATGGGCCGGTGACGCAGGGCGTGTATTCACAGTCATTGGTGCATCCTTTGGACCCATCTGCGGTGCAATGATGGTGGATTACTTCCTGTCGGGCAAGAAATGGGCTGGCCCACGGGCAGGATTTAATCTTGCTGGCTGGATTTCCTGGGCGGCTGGGTTTATCGTCGGAATAGCTCCGCTGCTCAAACTGGCTAACGTGCCGGCTGCTCCTCTGGTTGCGTTTATTGTCGGTGCAGTGCTGTACTATGTTCTTGCAAAAGCCGGCCTGCAACCGCCCGTTGTTCAGATGACATCGACCAAAAGCGCATAGAGAAACTGAGTGGCACAGCCATCCCTTCGACTATGCTCAGGACAGGCTTGGCCGTGTCTTCACGGGCTTGAAGCCCGTGCTACGGGAAGGATCGGCAAATCGTCTTATCCAGGCAGGGATTCGGCAAATGCTGAATCCCTGCTTTTTTAGACGGCTTGTTGAAAATAACGTTGCAGGTCTATTGACAATTTTTTGCAAATAAGCTATGATTGTTAGACCTATTGAGTTTGTTACGCGATAACGTCCTTAAAACTAAAAACTTATGGCTTTTTGAGGTTAAAAAATGGTAAGAAATAACGTTAGTTCAATTATTAAGATTTGTGTCCTTGTCCTCTTTGCAATTTCTTTATTAGTTTTGCCTTCCTGCAAGAAATCTACTCCACAGACGCCGCCGAAAGATACTGGCAAACAAACACCCGATGTCAATGAAGCGGCAAAGACTCCTGTTCAGACTCCATCTGCACAAACCCCTGTCACACCGAAGACCACTGATGCCAATAATCCGCCTCCTCCGGCAGGATGGGTCCCGATAGAATTCAAGCTGCCAAAGCCGATGTTTGTCGGGACGCCGCAGGACACAAAAGTGCCCAATCTCGAAAAGCCGACAGGTAAGCCACGTCCGCCGTTTTATGCGCCGGCTGGCACAAAGAATGTCGCCTCCGGAAAGCCGGTATCAAGCAGCGATGAAGAGCCAATCATCGGCGAAATCAAAATGATTACCGATGGCGACAAGGAAGCAGCCGACGGCAGCTACGTCGAGCTGGGGCCGATGCAGCAGCACGTTACCATCGACCTCGAAGAAATCTATGAAATATACGCCATCATGATTTGGCATTATCATAAGCAGGCCCGTGTTTATTATGACGTGGTGGTTCAGGTTGCCGACGACGCCGATTTTATCACCAATGTTAAAACGCTGTTCAACAACGACATTAACAACTCCGCCGGTTTGGGCGTCGGCAAAAATATGCACTATACTGAGACCAACGAAGGCAGACTAATCGACGCCAAAGGAATCCGTGCCCGCTATGTCCGCCTTTACAGCAACGGCAGCAACAGCAATGACCTGAATCACTATATCGAAGTGGAAGTTTATGGCAAGCAGGTTCAATGAAACCGCAAGGTTTAACCCTGTCTGCGAACAAATCAAAAAGATATTTTTTGCTCATTCTGGCTGCCGCAGTTGTTGCGCTCATTCTGCGCCTGCCGCTTTTGCAACTGCGCCCAATGCACGGTGACGAAGCAGTCCACGCCTACAAGCTCGGCGACCTGCTTGAAGGACACAGTTACACTTATGACCCCAATGAATATCACGGTCCGACACTTAATTATCTAACTTTAATCCCCGCCCGGCTTGGCTGTGCAAAAAACCCCCGAATGTTTCTGTCGGGGGTGAACGAGCTCACCTTACGCATCGTGCCTGTCTTTTTTGGCGTCCTGCTTATCGTTATGCTTTTACTGATAGCCGATGCTTTAGGAACAACTGCTGTCTTTTTTGCAGCCATCTTAATTGCTATCTCACCTGCGATGGTTTTCTACAGCCGATACTACATCCAGGAGATGCTCCTTGTCTGCTTTACTTTTGGCGCAATTGCCTGTGGCTACCGTTATACCCGCAGCAAAAACGTCATCTGGATTTTGCTGACAGGCCTGTTTTTGGGGCTGATGCACGCTACGAAAGAAACCTGCATCATCGCTTATGGCTCTATGGCGCTGGCACTTTTCCTTATACGTTTTTTATTTCGCAGGCAGGATGGCTCTGTTTCAACTGTTGCCAGACCAATAAAGCTCACTCATCTTGTTACAACTATCGTAGTCGCCTTTCTTGTTTCGGCGCTATTTCACTCATCATTCCTGACTAACCCCCGTGGGATTGTGGATTCCTTTCTAACTTACACAGCTTATTTTAACCGTGCCTCCAGCAACGCCATCCATATCCACCCCTGGTATTACTATCTCAAAATGCTCATATATTCCAAATACGGCGACGGCCCTATCTGGACAGAAGCTATTATCATCGTTCTGGCTGTCATTGGTTTTATTTGCGCGATGGCTCCAAGAGCTTCCCGCCTCGGCGACCGCCGCTTTCTTATATTTATTGCTTTCTATACGCTCATTATGACCGCAGTATATTCTGCCGTCCCCTATAAAACCCCCTGGTGTCTGCTGGGTTTTCTGCACGGTATGATTTTACTGGCTGGTGTTGGAGCCGCGGCACTAATAAAGCTTGCGCCGGACCTTTTCACTCGTGTTCTTATCAGCGTGCTTTTATTTGCCGGTATAGTAAATCTTGCCTTCCAGGCGTATCTGGCTAATTACAAATTCTACGCCGACTATCGTAACCCCTACGTTTACGCCCACCCGACTACCGATGTCTTTGCCATCACCGAGAGAGTGGAGGCGATAGCACGGTTTCACGAAGATGGCCATAAGATGAATATCCAGGTCATCTGTCCCCAGCACGACTATTGGCCCTTACCCTGGTATCTGCGTTTCTTTTCCAAAGTTCACTGGTGCGATAATGTAGCTGACGATGTAATTTCTGCGCCTTTAATTATCGCATCCCCGAAGTTCGAGCAGGAGCTTCTGGCAAAACTCTATCAATTGCCCCCGCCGGGCGAAAAAAATTTATATGTGCCGCTCTTTGATACGTATATGGAATTGCGGCCTCAAATTGAATTGCGAGGCTATATCACCAAAGACCTCTGGGACAGATTCAAGCAGAACACAAGCGTGCAATCTTTTTCCGGCTCGGGAGTAAAAAATGACTGACCGGCAGCCAGAACCTTTTCTCCGTAAGGAGTCCATAGGACTTTGCAGCGGTAATTTGCAGTCAATCCCCAATCTGCGGCGTTTTTCTCATCAGGCTATGGCGGCCATCTTTGAGGTCATTATAGTGCACGAGGATGCCCATTACGCCCAGCAGGTTGCTCACGCCGCCTTTGATGAGCTTGACCGGCTTGAATCTGAGCTTAGCCGCTTCATCGAAAATAGCGACATCTGCCGGATTAACAATCTTCCCGCCAATCGGCCGCTGCGCCTGGGCCTGCCCACTTTTGAATGTTTGCAGATAGCGAACCACATTTATGCCGAAACCAACGGCGCTTTCAATGTCACTATCGGCTCGCTGCTGGCCTGTTGGCGAAATAAAAACGGAACACCGCTTACACCTTCGCAAGACCAGTTGGATCTCGCCCGCAAGCGAACTGGAATGCACCTTTTGAAACTGGACGAGGCTGAACACACCATTCAGTTGCTGGCCAGCCCCATCCAAATCGACCTCGGCGGTATCGGCAAAGGCTATGCAGTTGACAAAATGGCAGAACTGCTGCGCGAGTGGGGCATCAACACCGCTCTAATTAACGGCGGACATAGCTCCATCCTCGCACTCGATGCGCCCTCCGGCACAAAAGGCTGGCCCCTCATATTAAGTAATCCTGCTGACCGCAAACAAACTTTAGCCCGCCTTCATTTTCAGCACAAATCGTTGAGTGCCTCGGGCCTGAAAAAAGGCCGGCACATTATCGATCCTCGAACTGCCCAGCCGGTCAAAGAAAAAAAAGCCGCCTGGGCCTCCGCTCTGGATGCTGCAACTTCTGACGCCCTTTCAACCGCCTTTATGGTTATGTCGCCCGGTGAAATCAAAAAATTCTGCTCCTGCCATCCAGATACCATCGCTATGGCCATACTACAGGATGGAGACAAGGACATACAGAAAGATAAAATTCTGCTCTTTGGCCCCTGGAAAAAGGATGAGCTTCTGATATAAAGTATTGCCTTCCAAAGATTATCAACAGGCGATTTTTATTTATTTGACAGGGCCTGTTTAATAGCTCTCAGTTCGGAAAGGACCTGCCGGAAGCTGCGGCTCGGCGACAGCCGACTATCACGGTCGCAGCTCCATCTGATAGGAAATTCTTTTATGCGGTAACCTGCTCTTTGAGCTCGCATTATGATTTCTATATCGAACGCAAATCCATCGGTAACACTTTCACAATACAGACGCCTCGCCACATCACCACGGTATATCTTAAACCCGCATTGTGTGTCGGTAAATTCAGCGGGTATTTTCATCGCATAAACCACATACCAGTGAAAAAACCGGGAGCAAATCCGCCGATACAGGCTCTGCGGCCTTCCAATATGACAGCCTTGCATCTTTCTTGACCCGTGGGCTATGTCACATTGCCTGTTTTTCAAAAGTTCCAACCCAGGCAGGATATCTTCGTATGGCACACAATTGCCGCTGTCGGCAAACATCACATATTTACCCTTCGACTCCATTACTCCGGTGCGGACAGCGTGACCTTTACCTCGATGAGGCTGGTAACGGATGACCTTTCGTGTTACCTGCGGCGGAATTTTAACGCCTTCTGCGATAAAAGAAGTCTTGTCCTTGCTGCCGTCATCGATGACTATTATCTCTCCCACAATGGCCTTATCTGCCAGGAAAGCCGCAGCCGTTTCAACATCCCGCGCAATCTTCGAACTTTCTTCAAACGCCGGTATAACAATTGATAAATCCATTCTTCGATTATATCGCGTTGTGACTATTCTTCCAGAATCATCTTTGAAATTTTGCACATAAGACCTCCCGCTTACCCCGATGGAGCATAATATTGGCCGTTAAAATGCGCTCGTTATGCTTTTACGATGTCACCATCGCTTTTGGCTTTGAATATACATTTTGCAGTTAGAAGTTTTGTTTTAGTTAGTAGCTGTGAAGAATGTTTTTTGATAGCCGCCGTCATAGTTGTTTTGTTCTTCAGTGCAGCGGATGCCTTCTCGAAAATATGTTGCTCAAGCGGGCAGGATAAATCCGCCCCGCTGACAATCCGCAGGAATCGCTGCTTGTGCCGTTTGGTGAAATCCAATCCTTCCTTGAGGACAAAATAGACTTCGTATAAGGCGATAAGATAAATCACCGCCAGCTCCACCGCGAGGCGGTAGTACTTGATGTAATCAACGTCTTTGATGTATTGCTTAAACATTGTTGAATTTTCCTGGTTCTTTTCGTAGTCCTTTGCCGCCTTTTTATAAGGGCCGAACCTCCGGCAGACTCGCAGCGTCAAAAGAAGATTATCAATAGAGTCCTCAACATCATCTTCCGATGGCCCCGTCCCGTATGTTTCCACAAAACCCCGCTGCAAGAAGTAGCGGAACCAATCCTCGGCGTTACGGAAGGTTCGTCCCCGCACGCAGTCGGACCACGCTTGGAAATCCTGCTTAAAAAAGTCGTAGTTTGCCCCGCTCTTTTCCTCCAGGCGATAGACCTGGTCGTAGAGGAAGTAGTCCTGAAAGACCTCGCACTGGCGGTGCTTTGTGCGATTTTGCCCTTTGCGATAATATGGCCCGGCTATAGTATTGACTACGGGGTGAATAATCTGGTCGGCGGCAATATGGGTCAGGTGGCCGGCGATGTATGCGATTTTCCTTTTGTCATCGTTCTTTAGCTTGACTTTGCCATTAACTTTAACAGCATCGCTGAAGGCAACCTCAAGAAGCGTCAGAGGAAATTCATTGGGTTTATGTGAATGTAAATGGTAAGACCAGGGCGTTACTCCTATCGCCTGGACGAAACCTTCCACGAGCATATCCTTGAGCGAGCGGGCGAGGCTTTTGTAGTAATAAAGGTCCGGCCCCATACTTCCGAGGTTCACGTATGCTTTATAGTTTCTCCCAGCCGAAGCATCATCGAGCATCTCGGCAAATTCCGTGTACTCTGCAACTCCTTTTGCCTTTAGCTTCTGCAGAGCCTTATGGGCTATGAGCATGTGGGCTATATTCGCCGGCATATAATTCCTTTCCCTAATATTGTCTAACACACGAAACAACCATACACAACCACAGAGGCTTCTTTCTGGTTTTATGCCAAACAATAACTGAAGCCTGTGTTTCTGTCAAAACCAAAGTTTCAGGCTGCGCAACGCAAATAAACCCCGATGGCGGGTCAAAGTTCTCTTCGTTCAATCCATCCTTCATATTATGATTTTTAACTGGCTTTATATAACCGCCGGCAGTATTATATGCACCATTGTGGAAAGGACCGCAAAACAATGGTAATTCGTGAAAGGAGTAGAAAAATGATTAAGAGAACAACCGTTATTTTAGTAATAGCGATGTCCCTTGTGGTGTCCCTCGCGGGCTGCACGGTGGCTGACCATCGAGCGGCTAACCTGAAGGGTTACTGGAGCTTCGATGAGGGAAAAGGTGGGATTGCAAAGAATGCCATCGGGACAAATCACGGCCTGATTCAGCCAGGCCTAAAGTGGGGCGACGGAATACGAGGAAAGGCGATTCAGTTTGATGGCGAGGGTTATGTCGTTATCCCGCACGAAGATTCCTTCAACGCCCCAAATTTTACGGTCTGCGTCTGGGCAAAACTTGAGCAGACCTACAATTATCACTACATTATATGGAAGGATGGCATACAGTGGCCCGAAGAAGGCCCCGGCAGGCGAACCGATATCTGGGTGGAAATGACAGGCCCTGTAACAGTAATGTGGAACTATGAAGACCGTCTCGATGGGAAAACAGTAGTTGCCGATGGCAAGTGGCACCATATCGCCGAGGTCTATGACGGCAAATCAATCAAACTCTATATCGATGGTGCTCTCGATGGCGAAGCCGAACCATCTGGGAAACTACCCACAAACCAGCTACCTATGTGGATTGGCGCGCGCCCCGGCGGCGTCGCTGCAAAAGGCATCATCGACGAACTCCGCTTCTACGACCGAGCCCTTTCAGAAGAGCAAATAAAAGCCCTCGCCACACGCCGGTAATAATGATAATTGATAAATCACGACTGTAACAATAGGAAAACCGCAGACAAGCCAGCTTCGTTTAGTCCAGGTCAGTTTTTGGAGGTCGTAAAACGGTATCGATTTGCTTGGTCTCTGCTACGAATATCAACAATCTATGAAAAGGAATATAACGTGAGCCTGGAAGAACCCTCAGAAATAATTACGTCCTTGTATGTCTTTTACAAAGACCACGTTAAGCAACTGCAAAATGCCGGATATTCGCCCAAAGAAGCTTTCTGGCTCAACTTTGCCTGTTTGCCCTTCCTGCCATGGGATGAAAAGTCCGAAAATGAAATCTGCTTAAGCCAAGTATTAACGTTATATTTTGGCATATACCGCAGCCATGTTGATAGTAACATCAAGCCTGATGACCAACCAGCCTTTATCGAAATGCTTAAAGATAGATTTAATATGGTCCAGAATATAATCTCAACAGTTAACCCTCCAAGATTGCAACTCGAATTAGGTCGTTTCGTTTTACCAGACCAGAGTGATGAAATTAAATGGGCTTATGCGGGTTCGATTGTTCTTAACACTAAACTTGAGTGGGAAAAACAACAACGTCATTACCCAATACCTTGCAAGTTAGTGGAAGATTATGAACCTATTGCCATGGATTTTTTCTTGACAGACACCTCCAAGCTAAAAAAGGTGGACAGACAACCCATAAACCCTTATAAAATTGCGGAGTATGTTCTATCAGAAAGCCCCATAACACTTTACATCTGTAAAGTTAGAGATAATTGGGCAGCCAAATTTATAAGCAAGAGCGTCAGAAATCTGTTCGGCTATGAGCCACACGAGTTTTTAGAAGACCCCGACTTCTGGCTTACACACATCCACCCAGATGACATAGAGCGTGTCCTTGCAGGCCTCTCTCGTCTGTTCGAAAGCGATTTTCATAGTCACGAATACCGATTTCGACATAAAGATGGAAGTTACCGATGGGTGCGTGATGAACTTAGGTTGATTCGCGATAAGGAAGGCAAGCCGCTCCAGTGTGTAGGATATATGACGGATATTACCGTTCGCAAAACAGGAGAACAGAAAATTGAAGAAAGTGAGCAAAGGTACGAAACCCCGGTGGAAAGTCTGGACCAAGCTATCGCCGCGTTCGACGAAAACGGCATATTTCTGTTCATAAACAGAACAGCATCTGTCCGATTAGGCGGTAATCCTGAAGAGTATATCGGAAAGACTATGTGGGACGTGTTTCCAAAGGATATCGCGGACAGGCAGATTGCAAGTATTCGAAAGGCAATAAGGACAGGGCAGAAAATGATTGCAATCACCACTACTCAACTGCAAGGTGAACCCCGGCGGTATCATACTACCATTGAGCCAGTGCAGGACAGGTCAACAAAAACAACCATCGCACTGGTTATAGCAAGAGATATCCACACCGTTAAACAAGCCGGATAAGAGCTTGATGGAAAATCCTAAGAAGTCTGTTCGTGTTGGAAACTTAACTCAGTAGCAACAAGAGCCACTGCTCTTTGGGTAGCGATAACAAGAAAAACGCTGCGGCGTACTTCATCTTTTTTGTAACCAGAGGTGGTCTTTGTTATTACAAGTTTGCTGTCATTTGTTCCGCCAGGTTGTGTTGGCAGACTTCGTTGGCCTCCAGCCTGCTTGCAATGACTGATGGGAATGCAAATTTCACCTGCAAACGCGGAACGCAGCCCATCGTTAGCTAAAAGTAAACTTTTATTGCCATTTGGCGTAATAAACGGTATAATAAAATAACCTCTGTAGTTTGTTGGATTTGTTCTGCGAAATTTGAAAAATAAATCCGGGGGCGAAAGGCTTCGACCGGATAGCAGAAAGGCAGGTTGCATACCCAGGACGCCGGTTGGCCTGGATAATCATCCGGCAAAAAACTTAAATGGCAACTATCAGTTGCGTTTGGCTGCCTAAATAGACAGCTCGTCCTACCTTGACCACGCCTGCGGGTCGGGTAAGGGCGTCAGATAGCAGGCTGGCCGAGCCGGTTGTTCGGGCCGGCCCGGTAAGAACCAATCCCGAAATAGTCGAACCAGGAGCCTGTCGCTTGGCGCTTGGCGAGGCGAAAAAAACAATAAAGCGACTAAGTATGTAGAAGCCTACCTTGAAGCATCACGGGACGGGGGTTCGAATCCCCCCGCCTCCAGTCTTCGTCCGCCGCTTTTTTTGGCGAACGAAGCATACCACGGCGTAGCAGTTTTGTCTGCGAAGCAAATTTGGATTCAAGGACAAAGCCCGGAATCCCGCCGGCCAGGCACATTATCCTTCAAATCTTAAGCATACTACCGTCAGGGTGAGCACAGACCAGTTGCCTTGTGACCATGCGGGGCTTTAGCAAACTCGTGAAAATCCGATAAATATTGATAAATATAGGCTGCAAACGTCACGTTTTGGTAGTTCCAGCACTCTTTTTATATGATTTTGTGCTTCTTTAATTGGGCTACGCCGTAATGTGGTTTTGGAAAATGTTCGAGGACGCAACGAGGCATTCCCAAATACTGGTGGGACAATGGGTATGTGCTGACAGAAAAAAGAGACTCAACAAGTGATAATTATAGGAGTGTTTTCGAGTAATACAAATTGGACATTCGGAATAAATAGGAAAACCGAAATGATAAAAGGGGAAAAAATGAACGGGACCACGAGACCAATCAGAGCAAAGACAATAACAGTTCTGGCAACAGCGGTTTTGGTGTTGGCGGGCACAGCGGTGGCCAAATACAGCGGTGGAACAGGCGAGCCAAACGACCCTTACAGAATCGCTGGCGCCGAAGACCTAAACGACATCGGCAACTATGAAGAAGACTGGGACAAACACTTTGTCCTTGTCAACGATGTCAACCTGGCAGGATACACCAGCGAACGGTTTAAGCTTATTGGAAAATGGATAAACTGGTATGACCCCAACAACAAACCGTTCACAGGCGTATTTGACGGGAACGAGCACAAGATTTGGAACTTCAGGTGGGACTCCAATGGCATAAGCGCCGTCGGCCTGTTTGGATACGTAGGCAGCGACGGCCAGATAAAAAATCTGGGCTTAGAAAATATTGATATCAACACCGTAAATGGAAATTTCATCGGCGGACTGGCCGGTGAGATGGATGGTGGGACGATAACCGGCTGCTACTCAACAGGCAGGGTTTTGGGAACACAAGATTCTGTCGCCGGGCTGGTGGGAGACATTGAGGCCGGCACGATAACCAACTGCTACTCGACTGCCAGTATATCAGAAACCGGATGGAATGTCGGAGGCCTGGTGGGATTCCTTGGCGGAACTATCGCCAACTCCTATGCTGCAGGACATGTAACAGGAACAGGCAATGCCGGCGGCCTCCTGGGACATAATGAGGGTATTATATACAAATGCTGGGCTGCCGCGAGTGTTACCGGCGGCGGGAGCGTCGGCGGCCTGGTGGGATATAATTGCGAAGGTGGCATGATAATAGACTGCTATTCGACAGGCAGCGTCGATGGAAATAATTGTATCGGCGGCCTGGTGGGAGTTGCCAACGAGGACAGCTGGATAACCAACTGCTATTCGACAGGCAGCGTTACAGGAAACAATTATGTCGGCGGGCTGGTGGGAGGTAATCAGTGGGCCACAATGATGGCTTCGTTCTGGGATATCGAGACTTCGGGCCAATCAACAAGTTCCGGCGGGACGGGCAAGACGACAGCGGAAATGAAGACAATGAGCACGTTTACCGAAGCCGGCTGGGATTTTGTTGAAATCTGGGATATCGGCGAAAACCAGACGTATCCATTTCTGCTGACTAAGCCGACCGGGGATTTGGACCATGACAAAAAAGTGAACCTTATTGACCTTGCGATTATGGCAGCGCATTGGCTTGCCGAAAATAATCCATAACGTTTTTGAGGTTAATGCGAAAAGGATTCCAAAGAAATTGAGAGGTTTAAGCAATGAAGACAAAATCACTTTTTATCACATTGGCAGCCATTTCAATTCTCTTTTTTGGTACATCGGCGGTTGCTGGAAAGACTATCTATGTGGACGCAGATGCCGCTGGTGCAAATAATGGCTCATCGTGGCTCAATGCTTATAAGTATCTTCAGGATGCTCTTGTTGCCGCAACAACCGGCGACCAGATTCTGGTCGCACAAGGCATTTACAAGCCCGACAAAGGCCAGGGAATAACCCCGGGCGACCGCGCCGCAAGTTTCCACCTAACTAACGGAATAATCTTAAAAGGCGGCTATGCCGGATTTGGAACACCAAATCCCGATGCTCGGGACATTGACACATACAAAACTATCCTCAGTGGAGACCTCGCAGGCAACGACATCGAGGTTAGCGACCCTGTTGAGCTTATGTCTGAACCGACTCGCTCTGAAAATAGCTGCAATGTCGTCACTGCAAGTGATTGTGACAGAACAACCTTGCTTGAGGGTTTCACTATTACCGCTGGAAACGCCAACTTTGTGATATGGAGCGGAGGTGGAATCCTTAATGGCAAACCGACAGTCAGCCAATGCAGGATTGTTTCTAACTCTGCCTCCACCGGTGGCGGGATATATTTCGACCACAGTGCGCATACGCCGGGAGCTTTGTTGAAAGATAGCGTCATCAGCCACAATGCCGCTAACAGCGGCGGCGGTGTCTATAACTGTGCGGAAATAGTCAATTGCACTTTCACAGGCAATGTAGCAGACGATGGTTACGCCGGTGCAATATATTTAGGTTCCGACTGCCAAACTTCAATAACCGACTGTATTTTCAGCAATAATTCAACCGCCCTGAATGCTGGTGCAGTATTTGTCAGCTTCAGTGACAGCGAAGTCATATTCACACGTTGCTCATTTGTTGGCAACTCTGCAGACGATAAGGGAGGTGCGATTTATAGCGATGGATGCACATGTGGAAGCTATCTGACATTCTATCAATGCAAATTCATCGCCAATAGCGCCGCAGGCAACGGCGGCGCTATATGCAACTACGGATTCTCCGATGCGCAACTGTTAAATTGCTTACTTGTAGGAAACAGTTCTGGTGGGAATGGCGGTGCATTGTGCGATGAGTACGATGCCGGCAGCTCACTTATTAATTGCACCGTAACCAGCAATACCGCAGCAGGCCAGGGCGGTGCTATCTGTTACAATAACTATTCATACAAAAGTCGGCGTTTGGCCAACACAATTATCTGGGCCAACTCCGACAAAAATGGGCAAACACACCAGTATTCTCAAATTTGTTTCATTGATACAAGCGAAGTGCAGGATGTTACTAATTGCTGCATCCAAGTTATTCCACCCGAAATCGCTGGGCAGGGTAACATCACTTCAAATCCTCTTTTTGTGGATATTGACGGGCCGGATAACATCCCCGGCAATGAAGATGACAACCTCCATCTGCTTGAGGATTCTGGCTGTATTGATACAGGCCATAATGAATATGTGCCGCAACCTGCAAGCGACCTCGATGGCAAGCCGCGCATCATAAATGGCACCGTTGATAGAGGCGCCTACGAATATGGACGTGAGCCACCGCGAATTATCTACGTTGATGATAGTGCCATCGGAGCAAATAATGGCTCGTCCTGGAAGGATGCTTTCAAGTATCTTCAGGTTGGAATCCTTACTGCATCGAATGGCGATGAAATCCGTGTCGCTTGGGGAACTTACAAGCCCAATGAGGGGATTATCGGGGACATACCTGACCAGAGGGCGTTAACATTCCAGCTTAAGAATGGTGTAACAATTAAAGGCGGCTATGCGGGATTCGGGCAGCCAAATCCTGATAATCGCAACATTGAGGTTTATCAGACGATTTTTAGCGGCGACATAATGGGCAATGATGTTGATGTGAGCGACCCTTGTTTGTTGCCGCGCGAGCCGAGCAGGTCAGACAATATCTTCCATGTGGTAACAGGAAGCGGGACGGATGAAACGGCCGTCCTGGATGGTTTTACTATTACCGGCGGTCATGCCGTTGAGAGTGGCGGCGGCGGAATGTGCAACATTGAGGGCAGCCCGACCGTAAAGAGCTGCATGTTTCTGAAAAACTCCACGTATGCGCTTGAAAGCCATTCTATGGGCGGGGCGATATACAATGAATATGGTAATCCTACTCTTGTTGAGTGTAAGTTCATAATGAACGCGGTTGACGTAGGCATACATGACCACGGCAGCGGCAACGGCGGGGCGATTGCGGATACTCACAGCAGTCCGAAGATTATTAACTGCACATTCATCCGCAATGTGGCTATGGGTAATCATGGAGGGGCAGTATTTCATTCCGGCGGCGATGCTGAGTTGACAAACTGCACCTTCGAGAGTAACGCGGCGCGGATATACGGTGGGGGGGTGTGCAACTGGAGCGGCGACTCAAAAGTCACAGGTTGCACTTTTGTAAGAAACTCTGCTGGAAATGCTGGAGGGATGTATAACTTTGGTAATTCAACTTTAAGCAATTGCGAGTTTGTCGGTAATTACTCCATATACAACGGCGGCGGCTTCAGCAGCGATGGCCTCAACCCAACCATAGATAACTGCAGGTTCACCGAAAACGTTGCCGAGAATGCCGGCGGCGCAATTGCCAACCGAACCAGCAGCACCACCATAACCAACTGCACTTTCACTGCCAATACTGCCGGCTTCGGCGGAGGCGGCGGAATATTTAATAGAGAAAACGCCAATCCAACCATAACAGGCTGCACTTTTGTTCGCAACCGCGCATTACTCGACTACGGCGGGGGCGGTATGTGTAATAACGCAAGCAGTCCGCAAGTCTCCAACTGCACCTTCATTCAGAACAAAGCAGACGATAACGGCGGCGCGATTTCAAATGAAGACAGCAGCCCGACCGTGACGGGCTGCACATTCAGCGCCAACTCGGCACTTGGCTCCGGAGGAGCGATATCCAGCTTTGGCGACGCCGCACCGATGCTGACTAACTGTACCTTCAGAGGCAACTCTGCAACGAACGGCGGCGGAATGTACAATAACGATGACAGTATGCCAACCCTGATTAACTGCGCATTCAGTGGAAATTCGGCAGATGAAAGAGGCGCCGCAATCTACAACAGCGATGATGGATCTCCCAAACTGATCAACTGCACATTCAATGGCAATGTTGCCGCCGTTGAAGGTGGCGGGTTGTACAATATAAACGAGGCACGCCCCATACTTCAAAACTGCATACTATACGGTGACCGACCTGAAGAAATAGTCGTGCGTATGGATGCCATTGTGTTCGCAGGCTTCAGCAATATACAAGGCGGATGGTCTGGAGCGGGCAATATTGATTCTAATCCGCTGTTCATAAACCCGGCCGGCGGCAACTACCATCTTCGTTTAAAGTCACCTTGTATCAACACAGGTAACAATTCCGCTGTGCCACCGTCTATAACAACTGACCTCGATGGCAAGCCTCGCATCATAAATGGCACTGTCGATATGGGCGCCTATGAGTATGAGCCTCGACAGCCGCGCATTATCTATGTTGATGCCGGGGCCAGCGGTGAAAATAATGGCTCGTCCTGGACCGATGCCTACAACTTCCTGCAGGATGCCCTCGCCGACGCAAATGCTTCAGAAACACATACCGAAATCCGCGTTGCCGCCGGAACCTATCAACCAGACCAAGGCGTCGGCCAGACCCCCGGCGACCGAAACGCAACCTTCCGGCTTCTTAATGGTGTCGCTATCAAAGGCGGCTACGCCGGCGAAGGCGCACCAGACCCAGACATCAGAGATATTGAAAGATTCCGCACTATCCTGACCGGCGACCTCACTGCCAATGATGTCGATGTGGACGACCCGGAAAAATTGGCGTGGGAGCCGACCCGCTCAGAGAATGCTTACCATGTTATTATCGGCAGTGGAACCGATGCAACTGCCATAATCGACGGTTTCACCATTACCGGCGGACACGCCAACTACTATGATTTTTCACAGTGCAACGGTGCGGGAATGTTCAACGACCACGGCAGCCCAACAGTTCTCAACTGCACTTTCATCGCTAACTTCGCCGGCAATGATGACGGCGGGGGACTGGGCGGCGCGATGTATAATTACAACAGCACTCCCACATTGACCAATTGCAGATTCATTTACAACGCTGCTATTGCCCTCGATGGCGGCGAAGGGGCAGGCGGGGCAATGGGTAACTGGGACAGCAGTACAACTTTGACAAATTGCAAATTTATTGGAAACATCGCCGGGCATGACGGCGGGGCGATGTGGAACTACGAGAGCAACCCTGACCTCGTCAACTGCATTTTCAGCGGCAATTTGGCAAGAGAGGGCGGCAGCGGCTCATTCGGCGGTGGAATGTGGATCTACAACGGGAGCGCATCACTTATTAACTGCACGTTTGCCGACAACACAGCCAGGTCATCGCATATTGGCTCCGGCGGCGGAGGAATTTGGGCAGCGCAAGGCAGCGTGAAACTAATCAATTGCACTTTCAATGGCAATGCTGCTCAACGTGGGGGTGCAGTAAGTGGCGATTATCAAATCATTTTTTTATTGTCTAACTGCATTCTCTGGAATGATAAGCCACAGGAAATCTATACACTCACTCCGCCTGTTGTAACATACAGCGATGTACAGGGCGGCTGGCCTGGCCAGAGTAATCTCAACGCTAATCCTTTGTTTGTTGACCCCAATGCCGGTAACTTACGGCTTTTGCCAAACTCTCCTTGCATTGATGCCGGCAATAATGCAGCCATACTGCCGTATGTTACGACTGACCTTGATGGCAAGCCACGAATCGTAGGCGGCACGGTTGATATGGGCGCGTATGAGTTCTATATGCTTTGTGTTGATGACGATGCGCCCGCCGACCCCGGCCCGGGCGACCAGCAAATCAGCGACCCACTTGAAATCGGCAGCGAAGCACATCCATTCGATAGCATTCAGGAGGCCATAGACAGGGCCAAAAATGGCTATGCAGTTGTCGTGCAGCCAGGCTCATATTTATCCTCGGACCAATGGGCTTATGATGATATTAAATTCAACGGCAAGAATATCACGCTAACAAGCACCGACCCATCCGACCCGGAGGTTGTTACTGATACGATTTTAAGAGGAACTGTATTGTTCAATGGAACCGAAGACCCAAATTGCACGCTTGCCGGCTTCAAAATTCAAAATCCCTACTATGGTGCTGTCTATGGTGAGCACACGCACGCCACAATAGACGGGTGTGTTATCAGCGGCAACGGGCCTTGCGGCGCCACCGTGCTAAAGGACTGGGATGGAATGGTCAGCAACTGTTTGATAACGGACAATACTACCCTTCTGTTTTGCGGCGTATATCCGGCTGTTTCCGGATCCAACGGCCACTTCAAAAACTGCACGATTGCAAACAATATCGCCGGTATAAATGTCGGCAACGCAACCATAGAAAATTGCATCATTTACGATAACAGCGGTGCTCAGATAAGCGTCAACAATGGAAGAATCTTGCATATTCGATATTCCAACATCCAGGGTGGCTTGGAAGGGATTGTCGGCGGCGGCAATGTTGACTGGGGGCCTGGGAATATCGATATCGACCCGTGCTTTGTGCGATTGGGCTACTGGTTGCAGAAAAACCCCCCGCCGATGTTAATCGGAGGCGACTACCATCTTAAAAGCCAGGGTTGGAGCTGGAACAAAGACAGCAAATCATGGACCTACGATGATGTCACCAGCCGATGCATAGATGCAGGTAATCCGGGCGAACCTCTCGGTGATGAACCATTGGCAGTCCCCCGCGACCCGGAAAATATCTGGGGTGAGAATATTCGCATAAATATGGGCGCTTATGGCGGCACAATGCAAGCAGGTATGGCGCCAACTCCTTTTGCATTGGGTCCGCCCGATATAGGCCATTCCGAAGTAGGCCATTGGGCCCTTCTGGCAGACCTGAACAACGATGGAATGGTCGATATGGCAGATGTGGCCGGGCAGGTGCAGGATTGGCTGAAAAGCGAAACCGGCCAGCCGGGCGACCTTAATCGTAATGGTGTGGTCAATATGGTAGATTTCGCTCTTCTGGCTGAGGATTGGCTGTCAATAACGGCTTGGTTTGAATAAAAGTTTGGATTTTGTTTAAGTAGGAGGTTAAGAAATGTATAAACTTGGCTGGGCTTTCGCGGGGGTCATTATATTCCTGTTCACTTTTGCCGGGGCTTCTTTGGCCCAGTATTCAGGCGGGTCCGGCACACAGCAGGAACCCTATCAAATTAGTTCGGCTGCCGACTGGCTAAGTTTAATCAATACATCAGCCGACTGGGATAAGCATTTTATCCTGACCGCCGACATAAACTTGGAGGCAGTCGCGTTATTACCCGTCGGCAGCAGCAGTACACACTTTACCGGCGTCTTTGACGGCAACGACCATATCATCCACAACGCAGACGTTAATATGCCTTCCAGCAATTTTGTAGGTTTATTTGGTTATGTGGGTTCCACGGGTCGGATACACAACCTGGGTTTAGAGGATGTCGCAATTACCGGTGAAGATTGTGCTGGCGGTCTGGTGGGAGCAAATGAAGGCAGTCTGACCGGCTGTTACACCAGCGGTTCGGTCAACGGAACCGAAGATAGCGACAATATCGGCGGCTTAGTGGGATGGAACCACGGCAGCAGCACTGATTGTTACACCACTTGTTCTGTCAAGGGAATTGAAGAATGCGACAATATGGGAGGTCTGGTAGGATTCAATTCTGGCAGTGTAACTGACTGCTATGCAATCGGTTCTATCAATGGAAGTGGTTGGGATTGTGACCGCGTAGGCGGCCTGGTGGGGGTAAATGAAGGCAGTCTGGCTGGTTGTTACTCAACCGGCTCAGTCAGAGGCAGCAGTCGGGTTGGCGGCCTGGTGGGATGGAACCAAGCTGGCAGCATCACCGCCTGTTACGCTACCGGTTCGGTTGAAGGAGAAATATGTGTCGGGGGTCTGGTGGGAGTTAGTTTAGCAAGTATCGTTGATTGTTACTCCACAGGCCAGGTTAAAGGAGTCGGGATTTTCGGTGGATTGATTGGAGATAACCATGGCACCGTCACTGCTTCTTTCTGGGACGTCGAAACCAGTGACTGCAACTTCAGCGCCGGCGGCGAGGGGAAGACGACAGCACAGATGAAAGACATTAACACTTTTCTGGACGCTGGCTGGAATTTTGATACTGTCTGGTGGATGCCTCCTGGCAACTACCCGCGGCTTATCTGCCAGCGTCTCTACTCAGGTGGGTCAGGGACGCAGGAGAACCCGTATATACTCAAAGCAGTTGCCGACTGGCAGAAACTAATGAATGCACCGGGCGACTGGGATAAGCATTTTATTCTGACTGCCAATATAGATTTGCAGGGAGTTGCACTATCTCCTGTCGGTAATTGGATCCGACCTTTTACAGGCGTTTTTGATGGCAAAGGCCGTATTCTACGCAATGCAGACGTGAATATGCCTTCCAGCTTTTGTGTGGGTTTATTTGGTTATGTGAGCGGGAATGCCCAAATCCGAAATCTGGGTGTAAGGGATGTGACAATTACCGGTAATAATTTGGTTGGCGGCATAGTGGGATGGAATGAACGCGATATGGACGGTTGTTACGCTACTGGTTCGGTCGTAGGAAGCGATTCTGTTGGCGGCTTGGTGGGATGTAACGCCGGCAGTATCACTGGTTGTTACTCCACTTGTTCTCTGAACAGAATTGAAGAAAGCGCCTATATTGGCGGTTTAGTGGGATGGAATACTGGCAGCGTCACCAACTGCTATGCAACCGGTTCTATCAACACAAGTGATGATTGTGACTCTGTCGGTGGCCTGGTGGGAGAAAATTCCGGCAATCTTACTGATTGTTACGCCACTGGCTCAGTCAGTGGAAACGGGTATGTCGGTGGTCTGGTGGGACATTCCGATGAGGATTGCAACTTAACCGCCTGTTATGCCACCGGCCCTGTCAAAGGCACTGGATATTGTATTGGCGGCCTGGTGGGATTGAATCACTCTAACCTGTCTGCCTGTTACGCCACCGGTCCGGTGGATGGAGATGAGGTTGTCGGCGGTCTGGTGGGTAGTAACGGTGAGGATGGCAGCATCACCGACTGTTATTCCACCGGCTCAGTCAGCGGAATAAGTCATATCGGTGGACTTGCGGGATATAACGGTGAGCATAGCATCATCACTAACTGTTACGCGACCGGCTTGGTTGATGGAAATGAGGTTGTAGGCGGCCTCGTTGCATCTAAAGATGAGGAAGGCAGCACCACTGCCTCCTTCTGGGACGTCGAAACCACAGGCCAGAATACCAGTATCGGCGGGACAGGTAAGACGACAGCCGAAATGAAAAAAATTAGCACCTTTGCCTCTGCCGGCTGGGATTTTATTGAAATATGGGATATTGGTGAGAACCAAACGTATCCATATCTTCGAACCGACCCTTCCGGGGACTTGAATCACGACCAAAGCGTCAACCTTATCGACCTTGCGATTCTCGCCTCACAATGGCTGGATTGAAACATTTTTTAAGACGTAGGTATGGTTTATGAACATCCTGCTTACAGCTATGAACATCAGCAGAACCAGCCGCCGAAATGAAAATGAACTATCAGTAGTAAGCCGCGAACAACGAACTAATTTTGTAGGAGACAGAAGAATGAAAAATCATTCAATTCTCATATTGGTAATAATGGCTTTATGGGTAGTTTCTGCCACAAAAGCTAAATATAGTGGTGGAACAGGCGAGCCAAACGACCCTTATAGAATCGCTAGCGCCGAAGACCTAAACGACATCGGCAATTATGAAGAAGACTGGGACAAATACTTTGTCCTTATCAATGATGTCAATCTGGCAGGATACACCGGCGCACAGTTCAACAGAATTGGTATGGATTGGCAAAAACCTTTTGTGGGTATTTTTGATGGTAATAACTGCAAGATTTGGAACTTCGCGTGGGATTCCAATGGTATAAACTGTGTTGGTCTGTTTGAGTATGTAGGCAACGGCGGCCAGATAAAAAACCTCGGGATGATAAATGTGGATGTGAACGCCGTAAATGGATATTTTGTCGGTGGTCTGGTGGGAAAGAATTGGAGAGGGACGATAACTAACTGCTATTCGACAGGCAGCTTTTCAGGACTCCAGGATGTGGGTGGGCTGGTGGGATACAACCAGGGCGCAATGATAAACTGCTGTTTGTTGTCAGGCAGCATTTCTGGATTCCGGGATGTCGGCGGGCTGGTGGGAATAAATTACGGCACGATAAACAACTGCTATTCGACAGACAACGTTTCAGGAAACCTTTCTGTCGGTGGACTAGTGGGACTCAATTATGGCACGATAAACAACTGCTATTCGATAGCCAGCGTTTCAGGAGGAGGAACCGGTTGGAGTATCGGCGGGCTGTTGGGATTCAATGATGGAGAGATAATAGATTGCTATTCGACCGGTAGTGTTGATGGAAATAGTCTCGTAGGCGGTCTGGCAGGACACAATTGCGAGGACGGCGTGATAAGGGACTGCTATTCGACTGGCAGCGTTGATGGAAATGATTATGTCGGCGGGCTGGTGGGAAATACGTGCATGTCCAGCGGCTCGATAACAGCTTCATTCTGGGATACGCAAACCAGCGGCATATCGTGGAGTGCTGGCGGAGAAAGTAAAACCACAGCCGAAATGAAAAAAATTAGCACCTTTGCCTCTGCCGGCTGGGATTTTATTGAAATATGGGACATCCGCGAAAATCAGACGTATCCATTTCTAAGAACCGACCCAGCCGGAGACTTGAATCACGACCGAATGGTTAACCTTATCGACTTGGCAATTCTTGCCGAGAGCTGGCTGCAAATAAAAAATTCGCCCTAAAAACTGTTAGCCACGAAGACACAAAGTCACACTAACCAATTAACCACTAACCAATTAACCAATAGTTAGTGGTGAGTAGTGTCTTAGTGCCTTTGTGGCAAAAGAATAAATTATGCTTACAACTTGAAAACAGAACGGGATTGTGTTAGAATATCCGTAGTGCTTGTGCCTGATAAAAACTATGATGGATTAGCCACGAAGACACAAAGTCACAAAAGAATTTATAAATTAAAAAGACTTGGTGTCTTGGTGCCTTTGTGGCAAAAAATTAAAATGGAGGATGAGCCTATTAACGGCCCAAAACACAAGATTGATGTACAGTGTTTTCACGGGCTGGAAGCCCGTGATACGGGGTTCACTCTGGTTGAGCTTCTGGTGGTCATTTCGATTTTGTCTCTGGTGATGGGTATTCTACTTCCTGCGCTTGGGCAAGCCCGAAGGCAGGGACGAGTGCTGGTTGGGACTAGCAACCTGCGGCAAATCGTGATGGGGGCCAACGATTATGCTGCGAACAATGACGAGAGCTACCCCGAATCCGTGGCAACCATAACATTTGGGCCAAGCTGGCATTGGCAGGAGCCGACAATGATAACTGCTTGCAAAGCACGTCCGTTCCAGGAGCACCGTGCAATGAGTGCTTACCTGCGTAGTTACATAGAAAATGCGAACGTTATGTTTTGTCCAAGCGCACCTAAGAAGTATGAATTTCTTCAAGAAGCCTGGGAGGCCGGCGACGTCTGGGATAATCCTGTAACATCTTTTCCATCAGACCCGGTTTTTGGGACATATTGCTTTTACTGGAATTATGTGGGGTATCTTGAAGGAGCTATTTTCAGAGGGCCTCAAAGCACGTTAGGCGGTCCCGGCCAGAGCAAATTGCTGGTGAGCGATTATTTCGGATACGACCATCACCGAAGTCCGAAGGCATACGGAAGCTGCGAGAGGTTCGCCGGTGCGGACGTTACGCAGGGGACAGAGGTTTCATCGGCTTACTGGTCACGATTGGAGGATGAGAATAGTCCGGGTGTAGAAAGACTCAACGTTAAGCTGCGAGCCGGCTATACAGACGGGCATGTGGCCAGTTGGACGCCTGCAGATGCGGTGCCTATGAAGGTGTCGATAAATCCTGACGGAAGTGTTCCTTATCCCAGTGGGGTGGGCTTGGGACCAGGGGATTTTTATTTGCCAAAAGGTGCTCTGCATTAGATTTGTTACTGGATTGAGTTTGCTCGCCGGCAGAGAGTGCCGCTCAGGCAACGCCGTTAGGCGTCCTGTGGAGTGAATAAATACGTTAAAAAACTTGGAAGATAACGTCACGCTTCTTGGGCTGAGGGACTCTTAAGTATTGTATAGAGTTATATGCAAGATGAAGGTAGTTATGTTGAGCTGGTCAAACTTGCTCAGCGAGGCGATAAGGAATCTTGGAACAGGTTAGCTGAGTGGGCAAGAAAACGTTTGTTTGAATACGTTTATCGCGCTACGTTAGCGGAGGATTTGACGCAGGATATTATTCAGGAGACGATGATAGAGATGTTTAAGTTTCTGGAAAAATTGGAGAAGGCTGAAAGTTTCTGGCCGTGGCTTCGCAAAATCGCTGCCAACAAGATAAGCACTCATTACAGGCGCGAGCAACGTCGCAATTTACTGTCCAATAAGCAGACAAGCTATAAGGACTCGAATACCGATGCTTACAAGGGTCTGGCTGATATAGTGAGCAATGAGCTAAAAGGCATTGTCTTTGAGGCGATGAACCGGTTGAAACCCAAGCAACGGCATATATTGGTGCTGCGATGCTATGAGCAAATGAAATATTCCCAAATAGCACGGGAGATGGGCTGCACCGAATTTGCGGCGCGGAGACTATTCTTTCGGGCCAAAAGAAGCATGGCAAAGCAACTTTCACATCGTGGTCTGGGCAGGGGATATTTACTTGGTGCTTTAGTGTTATTCGGAAAAATGACGGCCACGAGTGAGGCGGCGGCTGCGAACATATCTATACCCGCTGCTACACTCAAAGTCGGTTTGCCGGCCTCTCTGGCGGCTCTTGCAGCGAGCAAAGCAGGAATCGCTGCCATTGTTACGGTCGCGGCAATCACAGCAGGCAAAATTGTGTATAACCCGGGTCCGATTGGGACGACTGCCCAATCGCAGGAATATAAGGCGGCTGAATTTTTTGATAATCAACCTGTTATGACAACCAGCCAGGGTTCTGCTGAGCGCTGGTATTACTACCCCCCAAACTCTAATGGGGCTGTGATGGTCCAGATAAATTCTGAACAGGACAATGGTCAATCTTACCGCCAATGGCTGCAAAATGAGCAGGCCAACTATTACAAACAGGGGAGCACAATTTATATAAACAACAGCCGTCTATGGATGGAAGACCTGTCCGTCTGGCGGCTGCCAACGGATAGCCCACAGTTCAATAATTTTCTTTCTATGGTTGAGGGGAAGAAAGCGGGTATGAGATATGTTCCCAATAATGGCAGCGGTTTGCTTGTCATCGCAAGGCAAGGCAATGGCACCGACAACTCGCAAATAACTCTCAAGTATGATGTTTCAGATGAGGAATATTTCCGCTACAAATGGCCTGCTGGTGCACAAATAATAGATAATCGTGATATGATGCACAAAAGGGGCTGGACATTCTTTAGGATTAGCGGACAAATTGACGGACAAAAAATCTCAGGGGAGGGAAGGACACCATTTGTTTATTCTGTCAGCGCGCAATATTACCCCTGGCTGCGATTGAGGGTAGGTGAGGAACTGTCAATCGAAGATAATGGTGTGGACTCTTACGTATGTAATGCGAGCAAGGGCGTAGTTGCCTACTATGAGGGCGGCAGCTTTTTCAAAGGCCTGGGCAGACCCTGGATGGGTTTGCATACTATAGATACTGTGCGTCGAGACACGGCGGAAATGAAACTGTGGTTTGAGACTAAGCCGAGGCAGGGTAAAGTCCAGATAGAGGTTGCTTTGACTAAAGGGCAGCCTCTGCTGGCATATACTATAGATATGGAAGCGGACGTCGTAGAGAAAGTGGCTTTTGTTTCGAAAAATGCAGCCAAAGGTGAGCTGATTTTTTCCTATCTCCAGGATATTGATGTTGCTGAGAACGAATTTACACCGCCGGCCAGACAAAAATTCCAGCAGCCGCACCAAAGACAACCGGGCATCGGCTGGCTTCTGCGTTTGGGGCAGGGCGAATTAGAACGCTGGAGATGATATAATTCCCTTAGATTTTTGAGGGCGACCGCATACCGCTGGGTGTAAAGTAGCCTCTATCAACATACAAAGGTGAGTAGTTTCGCGCGGTTCTACGATCAACCTATGCGGCAGTGCTTAAGCAAAAGGCACTACTCGGGAATTTCAAGGTTGAGAGACCAATCTGGTGACATTTAGCAGGAGTATATAAATATCAGAGAACACAGTTACAACAGCCAATAGTGCTTTCCATATTCAGGCTCTTGAAGACTCGATGCTCTTCCATACATAAGCCGACACGCAAATAAGGTTGGAGCTTTTTGATTGTATCAATAAGGTATTTATAAACTTCGATTCGTAGTTTGAATGGGAATCGAATACGACCATCGTTAGACTTTGTTTTCTCAAGCTGGTTTGAGATTGGATTGTTCTTACCTAATTTTCGCTCGGTAAGCTTCAGCGCACCGGAGTAACTGCAAATTTGGCCGAGTGTGATACGCTCCAGCGGCACCACCGTTAAAAGACTCTTCAAAAAATTGGCATATATGTTTTGCCAGCTGGCGACCGGAATGATTGGCATAATTACGGCACGCAATGGATAACCTGCTTCCAGACACTTTCGCATTGCTGCGATTCTTTCTTCAGATGAAGGAACATTTTTCTCGAAAGCACGACTAATTTCAGGTGGATTCAGACTCCACGAGAGAACCGTTCGCCCTTGATGATTAAGGTCGAGCAGATTTTCGACATTGGCACTTTTGGTCAATAAGATTAGCTTGGCCGGTTTTTGCCGAGCAAAAATTGGAATCATTATGCGGGAATAACCGGTAAGGGGGTCTAATGCTAATGCATCCTGGAGTTTTCCCAAATAAAAAGCAGCAGGTTCGGTTAGCTGCGACGTAACCCTATCAATTTGATTGAGGATTTGCGACAGATTCAAAAAGATTTTTACCGTTGGCGAATATTTTACGCCGGGCGTACCAGCCAGATAGCAGTATTGACAATCGTATGGGCAGAAACCGTATGGTGAAAAATGCCAGTAATTCGGGCAGGCGTTGCAGTCCTCATCGCTGTAGCGCAGGGCGCTTTTATGTATCCCAAAAACCAAAGTTTTTTTGCCCTGATAATGCTGCGTCAGGAAATCACAGCTATAGAGCTCAACGCGATTGTGGGACGAATCAAGCCTCTCAATAACCTGCGTATCAGGATACACAGAACAAACTGCTTTTATCAGCTCCCGCTGCTTCTGGCCTTCGTAACTACCTTTAGTTATTACAATTCTATCAGGATTGAAATGTGGAGCTTGTCTCGGTTGATATTCTGGGTATAAGTTTTCTCTAAAAAGCATGTTTTACTGTCAGCTCTCGCTTCTTATTCACGTAATAGGGCTGGGTTCATCTTCTCAATTACCGATACCACCAATTGGATGTCAAATTCCCAATCTTGCTGCATTTTATATCCTCTCAGGGCAGAACAGTCAAGCAAGATTCCCCTCTTAATCCCAAGGATTGTGGTTGGCCATTTCTGGCACAAAAGAACGTGGTTCCAGCGGCTGGAAAACCACAATAATTTTAGGCATAGAAAATATTGCCATATTTTTTGAGTTTGTTATATTTGTGGGCAGGTATTGCAAAATCGCCCGTAGCAGATTAGAGTATTATAGACCGGCCCGCAGCTCGGTGCGGGTTTATTAGCTGGAATCGAAAGGAGATTGTTATGAAAAATGCAAATCGTTCGAGTATCGTAATGGTGGGTTGTGTGATTCTGATAAGCGCAGCCTGCGTCTTCGCGCAGGATTGGGCACAGTGGCGAGGACCCAGCCGCGATGGGAAGATAAGCGGGTTCACCGCGCCCCAGAAATGGCCAGGCGAGCTGACGCAAAAGTGGAGAGTTACCGTGGGACAAGGTGACGCCACGCCTGCTCTGGTGGGCGACAAGCTCTATGTATTCACACGGCAGGGCGAGGAAGAAGTTACCCTGTGCCTGGATGCAGGCACAGGAAAAGAAATTTGGCGGGACAAATACGCAGCGCAGGCCGTAACCGGTGCCGCCGCCCGGCACCCGGGGCCCAGAAGCTCGCCAATAGTAGCGAACGGAAAGGTTGTAACTATGGGTGTAGGCGGAGTTCTCTCTTGCATAGACGCTGCCGCGGGCAAGGTTGTGTGGCGTAAAGACCTCTTCCCCAAGGTCGTGCCCCAGTTCTTCACGGGTATGTCGCCTATCATTGTCGATGGTATGTGCATCGCACACCTCGGCGGAAAGGACAATGGGGCGGTCATTGCATTCGACCTGGCTACCGGCAACGAGAAGTGGAAATGGGCCGGCGATGGCCCGGCATATAGCTCGCCTGTCCCGATGACTGTGGAAGGCATAAAGCAAGTTGTAGTGCTGACGGAAAAGAACCTCGTGGGCATCGGTGTGGCTGATGGAAAACTTTTGTGGCAGGTTGCAACCCCGCTACAGAAAATGTCTCAGAACGCCCCGACGCCGATAGTCGATGGGCAGACAGTGATTATCACCGGGCAGGGCACGGGCACCAAGGCCGTGAAGATAGAAAAGCAAGGCGATGGTTTTGTGGCCAAGGATGTCTGGAGCAACGCCGATATCGGTACGCAATTTAACACGCCGGTATTAAAGGATGGGTTGCTTTTCGGCCTGTCCAACCGCGGCAACCTGTATTGTCTTGATACCACCAAGAACGGCCAGACGGTCTGGACCGACACAAATAGTCACGGCAATTTCGGCGCCATTCTCGATGCCGGTTCTTGTCTTCTGGTTTTACCCGAGAAGTCCGGATTGATAGTCTTCAAACCCGACGGCAAAGAATACGCTCAAATCGCGCAATACAAGGTCTCCGATACACCGACCTACGCGCATCCGGTAGTATCAGGCAGCCGTATCTTTATCAAAGACCAGGAAACCGTAGCGATGTTCACGATTGAATAAAGCAGCCGATATGCCTGATAAGTTTAGCTGAATTGACAAAATTTCAAGGCAAAGAGAGGACAGTCAACCGGCAGCAATTCAAGCCGAGCTGGGTGGACGCATTAGAAACTGTTGACGGATATATTCCGGCGATAACCTTGCAGAACTGATTGTAAATCGGGTTTTGCGCAATTATTTATTGTGCAGTTATGCAATAAAAAACGTCCTTAATGCGTCTTATTCATTAAAGTGGTTTTTAAGTGACTTAACATTATTAACACCGTTTTAGAGAAAGGAGTTTTGTATGAGTGGACGAAAAATGGTCTTTATCCTTGCGGTCGCTTGCCTTGTAGGTGTGGTATTGACAGGCCTGTCGCTATCACAACAAGCACCCGGCCAACCACCCGGCCAGCGCGGGCAAAGAAGGGGCGACCCTAATATGCCGCGAGACCCCGAGCAGATGCAAAAGATGATGATGGAACGCCAGATGACAAGGATTAAAGAGTCACTTCAACCAACTGAGGGAGAATGGACGGCTCTTGAGCCGAAAGTTACGAAGGTGCTGACTCTATCCCGTCAGACCAGCGGTATGGGAATGGGTTTTGGTATGGGAACGTTCAGACGTCCCGGCGGGCAAGGTCCTGAACCCCCCCAGACGCCGGTAGCTAAGGTTACCGAAGAGCTCCGAACGGCTCTGGAAAACAAGGAGGCAAAGCCGGAAGAAGTCAAAGCGAAGCTGACAGCCCTGCGAGAGGCCAAAGAGAAGGCCAAGCAGGAATTGCTCAAGGCACAAAAGGAGCTTGCTAAGGGATTGGCCCCTCGTCAGGAAGCTCAATTAGTATTGATGGGAATACTTGACTAAATAAAAAAGCTGCTGTTCCGTAACAACTCAAGTATTAGATTTAATTGCAAGGCCCCCGCGTCTTCCCCCGCAGCTTTCTGTGAAAGCAGAAGTGGGGGAGCGGGGGTGCAGCAATTATTTACCATAAAAGTTAAAAAAACTCTTGCATACCTGCGTGACGAGGTTAAAATACAACGAAAAGCGGATAGAAAGTCATAACTGGCTTAAAATGAAAGGAGTCACGCAATGGCAAAGAAAAAGAAACTCCTTAAGGGGCTGTGGGCGAAAAAAGAGTTGAACATCCTCAAGAAACTTTTTCCTGCAACGCCCACCGCCAAAATAGCTGCCAAACTCGGCCGACAAACCGAGGCAGTAAAAAAGAAAGCCTCCAGAATGGGACTTTGCAAATCCAAGAAATACCTTAAGTCACTCGGCAGAGCATAATTTGCAAAGCAGTTTTTTGAGAATTAAAAGGCGCATTGTGACCACCCTAGTTATAGGGATAAGGAACGTTTAGTTTCGCCCGGAAGCAGTTCCTTTATTCTCATAGTGCACCAGCTAAATGCCCTCTCGGCAATTCCCAATTCTAAATTCTTGACATTTCGCCGCTAAATCGCTATTCTAATTCCGTAGTTTTACGTTTTTGGTTTTTATCCGCTTTATGTGTGGCGGATTAACTTTTTAGTTTTTTATTACGGAGTTTAACTTGAGAGTTCTTTCAGGCATACAGCCGTCTGGCCGGCTTCACATAGGAAACTATTTCGGTGCGATGCGCCAGCATCTTCAGCTTCAGGCTGAGCACGATTGTTTTTACTTCATCGCCGACTTCCACGCCCTTACCAGCAACCCCTCCCCGGCCGATATTGCCAGGTACACCCTCGATGTCACGATGGACTATATCGCCCTCGGCCTCGATACACAGAGGACCGTCTTTTGGCGCCAATCCGATGTACCCGAGGTTACCGAATTAACCTGGCTCCTTTCCTGCATAACCCCGATGGGACTGCTGCAGCGCTGCGTCAGCTTCAAGGATAAAGTCGCTCAAGGACTCAGCCCTAATCATGGCCTGTTTGCCTATCCCGTCCTCCAGGCCGCCGATATCCTGATTTACAAATCCGATTTAGTCCCCGTAGGCGCCGACCAGAAGCAGCACATCGAGGTCACCCGTGACATCGCTGTCCGTTTCAACAATGCCTATGGCGAAATATTCACTATCCCCCAGGAATATATCATCGAATCCGTGGCCGTCGTCCCCGGCACGGATGGCCAAAAAATGAGTAAAAGCTATGGAAACACCATTGAAATTTTCGAGTCTAAAGACAGCATTAGAAAAAAAGTTATGCGCATCGTTACCGACTCTACGCCGGTCGAGCAGCCCAAAGACCCTAACAAATGCAGCGTATTTGCACTGTTAAAACTTATCGCTTCCCCGCAGGAATTAGCCGAGTGGGAAAATAGATACCGAACTGGCGGTATGGGCTACAGCGAAGTGAAAAGTCGCCTCGCCGAGCTGTTGATAGATTACTTCGGGCTGTTCCGCCAAAAAAGGGCCGAGCTTGAAAACAATATCGACTATGTCAAAGAAGTCCTTGCTGACGGCGCCAGGCGAGCAAAGTCCGTCGCTTCTAAAACGCTCGCCGACGCCCGAAAAGCTATAGGATTGGAGCTTTAACCATGCCCGATGAACTTATTACAATAGCGCAATTCGCCGACTCCTGCGAAGCCAATTTAGCAAAACAGCTCTTAGCTGATTTCGGAATTGAGGCGGTTGTGACAGGCGAGAACTTCGCAAATCTCTACCCGGCTCTGCCTTTGCAGCTTGCGAAACTGCAGGTGCGTGAAAGTCAAAGCCAACAGGCCCGGGAGATTCTCGAATCTCATGAAACGCAGGAGAGCGCGCAGGACGATATGAAAGAGGATATACAGGAGGATTAGTTGACCGATTATCGCGTAAATCTCGACATATTTGCAGGTCCTTTGGACCTGCTTTTGTATCTGGTCCGCAAGGAAGAGGTCGATATTTACGATATCCCTATCGCCCAGATAACGGACCAGTATATCCGCTACATCGAAATGCTAAAAAATCTTGACATCGACCTGGCCGCCGACTTTTTGGTAATGGCTGCAACGCTTATGCAGATAAAGTCCGTAATGCTCCTTCCCAGAGCAGACCTCCAGCTTCAATCTGTTGGCCTCGAAGACCCTCGTGCTCAGCTTATTCGCCAGCTTCTCGAATATAAAAAGTTCAAAGACGCCGCCAATCTGCTGGCTGCTGCCGCTGATAGCTGGATGGAGCGATTTGCCCGCCCGCCCGCCATCATCGACCGATTGAGCACGGACTCCGAACCTCAAATCGACCTCGAACAGGTCAGCGTCTGGGACATCCTCGAAGCCTTTGACTCTTTATGTAAAGCCACCGGCGCCAGCATCAAATTGCAGCATATTAAGGACGACACGCCTATCGATTTGTATCAAATCGAGATTCTGCACCGCCTCCAGACAGAAGGCCCGCTGACTTTCGAGCGACTCTTCGACCGTCCTGCCGGCCGCATCATAATGATTGGCCTATTTTTGGCGCTTCTGGAGCTGATTCGTGAAAAATTGGTCTGGGCCGAGCAGCCGGCGCTTTCATCCTCCATATATTTGCGCCCCCTGACCAATGAGTCTCCTGAGCAGGCCGTCCGAAACGCCATCCTGGCCATCGCTGAGGCCGAGGCTAAAAATGCCGTTCCTGCCCCGATACCTATTTCCCAGCTACCTGCGGAAGCCAAACCGGCAGTTGCTCTCGACGTCCCAAAGCAGCCCGCCGAAAAGCAGGCTGCAGCCGAACCCATCCCAATCTGCGAGCTGCCTCCGAAAGAATCTATACCTGCACCCGCCTTCCAGCAGCAAGAGCTACTGCCTGCCGAAGAACCAAAACATCAAGAAAATTAGTGTTTGACAAACCCCTGCCTCATTACTAAAATTCTATTGTTTTATTAAAAGTTTGCAGACCCCTATTTTGCAGCTTCCGCAAGCAGGAACTCTGATAAGGTAAGGTAATGGCTGATAACGTAATCGAATTAACAGATGCTGCTCTCGACCAGCTCGTTCATAGTGCCAACGAACCGGTTCTGGTTGACTTCTGGGCCCCCTGGTGCGGTGCCTGCAAGGTTATGGAGCCAATCATCCAGGAAATCGCAGGCGAATATGCAGACAAAGCCAAAATCTGCAAGCTCAATACTGACCAGGCCCGTGATTGTGCCGCTGAATTCAGCATAAATAGCATACCAACCACTATCTTATTCAAAGACGGACGCGTGCAAAAAAGGTGGGTCGGCCTGACCAGTAAAAGAGAGCTGTCTGCTGCAATCAACAAACTGCTCAAAGAAACACAGTAACCCTTCTACTTTGCCCTCGCACATAATCTTGCGTTCCATCGTTGTGCAAAACCCTGTGCACCTATTTTATTGATACCTTATTGTTAACCCAACTGCGGAAGTTGGGCTAATAAGGTCAAAATATCCGTGAACGGTTACAAAAGATTTTCGTATGGGCCGACAGGAAAAGTCAAACCAAACACCTTGAAATCTTATAAGTGCTTACAATAGATAATCTTACAACTAATGCGATTGTTTATCGAAGGTAACTTTTAAAAAATCCATAACTTTGAGTACTTTTTCTCTTGACAAATGCCAAATGAGGGATATAAGCTAATCGTTGTTAATGCTGAACGTATAAAGGAGTGTGCTGGCTTAAATGTAATCTCTGAAAGGAGGAGACAATGAAAAAAATCCTGCTGTTGGCTACAGTGTGTTTTGTTACCATTTCAGTTCCGACATTTGGGGCCATTGTCTATTCGGGCTCCCAGTTTACGCTTCAACTAAGCCCGATGAATCAGATGTCTATGTCTATGAGGACTATTGACATTGCCGGCCAGAGCGACGACTGGGACGACTTTACCATTAGACTGGAGTACACGGACCTAATGGATGCAACGGGAATGAGTATAGGAATGGGGACGAGGCTGACTATTCTTGGCGGTATGAATACGGATGGCCGCATGGGGCAAGTGGTCGGATTTGTTAACTCATGACGGGGATGAACATGGCATCGAATCTCAATCTCGGAACCCTAATCGGCCGCAGTTCGTCTCTTGGCGATCCCCAAACACCAGCGCTGCTCTTAGAGTTCCCCGAAGGGGGACAGACGGGCATTGGGAAATTTGGTGAAGACGGCGGTTATATCGGGCTGGTCATGCCAGGCAGCACCTACTATGGTTGGCTGCACATGATAAGTCAGTCAAACATCGGCACAGACTTGCATAGGGTCACATTTTACGGATCGGCGTATGAGAACGTACCTGGCGTCGAGATTGTCGCTGGTGATACCGGTGTGATACCTGCCCCGGGTGCTCTTGTTTTGGGCGGTCTCGGCATAGGGCTTGTCACCTGGCTCCGCAGACGCCGGGCGATTTAGGCACCTTTGTTAACTAAGATACGAGCAGGGCTGTGAGCAAATGCTTTCAGCCCTGTTTTTTTGTTAGCCGATATTCAAGATTTACTCAATGTAACGACGTAGAATCTTGTCCACTGCAGGCGAGCTCGTCCTGAATTTGTTGACGCCTCAGCATGACAACCTGCTCGCGCATAATGGAACCGGCTTTGTTCGGTTCGTCATCTATTCTGGGTTATATGCCGAAGAATGCAACAGAACAATATCTCCAGGGCCGTAAGGGTCAGGAGACCTGTGTTATGCGAAGTGCCATTATCGTTGGAATAGTGCTTGGGGTATTGGTTGGCCAGGCCCGGCCGTCAGGTCATACCCTTCTTGGTGAGACGAATGAGGTTGTTTTTGCACCATCGGCCCCTCTCCTTTCGACGTCCGATGAGAAGCTCCACAAGTTTATCCTTCAGGCCGTGAAGGCGGCCTCTGCGAGCGATAATCTGCTCCCGCTCATAGTTGACTACCCCCTCGATGAGGCCGTCTTTCCACCAGATATGGCCGCTCCGACATTCGTGTGGAGTGACCCGGATGCGAAAGCCGATACCTGGCTGGTTAACGTCTTTTCCGGGAGCAGACACGACCACATTTACGCGCTTACGCAAGGCGCAACGCCGCCACCGGCACATGACAGCGACCCCAGGACCGTCTCGGAAGCTGCGGCCGCCTACAAACCGCCGGAACCACCGGTCAAGCCCCGACGATGGATGCCCAGCCCGGACATCTGGGAACATATTAGAAGTATGTCGTGCGGGCAGGCCGCGACCATCACGATTGTTGGCTTCCACAGCGCAGAACCGGAACAAATCCTATCGCGCGGGCAGGTAAGAATCAGCACCTCAAATGACCCCGTCGGTGCCCCCATCTTCTATCGCGATGTGCCGTTGCCCTTTCGCCACGTTCTCAAGAATATCGAGTCTATTCGTTGGCATCTGGGGGATGTCTCTTCGTATAAGCCGCTCGTTTTGTTAAAGGAGATGAAGGTGTGTGGCAATTGTCATTCCTTCACACCCGACGGCAAGACCCTCGCGATGGACGTCGATTACGGAAGCGACAAAGGCTCTTACGTCATTACAGAAATCCAGCCCAAGACCATTCTTGCAAAGGACAATGTGATTTCCTGGAGTGATTATCGCCGTGATGATAACGAGCCGACCTTCGGACTGCTGTCCCAGATATCTCCCAATGGTCGATACGTCATAAGCACGGTCAAGGACCGGTCCGTGTTCGCTGCGGTGGACGAGCTGGATTACTCCCAGCGGTTCTTTCCGGTAGCAGGCATCCTGGTGGTTTATGACCGACACACAAAAGAGTTCTTTCCGCTCAAAGGCGCCGACGACCGCCGGTTTGTTCAGAGCAATCCTGTTTGGAGCCCCGATGGAAAAACTATCCTCTTTGCGCGCAGCACTTCTTACACACTTACAAATCTTAAAGACCCATCCTCTGCACTCGTCGAAAAGGAGGAAGTCATTGAGTTCTTTGAAGGCGGCAAAAAGTTCCGCTACGACATCTATCGCGTCGATTTCAATGATGGTCAAGGCGGCTCCCCCGCACCGCTGCCGGGGGCATCCAGCAACGGGAAGAGCAATTACTTCCCGCGATTCTCTCCCGATGGTAAGTGGATTGTTTTCTGCCAGAGCGATTCGTTTATGCTCCTTAGACCCGACAGCACACTCTACATTGTACCGTCGGTCGGCGGCACGCCACGAAAGATGCGATGCAACTTTTCCGGCAAGATGAACTCCTGGCACAGTTGGTCCCCCAACGGCAAGTGGCTGGTCTTCACATCCAAGGTTGGCGGCCCGTTCACGCAGCTTTGGCTGACACACATTGACCCAAATGGTAACGACACGCCTGCCGTCCTTTTGGAGCATTTTACTGCGGCGGACCGCGCCGCAAACATCCCGGAATTTGTCAACGTCAGACTGGAGCAGTTCGCCGAGATTCGACAAGAGTTTGCAGACTACTACACTTATTACCGCATTGGGATTCTTCACGAGCAGCGCCGCGAGTACGATAAGGCCATCGAGGAATTCCATAGGGCACTGGCCGAGCAGCCGAACCACCTTGAGTCGCTGTATCTGTTGGCTTCCTGTCTGGCCCGAGTTGATAAGCAGCAGGAAGCAATTCCCTACGCGCGCAAAGCGCTTCTGCTCGCTCCCAACAGCGACGCAGTTCATGGTCTTCTGGGTGCCCTGCTCTGCAGCACCGGTCGATATGACGAAGCCCTCGCCCATCTCGAGGCCGCCTTTGCTGCAAACGCCGCGGATATAACTGTCGCGAGCAATCTGGCCTGGGTGCTGGCGACCTCTCCAGAAAAGAAACACCGTGACGGGCCGCGGGCTGTGCAGTTGGCAGAGTTGGCGTGCAAGGCTACGGCATACAAGTCGCCCCCCCTGCTGGACACGCTCGCAGCGGCTTATGCTGAAGTGGGTCAATTCGACCAGGCTATCCGCACGACCCTACAAGCTATAGAGATAGTCCAGAGCAATCCCAAGGCCTCAACGGCAACATTGGAGTCCCGCCTGAAGCTTTACAGGGACGGCAAGCCCTATCGCGAATCAGCCGGTCAATAGCTGCAAGAAAATCCTTAAAATAAACCTGATTGCCCCGTTAGCCCGCATATTTCATGCGTTTTGCAAAAATGCGACTTAATTTCTTGCTGCTTAAAAGATTACGTGCATAGCTGAAATTTACACACTGTAATTTACAGGAAAACCGGCAAAATCATACCAAATATCATAATTTCTTTAATAACAAACACGTAACTCTCTGGCCTGCTTCGGCGGAGCGCTTCGCAGAGCTGAGTGTTCCTGTCTCAACTGAACTCGCCCCGCACCAATGGTTCGACAGGCTCACCATCCCGAGCGGAGTCGAGGGATTGTTCGCTTAAAAACTGAACTATCAGGTCTGTTGCAAGAAACACTCTCGACAGTTCAATGGGCTTGGCCATGCCTTACGGCATTGGTGCAGGGCTCACCGAAGTCTTTGACAGCTCTTTTACTTTTGTTTAATCAGTGTCTAATTTTTTTGGTTGCGGCTAAAGGCCGCGCCGTGTTCTCTGTGAAGATATAAAGAGAGGGTATCCTCAAGTATAATTCGGTAGTTCAAAACCATTATACGAAAGGAGCCTACTATGACAACATATTATATCGGAGCCGATGTCCATAGCAATAGCACAGAAATGGCAATCGAAAAAGGAAGAAAAATCGTGGCAAACTACATAGTGCCAACCACCATACCGGCCATATCGAACATTCTGGATTCGCTGCAGGGTTAAAAGCAGTTGGCCATTGAGGAAGGACCTATGGCCGGCTGGCTTTACCGCAATCTCAACAAGAAGGTCGATAAGCTGATAGTCTGCGACCCTCGCCGCAATAAACTGATAGATTGCGATGGTGACAAGGACGACAAAATTGATGCCTCCAAGCTGGCCTTGCTGCTACGGGGCGGTTATCTTCGAGCGGTCTACCATAGCGAGGATGATGGCAGGGCGGAGCTGAAGCATTGGGTTAGTTTGTACCATGACCGGGTTCATGATGCGGTACGCCATATAAACAAAATCCGAGCCCGCTGCCGGATGCACGGAATTCGTATTCCACGGATGGTGCTGCGGTGCCCGTCACATCGAAGCAAATGGCTCTCGGAAATAAACCATCCTGCCCTGGCAAAACAGTTAAACATGTTATGGATAGGCTATGATGCCACAGCAAAACAGACCAGGATGGCAAAACAACAGCTAATCCAGATAAGCAAAGGATATGATATTATCCGTTTCTGGAGAAAACTGCCCGGCATAGGCCCTATTCGAGCCACCACGCTATTTGCCTATCTGGATACTCCCCTGGCGGTTCAAAAAGAAGAACAAATTATGGAAATACTGCGGGGTAGGGCTTCAAAGGACTACCAGTGGGACAGACAAAAAGGGAAGACCTAAACCGGCGAGACTACAATTGCCCTGGGCCGTCAATAGAACCTTGAAAAATGTTGCTTTAGGTGCTGCTACCAGTGTAATAAATCAAACAGATAAGCTGTTCAGAAACTATTATGAAAGGATGTTGTCGGATGGTATAATGCCAAGTAATGCCCGTCACGCGGTGGCACGAAAGATGCTTACAGTGATGTGGGGCATGTGGAAGACAAACAGTCGGTTCGATGAATATTTGTGTCGCAAACCCGGTCCGAAGATAACAACAGCTTTGTCGAGATAATTCTTATGACATCGAGGTATTTATGCCGACCGAAGTTCCTGTTTAGCCACTGGACGTGCTTATGCATAGTCCCCAATTCGTGAATGAACTCGGTCGGATTTTTGCTGTGCCTCAATAATCTGCATGGACTGCTCATTTAGAGTAAGTCCCCCATAGGTGTGTGGCAACGTTGTTAATGCGATTGCCGAAAGAAGCTGTCAGATTGGTGATGTCCTCTGAGATTATCGAGTAAAGGCATATTACTAAAAGAAAAAGACAAAGCTGTTCAGAAGGGTAATCGGTCAGACATAGAATCAAAACCGGCTTGTAAATTTCAGCAGGATGCCCTCAAAGCAAAAAGTTGAGGAAAAGGGGATTTTGTTTCTTGACTTCGAGCTCTTTATAGGTGGCCAAAACCCCTTCGTGTAAATTTGTGTTAATTCGTGGTTACCTTTGTGTCTTCGTGGCTGAACTAAAACAGCGTAAATCCGTTTCGACTTATGTCACCATATTGACTTCATTTCCCAGACATCCATCAACACCAGTTTCACAGTCCCGCCTTTGACAAATAGATTCAAGCCCCGTTTGTCAGTATGCCTTGGATATACTCTGGTCGTGATACATTCCCGTTCGTTGGCATACACCTCTACTACAGACTTATCTAAAAAGATATTTAACTTGAGTCGTTTTTCATCCTTGAGCAACTCGAAGCTGCCGCCCTTATCACCGCTGAAAAGGCGTTTGGCGGCCAAATCGTAACCTATACTTGTCTTTTCCTTGCCATCCGGCGAGCAGAAAACCTCCAATCCAAAACTTTTTGCATCCAGCGGCTCAAACTCTACAATTATCTCCAGGCAATCCCCTTTAATATCTTTCAGGATATTGGGTGAATCCTCTGTAAAAGGAATGTTTCCTGTGCAGATGTCGCTGTATTGTTTGCCGCGCAGCTTCTTCAGTTCAGGTGCCGGCTGCATTCCCAGCCGGCCATCGGGTCGAAGCGTCAGAACCCTCGGCAGGGTCAAAATCCCATTCCAGGGATACCCTTTGGTGCCGCCTCCCTGTATCCAGCCCCACATTATGCGTCTGCCCTTGTTATCTTCCAGACAGTTAGGTGCATAGAAGTTCTCTCGCCCACCCATATCCATAAGCCGCCACGGGTCGGCAGTGAACTTGTGGTCTTTGTGTGTGCCTACCGAGTATTTGACATCGCTGTGTGGCGAAACAACCAGCACATATTTATCACCCAGCGGAAAAAAATTCGGACACTCCCAATTCTCTCCAAAATCGACACATAAAGGGTGCATATACTCCCATTCCGCCAGGTCTTTAGACCTGTATAAAAGAGTAGCTCCACCCTGCCCCTTTATGCCTGACCCCAGAACCATATACCACTCATCCTTTTCCTTCCATACAAACGGGTCTCGAAAACCCTGCAGGTCATCCCTTGGCCGTTTCGCTATCACCGGGTTACTCTCATACTTCACCCATGTTTTCATACCATCGTAGCTTCGGGCGATACACTGAACCTCCGGATGCACGCCGGTATAAATGATTGTGGGCACGCCCTCATCCACAACACAACAACCTGACCAGACGCCATCCTTGTCATAGCTGCCGGGACTCGGCACCAGCGCAATCGGCAAATATCTCCAATGTGCAAGGTCGGAGCTTACCGCGTGACCCCACGACATATTTCCCCAACTGTCACCATACGGATTGTGCTGAAAGAAGATATGATACTGGCCCTCAAAGAAGACCGGACCATCAGGGTCATTTATCCAGTTCGCCGCCGTCGTCAAATGGTAGATTGGCCGTAGCGGGTCATTCTGGGCCTTGACCGCAGCTTCAGCAACGCTTGCCTCCGCCTTGGCTACAAGCTCCTTATGTTGCAGATTGAGTGAGTCCATCTCTTCAGGTTTGCTCACTGTGCCTGATGTTATTGTGGTGATAGCTACGATAGTAATAATTGGCGTCAATATGCGCATAATTACACTCCTATCGAAAACCCTATACGTGTTTTGCCGCGAGTATAACAAAAACAGCGGGTGATGGGGATCGAACCCACCTGACCGGCTTGGAAGGCCGGTGCATTACCACTATGCTACACCCGCAAAGTAATTGATTATTTACTATTTTATATTTACTATTATAAGCCATCAATGGCTAATCGTAAATAGGGAAGTGCATAAAATGAGTATTATCGAAATAGCAGCGGCGGCCAAATCGGACTCAATCCATCTGGCGGCGGTCAAAACCGATGTAAAAAATGCTGCGCTGGCACAGATTGCTAATGCCTTAAAACAACATAGCGACAGAATTATCTCGGCCAATAAAAAAGACTTATCTATCGCCGAGAAAAATAACCTCGCTGCACCTTTGCTAAAACGTCTGAAATTCGATGAAGGCAAAATTGCTGAGACTATCGCAGGCATCGAGAGCTTAATTAAGCTCGAAGACCCTGTCGGAAAAACACTTGTTGCTACCGAACTCGATAAGGGGCTGGAGCTTTATAAAGTCAGTTGCCCAATCGGCGTTATCGGCGTCATATTCGAGTCCAGGCCGGATGCCCTTGTGCAAATCTCAACGCTGTGCCTCAAAAGCGGCAACGCCGTCCTGCTCAAGGGCGGGAGCGAAGCCGAACACACCAATAACGTTTTGGCAAATATCATTGTGGAGGCCACAGAAAAGATAGGACTGCCCAAAGGATGGTTACAACTGCTTCATACTCGCCAGGATGTTGCGGAGATGCTGGCAATGAGCGAATACATCGACCTGATTATTCCCCGCGGCTCAAACGAGTTTGTCCGCTATATAATGAATAATACCGACATACCGGTGCTCGGACACGCCGAGGGTATCTGCCATGTCTATGTGGATGGCGATGCAGATATAAATATGGCTGTAAATATCACCGTCGATTCAAAGTGCCAGTATGTCGCGGTGTGTAACGCTGCCGAGACGTTGTTGGTCGATAATAAAATCGCCGAAAAATTCCTGCCGAAAATAAAAGTTGCTCTGGAGCAAAAAGGCGTCGAGCTTCGCGGCTGCAAAAAGACAGCCCAAATAATAGACGTAAAGCCGGCGACCGAAAAAGACTGGTCAACCGAGTATCTCGATTACATTATTTCGATAAAAGTTGTTGATGGCGTAAATGAGGCAATCGAGCATATAAACCGTTACGGCTCCCGCCACACCGATACGATTGTTACCGCTAACAAAAATGATGCGGAGCGGTTTATGGATTTAGTTGACTCAGCCAATGTCCTCTGGAATTGCAGCACGCGCTTTAGCGATGGCTACCGCTACGGCCTTGGGGCTGAAGTTGGTATTAGCACCAACAAAATCCACGCCCGCGGCCCAGTTGGGCTGGAAGGGCTGGTGATTTACAAATGGAAGCTGCTCGGCACCGGTCAAATCGTGGCCGACTATTCCGGGCCTAACGCAAAAAAATTTACGCACAGGAAAATAGTGAGTAGGGATTAGGGAGTGGCTTGTCGTGCGTCGTGTGTTAGACGAAGCACGAATTTCTAAATCCGAAACTCGAAACAAATTCAAATAACCAAAATTCAAATTAACCAAACAAGAAACCGCCGCAGGTGGAGCCCGCCGTTTGCAGCAAAAATGAGTTTTTAGAGGTTGCCTAAACCTGCACGAGATAAATAGAATACTCAATATGCGTAAAAAAAGACGCTCGACTAATAAACATCTGCCGAGAGGATTGGCAATACTCTACGAAGATAGCGATATCGTTGTCGTGGATAAGCCGGCAGGACTCCTGACGGTGGGCACACCTTCCAACAAAACAAGAACAGCTTATTACATCCTGACCGATTATGTACGCAAAGGCTGTCTAAAATCGCGCAACCGAGTTTTCATCGTTCACAGGATTGACCAGTGGACGTCCGGCGTGCTTGTCTTTGCAAAAAGCGAAGAAGTTAAGCTGCGATTGCAGGGGCAGTGGAAAG
>CAYWXK010000034.1:0-42975 GCA_964462515.1 uncultured Pirellulales bacterium
TGGTCGCTTTTGAAAGGCGGGTCAAGATGGACAAGGTCAACCGATTCGTTTTCGATATAGCGGCGGAGTATTTCCAAGTTATCGCCGTAATACAAAACGTTCTCTGCCATATCGCACCTCTGTTTTATTCAAAGGAGAATCGACCGTAATGTTCCTGTAAGGAAGCATTATACCGCAGGTTATTACGATTACAAGAGCAATAAGGACCCCGAAGCGGGCCCCCGACAACGACCCCTGCCTACGACTTGCAGGGGCAGGCTATTCGAGGGCAGGCTTCGCCGTTTTCGAATGACGATTAGAGTAAAAACCCCGCAATAAATTGCGGGGCTAAACAGTGTTGCGTCGCCGTGGCGGCGAAGGCTAAACGATAAGGAATCCGCCTGCGGCGGACAAGTTGGTGGGGCAAGCGGGACAGGTGCGCACGGAACGACCCCCGGCGGATTTATCCCAGGAATTTCGAGCAGAGGTCGCCGAAGTAATGGGTTGTGGCGATGACAGCCACTGCGATAATGAGGTGTTCGGCGACGACAGGGAAGGGTTTGGCTTTTTGCGATTTTGCGAGCACGAAGCTGCAGATACCAAGCAGGGAAATACCCCATATCAATGCTACAATGACGGCGGTGGAGAGCTTAAAAAGTAAAAGCGGAACAATGAAGGTAGAGGCGAAAACAAACTTGGACAGAAAAGTAAAGATTGTGGATTCCCATATTTCTTTTGCATCGTGCTTATTTTCCGATTCTTCGGAAATATGAATGCCGAGCGCATCGGAAAAAGCATCGGCGATAGCTATCGTCAATATGCCACTGAGGACGGCGATTCTGGAATGGGTGCCGGAGTGCAGCCCGACCATAAGGCCGAGTGTTGTGATTATGCCTGAGGTTGAGCCAAAACTGAATCCTACTTTGAAGGAGTGTTTCATCGCGTTCTCCTAATGCTATTTATCTTTGCCGGAATTAGTGGCGCTTTGTGAGGCTTTTGCGGAAGGTAAGGTATCAGGAGAGACTATGCCGCCGGAGATAATCATCTTAAAGGCCTCCTCGATTGTCATAGTAGTTTCCGTTACCTCATTAAGTGGAACAACGACAAGGAAACCGCTGGTTGGATTTGGTGTGGTGGGTATCATTACCTTACAAAATTTTTTACCTGCCGAATCCTCAATGTAACCTGTCAGGAAAGCAACTACCTTAAAGCCGGGCCTAAAGAACTCCACCAGAACGACGGATTTGAGCGCCGAGCGGTCGGGTAAAGATACGGCCTGGGCAACCTGTTTTGTGGCTGTATAGACTGTCCGCACAAGCGGGATGCGCAAAAGGAGTGTTTCGCCGGCTTTTATCAGGCGCTTGCCGACGACAAATTGGCCGATTGCGCCGATAAGATACAAAAAAACAAGAAGAATCACAATCGAGCAGGCTGAAACACAGATGGAGATATAAATGTCAGGGATGAATTGAATAAAAGGATATTTTGACAGTTTGTCGGCGATATATTGGACCATAGGCCGCAGAAATCCTGCTAACCATTGGAATAGCCATCGCATCACAAGTAACGTTACGCCGAAGGGCATCAACAAAAGAATCCCGGATAATAAGCGGCTGCGAACGCTGGTTTTCAGTTTTACCAACATTGTACTTTTGCGAACAGTCATAGTCGGATTCGTTACCGATTAAGAATAATATTAAAGATACTCTTTGAACACATCACCAGCTATAAACGAACTAAGGTATACTTCAAACCATAATGTTCCGCAGGTTGCAATAATCAGCTTAAAGATTTTGCTATGGTATCAGTCTTTCGGTTCACGTCAAGAGCATTAGCTACGCAAAGTGGTAGGTAGCGAATGTGCCTTCGGAGAGCTGATGGCAAAGCACCTTCTTAACCACCAATAGTCAAAAAATACGACAGGATTGGTTTTTATAGGCTGATACCAAGAATAAGGCTAAATGCAGGATAGTTTTGAATTAATTCACCTGATATTTGTGCCGATAACCAAATGGGGTGTGCAAAAAGCGATATTTAGTTGAAATGGAGACGTAAAATGGGTATTCAAAATTGGTCTGAAGACGTGATTTTGGTGGATTTGCCCCAGGAGCCGGAAACGGGTGATGAGCTGGCGACCGTTACCGATATGGTGCGGGACAGGGGCAACTGCGATGCAGTAATTGATTTTTCGAACGTGGATATCATCACCTCTTCGAGTCTTTCAAAACTGCTTAAGCTGCGAAAGTTGCTCGTTGATTGCGGGCATCGTCTGGTTTTTTGCAGCGTTGCGCCTGCGACCAAGGGCATTTTTATGGTGACCGGCCTGGACGGAATCTTTGAAATCGTTGATGACAAATTTGTTGCATTGGCAACTCTGCAGGTGGTCAGCTAAAAAAATAAAGCAAGGGCTTTACAGTTCGGTTTTGGTTTTGCATAATAGATGAGCAGTCCCTGTTGAGCCGGCTACGAAAACCGCTGTGCAGCGGCGTTCGTAATCTGCTCGCAGGGTCTTTGTATAGATAGGATAAGTTTAAATGGATGAAGAAACCCTGCGTCAGGTTGAGCAAATCATAGGACATAAATTTTCTGACAGCGGTCTTTTAGCAAAGGCGTTAACTCATTCCTCTGTGGCCAGCGAACGACTTTTAAGCAATGAACGAATGGAGTTTCTTGGTGATGCTATTTTGGGGCTTGTTATCTGCCAGGTGCTGTTCGAGCGGTTTGCTGGGCACATGGAAGGGGATTTGACGAAGATGAAGAGTATGCTTGTCTCTCGTGAGATATGCGCTCAAATTTCGCGAAAGTTAGGTCTTCAGAAATTTCTAAAGGTCGGCAAGGGAATGATTGCCAACCGTGCTTTGTCGGGGTCGCTCGCTGCGGGGGTTTTAGAGGCCGTCATCGGGGCAATTTATCTCGATGGGGGGTTAGATACTGTCCGAAATTTCATTTTGAGGACATTTGCATCATCAATTGACCATGCACAGGAAGAACAAGCTCAAGGCAACTACAAATCACTATTACAGCAGTATGCGCAGGAGCATTTCAATATCACGCCTGTTTATGTCCTGCTTGATGAGAAAGGTCCGGACCACGATAAGTGTTTTGAGTTGGGGGCGGTTTTAGGGGAGAGGCATTTCCCAAGCGCGTGGGGGACAAACAAAAAAGAGGCGGAGCAAAAAGCTGCGTTCAATGCCCTTGTGGAATTGGGTGTGCTTGAGAAGACGTCCCCGGAAACTGAAAACTAAAAACGTCAAAACTATTGAGGGCCGGACGGCCCAACCTTATCGGGCCAATCATTTTATAATCAGCCAGGCCAAAGCACACAACACAATCGCGGTTACGACCATAAAGATGACGATAGAGCCAAATAGAACCGCTGCCTCTTTCAAAAATGAAGCTGTTTTAATTTTAGAGACCTTTGTCGCTTTATAGACGACGGCTATAGCGGCAACCAGCGGCAACAGCCAGAGAAAGAACTGCGGGTTTGTGCTAATTCTTTCCGGTGAGGTGAAGGTGGCGATTAGAAAAGAGACTGCCGGCATATTATTCCTCGATTGCTTGTGTTCTTTGGAGATGAGCCATATAAACGGCGTTCACGATGCACAGGAGATTGAGCAGGCCTGCGATGCTGGTGTATAGTTGGCCGACTTCATTTGGCCTGCCATATACGGGATAATTTCCGGTCCTGGTCAGGTAGCTGATAGCAGCTACAATCGGCGAGTTCATAATCTGCGCGACATACCAGGGTTTAGCCCCAACGGGGTCAATGACGCCGATTGAGCCGGCATATAAGCCGATACAGAAAGTTACGGCGATAGTTATGAATATGATTATCGCGTGTTTTTTTTGCTTAAGGATAAAATGCCCTGCTCCAGGCACGAACCAGGCGAGCAGCCCAACCGTGAGCAAAAACGCAATGTGGTTTTGTTTCGATGGTTGTGCCATTACGAAGGCCCCTGTGATTCCGGAGGTTCGTTGGTGTCTGCAGGTTCTCTTGGTTTTGTGACCGGCCTGAAGTTAAGCCGCTTACATATATTTTCAGGATTGAAATGCACCACAGCCAGGCTTTGAGCTTGAGCCTGGTCTTCTATAAATAGCTGTCTTGCTTTGGTTTTGTCAAAGTCCTGCTGGTAAAGGCGATTAACTGAGAGACTTTTAAGACAATAAAAGCTCATATCCGGCTTGAATTCCCATACTTTTGGCAGGTTAGCCGGGGTATTGGTATCCGGAGGGACCAGCGAGTAAAGCTGATTGATAAACCGGGCTTGTTTTTTTTGCTCAGTTGTCAGCAAATTAGCGAGCGGTGAACCCGTGGTTTGCGCAGCTAAAGCCTGCAAGGCTGAAGATGATATTCTTCGCAGACCTGTAAGGCTTTGCAGCTCGAAGATGTTTGGGTCAGCTTCGTTCTGTTTGGCGGATTGTCGGTGCAACTCGTTAAATTTGTTCAGAGCAATGTCCCAGCCTTCTTTTGTTGCCAGGCTAACAAACTCTTCAGCCTTTCCTTTAGTGGCGTTCATTGCCGAGAGTCTCTTAAGGTCTTCAGTAACTTTTTCTTTGACCGAAAAAATTTCTTTTGGACGCTCTTTAGTGCTATTTGGGTCTATTTGGTTTGGTTCAAGGTCAAATGTTTTTATGCTGAAGGTTTGATTTATGCTTTCCGGCTCGGATGCCTTTTCGGCTTTAATTGCGCGGACAACAGCCATTATCTGTCCTAAGAGGTCTGAAGCAGGTCCGATGTTTTCATACAATTTTGGTTTTGGCATATCATACGGTGTCAGTTCGCTGGCGGCGAGCTGGTCAACGGCAAATACCATCTGGGTCAATCTTATGGGATTATATCCATAGCCCTGCAGGTATAAAGTTGACAGATGCACATCTGTTTGCATATCAGCAGCGCTAAGGATACCTGTTTGGCCTGTATATATTTTGATTTTGTATTTTTCGGTTAGTTGGGTGGCGGCAGAATTGTAGTCACCGGCCATTTGTTTGAGCTGTTCGGCGGTAAGAGTTACAGACTCTGCATCCGTATCTTTCCAATTGGCCTCGGTGAGTGTTCTGGCTTCCTGGAGTATCTTTTCTGCTTTGGAATTTATTTTGCTTTGCAGAAGCTGTTTTGAAATGATATTTGCAACCTCGGCGTAGCTTTTTGTTCGTTTAACAAGTGTTGAATTAGGGTCATTTGGGTCGGCAGGAACCTGTTCGGAGAAAAGCTGGTCTCTATTTTTTTGGTAGTATTCTTCTATTTCTTCTTGAGAGGGCGGCGTCACCGTGCGCGAAACGTCATCGAGCTTTAGAGATAAGTATTCGAGCTGAACGCGGTCGGGTAAGTTATATCCGAAGCCACACGGGTTTTCATCGGTTATATTGCCGGGAAAGAATTTCTTGAACGTATTGAAATGTTCCAGTAATTTTTCTTCGCCCGGCTGGTTCTGGTCTCTGGCGAAAACTTCCGAGTCGAATTTTACAAATTCGACGTCAATGGTTTCATTCTCCCAGCTTGCGATGTGTGTTATTTGTGAGGTGGTGACATTTTCGTTCGCGCTAATCAATTGTGCGTACTGCATAACTGCCAGCAATTTGGCGAAGGTTGTCAGCAACGACTTTTCAGATATTCGGTGTCGGTTGACCAATACTGCGACGAGCTGTGAATATGTTTGGCCGTTGAATAGCTGCGGTATTGCGTAGCCGAGCAGATTACCGACCTCCTCATTTGCGACCTTGATGCCGACCTGCTGGGCCTCTTCTGTCAATAGCAGCCAATACAGGTTGCTTGGCCAGGAGCGCTTGTAAATATCGCTGATTTGTTTATCGCTGATTCTGTAGCCGTTTGCCCTTATAGTTTGCTTTATCTGGCTCATTAGTGCCGGCAGCGCCCTACGTTCGGAGAATAATAGCTCACCCAAGAAGACGCCTCTGAGGTCCTGTGCCCTGAGCAGGTCATCTGCGCGGAGAAGTTTAAGGATTTCGAGCTCTTGCTGAGCTAAGGTCAGGTCATAGTTTGTAATTTTCTTATTATCGAGAAAGTAGGCTATCGTCTGGCGTCGGGACCTTCTTTGGCCTAACTGCTGGAGATATTCGCCACCGATAAACAAGAACATCAGTGCTACGACCACGATGGCCATAATCTTTGTGTTATTCTTGCGTAACCATTTGACGAAATTCATTGTCAGGCTCCGAATCTGCTATAAAGTTCTAAAAAACCAAAGTATAAGCAAGCACAGACAGATTGCAAGAAAAATAATCCAGAGATTTATTTGACAACTGAGCGATGGATTAACCAAACCAACAGCCAAATTCACCAGCCAACTTCTGGGGCCTGCAACTAATAACTGGCGCATATTCTGAGGCTATATGTGTGCGCACAAGTGCAGGAAAAGGTCCTGCTTTGTGGACAGTTAGCAGGTTATGCAGGCCAAAGAGTAAAAATTTTGGCCTTTGCTATCCGCTACGGCGGACGGTTCTTGTAATTATCTAACCTGCTCCAAAAGCACTGCTTACAGCCAGAGCCAGGTCAAAAATGGGGCATTGCGAGAATTTTTGTTAGAAAAAGGGTTGATTGGCTGGCGTGAATTGGATATAGTATTATCTTTGAAAAAACTGGACCCGATTGCCCTATCGCACGGGGCCGAAAAAAAGCGTGAAACTTAAAACGAAAAATGTAAAGCTGTGGAACTCAACATTTTTTAGCTTCTCGTTTTGAATTTTTCGCTTTCGTTGGGGTTAGCAGTATCACGGCTTAGCTGACTCAAGCCTCCGATAGGGCCAATCCAGTCCTGTACAAATTTTGGGATTCTGGCGACTAATTGAATTCGCAGGTCCGCTCGGTAATACGGGCCTTCGTGGTAATCGAAAGTTGAGATTCCAAAATTAGTGCGGGACCCGTGACAAGCTATTGATTATTTGAGGATTTGGTAATTGTGGTTCTTTGCTAGGCAGCAAAAACGGCCAATTTACCCGGTGGTGTAATGGTAACACATGAGGTTTTGGTCCTCATATTCCAGGTTCGAGTCCTGGCCGGGTAGCTTTGGAAATTCAAAATGAAAAATTCAAAACTGAAAACTGATGAAGCTGGCGCAGCCAAAAGGGTGGCGATAATACTGGCAGCAGGGGTCAGCAGCAGGATGACCACGCAGCGTGCAAAGGTGCTGCACGAAGTCTGTGGTCGGCCGATGCTGGCATACGTGCTGGATGCCTGCCAGGAAGTCGGCGTAGAAAAGATATACGTCGTGGTTGGCTTCGGCGCCGACCAGGTCAAGGAACAGTTCGCTGAGAATTCGGATATTATCTGGGTTCACCAGAGCGAGCAGCTTGGGACCGGCCATGCGGTCCTGTGCTGTAAGGAGCATCTTGCTGATTTTGGGGGACAAACGCTGGTAGTTTGCGGCGATGGGCCTTTGATTCGCGGCAGAACATTGAAGATACTAGTAGAAAAGCATAATACTGAACACGCTGCAGTAACATTGGCGACAGCAATTTTAGATGACCCGACCGGCTACGGGCGGATTATCCGTGATGCCTATGGCAACATACAGGGCATCATTGAGGATAGCGACTGCACACGCGAGCAGTTCGCTATCAGGGAGGTCAACCCCAGCTATTATCTATTCAACAACAAGATTCTTTTCGAGACCCTCGAACACGTTAAACCCGATAATGTCAAGGGCGAATACTACCTGACGGATGCTCTTTCTTACATCATCGCCAGCGGGCATAAGGTCGTGGCTGTTACGGCGGTTCGTCCTGAAGAGGCGGTGGGGGTTAACAGCAGGGCCCAGCTTAGTGCCGCCAGCAAGATTATGCAGCAGCGGATTCAGCAGGAGCTGATGGAGCGTGGCGTCACTATAGTTGACCCTGACAATACCTGGATTGATGCAAGGGCACAAATCGGGCAAGATACAGTGATTGAGCCATTCACGTATATTCACGGCGAGGTCAAAATCGGCGAGGGTTGCCGAATCGGACCGTTCGCTTATCTACGGCACGGCACGGTTCTGAGAGATAATGTTGTGCTGGGTGTCTTTACGGAGGTTAAGAACTCATCATTAGCTGATGGCGTCCGTGCCCGGCACCATAGCTACATTGGCGACACCACGGTGGGGCGCAACGTCAATGTTGGTGCCGGTTCAATAACAGCTAACTTTGACGGCGAGAAGGTCACCCGCACAACCATAGGTGACAATTGCTACATCGGCTCCGGTGCGATACTTATAGCGCCGCTTACGCTAAAAGACGACTCACATATAAACGCAGGGACGGTTGTTTCGCAGGAAAGTATAGAAAAAATAGGACAGAAGGAGAGTCCAAGTGGCTCTAAATGAAGAACTGAAAATATTTTCGGGAACAAGTAACTCGCCACTGGCCAGGTCGATTTGCAAATATCTGCGTATCTCGCTTGGAGACGCTGAAATCGACAGGTTCCCGGATGGCGAAAAGGCCATCAGGGTAGAAGATAATGTTCGCGGCAGGGACTGTTTCGTTGTGCAGTCAACCTGCAAGCCTGTCGATGAAAATCTGATGGAGCTTTTGATTTATCTTGACTGCTTAAAGAGGGCCAGCGCCCGACGGGTCACGGCGGTTATTCCTTACTTCGGATATGCCCGCCAGGATAGAAAAGATGAAGGACGAGTGCCCATCACCGCCAAACTTGTTGCAAACATTATTACCGCCGCCGGAGCCGACAGAGTTCTGACAATAGACCTGCATGCTCAGCAGCTGCAGGGATTTTTTGACATACCGGTTGACCATCTGACAGGGGAGCTGGTGCTCAGCAGATATTTCAAAAAGAAAAAAATCCGCAACGTAGCTGTTGTCTCGCCGGACGTAGGCAATATCAAAACGGCGGCTAAATATGTGTCGCACGTCGGCGGAGACCTGGCAATAATACACAAAAAAAGAGTCAGCGGCAGCGAAGTGGACGCCTACGAAATAATAGGAGACGTCAAGAATAAGAACATCCTGATGTGCGACGATATCATCGCCACCGCCGGCACCATTTGCAGCGCCGCTAAACTGGTTAAACAGCGCGGGGCCAAGAAAATATATGTTGGTGCCACCCACGGCGTTTTCACGCCGCAGGCCTTTGGTCGGCTGGCACACAGTCCTATCGATGAGATTGTAATTACTGACACGATACCCTTAAGCGAAGACGCCAGAAAGCTCGGCAAGGTAAAGGTCCTCAGCGTCGCGCCAATGCTCGGTGAGGCGATAAAAAGAATTCACAGAAACGAATCGGTCAGCAATCTATTTGAACAGTTTTGGACGGGTAAAATTAGTCTATGATTAGCCACGAAGACACAAAGTCACAAAAGAATTTATAAATTAAAAAGACTTGGTGTCTTGGTGCCTTTGTGGCAAAAAATTAAAAATGGGTAAACGCATATTCGCATTCACGAATGAAGGTGAACAAGTTATGGAAAAGACGACAGTTTTGAAAGCAGAAGTTCGGGAAAAGAGCGGCTCAAAAGCTGCAGCCAAGTTACGCAAGCAGGGCCGCATACCCGTGATTGTGTATGGCCACAAACAGGAGCCAATGGCTATTTCACTGGATGCCCATAGTTTCATTGAGCAGCTTCATCACGGGCATCGGCTGATGGATGTGCAGATAGGCAGAAAAAAAGAGAAAATGCTTGTCAAGGACCTGCAGTACGACTATCTGGGTAAGTCTGTTATCCACGCAGACCTGATGCTTGTCGATGTCAGCGAGACGGTCAGGGTAGCTGTGCCGATTGAGCTTAAAGGTATCGAATACGGTGCACACGAAGGCGCTATTATTGAAAAACATGCGGGCCATCTGGAGGTTGAGTGCAAGGTGACGGATATTCCTGAGGTTATCGCCGTCTCAGTAAAGGATATGAAAATCGGCGATGCTCTGCACGCCCGCGATATCGCACTGCCTGAAGGCGTTAAGCTGATAAGTGTGCCGGATACGCTGGTGGCTGCCTGCAGCGTTGTCCTTGCTGCCAAGACCACAGAAGAAATTGAGGCAGAGGCTCCCGCTGTCCCAGAGGTTATCACTGAGGTAAAGCCATCTGAAGAAGAAGCCCAAGAGCAGCAAGAGGAGAAAAAATGACCCTGCCGACTAGGTCGCTAACTTGGCGACAAACGAGGCGAGATAGATTATGGACCGCTTAAGGATAGTGGCTGGGCTTGGCAATCCGGGTCAGAAGTATATCGATACGCGGCATAATATGGGTTTTAAGGTTCTCGATTTGCTGGCAAAAGAGCTGGCAATAGATATAACAAAAAGAAAATTCGGTGCTCGATCAGGGTCGAGCGAATTTGCAGATAAAAAGTTAATATTGTTGAAGCCCTGGCAGCTTATGAACCGTAGTGGCCAGGCGGTCGCAAAGGCAATTGAATTTTACAAGCTGCCTTTGAGCGAGCTGCTTGTGGTGCTTGATGATATGGCTTTAGAGCCTGGCAAGATTCGCATCCGGGCAAAAGGTTCAGCGGGCGGCCATAACGGCCTGACGGATATCATCGATAAGCTCGGCACCGACCAGTTCGCACGACTGCGTGTGGGCATCGGTCAAAGCAACAAGCCGGATTCTGTTGATTATGTGCTCGCTAAACCGCCAAAAAATCAGCGGCAGCTGCTGGATAAGGCCATTGAGCGGGCGAAAGATGCCGTGCTTTGCTGGATTGAGCTTGGTATCGCAACAGCAATGAACAAGTTTAACGTAGTCGATGAAATATGAATTATTTATGGAGGTAATTGATTTGGAAACTGTAACGCAGAATGTAACAAAAAAATTGTATGAGGGAATGTTTCTTGTTGATTCGGCACTGGCTACGGCCGATTGGGATGGAATCCTTGCGGCTATCAGGACGATACTGGAACGGGCCGGAGCCGACCTTGTCTCAATGAAAAAATGGGATGAACGAAAGCTCGCATACACAATCAGGAGTAAAACCAGAGGCACCTATATTCTTACGTATTTTAGAGCTGAAGGGCCCAGAATCAGCCAGATTGAGCGGGATGTTCGATTATCAGAGAAGATTATGCGAGCTCTGATTCTAAGGGCTGACCATCTAACACAAGACGACCTTGACAAAGAAACACCTGCTATAAAGATAGAGAAAGAAAAAGACAAACCAAGGGCTCCGGAAGAAGCCGCTCAAAAAGAAGACCAACAAGAGCAGCAAGAAAACCGGATGTCCGAGGGTGTCGCTGAGTAAATGAGTATTTAAGTAGATGAGAATATGAGATAACGCATTCGCTCATCTACTAAACAAAGTAGTTGAGATTAAGGAAAAGGAAGAGTTTAATTATGGCCAGTTTTAATAAAGTCTTGCTGATGGGCAATCTGACGCGCGACCCGCAACTGTCTTATACGCCCAATCAGACCGCAGTGGTTGATTTTGGGCTGGCGGTCAACCGCAGGTGGACAGGAAAAAATGGCGAAGCCAGAGATGAGACCTGCTTTGTTGATTGCAGGGCGTTTGGCAGACAGGCAGAAAATATCAATAAATACCTGACCAAGGGCAGGCCTGTCTTTGTTGAGGGCAGACTCACATTTGACTCCTGGACCGCTCAGGATGGCACCAAGCGCAGTAAGCACAGGGTTACTGTTGAGAATTTTCGCTTCTTGCCCGGCGCCGGCGGTGCCCCGCCGGAGGCGGGCCCCGCACCGGACGGTGCTGGGGCAGGCGAACATCCTGACTTGCCGTCAGATGGGGGTATGGGCGCTGAACCCCAGCCAGAGCAACCTGGCGGACCCAGCAATGATATACCGTTTTAATACGCAGTATCCCTTACGGGAGAATTTCAGCCACGAAGACACAAAGTCACCATGATAAAAAATAAATACGTCATAGACTTAGTGTCCTGGCGCCTTTGTGGCAAAAATGACGGAGATAAAATGGAACAGACTAACAGAAATGGGACACCACGTGGGGCATCCCACCGTGGACCGATGATTACAGGTACTCGCCCTGAACCATACGGTGTCAGGGCTCGTGAACAGACAGCCTGCCGCTTTTGCAGAAGAGGCGAAAAATATATTGACTACAAAGATATCGAGACTCTGCAAAAGCTTCTGACAAATCGAGGGAAAATTTACTCGCGTAAGCGCAGCGGCAACTGCGCTAAATGTCAGAGAAAGGCCAAAATGGCAATTAAACGCGCCAGGTTTATGGCGCTATTGCCGTTCACTGCTTAATCTCGATACTGGATCAGCCACGAAGACACAAAGTCACAAAAGAATTTATAAATTAAAAAGACTTGGTGTCTTGGCGCCTTTGTGGCAAAAAATTAAACTCTATACTCGATACTCGACTGAAAGGAGTCGAAGAATGAAAGTTTTGCTTTGCGAGGATGTTAAAAAATTAGGCTGGCTCGGCGACATCGTCGAGACAAGTGAAGGATACGCCAGAAACTACCTCTTGCCTCAAGGTCTGGCTAAGATTGCTACCGCACAAAATGTAAAGGCCATCGCCAAAGAAAAAGAAAAACGCTCTGAGCAAAGGGTTCGTGAAAGGAGTCGCCTTGAAGAGATAGCCAAATCCGTTCAGGGGGCGGAAGCCGTCATCGCTGCCAAAGCCAATGAGCAGGGAATTCTGTTTGGCTCGATTACCGATAAGCAAATCGCAGCCAATCTGCGCTCCCAGAACCTTGAGGTTGCTGATGAGGTTGTCCAGTTGCCGGAGCATATAAAGCAGGTTGGAACGCACCAGGTAACCCTCAAATTTGCCGATGACCTGACCGCTACCGTCAACGTGGTAATCGTCCCTGAGCAGACCACTACTGCCGAGCCGGACGGTACTTAGCTTGTGATTCGTCGTTCGTCTTTCGTATATCGTGGTTCGAGTTTGTGCCTTGTGCTCTTATGCACTATATTTTATATCTATGGTCTTATTATTGATACTTACACCTTGCCAGACGGAGGAAGGAGCGAAGTATGGCAGATAAAGAAGGAGCTCAAGTGGTTGAAGTATCCGGCAGCGTTTCCAGCCAGTCGAGTGTTACCGGCAGGTTAACTGCCGTGCGGAGCATACCCGAGTCTCTGGCGGCGGAGGCGGCGGTTCTTGGCTCGATGATAATAGAGCCGGACTGTATCAATCAGGTCGTTGAGCTAATCAAATCCAATGCCTTTTACCGGGTTGAGCACCGCTACATATTCGAGGCCTTAATTGCGCTTTACGAAAAGAACAGAGGGGTCGGCTTAGATGCGGTCCTGCTTCGAGACGAGCTTGAAAAACGCGGGCAACTGCAAGAGGTGGGCGGAGTAGAATATATCGCAAAAATTCTGGAGTCGGTGCCGTCTTCGGCCAATGTCGGATACTACGCAAAAATCGTCAAAGAAAAGATGCTGCTGCGAGAGCTTATTGCCGCTGCCGGCGAAATCTTAGACGACGCATATAGCCAGAATGGCGATACGGCGCGATTGCTTGATGAGGCGGAACGCAGGATATTCGCCGTCACGGATAAAAGCATTACCGGCGAAGTTATCGCTATAATGGATATGGTGAAGCACTCCTTTGAGCTTATTCAGAAGCGAACGGGGAGTCTCGTTACGGGATTGGCTACCGGCTATTACCAGTTAGACGATTGGACCTGCGGGCTGCAGAATGGCGAAATGATAATCGTTGCCGGCAGACCCAGTATGGGAAAGACCTCCTTAGCATTGAATATCGCAGAGCATCTGGCGGCCGTCGAAAAGATTCCGGTCGCGATATTTTCGCTGGAGATGGGCAGGCAGCAAATAGCTGAGAGATTTTTGTGCAGTGTCAGTCATATTGATAGCCAGAAGGTCCGCAAGGGCTTGCTTGCCGAAGAGGATTACAGGATGCTGGCCGATGCCTGTGACGAGCTGGCTAAAGCGCCGATTTATATCGATGATACCTCGACGCTGACGCCGCTGGAGCTTCGTGCCAAGGCAAGAAGACTGAAGAGCATGCACGGAATCCAGTGCGTGATTGTAGATTATTTGCAGTTGATGAGCATGGGCGACCGCAGAGTTGAATCCCGTCAGCAGGAAATAACCGAAATCTCTCGTTATATTAAGGCTTTAGCCAGAGAGCTTAATATTCCCGCTGTGGTGTTAAGTCAGTTGAACCGTGCTCCGGAAGGTCGAGAAGACCATCGGCCTCGAATGAGCGACCTGCGAGAAAGCGGCGCGATTGAGCAGGATGCCGATGTGGTAATATTACTGCACCGTGAGGATTATTATCATCACAGTGACGAAGGTTACGAGCCGACAAGTCGCGCCGAGCTTATAATAGCCAAGCAGCGTAATGGCCCGACCGCGACTGTGGAGCTGACCTTCAGGGAAAAAATTACGAGGTTCGAGAACCGTTCTGAGGTAAGTGAGCCGGCCTCCGGGATGGTGCCGTTTTAGAAATTTCAGCCACGAAGACACAAAATCACGAAGATAAAAAACAAATACGTCGTAGAATTAGTGTCTTGGTGCCTTTTGGTTCGACGTTGCTCACCATCTTGAGCGAAGTCGAAGGAGTGGCAAAAATAGTGAAAAGCAGAAAGGCAAAAGTGAAAAATAAAAAACTGAAAAAAGATTGTTTTATCCGGTTATTTTTACCTATTTACTTTTTACTTTTTACTTTTTTAGCAGGTTCTGGTTGTGCGCCTATAAGCATCTGGAAAAAAGAAAAGCCTGCCGTCAAGCCAACGGTTGATTCCGGCGATAAGCGGGTCGTGAAATCGATTGAATTTATCGACAATCGCAGCTTCAAGAATAAGACCCTTCGCAAGAAACTTGACTTCAAGGCAGGCGATTACCTGGACCCGATTTTAGCCGAATCCGGCCGAGGCACTATATCTGAATTTTATCGCCAAAAAGGTTTCCCTCACACCCGTGTAATGCTGGACAGCGATAGTTTATCGCAAGGCAAAGTTATTTACGCAATCGATGAAGGTCCGAGGATACAGATTAAGTCGATTCGGTTCAAGGGCAATTCGGCTATAAAAACCGCCGACCTCAAAAAAATAATCAAAACCCGAACTCACGAGTGGTTTATTCGGCCCAGTTTCTACACTGACCAGAAAATTGCTGCTGACGTAGAGAGACTGCGGGATATTTATTTTCAGAGGGGCTTTCTCAATCACAGTATTCGCGCCGAGGGCCAAAGCCATATCACCTTTATAATTGAGGAGGGACCTGTTTACAAAATCAGGCGAATCATTATCACCGGCAATAAGTTTTATGACCAGGCCAAGCTGGATGGGCTGCGAGCGGGCCTGAAGCTTGAGCCAGGCCAGGTTTATCGACAGCGAAGTGTAAATGCGTATGCCATGGTGATTCGCAGGCTTTATAACGAGAACGGTTTTGTCGATGCGGATGTCGAGCAACGTGTAATATTTGCACCCGCCGAAGGCGGGTTTGAACAAGCTGGCTCACAGCCGGCTGGCAATAATGTTGTCGATGTGGAGTATAGCATCACTGAAGGTAACCAATTTCGGATAGGACAAATTGACATAAGCGGCAATGAGGTCACGCAAGATAAGGTCATCCGGCGGATATTAGATGAATACGATTTTACGCCAGGCCAATTGTATAACGCAAATATAGCACCCAAAGAAGGCGGCGGCAGGCTGGAAAGAGATGTGCAAAGAATGCTGATGGCTGAGCAGACAATCATCGCGCCTGTCAGCACCGCCGATGAGGCAACGGACCGCAAAGATGTCGGGGTTGACATAAAAGAAGGCCTGACCGGAATGTGGAGCCCAGGTGTTGCGTTTGGTAGTGACGCAGGTGTTATAGGTCGATTGATTTATGAGCAGCGCAATTTTGACATAAAGGATTGGCCCGAAAGTTTCGGTGACTTTATCACAATGAAATCCTTTAAGGGTGCGGGCCAGACCTTAAGGATGGCGCTGGAGCCGGGCACAGTGGTCAGCCAGTATTCGATTGCGTTCACCGAACCATACTTTCGCGATAAACCCACATCTCTGGATGTGATTGGCTCAAGTTACTTAAGGGGCAGGGAAAGCTACTACGAGGAACGCCTTCGTGCTTCTGTAGGGTTTGAGCAACGGCTCAAAAGGCGCTGGCGAAAAAGCCTTACCTTTCGAGCTGAGAACGTTGATGTCGCCAGTATAGATTATGACGCACCTAAAGAAATCCGGGACATGGAAGGCAAGAATTTTCTTACCGGAGTGCGGTTTGGTGTCGGCAGAAATATGACCGATGATAGGTTCACACCCAGCAGGGGCTACAACTTTGATACCAGCTATGAGCAGGTTACAGGCGAACAAGATTTTGGCATATTAAAGGGCGTTTATGTACAGTATCGGACGCTTTACGAGGATTTGCTGGGACGCAAGACTGTTCTGGCTGCAAAGCTCAGCAGTGCTACCGTGATAGGTGATGCGCCGCCTTTTGAAAAGTTCTACGCAGGCGGCACCAGCACTTACGGCATCCGCGGTTTTGATTATAGGGGTATCAGTACAAGAGGTCTGCAGACTAACGTTCCTAATCCGCTGCGAAAGGACCCGATAGGAAGTGACTGGATATTTCTGGCCAATGCTGAAGTAACTATGCCTTTGATAGGCGAGAATTTTTCGGCGTTATTTTTTGCTGATAGCGGTATGATAGATACCGGCGGCTACCGTGCTGCGATAGGGACGGGCATACAGATACTTGTACCGCAGTGGTTCGGACCCGTGCCGATGAGGTTTGAGCTTGCCACGCCGTTTATGAAAGATGATGACGACGAGGCGCAGACTTTTAGTTTCTCTATTGGCGGGCTGTTTTAAGACCGCAATTTTTTTACCTGTAAAGTCGTTGTAATGTGCAAAGTTCAGGAAAGGATTTAACTATGAAAATTAGGACGATTATGTTGGGTTGTTTGGTAAGTGCGGTGGTTCTGCTGGCAGGTTATCCGACAGGGATAGATAGCCACGCCCAGCCGAAAACCGATAAACCCTCTTCAAAAACAGGCATTGTAAGTATCAGGAAGGTCTTTCGTGACTCCAAAAGAAATGCCAAGTACCGTACTGACGTTATGACTGAACAGACCAAAGTGAGAGCAGAGCTGGAGAAGCTTTCGAAAGAGATTGAGGCTCAGGAAGCAGGCCTCAAAACCCTTAAGCGGGGTAGCGTCGATTATCTGACGCAGTATAAAGAGCTACTGGAAAAGCGGGCTAAACTTGACGTGCAACAGCAGGTAATCAATCAAGAAAGGTCTGCGAAGGACCAAAAATGGATGGAAGAGCTTTATAGTGAAATCCTGCAGATAACCGCTGAATTAGCCAAGCAAAAAGGACTTGAATTGGTGCTGGGAGCGGACGAACCTGAGTTTCCTATGGAGAGTGCTGATCAGCTTATGATGACCCTGAGCACCCATAAGGTGCTGTATACTGCCGGTTGTTTAGACCTTACCAGCGAGGTAGTAGCCCGATTGGATGCCAAAGAAGAGCTAAAGTAGGGCAAAGCGCCAGATTATTGGGAATCAACAATTTTTCGCTGAACGCTTTTATCCGCCGGATGTGCGGCGGATTAACTTGTAAGTTTTCTTACGATGGGATTGACAGTTGCACAATTAGCCCAGCGGCTCGGTGCGCAGTTATCCGGTTGCACCGAAGGGCTTGAGAGGCAGATAACTGCTGTCAGGCCGGTGGAGGCTGCCGGCCAAAGCGATATTACTTTTGTTGCAGATGATAAGCATATAGCAGCTCTCAAGAAGTCGTGTGCGGCTGCGGTTATTGTTGATAAGCAGGTCGAGGGTTTTGATAGACCGCAGTTGATTGTTAAAAATGTGAATGCTGCGTTAATACAGGCTCTGAATATCTTTGCACCCAAATTGAAACCGCCGGCGCAGGGTATTGACCCAACCGCTAAAATCGGGCAAAATGTCAGCATAGATAAAACTGCTGCCATCGGCGCAGGCGTGGTTATTGAGGATGCGGTCGAAATTGGAGAAAACACAATTATTGACAGCGGCTGCAAAATCGGCCAGAACTCGACCGTAGGCAAAAACTGCCGACTCGATGGCAATGTCGTGATTTATCATAACTGCTCTATCGGCAACAATTGTATAATTCAGGCAAACACCACAATTGGCTCGACCGGCTTTGGTTATGCTTTTATAAACGGCAGTCACAAACTCATCCCGCATAACGGCGGAGTGATAATCGAGGACTTTGTCGAGATAGGGGCTAACTGCTGCGTTGACAGGGCCAAATTCGGAAATACGGTAATTGGGGCTGGCACAAAGATAGACAACCTCGTGCAAATTGCGCATAACGTCGTGATTGGCAAATGCTGCCTGATAGCAGGACAAGTCGGTATTTCAGGCAGTTGCAAAATAGGTGATGGTGTTGTGCTCGGTGGGCAGGTTGGACTGGCGGATAATATTGAGTTAAAAGACGGCGTTATGGTCGCTGCCCAATCCGGCGTTGGCAGCGATACTCCTGCTGGTATGCAATTGCTTGGGGCACCGGCGATTGAAAGAAAACAGGCGTGGAGAATAATCAGCTTGACAATGCGATTACCGAAAATTGCTGAGCAATTAAAACAGCTAACAAAGAGGCTGGAGAAACTTGAGGCTGCAAAAGACGATAAAAAGTGAAGGCAAGATTACCGGCAAAGGTATGTTCGGCGGCAAGGATGCAAAAGTTGTTCTTCGCCCTGCTCCTGCCGATGCCGGGATAGTTTTTGTGCGAATCGATACCCCCGAGCCTGTGCGGATTAGCGGCGTTGCACCGAGTCTTGCAGAGCGCAGCCGACGCACCACGATAAGGAGGGGTCCTGTCAGCATAGAAACCATCGAGCATTGTATGGCAGCATTGAGCGCAATGGAGATTGATAACGTCCTTATAGAGGTTGATGGCCCTGAGATGCCGGCTCCGGATTGCAGCAGCGCCGAGTATTTCAAAATCCTCAAGCACATCGGGTCGGTTGAGCAGGATGTTAAGCGAAAAGAAATTGTTATTAGAGAGCCTATAAGTATTACCGCCGGTGACACTGCGATATATGCCTTGCCATACTCTGAAGATGGTTTGAGTATCACTTATGATTTAGATTACGGCGGGCACACCGGTATCGGCAGGCAGATTTTTAGCTGTCAGGTGACCGCCGATAGCTTTGAAAAGCAGCTTGCATCGGCCCGGACGTTTCTGCTCGAAGCTGAGGCTAAACAATTCCAGGCACGTGGAATAGGCACGCACCTGAGCCCACGTGACATCCTTGTTATAAATTCGGATGGCCCCATTAAAAACAGCTTCAGGTTCCCAAATGAGTGTGTCAGGCACAAGATTGTCGATTTAATTGGCGATCTTGCGCTTGTGGGTCGGCCTGTTAAAGGCAGGATTGTCGCCTATAAAAGCGGCCACTCGCTCAATCAGGCGCTCGCCAGAAGATTATATGAACAGGCTCAGCAGGAAGAGCGTATCCGCAAATTCGGCACAGATGCGATACTTGATATTCGCCAGATTGCCAAGGTTCTACCTCACCGTTATCCATTTTTGCTGGTTGATAGAATAATCGAGATTGAAGGTGATACGCGGATAAAGGGGATAAAGAATGTCACCTTTAATGAGCATTTCTTTCAGGGACATTTCCCGGGTATGCCTATTATGCCTGGCGTTCTTATAGTCGAGGCGATGGCGCAGGTGTCGGGGCTATTGTTCGCTCAGAGATTGGAGCACACCGGTAAGCTGGCAGTGCTATTAAGTATGGATGATGTAAAACTTCGCAGGGCCGTTGTGCCAGGCGACCAGCTTATCCTTACTGCTGAGGCGGTCAGGGTCGGCAAAAAAACAGCACAGTGCCGGTGCAAAGCAATGGTCGGCGAAAGGGTGGTCGCTGAAGCTCAAATCAGATTTATGCTTGTTGATGACCAGGCACTTATACGACCGGATATTTAGGATTACAGCCCCGCACCCCCGCATCAATGGTTCGACAGGCTCACCATCCCGAGCGGAGTCGAGGGATTGGTGCGGGGTAGAAGGGTTAGAATGACTACCATACATCCCAGTGCAGTAATTAGTAAAAATGCGAAGTTGGCCACAGATGTTATAATTGGGCCTAATTGCGTTATTGGAGATGGTGTTTCCATCGACTCCGGCAGTATCATCTGTGCCAATGTGGTTATTGATGGAAATATCAAGATTGGCAAGAACAACCAATTTTTCCCTAATTGTGTGATTGGGTGCAGGCCGCAGGTGCTGGCTTTATCGCCGAATACCAAAATCGGCGGGCTTGTAATAGGTGACGGCAATACCTTCCGTGAATACGTGACAATCCATCCGAGTATGCATCCAGAAAAGCAGACCAGAATAGGAAATGAAAATCTCATTATGGTTAGTTCCCACGTCGGGCACGATTGCCTGCTCGAAGATAAAATTGTTATGAGTAATTGTGTGCACATAGGCGGACATTGCAGGGTAGAGACGGGAGTCTGGATTAGCGGTCTTGTCGGACTGCATCAGTTTGTCACTATGGGTAAGTGGGCCTATGCCGCAGGATTTGCCGGTATTAACAGGGATATCCCGCCATTTCTAATTGTCAGCGGACATTATCCGCCAAGGATTCGGGGCGTTAACAAGCGAGGTTTGCAGCGCGCCGGTTTTACCGACGAGCAACAGCAGCGTATATTCGAGGCATATAGAAAGCTTTATCGACAGCGCGGCACATTGCTGGAGAATGCAAAAGCTCTGGCGCAGACAGACAATCTCGATGAAAATATCAGGGCGATGATTGATGCGATAACCAAAAGCAGTCAGCATCAATTCGGCAGATACCTGGAGACATTCAGAAAGCACTGATCCGAACTATGAACTACGAAGGACAAACTAAGATACGCACTGCGGTTGTAGGCGCTGGCAAGATGGGCACGATTCATGCCAAGGTCTATAGCCAGTTGCCCCAAAGCCAGCTTGTTGCCATAGTCGATATAATTGGCGAAAAGGCACAGCGTCTCGCCGATGAGTACAATTGTCAGGCCGCGACATCATACGCTGATATCATAGAGGCGGTCGATGCTGTAACGATAGCAACTCCCACGGTAACACATCTCGAGCTGGCTAAAATCTTTATCGAGAAAAATATCGCTGTTCTGATTGAAAAGCCCCTCGCGGCAAACACTCGAGAGGGAAAAGAGATTGTAAATCTGGCAAGAAAAAGCAAAAGCGTTGTGGCGGTAGGGCATTCTGAGCGGTGCAACCCGGTCGTTGTGGCAATGAAACGGCTCAACATCGAGCCGAAATTTATCGAGGCCAATCGCATAAGTCCATATCCATTCCGCTCGACCGATGTCGGTGTTGTGTTAGATGTAATGATTCATGATATCGATATTATTCTGTCTCTGGCGGCAAGCAAAGTTAAGAAGGTTGACGCAGTAGGTCTCGGTGTCGTTGACGACAAAGAAGATATCTGCAGCGCCAGGATTATTTTTGAGAATGGCTGCATCGCCAATATCACCGCCTCCAGATTAGCCCTGAAAACCGAGCGAAAGGTCAGAGTGTTCAGCCGGCAGGGATATTTAAGCGTGGATTATCTTAACAAAAACGCCATCTTCATTAAGCGCGACCCGAATATCGATGTCGTCAACTGGATAAAAGAGCATAGGGGTAAGGGCGATTTTGATGCTACATCGGTAAACTGGCCGGGCTTGTTACATATCGAGCAGCTCCAGATAGATGATAAGGAACCTGTCCGTTTGGAGCAGGAGGCATTTCTGCGAGCTGTCGCTGATAGCTCCTTTGCTCCACAGGTCAGCGCCGAAGAGGGGTTAGCCGCTCTTGATTGTGCCGAAAAGATTCTCAAGTCTCTTGGAAAACATAAGTGGGATTAGGGGGCTCCGGTTGGGGGAACTGAAAAGGCAAAACGGAAAACGTGAAACTGGGAATTCAACAGTTTTTCGCTTTGCGTTTCCTACTCTGCAAAGTATTGCTTCATCGTTTGGTAGAACTTCGGAGAAGGGCTACGTAGGGTGAGTTTAACTTTACGCTTTTAGTCTTAGTTCACTGACAATTTGATGGGCAAGGCGGGTCGGCTCAGGTATGCGGTATTTCGTTGTATAAGCGAGGATGATTTCTATCGCATCTTGTAGAAGGCATTTGTTGCCTATCGAGACGTAAACCGGCTCAATGTTGGAGCGTGTCCTGATTACCGCGCCAATAATTTCATTTTTGTCTTTCAGCAAACTATATGTCCCCTTTTCTGATGGGGGCTCCTCGAAGGTGCCGGTCAATCTGCTTTTGGCGCAGCCGATGGTTGGCTTGTCAAACAGCAGGCCAAGATGCGATGCAATGCCGAATCGGCGGGGATGTGCAATGCCCTGCCCGTCAATGATAAATACATCCGGCTCACTTATGAGTTTTTCAACAGCAGCAAGGCACGCAGGCGATTCGCGTAAGGAAAGCAGCCCCGGAATATAAGGGAAACTTGCGTCCTGAACCGCGCTTGCCGTTTCAACAATCTCGAAACCGCCTTCTTTGGAATTACCCCAAAGGCTCCTTTCCATCCTCTGCGTCCTTAAAACCACAACAGCAGCAACAATTCTTTGACCATCCTTGCTTAAAGCGCAATCAAGGCCGGCTATGATTTTAGGCCGGCTTTCTAACGCAACCTGTTCCACCTTTCCTCTGAGTCTTTGCTGCAAAGCTATCGCCTCTGCAGGCGAGAGGTTCCAGTTGTGTAGCTGTTGTATTTGCATACTTTTTCTTGATGCTGGATGCTCAATTCTTGACGAGTATCGAGCCAAACAAAAACATTTTATCTTTTTGAAGCTTTTTGTTACAATTATTAGTTTGGGTTATTGCCGAATTTTCGCAGGCGCATTACTTCTTATATAGAAAATGTATTATGACGCAGGGAATAGAAAAAGCGATTAAAATAACAGGGGCGGCGGAGCACAACCTCAAGAATATCTCCCTGAGCATCCCTCGTGATAAGCTGGTTGTGATTACCGGTATTTCCGGCTCAGGCAAAAGCTCGCTTGCCTTCGATACCATTTACGCCGAAGGCCGAAGAAAGTATGTCGAGTCGCTCAGCGCCTACGCCCGCCAGTTCCTTGAGCAGATGCAAAAACCGGCTGTAGCCGACATCACCGGACTGCCCCCTACCATCGCCATTGAGCAGCGAAGCGCCAGCAGCAATCCCCGTTCGACAGTAGCGACGACCACCGAAATATATGATTATTTCAGGGTGCTTTTTGCCCGTGCAGGCACCCCCCACTGCTGGGTATGTGGCAGAGAGATTACAAGCCAGCATTCTTCCCAGATAGTAGAGTCTATTCTCGCTCGTCCGCAGGGCACCAAAATCCAGATTTGCGCCCCGCTGGTTCGCGGCAAAAAGGGCGAGCACAAAGACATTCTCGCTGGTATTCAGCGTGAGGGTTTTGTCCGTGTCCGTGTCGATGGGAATGTTTACGATATCCGCGATGTCCCTGCTCTGGATAAGAACAAAAAGCACGACATCGCAGCGGTTGTTGACCGCCTTGTAATCAACGATGCGGTTCGCGTCCGCCTGGCCGATTCGGTCGAAACGGCACTAAAACTTGCCGACGGGATAATCCTGGTTTTGTCACAGGCGCCCGCTACTAATCCGGCAGGCAGCACAGAGGGCAGATGGACGCAGACAATCTATAGCGAAAAGTTTGCCTGTCCCCAGCATCCGCGGGCATCTCTTGAAGAGCTATCACCCCGGCTTTTCAGCTTTAATAGTCCTTATGGCGCCTGCCCGAGCTGCGACGGCCTCGGGACAATTCTGGAGTTCGACCCCGACCTGATTGTGCCTGATAAAAGCATCTCTCTTGAAAACGGCGCTATCGATGCCTGGCGCAAAGGCGGCAAAAGAATGAATATCTTCTACAACCGGCTCATCAAAAGCTTCTGCAGAAATATGGACACCAGTAAATCCACACCGTTTGAGCGAATGCCAAAGGAGTATGTAAGGATTCTGATGAATGGCACAACCACCGCTGACGAGCAGCAATATGGCTTCTGGTTCGAGGGAGTTATACCAAATCTTACCCGCCGCTGGGAGAACACTACCAGCGAATATGTCAAGACCAGATTGCATAGTTACCTATCGGAGCAGCCCTGCCGAAGCTGCCAGGGCACGCGACTTCGGCCTGAGGCTATCGCCGTTACTGTTGGAGACAAAAATATCCACCAGCTTACCTCATTGAGCATAGAGAAGTCGCAGGAATTTTTCGACAATTTGCGACTGGATGAGGAAAAGTCGCTGATTGCCTCCCAGGTATTGAAGGAAATAAAGGCCCGCCTCCAGTTTATGGTCGATGTGGGACTGGGGTATTTGACTTTGAACAGGATGAGCAGCACCCTCGCCGGCGGCGAAGCCCAGCGAATCCGCCTCGCAACACAGGTTGGCAGCGGCCTGGTCGGCGTCTGTTATGTGCTTGATGAGCCGACAATTGGTCTGCACAAACGTGACAACGAGCGATTACTGGGAATCTTACGCCGCCTCAGCCGGCTCGGCAATACCGTAATAGTGGTCGAGCACGATGAGGATATTATTAAAAGTGCAGACCATATTATTGACATCGGCCCGGCAGCCGGCGCACAAGGCGGAGAAGTTGTCGTCCAGGGAACCTTCAATGACATTATCAGGTGCGAAAAATCGCTGACGGGTGACTACTTGAGCGGCAGAAAGAAAATTGCCCTGCCGCTGCGAAGAAGAAAATATAACCTGAGAAGGTGCATCGAGGTAAAAGCTGCCGCCGAAAATAATCTAAAAGATATCGACGTCGGATTCCCTCTGGGCGTCTTTACCTGTGTTACCGGCGTTTCGGGTTCGGGCAAAAGCACCCTCGTCAATCAGATTTTGTTAAGAGCGCTCCGACGTAGATTGTATGGCTCGCGCGAAAAACCGGGCAATCACAAAACAATTCTCGGCGCCTCTCAAATTGATAAGGTCATAGAAATTGACCAGTCGCCTATCGGAAAAACCCCGCGTAGTAACCCCGCGACATACACAGGCGTTTTCGACCTGATAAGAAAATTATTTAGTATGACACGTGAGGCCAAGATTCGCGGCTATAAACCCGGCCGATTTAGTTTCAACGTCAGAGGCGGCCGCTGCGAATACTGCAAAGGAGAAGGCACCAAAAAAATAGAGATGCACTTTTTGCCCGATGTCTATGTAACCTGCCAGAGCTGCAAAGGCACTCGATACAATCCCGAGACCCTTCAGGTTACCTACAAAGGCAAAAGTATCGCCGACGTTCTCAATATGAGAATCGAAGAGGCCCTTCATTTTTTCGAGAATTTCCCAACGATTATGCGGATTTTGCAGACTCTTAACGATGTCGGCATGGGCTATATGCAATTAGGCCAATCCTCAACCACGCTTTCCGGCGGCGAAGCTCAGCGCGTAAAGCTCTCGTCAGAATTAGGCAAGGCTGCAACCGGCCACACATTATACGTCCTCGATGAGCCGACCACAGGTCTGCATTTTGCCGACATTCACAACCTCTTAAATGTCCTGCAGCGATTGTGCGATATGGGTAACACCGTCGTGGTAATTGAGCATAATCTTGATGTTATTAAAATGGCTGACTATATAATAGACCTTGGCCCCGAAGGCGGCGATGCCGGCGGCAGAGTCGTCTTTGCTGGTTCGCCCGAAGAAATTATTCAAAATAAACATAGCTATACGGCAGCTTATCTGAAAGCTAAATTGCAGTCTGCATAATACGGAGAAACCGGAATATTCAGAACGCAGCACTCAAAACTAAAGACTCAAAATGGCAGTTTCGCCTAAGAAGTCTCGAAGATTTAAGGCAGTTAGCCGGCCAGCTTGGTGTCGTTATCGACGCGATAGAGGACGTCTCAATTCTGGCCCAGCCGGTGCAGCTTGACCCATTGGCCATACCAAATTCGCTCGCTGTCCATCCTATGGAAGGCTGCGATGGCGATGCCGAAGGTCGGCCGGGAAAGCTCACCTTCAGACGATATGAAAGATTCACAGCCGGCGGTGCAGGCCTAATCTGGGCCGAAGCTACGGCTATCGTTCCTGAAGGCAGGGCTAATCCGAGACAACTGTGGCTTAATGAAAATAGTAAGGACAGCTTTGCTGCACTTATCAAACGGGCGCGAGAAAAGGCAAAAGAAAGTTTTGGTCCGAGCCACAGACCGATTATAGTAGCACAATTGACTCACTCAGGCAGATATAGTAAGCCCGGCAGCACCGCCCAGCCGATTATAGCTCAACGAGACCCCTATCGTGACCTGCTGATTCCGCAGCAAAAACCCAATCCCGATGCAAAAAGCAAAATCCCCGCCGATTGGCCTGTCGTAACCGACCATTATCTCGACAAATTGCAGGATGCCTACGTTAAGGCGGCCAGGCTTGCTTTCGAGGTCGGCTTTGATGCTATCGATATAAAATCCTGTCACGGCTACCTGATTAACGAGCTTTTTGCCTGTTATAATCGGCCCGGTAAATACGGCGGCTCATTCGAGAACCGAACCAGATTTTTCCTCGAAGTCATCGATAAAATCCGCAAAGAGCTTGGGCCTGATGTGCCAATCTTTACCCGCCTCGGCGTTTATGATGCGATTCCGTATCCATTCGGCTGGGCTGTTGACAAAGATGACTATACTAAACCCGATTTGACCGAGCCAAAGAAATTAATCAGCCTTTTGCAAAAGCGAGGTATCAAGCTGATTAACATCACCATAGCAAATCCTTATTACAACCCGCACATCGGCAGGCCCTTCAATGAGCCGATAGTCGGCGGATACGCTGAGCCTGAGCATCCCCTTGTCGGTGTGGTTAGACTGATTAGCTTAACAGGCGAAATTCAAAAAGAATTTCCCGACATCGCAGTTGTCGGCACCGGCTATAGCTGGCTAAGAACGCTTTTGCCTTTCGTGGCGGCAGCAAGCAAAGCCAACGGCCTGGTAACCTTAACTGGAGCAGGCCGAATGGCCTTTGCGTATCCGGATTTCGCCAGAGATATTATCACTAAAGGCCGCCTCGACCCTCACAAAGTCTGCGTAGCCTGCAGCGCCTGCACACAAATAATGAGGGACGGCGGAATGACAGGCTGTGTCATACGGGACAATAAAGTCTATGGGCCAATCTTTAAGCGCGGAAGAGCCGGCGATAGAGACAATCTGGTGCGGCTTGCATCCGACTGCCGAAACTGCCAGGAACCTACCTGTGAACTTGCTTGTCCTGCAGGCATCGACATCCCAAAATTTATCAGTCTATTCCTGGATGGCAATGACCAGGCAGCTTACCAGGTTCTAAGAGAATCCAATATATTTGCCGAGGTCTGTGCCTGGCTGTGTCCGGTAGAGCATCAATGCCAGGGCAACTGCTTGCAGCAGTTTATAGGCGATGGGCCGCTTCCTATCGCTGATATTCAAAAGTATCTGGCCCACAAGGCCAACCAAAATGGCTGGTCAAAATTGCAGATACCCGACAAAGCCGCCGGCAAAAACGTCGCAATAATAGGCGCAGGCCCAGCAGGTCTTGCCTGCGCAGCAAAATTGCTGGAGGCCGGTCATACAGTAACAATCTTTGATAAAAATACCGAATTTGGCGGTTTGGTAGAATCAGCAATCCCGCCCGATAGACAAAGCGATTCACTAAAAAATGAAATTAAAGCTATATTTTCAGATGTCCCTAAGGACCGGATGATTCTGCATCTCGGCACAGAATTGAACGCCGATTTCAATCTGGATACTATTATGGAGAATGGATTCAACGCTGTCTTTATCGGTCTGGGCCTGTCGGAGTCAGTCAGCGCCGGTAAAAAAGATAAGCCTATCGAGGGCTTGTGGAATGCGATGGATTTCCTTGCTGCTGCCAGGCAGTCCGGTCAATTAGACCTTACAGGTATGTCTGTTGCTGTGATAGGCGGCGGCAATACCGCTATGGATGTGGCCATCACCGCTAAGCAGCTTGATGCCAAAGATGTTTATGTCATATATCGCCGTTCCTTTGTAGAAATGCCGGCCTGGTCGGTCGAGCGTGAGCGGGCAATAAATGAGGGCGTGCATTTTTTGATATTGACCGATGTGCTCAAGTTCACCCCCGACAAAAACATTCGGGGGGGCAAATTGTCTTCTATCACGGTTTGCCCGACAAAGCTGGGTGAGCCGGATAAATCCGGCCGGCGAAAACCAGAGCCTTTAAAGTCAAGCGCCTATCAGCTTCCAATGGATATTGTAGTTGAGGCGGTAGGCCAGAAAATACCGCAGAATATCGCCAAAATTCTTCCAGGCGTGGAATTTATTCCGCTTGGTGACGCCTTACGGCGAGACGGCCTTATTAAAACAGAATCGGACTCTTTAAAGACCTCCAGGCCGGGCGTTTTTGCCGGCGGCGACCTGGTTAGAGGCACATCCACAGTCGTTGCAGCCGTCGCAGATGGAATGAAAGCCGCAAAAGAAATAGACGAATTTCTCAAAAAAGGTAGAAAGGTTTGAAGATGACAGAGCGGCCTGTTGCAATCGTTACCGGCGCAAGTCGCGGCATCGGAAAAGCTATTGCAATTGAACTGGCATCATTGGGTTTCGATTTGGTCCTCAATCGCGCCCAGCAGTCGCCCCCGCAAACGAAAAAAGATGTCGAAGCTCTCGGTGCGCGCTGCGAATTCGTCCCCGCTGATATAAGCAAGGCTCAGGATCGCAAATATCTTGTCGATACAGCCAAAAATAAATTCGGCCGGTGCGATTTGCTTGTAAATAACGCCGGCGTCGCCCCCCTAAAAAGAATGGACATCCTCGAAGCAACCGAAGAGAGCTTCGACAGAGTTCTCGGCATAAACCTTAAAGGCCCGTATTTTCTAACCCAGCTTGTCGCCAGCTGGATGATAGAGCAGAAAAAACAAAAACAAGAGCGACCCTTTCGCATTGTAAATATCGGCTCAATCTCTTCATTTACCAGCTCTCCCTCTCGCGGCGAATACTGTATAAGCAAAGCCGGCGTATCTATGATGACAAAGCTTTATGCCGACCGGCTTGCTGAATATAATATCGGGGTGTTTGAAATCAGTCCCGGCATCATAGAAACAGATATGACCAGCGCCGTCAAAGATAAATACGACAAATTAATCGCAGAAGGACTGACGCCCATCCGCCGGTGGGGCAGACCCGAAGATGTTGCAAAGGCAGTTGGCGCCATCGCCCAGGGCAGGCTTGATTTCTCAACCGGCACCGTCATAAATGTCGATGGCGGCTTCCACCTCAGAAGACTTTAGAGGGCGTAAAATGGATATCAAAAGCACAATCACGCGACTATTAAGGGATGGATTTATCCTGGTTTTCAATCAGGATAAGCTCGACATCATTAAAACTGCCGAGGCACTTGTTTCGGCAGGCGTCAACAATATGGAAGTAACCTGCCGGATAAAACAACCTTTGGAGAAAATCGCCCGGCTCCGTAAAGACCTTCCCGATTTTGTCGCTGGCGCCGCAAGTTTGATTGATTGGCCCGGAATGCTTAATATCTACAACAACGCAAATCCACAGCGGCCGCTACCAACGCTAAAGCAGGCCGTCGATGCGGGTGCGTGCTATCTTATTTCGCCGGTAAATTTTAGCGACGTAAGTTTCAAAAAATTTGCCAGCAAAATCCCGATGATACCCGGCTGCGGCACCGCCACTGAAATTGTCAGCCAGTTTTCAAAAGGGGCCAATCTTTGCAAGGTCTTTCCAGCCAAAGAGCTTGGCGGCCCGGCATTCATTTCGGCAATCGACCCGGCTATTCATAAAATTATCTCTCTTGTTCCTACAGGCGGAACAAATGCTTCCAACATCCCCCAGTATATTGATGCAGGTGTTCTGGTGCTGGGCGGGTCATTTAGTATGATTGAAAGTGCCACAATGAAAAAAATTATCGGTGAGCAGGACTATACCCTTTTATCAAAGGAGCTGGCTGCAATAAAGCAGCTAATAGATAAAGTGCGGGCACAAAAATATCCCAATATCGATTTTACAAATGCCTCGCTTGAAGAAATAAGTAAAGCCACCGGCAGAAATTTCAACGTTAAATAGAAGCAATAGAGGTTTGAAATTCAAATTTCCAACAACAAACCACGAGCAAATTTGTGGAAACAAAACAGATAGCTAATCAGGCCGTTACTTTCCACCATTACGACACCGTAATTGTCGGCTCAGGTGCAGCGGGAATAAACTGCGCAGTCCACCTCTACGAACTTATGAGCCAAAAAGGCATCAAGAACCCCCAGGAAAAAATCACTGTTGTAACTGCCGGGCTTGGCCTCGGTGCATCGCGAATGAGCGGTTCTGATAAGCAGACCTACTATAAAATAGGCACAAGTCCCGAGTGGAGCGATAGTGCCGAAGAATTTGCAAAGACTTTAACGTCTGCCGGCTGCTGCCACGGCGATTTGGCTCTTGCCGAGGCCGTCGGCAGCTTGCGCGAATTCTACCATCTTGTCCAGGCGGGGGTCACTTTTCCAACAGGTTCCATCGGTAGTTTCATCGGCTACAAAACCGACAACGATCCATTTGAGCGTGCCACATCCGCCGGCCCCAAAACCAGCAAGTTTATGGCCGAGTGTCTCCAGAGACAATTAGAGCGCTACGGAGTCAAAATATATGACAATCAGGAGGTCGGCCATTTACTCACAGTCGGCTCCGCCCCCGCTTCTGCTTTCGCAGAAAGCCGCGGGCGCAAGCGCATTGCCGGCATTGTCACCATAGACAAACAAACCCTCAGCAAATCAAATGCCGTCAGGCATCCTGTGGATTACGCCATAAATGTTTTTCTCGGTGCTAATTTTGTGCTTGCCGCCGGTGGACCAGGCGAACTCTACAAAGCCAGCGTCTATCCACAAGGCCAAGTCGGTATTCACGGCCTTGCATTCAAGGCAGGTTTAGTTGGCGAAAATCTGACCGAATCACAGTTCGGCCTTGCGAGCGTAAAATTTCGCTGGAATTCTAGCGGCTCATATGTGCAGGCAATACCCCGCATTTTCAGCACAGATGCCGATGGCAAAAACCCGCAGGAATTTCTGACAGACTTTTTCCCTACAATGGGTAAAATGGCAACAAATATCTTCCTTAAAGGTTACCAATGGCCTTTTGACCCACAGAAAATTGAGAACCTGCAATCATCACTAATTGACATCTTAGTATTCAACCAGACACAAAAAGGCAGACGCGTCTTTCTGGATTTTCGGCGTAATCCTATCGCTGGTCCATCGATGAAAGCATTTTGCCTCGATGACCTTGAGCCGCAGGCTCATCAGTATCTGAAAAAAGCAAGTGCACTTCAAAATACGCCCATCGAGCGTCTTTTCGCTATGAACCCTCTGGCCATCGAGATTTATAAGGAAAATGGCATCGATTTATATTCCGAGCCGCTCGAAATTGCCGTTTGTGCCCAGCATAATAACGGCGGCTTTGCCGTCGATAAATGGTGGCAATCCAATATACCTCACACCTTTGTAATCGGCGAAATGGCTGGAACCCACGGTGTCAAAAGGCCGGGAGGCTCCGCCCTCAATGCCGGCCAGGTCGGCGGCCTGCGTGCCGCCCAGTTCATCGCCAATGTTTATGGTTGCCTATCTGAGAGTGGAACCGATTACTCATATAATCAGGTGGAAATCGAACAGCAGCTCGGTCAGTTTGTTGCCAGACTGGAGAGTTATAAAGGCTCAACCGGCTTTGTGCCCGAAGATGTAATTGAACAGATTCAGACTCGAATGACCGCTTCAGCCGCTCATATAAGAGAGCTAAATGATGCCGGCAGCGCCTTGAAGGAGGCCGTCCAGCTTTACAACAATATACAAAAGCAAGGACTCAAACTTCTCAAGCATCACGACATCATAAAAGCGATACAGGCAGAGCATCTGGCTCTGGCCAGCGTCGCGTATCTTAAAGCAATTGTCGAATTGCTCAAACTCGGCGGCGGCTCACGAGGTTCATATCTTGTGCTCTGTGATGAGGGAATCCCGATACACTCTGATATTGTTAACGAGGCAACCGGCAAACCTTTTCGGTTCAAACCGGAAAATAAAGAGCCTCGAAATTCTATATTGCAGATTGAATATGACCAAGCTGACTCCGACTTGTTTCGCTGTAAAAACATACTGGTAAGGCCGATACCTGCCGACAGGAAAGCGTTTGAGCCGGCCTGGCAGGATTACCGGGAAGGAAAAATCTACTCGTAATTCGATACTCGATGCTCCGCCGTAAGGCGTCCCCAAGCGGAGATTCTCGACGAGTATCCAGTATCGAGGTGTAGTTCTATGATTGTTCAGGCAGTTAAATGGATTGGCGGCATTGATGGCTTTTTAGAGCTTGTGGACCAGCGGCAATTACCCAACAAGTTTGTAAAATTGAAGTGCCGCAATGTCAAACAACTGCACAAAGCCATAAAGACTCTTTCCGTCCGTGGCGCCCCCGCGATAGGTGTTGCAGCAGCTTATGGAATGGTTTTGTCCCTACAAAAATTAGGTGGTCGCAATAATTTGGAAAAGGCACTTAAGGTTCTGGATAGTTCAGCCGAATATCTGGCATCATCGCGGCCGACAGCAGTTAACCTGTTCTGGGCTCTCGATAAGGTTCGACGAAGTGCCCAACAGTTTATTGCTACTCAGCCGAAAATGGGGCCGTCTGCAATGAATCGTCTGCGCAGAGCTGTCTTATCGGAAGCGAATGCTATTTATAAAGAAGATGTCGATATGTGTAGGCAGATAGGCCAGAATGGGCAAAGGTTTATTAAAGATGGTTACAGTGTTCTGACCCATTGCAACGCCGGTGCACTTGCCACTGCAGGGCAGGGAACAGCTTTGTCGGTGCTTTTTGAGGCACATAAAAGAAAAAAGAAATTCAAGGTTTACGCAGATGAGACCCGCCCCTTGCTTCAAGGTGCCCGCCTGACCGCCTGGGAGCTTAAACAGGCCGGCATCGATGTAACTGTTATCTGCGATAATATGGCCGGCTGGCTGATGAAACAGGGAAAAATAAATGCCGTCATAACGGGCGCAGACCGAATCGCAGCGAATGGTGACGTGGCAAACAAAATCGGCACCTATAGTCTGAGCATTCTGGCCGGAAAGCACGATATCCCGTTTTATGTTGCTGCGCCATCAAGCACCTTTGATTTGAGCATAAAAAGCAGGGCCGAAATACCCATCGAGCAAAGACCGGCTCAAGAGATAACCTGCTGCTGGGGTTCAAACAAGAGGATTGTGCCGACAGGCGTCGATGTGTATAATCCAGCTTTTGATGTTACAGAAGCGCAAAATGTCACCGCCATTATTACCGAGAAAGGGGTCATCGAAAGCCCCAACGCCAGAAAGATTGCTGCACATCTTGGAGGTTCCGCCAAAGACCCCCGGCTATGAACAATGAACTATAAACTATGAACTAAAAGATGTAAGATGACGGAGATAAACAACCAAATCGAACAATCCACTCAAACGACTCGTGGCCAATTACCAGATGAAAAAGCGTTACTTCGCTGGCGCAGGCGCAATGCGTATTACTACGGCTGGCTGAATAGAATCTACAAGTTTGCGGTTCGCCCTAACAGCCGAGTCCTGCACGTTGGATGTGACTGTGGCGACCTGCTGGCGGCGGTCGAACCTTCTTACGGCGTCGGTATTGATGCAGACCCCGATGCTATTGCACTTGCTCAAAAGCGTTTCCCGCACCTGAAATTCTACACGATGGACCCTCATGAATCGCAGCTCGATGGGAAGTTTGATTACATTCTTATTTGCAATTCGCTGGGAAGGTGGCGCGACATCCAGCAGGTGTTCGAGCGCATTCGGCCATTAACAATGGACAGCACACGGGTTGTAATAACATATTACAACTATCTCTGGGAATTTATCCTGCGGTTGGGTTCGCATATCGGGATTCGCAGGCCATACCCATATCAGAACTGGCTTCCGCCAGAAGATATTGTGAATCTATTGAGGTTGACCGACTTTGATGTTATTCGAACCGCATCTTATCTGATATTGCCTAAGCGTATTCCTCCGCTGACGGCTTTTTGCAATTATCTTCTTTCCTTACTGCCGTTCTTTCGGTTCTTTAACCTTGTGAATCTGGTCGTCGCTCGCCCGATGCCTTCTGTGGTGCGGGATGAGGATTTGTCGATTTCGGTGATTGTGCCCTGCAGAAATGAGCGAGGCAATATCGAGGATGTGGTAAAGCGAATCCCGCAGATGGGACGTGAGACGGAGATAATCTTTGTTGATGGCGGAAGCAGCGACGGTACGGTCGAAGAAATAGAACGCCAGACAAAGCTCCGTCCAGAGCGCAAAATCCGTTTGGTCCATCAGGGCCAGGGTGTAGGCAAAGGCGATGCTGTCCGAAAGGGTTTCGCTGCTGCAAAAGGGGATGTGCTGGTTATTCAGGATGCCGACCTGACCGCCCCCCCGGAGGATTTGCCTAAATTCTTTAGGGCTTTGCGTGATGGCAAAGGCGAATTTATAAACGGTTCGCGGCTTGTTTATCCAATGGCAAAACAGGCAATGCGGTTTCTAAATCTTCTTGCAAATAAGTTTTTCGGGGTGCTATTTACCTGGCTTTTAGGCCAGAGATTCAGAGATACCCTCTGTGGCACAAAGATGATTCGCAAGAAAGACTACGAGCTTCTCGAAACCGGCCGCCCATACTTTGGTGATTTTGACCCCTTCGGCGACTTCGACCTTATTTTCGGAGCGGTAAAACTCAATTTTAAAGTTGCCGAGGTGCCGGTTACATACCGCGCCAGAACATACGGCTCGACAAATATCAGCCGTTTCAAACACGGCTGGCTGCTGCTTAAAATGAGCTGGATTGCTTTTAAGAAGATTAAGTGGCTTGGAAAATTGAGTTGAGCTCGCAAAAATGCCCCAAACAAATACATCACATCATATTGACAGACCCAGGCTGAAATTATTCCCTTTTCACCGATATGCCGGCATAGACAGCAATGACCCCCTGCGATTTTATTTTTGGCCTGTAATCGGCAGGATGTTTCGCCAAAGGGTCGAGCTGTGTCTCGCTGAGTGTACAGGCGGCCGGCACATCTTGGAGGTGGGCTTTGGTGCTGGCGTCACATTTCCAAATCTTAACGAAATGTATGAAGAAATTTATGGACTCGATACCTCCGTTAAAGTTGAAGATGTTAAAGCCGTCTTTGAGGCAATGCAAATCAAAACGAACCTGCAAAATGGCAGCGTACTGTCGATGCCGTATGAAAGCGATTTCTTCGATACGGTTCTGTTGATTAGCACCCTCGAGCACTTAAAGCCTTCAGAGCAATCGGCTGCCTTTAGCGAGGTTCGTCGCGTTCTCAAGCCGGGCGGCCAGGTGATTTACGGCGTGCCTGTCGAACGCCCCTTAATGGTATTTTTCTTTCGCCTGTTAGGCTTCAATATCCGCCAGCACCATTTTTCTACAGAAAAAGATGTCTTCAACGCTGCCAATAGTATTCTCAACAAGATACGGATTATCCAGATGAAAAGTGTCCCTTCGATTTTTGGACCAGTTTATGAAGTAGGGCATTTCGTCAAAAAGACCTCTAAAGAAAATTCTGACATCAAGCAGGATTAAATGGCTCGAAAAGTTACAAAATTTATCGAAATTCTTAAGCTGCCTGAAGTGAAAGATATCCAAAACCTTGATGACCCTGCTGTTACGCTTCTTCACGCTCGCATTATACAAAATAAGCCGTTTCTCAAAAAACTATATACTGATTTTTATAGACAATTTCAGCAGGCAATACCTGACCCTCAAAAAAAATTTCTCGTCGAGCTCGGCAGCGGAGGCGGCTTTATTAAAGAGGTTATTGCAAATGTAACCACGTCCGACATCCTCGGATTGCCGAACGTGGATAAAGTTTTGTCGGCTCTAAATATGCCCTTTGAAAATTCGAGCGTCGATGCCTTTTTTATGATTGATGTCATTCACCACATCACCGACCCGAGAACATTTTTCAAAGAAGCACTGCGTTGTCTTAAAATCGGCGGCAAAATCGTTATGATTGAGCCTGCAAATACCTGCTGGTCGAGGTTCATTTACAAAAACTTTCATCACGAGCTTTTTGACCCTCAGGCAGATTGGGAAATTGCTACAGATACAAACCGGCCAGTTTCGCAGGCAAATGGGGCAATACCCTGGATAATTTTTTGCCGTGACCGTCAGATTTTTGAAAAAGAGTTCCCGGCTTTGAAAATTGTCAGGATTCGCAACCATACGCCGCTGCGATATTTGCTCAGCGGCGGCCTGACACTACGACAGCTTATTCCATCATTTACGTATCCGGCAATTAAGGCGATAGAATATATATTATCTCCAGCAAATAACCTGCTGGGCATGTTTCAAACAATAGAGCTTGAAAAAGTAAAACTTTAAGTAACTGTTGCTGATAAAAAAAATGAGTCAGCAGAAGGTCAAGAAGTTCAAATCAAAACACAAAATAGTGCTCTCGAAAAGCACCTCTGCTGAGGCTGTCAGCCAGATAGATATACAGGCGCTTGCCAAACGGGAGAGATATTCTGAATCTTTCCTGACACTTTTGCTTCTTGCCTTCGGCATATATCAGTCGGTTCTGTTTTTTGGCCACAAGGTGGTCCCCATTTCAGACTTCCCGGACATAATCCGAATCGGCCACGAGATTTTATCTCTTAAAATCCCTTACACATTCAAGCAGGCCCCAGTCGTTTGCGTCCTTCAGGCGGCACTATCACATCTGCTCGCAATCACGCCTGCCCTCAGCGGGCAGAATCCGGATTTGACAGCCGGCTGGCTGCTTAACGCAATTCTGCATCCGTTTAATGTGGTTTTGTTTTACCTGGTAGGCAAAAAAATCATCGGCAAAGCCGCCTTCTGGTTTGCCATCATCGCCATTATAAACCATTGGGTCATATATATGCTTACTGAGCCTCTTATGGAAACGCCGCTATTGTTCTTTTCGCTTTTAACGTTTTATTTTATTTTCAGACGTTCAAAGCTGTCTTACCTCTTTGCCTCGATAACAACAATGGTGCGCTACGAAGGAGCAGCATTGATACTGGCCGCCTTTGTGATGGATATGATAAATAGCACAGACAGGCCCCGGCGAATTCGCGCCTTCCTTTATTCTCTTCTTGCAACCGTCCCTTTGTTGCTCTGGCTGCTTGGGACATTTCTTACCTGGAAGCCGGGCACAACTCATTATCTTGAGGTGCTGTTCAAAAAAGAATACACCGAAGCTTTCGCCCAGCCGGTTAAGGATAGAATCGGCATCCTCTTGCATCTGCAATTGTTATGGCTGGTGGGATTTCGTCCTCTGCTGACGCCACATCCCGATACTGGTCAGGACCTTGTAAAAATGCTGGTCATATTTAGTAAAACTGTCGCATTGCTCGGTTTTTGTTTTGGCTCTATTTATGGATTGTGCAAACGCCGGTGGGAGATACTGGCCCTGTTACTATTTTTTGTGCCATATTTTCTCCTCCACGCCAGATACCCTTATCCGTTGACCAGATACCATTCCACTATTTTTTGGATAGCGCTGCTGTTGTGCTGGTTTGGTTTGCAGACCGTTTGGAAACTTATAGATAAAAATAATCGTGTACCGAAAGTTCTTGTCCTTATATTGCAGGCTTTGGTCGCAACAATAACAATCATCTGGTTAATTCCGCTTCTTTTTTACCTGCCCCGATTGTCATCTATCAGCCCCAAATCGGTTAGTTTGCCTTATGTAGCGATGACACTTGTGGCGATTATCTTTGCTGCTCGACTTTATATCTATAAACCCGGGTGTTTTTTACGGGAGCTTGCAATACTTGCATTTGTGTTCCTCGTTATCGCTTCAAACCAGTTCACTCTCGCCGCTCTTGCCGGCGATGGCAAACAGGACGAAGAATTCAAATTACTGGCCAACTGGTTTATGGCCAATGCAAAGCCGGATGAAAAAATGGGCGTCTATATGGCTCGTGTCGTCGGCATATTCGCCCCCAAAGCCGCCGAACGTATCGTTCCCTTGCCCGCTGCCGACAGCCCACAGGATTTTATCAAAACTTGTTACCAGCAAAATATCACTTACGTCGTATGGGCTACCAGGGAAGGTATGCGAGACGACCATACAGGCTACAGGCGGTTTAAGCTCCACGAAAATATAGCTCAACTCGCCACGCCAAAAAACACCGGGACTTATCAGTTCATAACACAGGTCGGCTCAGAAAGAGGATATGTCAATATCTTCCGCCTCCGCCCCCCGAAGCCGGAACCAGATATCAAATAACTAATTCTCTCTGCGTTCTCCGCTTCCTGCCCTGCTTGCCCTTCGACTTGTCCGGCGTAGCTTCAGCGAAGCCGGAAGCCCTGCAGTTTAGGGCGAAGTAGGGAGCATGTCGAAGGGTTCTCGGCGGTGAGAAATACAACTCAGACTGCGATGACCTTTTTGACCTCTGGCACTCTTTCCTTGAGGATTCTCTCAATACCCATCCTCATCGTCATCATAGCCCCTGGGCAGCCTTGGCAGGCCCCCTGGAGGCGAACCTTAACAGTATTATCGCTCTCGGTTCCTACTAATTGGACATCGCCGCCGTGGCTTTGCAGGGCCGAGCGGACTGTCTCGAGCACTTCTTTAACCTTTTCTTCGAAGGTTTTTTCGCTGCCGCCTTCGCCGCAGCCGCATTGTTCACACATATCAAATCTCCAATAAACTTTTCTTCACCAGCCATATTGTATCAATAGTTTCTCTGGTGAGGAAAGTTATTTTTGCTGCTTTGAGCGGTGGGTGCAAGCCATTCAACAAAAGCCTCTTGTCCTATAAGCCCTCCAAGATTTGGCTGTTTATGGCCAGGACCTCCCAAAAATGTGTCATCACATGAGGAACCCGACCTTGACAGACAGGTGATTATGTGCTAAAATACAAAAGAATTACGTGAAAAAGACTGTCAGGTGTGCAAAAAGCTATCTGTAACTACAAATTATCAAAATGTCGTAAAGAAGTGAGATTTGGAGCATAATTTCCTCTGAAAGATGGGCAAAATAGCCAAAAAAGTCCGATTTAATAGAACAGACGGCTGATTTTGCGCATCCTGATAAATGAATGAAACAAAAGACCAAAAGAGAAGGTAAGGTACTGCCGTGCATAAGCGAAAGGCATTTACACTAATAGAACTCTTGGTAGTGATAGCCGTTATTGCCTTGTTGATGGCGATATTGATGCCTGCCCTTAACAGGGCCAAAGAGCAGGGCAAACGTGCCGTTTGCCTCAGCAATCTTAAGCAGTTGGGCCTTGCGTGGCTTATGTATGCCGATGAAAATGATGACAGGCTCGTTAACGGCGATGCCGGAGAACACAATAGTTTGCATCCTAACGAGACTTCCTGGGTGCTCAAAGATTGGGCCTCTGGTATGACCCTGGACGACAAAATAAATGCTATCAAAGGTGGAGCGCTATTTTTATACTGTGGAAGGAACTTAAAACTTTACAAGTGCCCGGTCGCCGGCCGGGAGGAAGGGCTGGAACAAAGACAACGCACATACTCCGTGGTTGATGCTATGAACGGTGCCCAATTCGATGGCGGGCCGATGTTAAAAAAAAGAACAGAGATTAAAGGGCCGCCCGAAAGGTCCGTTTTTGTTGAAGATGCAGGGGCCACTCCTATGGGCGGCTGGAGTATTTATTATACGCAAAACGCATGGCGGGATGAGCCCCCACTCAAGCACGGTAACGGCGCAAACTGGTCTTTTGCAGATGGACACAGTGAATACTGGAAGTGGCAAAACCCGGACACGCGTAAATGGAGCGTGGAAAACGAGGGACTCTGGAAGGCTGTGGTGCGTCCGGGCGATGTGGATATATACAGGGCGCGGAAGGCCGCCTGGGGGAAATTACCGGATTAAACCTTCACAATGGCCGGAACGTATGAGACGCTATAAGGACTACTGAAAAAGAACTGTTATCAAAAAGGTATCGTTTTTCCGAAATTATAAACTGTAGTGATTAAGGCAACGAGAATTCTGTAAGGAGCGCTAAAATGAGCAAACGAAAGGCTTTTACGCTAATAGAACTTCTGGTCGTGATTGCCATTATTGCCATACTAATGTCAATCTTGATGCCGTCCTTAAACCGGGTCAGGAGGCAGGCGAGGTCGAGTGCGTGTCTGGTGAGCCTGCGGCAGTGGGGCCTTATGTTTAATCTGTATTGCGACGATAACAACGGCAATTTCTTCAGCGGCGAGATTGGAGGCACACGGAATGGCATGGGTTGCGGTAAATTCTGGCGAGAAGCTATGAGACCTTACTCCAAGGATAAGAAGATGTGGCTATGCCCACAAGCTACAAAGGCGTATAAGGAGGATATCCCGCAAGGAATGTGGTCAAATTGTGCCTGGGAATTCGACAATGACGTGGGTAGTTACGGCCTTAATGGCTGGATATTGAATATATCGGCCTCTATCACTGCTTCAAACAGGACTGATGGCTGGGGCAGAACACCTGCTGAATGGCACTGGGGGACGCCAAGCGTCAAAGGCGCAACTAATGTGCCGGTCTTCACTGGTAGCTGGTGGGTTGATTCCTGGCCGAAGGTGGATGACCAGCCTCCGCCAACTGAGGCCGGTCCTGGCGACACTCCTAATACTAATGAGATGAACCGTGTCTGCGTTGACCGGCACGATGGATTTGTGGGTTCCGTTTTTATGGATTGGCACGCCAGAAAGGTCGGGCTTAAGGAATTGTGGACCTTGAAATGGAGTCGAGGCTACAATATAAATGGCCGCTGGACCAAGGCCGGGGGATGTCAGCCTTCACAATGGCCACAATGGATGAGACGATTTAAGGAATACTAAAAGCGAAAAAAGGAAAAAACCAAAGTGTAGAATGACAGAATTTCTAAGTTTATAGTTATTCATTTTTAGCTATCGTTAGCGGGAGTTGACACAAATGAAACGTATACGGTATAAGGCATTTACGTTGATAGAGTTATTGGTGGTTATTGCCGTCATCGCAATACTGATGGCGATATTGATGCCGGTCCTCAAGAGAGCAAAAGAGCAGGCCAAGCGTGCGGTTTGTTTTAACAACCTCAGGCAGTTGGGACTTGCCTGGCTTTTGTATGCGGATGACTACGATGGCAAGATTATGAACGGTGATGGCGGCACTGACCACGGCAGAGAAATTGCCTGGGTCGGTAAGTGTTGGGACAATTATGGGTCGGGTATACAATTACCTGTGGCTGACCAAATCACCGCGATTAAAAGAGGCGCGATGTGGCGCTATTCTAAAGACCTGAAACTATACAGATGCCCGACCGGTTACCGCGGAGAGATGCTCACCTATTTACTATAATGGATTCTATGAATGCTTATCCTCAGCCTGGTGATACCCGTGGCAGAGGTCCGGTGCAAAACCTAATACTTAAGAGTAAGGAACAGATTAAAAACGCGCCTTATAGAATCGTCTTTCTTGATGAAGGATGGGTAACTCCGGATAGTTACGCCGTCCATTACGACCAGGAGGTATGGTGGGACGACCCCAAGTGCCGACACGGTGACGGAATAACCGTCGGCATGGCGGACGGTCACACCGAATACTGGAAATGGAAAGGCATCGAGACAATAAAGTTCGGCAGGAATGCCACGTGGATTTACCTCGGCGGTCTTACGCCTACAACACCTGCAGGGCGTGAGGATTTACACAATATGCAGAAGTCCTGCTGGGGGGGATTCGGATACACGCCAACTATTCCTTGATAATTGAGGTTTTTATGTGGTGCTTATTGTCTGAAAATTAGTAAAAAATCAAGTTTTTGCGGTTTGTTGCCCTTTATTGCAGTAACCAGCCATAATGAGGAGGGCTAAAGAAGCAATTATTTCTGGACGAAATCAGGTAAAGATGTTATAATCAGAAAAGTTTAATATAAGGTAAATAGGTAAAAGTAAAATTAACAATATACTCAAGGAGCATTAAGATGTTTAAGCAAAAAGGTTTTACGTTGATAGAGCTTTTGGTGGTTATTGCAATTATTGCCATACTAATGTCCATCTTGATGCCTTCCCTCAACAGGGCAAGAGAGCAGGGTAAGCGGGCAAATTGTCTTTTCGATATGAAGCAGTTGGCGTTCGCCTGGACTTTGTATGCGGATGAAAACGACGACAGGATTGTCAACGGCGAGGCACTTTGGGACCCAACCGGGAATCCGGCGGCGCCTGTCCCCACGAGCGGTCGCCATCTAAATGAGAGATGGTGGGTGGGCAACGATTGCGCCCAGAATTATATGACGCAGGCAGAACAACGACCCCCGGACATTCAAATAGCGGCTGTACGGGCCGGGGCACTATATCAATATTGCAAAAATGAAAAGCTTTACCGCTGTCCAACCGGTATTCGCGGAGAGATGCGGACGTATTCCATAGTTGATTCTATGAATGGTCTGCCCAGAGATGGAACTTATAATGGTAACGCAGGAGTGGTAGTGAACAGGGTGGTATTGTGGGTTAAGAAGAAGATTGAGATTACAGTTCCGGGCCCGACATTTAGAGCAGTTTTTATTGACGAAGGCAGGGTAACTCCGGATAGCTATGCCGTCCATTACATAAATAACCGATGGTGGGACCCGCCCCACGTTCGGCATGGTGACGGAACGGACCTTTCTTTTGCCGATGGCCACAGCGAATACTGGAAGTATAAAGGTAAGAAAACGATAGCGACAGGCAAAAAAGCCAACCCAGACCATCAGATGCAGCCCGAGACCGCCGATGAGTTCGAGGACCTGCAGAGGATGCAAAAGGCCGTTTGGGGCAGATTGGGATATTAACACGATTAGATGGTTAAACGGTTAATTGGTTAAGTGTTTAGCGGGGCAAAGTTTTTTTATTGTTTTGTGTCGTGGTTGCAGCACGAGGCGGCAAATTGTCATATCTAAACGCGCCCTTTTGCGGTTATTAGCGCAGCCAGAAGGATGTGTCTTAGTCTATCGGGGCTGGCGTTGTTAAGGTAGTCCTCAGTAAAATCCAGCCTAAATCGGCCTTTGAAATTCTTGATTCGCTTCTTAAGCTGCTCCTTATCCAACAAGGTTATTGAAACAGCAGCCTGTTCAAAATATCCGCTCGAAGCCATCTCACTTGCCTCTCAAAAGTTACCCGCATCAG
>CAYWXK010000035.1:0-40956 GCA_964462515.1 uncultured Pirellulales bacterium
TATAACACAACTTACCACCTTATATGCTGGTCTGATTTTTGGGGAGTATTATAGTTACTACGTGGCAACTATCGCCATTACCTCTCCCGTCATCGCACTCAGAACACCAAAAACCAGAACAAATCGGAACAATAAACATGTCCTCACCATCCTGGGTGCAGTCGAAAGATTGATGCTTAATCCGTGACAAATAAAGCTTGATTTACGACAGATTAACTTGCATTTACGGACGTTCCGAGAGCAAAACGGCGGTTTCGGTAGTAAAAACAAACTTTTCATTATCTGACCTTAAGAATTGACAAAAAAGGTGTTTTCCCAGATAATCAGTTTTGTAATACGAGGAAATTATTCTACTACTGCTGATGGTCATTTAAATCTGCCTCAAAAAATATCCAGATTGTAAATTGCAATGTGGATTTGCAGAGAGTTTCAGAAGAAGAAATATTATTACCTTAAGAGGCTTATGGATGGTTGCTGCGAAAGGTATAGCAAATCACAAAATTAATGAGACCCCCATCGCGGTTATAGACTTTGAGACTACTGGGTTAACAGCAGGTTATGATAGAGTTGTGGAAGTATCTGTATTCAAAAAAGAACCGAATAAACATCCCTATCTTGCTCTTGATACATTAGTTAATCCCAAAAGGCCGGTTTCAGCTACAGAAATTCATGGAATTACAGATGAAGATGTTAAAAATGCCCCTATCTTTAATGATATAGCAGGTAATTTTGTTGATACCTTATCTGGTTGTGTAGTTGCTGCTTATAATGTCTATTTTGACATTAAATTCTTAGAATATGAACTACAACAGGCAGGAGTTTCATATTTACCACCTTATTTTTGTCTGATGTATATGCGTCCACTACTCGATATTGGTCAGCGTTGCAATCTTGAAACTGCCTGTCATGAGCACGGTATCAATTTTAATTGTCAGACTGCACACATCGCTGCTTCCGATGCAGAAGCTTCTGCAAAACTTATGGAATATTATTTTAAGGTTATGACCGATAGAAAAATTTCAACTTTTGGTCAGCTTTCAACTCTTAAATCATATAAATTCCTGAACAGTTTTATACATGAACCTCTACCAAAAGCAGAATTATTTCATTTAAGAAAAAGTGAAAAATTCCTTTCAAGAGCAAATTATAAGCCCCCGGCCTTGGACCCTGAAAAGCGAGCATTAAGCGAATATTGGGATTCGTTGCGAATTGTTCTTGCAGATCTCGACATTACTGAACAAGAGCTCAAATATATTCTCGATATAAGAAGAAAAATCCAGCTTCCCAAGGAAAAGATACGTGCATTACATGCAAAAGCTTTTGCTGCGGTTATTTCACGATTTATTAGCGACAAAACCCTTGAAGATAAAGAAGTTTTACAATTAAGGCGTCTGTTTAAATGTCTTTCAAAGCTCGGCTGGGCGCCGGGAGAATGAAATTAAAGGAAAATAAAGAAAATGAATGACTCGAGCAGTTTGGTTAGGCAAAAGTGGGATTTACTTTTGCCGAAACTGATGAGCGGGAAAAGTCTGTATCCTGGAAACGGGAAAACGGGCGGAGGGGTGTGATGGATAACCTAAGGCGCCTTGGCAATCATATACCCATTCCGATAATACCCGATGATAATAGATTTACGGGTAGGGAATGCCCGAATCCAGAATGTGAGGGGTACTTCAAGGTTGAATTTGGCACAGGACTAAAAGAAAAAGGTGTGCCATGCCATTGTCCGTACTGTGGATATATTGCACAGGATGATAAGTTTTGGACAAAGGCACAGATTGAATATGCAAAGTCAATTGCATTAAAAAAAATAACAGATGCCCTTCACAAGGACCTAAAGAAACTTGAATTTGACTACAAACCTCGTGGGCCATTTGGGATTGGCCTATCAATGAAATTTAAGCCAGGACAACCAATACCCATTCGCTACTATAGAGAGAAAAAACTTGAGACCGAAGTTGTTTGTGATAATTGCACACTACGATATGCAATTTATGGCGTTTTTGCGTTTTGTCCGGATTGTGGTCAGCACAATTCGTTGCAGATTCTTAACAAGAATTTGGAGTTAGTAAGCAAGATGTTGGATATGGCGTCAAAGGCAGAAAAAGAATTAGCAGACCATTTGGTAAGAAACGCGCTCGAAGATTGTGTCTCTTCGTTTGATGGTTTTGGTAGGGAAATCTATCGGGTCTATGCTAAAAAATCCTCAGATCCTTGTAAGGCAGGAAAGTTGTCTTTCCAGAATATAGAGGGAGTAAAACAGAATTTGAGCGCATTATTCAGCATTAACCTTATGATGGGTCTTTCAGAGGATGAATGGCAAATCGCTGTAAGAGGTTTCCAAAAAAGGCATCTTTTATCACACAAGATGGGTATTGTTGATGACGAGTATATTCAAAAAACAGGCGATACCCAAGTAGTCGCCGGTCGAAAGATATGTATATCTGCCGAAGAGGTTAGAAAACTAATTGAGATTGTTCGCAAGTTTTCTTGTTATATTTCTGAAGAGCTTAAGAAACGATAATTTTTCTCTCGAACAAAGTTTCCTCACGGGTGAAAATCCCTAGCGTTCTGGCGAGGCACCCCAAAATCACCCCTTGAAAGCCGGGCGGAATTTTATTATCCGTGGCCCTGTAATTAAGAGAATATATACCCAACCCCGCGTGCTCGGCGGTTAATCCGCCGTAGGCGGATAAATCACACCGTAGGCGGATAAAGAGGGCTCCTACTTCGGCTTGAAGCCCTTGACTTTATTGCCGGTGTATTTAGCGCAGGCCTTTTCTATATCGACGCCGGTTATATTTGCCAGCGTGCACAGCCAGGCGAGGACATCCGCAAATTCTTCCTGCTTATTCTTGTCGTTGTTCGATGCCAGGGCTGTAGCAAGCTCTCCGACCTCTTCAATAAACCACATAAACGTAGCAGGAACGCCTCTTTGGAGGTCCCGCTTTTTATACTTTTCGGATATCAATTGTTGAAATTCGCTAATATGCATTTTAGTGTATGGCGGTAGCTTATAGATTGTATGAGCAGCCTCACGACAAAGATTTGTGCCTGCTTGCGTTGTCTTTATATTTTTACACCAGGTCCGAAAGCTTTGTTTTAGCAAAGACGGCTTTAGCCTGTGCGATAGCTTTTTTATAGACGTTTTCAGCCCGCACGGCAAATCTCTTTCCACGTGTTTGCTCTGCCAGATTCAGTTGGCCGGTCATAGGTCCTTCCACCGCTTCGATGATCTGAAGCATTGTGATTTTGTTGGGCGATTTGGCCAGAGAAAATCCGCCGCGAGGCCCTCTTTTACTTCTCAGGATGTTTGCTCTGACCAGTTGTTGTAGTATCTTGAGCAGGTATTCGAGGGGTATATTGTAATCTTTAGATATTTCTTGAGATAAGACAGCCTTTTCGTCCTGATGGCGGGTGATATAATCGACCGCGAGCAGCGCGTATGCCGTTGACCTACTAATCTTCATTTTCAATCTCCTTCAAAATATGCCGATAATCGTTAAAAACCTTTGTGCCTGCCTTAGAAAAGCGCAGGAAACTACTTTACGTCTATTATTTGCCATGCTGTGCCAAAATGCAAGAAATTTTCTGTCTGAAATGTGCAAAAATTTGAGGATTAAACCAGGTATTTCGCGGATTGGGAGCGTTTTGGCTGAAAAGCAGGGAAAATCAAAATTTTTGTGAGGCGCAAAAAACTTGACATCTAAGGCGTTCTGGATATGATTTATATACGAATTTAACGTTTATTAGGAGATTATTATGGCTGAGATTAGGCCGAGAATAAGCGTCGAGTATGCTAAAAATGCTACGATAGTTGGTTTCACCGATGAAAAAATCCTTGAGGAGACCGACATAAAGGCACTTCGAGAGTCCATTATGTCCGTGATTGGGCAGGCGGAGCGTATAAATCTCATTTTGGATTTTGGAAATGTGCAGTTTTTGTCCTCTGCCGTTTTGGGACTGTTAATACAAGTCAGTAAAAGGATTTATGAGCAGGGCGGCAAACTCAAACTTTGCAATATAAATCCTAAGATATACGAGATTTTCAAGATAACGCGGTTGACCAAAACTTTCGATATTTACAAAGATGTCGAAGGTGCGGTCAGAAGTTTGTCGAGAGCACATTAGTGAAAGTTTCTATTTTGCTTGCAGGAATGAGGATTGGTCGATTATTGTAGATTAAACCACTGAAAATAACGTTGGTCTTTTGAGGTATCTATCTGGCGAATAGACGGGAAGACGTAGATTTATGGCAGTAAAAAGGCCGGTCAGTTGCTCAATAGCGGTGGAAAGCAGGTTATCTGTTACTGACCAGATATGTAAGCAGATTCTGTCTGAGCTCGAAGGCAATGGGTTCAGTCAGGACGACATTTTTGCCGTCCACCTTGCTGTGGGTGAGGCATTTCTGAACGCCGTAAAGCACGGCAATAAAATGGATTCAGCCAAGAAAGTTAAGATAGACTATTCAGTGGGCTCAGATAGATTCGAAGTTTCGATTACAGATGAAGGAGATGGGTTTGACCCGGAATCTGTGCCAGACCCGCGAGTAGGTGAGAACCTTTACATGCCTGAGGGTAGGGGGCTGCTCCTTATGAGGTCTTATATGGATGTGGTCAAATTCAATGAGCGCGGCAACAGCGTCTATATGGCCAGATTCAAAGAAAAACCATCTTTATCAAAAAACTCGGTTCAAAACTGAGCATATTAGCAGCAGACCGTTATAATTTTTTTGAAAAAAAACGATTATTTTTCTACAAAACCGACACTGAATTCCAAAAATCATATCCATTGTCACAATGCAACCTGAAAGTGCAGATAAGCACTTTTTCTTGTAAAAGATTTCTGCTGGGTGAGATAAGGCCAAAACCCCCTTTTATAGATTTTGTGCGAATATAAAGATTCAAAAGGGCACTATTGCGTCCCATAAACCTTTGCTTCGATACCCTGCAAATGTGTTCTTCCAGTAGAATTAAATCAAGATAGAAAAGCGAAAAAGTTACTGTGCGATTGTTCCGAAGTTTGGTTAGGAAGAATTATTGTTAAAACTAATCGAGGAGCAATCAGATGGGAATGTATGAGCCGTTATTTTCTCAAAGCTGTGTGCTTAATGAGCAGATTGCACGGCAGGTTTTTGATATTTTACCAGAGCAGGGACCTATTATGATGATTATGGACAGGGATGGCAACTCCTGGCCCAGCGACTCGGAAAAATTTGCTAACCTGAATGTTGGTGGGTCGTTTTTGAAAGAGCTTTGCGATAAGGTCGATGACGGAACGGAGCCGCTCGTGACGCAGGTCAATGATTACAGTGTTGTTGCTACGCAGTTGATTACCGAGGAAACCAACTGCGGCTATGTTGTTATAGCTTTGCCTCAGTGCAGTCGTGAGTCGGCCCTTGCAAATATGGACCTTATAGAGATATTGCTTAATCAAGTTGGCCTAATAGCTAAGCTAATTGAGAAGAACAACATCCTTTATGAGCGCCAGATGAGGCATTACAGTGTCCACAGCAAAAGCGAAATAGGTTCCAATTAAAAATCCCGGCAGCTTTTAATTAAAGTTGCCGTAGCGAAATTGTCTTCACTAACGGTTTTCAGGCAAATTGCAATCCTAATTTTTGGGCAACTGAGCGAATATACTCTGCTGCCAGACGGTATTCTTCCTCGTTTGACAGGTGTTCGAGCATAAGTGGTGTATCAGGCAGTTTGCTCAATTCCTTCAGAAACACGCCGTAATCCAATCCACCCAACCCTGGCCGAATCTCGTCGAGATGTGTGGTAAGTTTTGGGTGCAGGATGATATCTTTAGCGTGGCAGCTTTTGATATATGGGCCAAGTTTCTTGAGCCACTCGCGAATCATTTCGCCGCTATTAAAATACCGCTGGGGACTGCATACGAGATTCACCGGGTCCAGATGGACTGCGAAATGTTTGCGGTCGATGGCCTTTAGCAAACGGAGGTAAGAATCGGCGCTGTCAGGATATGCCCAGGGCATAGTCTCTAATGTAAAGAATGTCAGGGTAGGCTTGACGTCATCGATGATGGCACGGGTTGTTTGGACAATCATATCAAATGTCTCTTCGGTCAGGTTTTGCGGAGATGGCCCATCCCACTGCTCACCGCGCGAGCCGCTGATATTGACACAGCATTTAGCTCCGATACGGTCTGCCAATGCTAATTGACGGCGGCATTTTGTCAGGGCTTCGCGGCGTGTTTTCTCATCGGGGCTTAGAGGGTTGCTCCATGCTCCGACTTCAGCGATGATTATGTCGGCTTTTTTAGCAGCCTGGGCGTAAGCGGCGAGAACATCGTCTTTTTCATCAGCACCCACCGGACAGTAGGCGGCACTATAGCCGTGCTTTTTAAGCGCTTGTATCCAGTTTTCAGGGTCATCATATTTTTCAAAGATGGGGCCGCCCAAACGAAGCGGCGAGGCGACAGTCTGTGCGGCAGGTGCTTTAATGACATCTACGGATGCAAGTATAGTTGCGCCAAGCAAGGAATTTTTTAAGAGTCGGCGTCTGGATATAAATTGTTTTGTATTCATCGGTTGTCCCTTTCGTTAAAGTAATAGGGTTTTGTATATGAAAGAACGAACTTATACGATTCTAATGCACGAACACGATAAATGCAGCCAAAATTTCAAGTATGTGCAGTTTTGCAGCAGAAGGTTTGTATTGTGGTTTCTGCTACATTGACGTGGAGGTTATTTATTCGGAAACTGAGGTAAATCAAAATTGATGGAAAAAGTTGATTTGCGTCTATGAATCGAATTGCTATAATTATGGCACAATAAATAAGTTTGTCTGTTACTAATTTAATATGGCAATTATAACTCGATAATAGGGGAAAAATGAAGTTTCAGGTTTATAAAGACGGGCAGGTTGTAGATAAATTCACGCTATGTGGAGCATACCTTTTCGGAACCGATGGCATTGGTATCCGCCGGACCCAGATTGCGTTCAGGAACGGTTTGATTGAGTGCAAAAAGCCAAGTCTGGAGACCGGTGGCCTGGCTTTGCTATGGGGTATCGATGGTTTTGGGAAGGTGCTTTTGTCAACGACCTGTTTGCCGGAGCGGGAGCGGCCGTATAATTTGAATGTTGAGATGGCTCGAGCCAGGCTGATGCAAATCATTAATAAGCGTGAGGATTGGTTGTTTTTTGACGCATTGGAGGAGTTAAAGGATATTTCAGATGAGGCGCAACAGTTGTTTATTCAAGCGATACAGAACATTTCAGATGATCCACTGGCGTCCAGATTGGCAGATGAATCTCTTAGAAAAGCGGTAGTTTTTTCTGAGATGTTAGCTGTAAAACAGGCAGAGTCGGCTTTCAATGTTCGGAGTAAGAGCCACGGTTTTGGTCGGGGCTGCCTTGGCTGCAAAGTAGATGCTCGGCAAATTGAAAATCCGGCGTATGTTGAGAGATTATTAGAGCTGTTCGGCTCGGTAATTGTCCCGATAAACTGGGGCCAGATAGAGACTCAGAAGGGCACTTACGATTTTTCAATGGTTGATGCGTGTCTGGAAGTGCTGGGGACAAGGAAGCTGGCGATTAGCGCTGGGCCGCTGATTTGTTTCTCAAAGAAGTATCTACCTAAGTGGCTGCTTCGTAGCAGCGCGGGATTTGAAAAAATCCGCGAAACCGCCTATGAATTCATTGTCAAGACAGTTGCCCGTTATTCAGGCATTATCCGCGGGTGGTGTGTTGTAAGCGGTCTGAATGTGTTCAATCATTTCGGGTTTAAGTTTGAGCAGGCTCTGGAGATGACACGGGCAGCCAATATGGCGGTCAAGGCGGCAAGCGACAGGGCTTTGAAGATAATCGAAATCAACAATCTCTGGGGTGAATATTACGCCGCAGTGCCTAACACCATTCCGCCTCTGGTATATATGGATATGGTTGTCCAGAGTGGTATCAACTTTGACGGGTTCGGGCTGCAAATGCACCTGGGCAAAAATCAGTCCGGTATGCACATTAGAGATATGATGCAGGTGTCGGCAGTTCTGGACATCTTTTCGCCGATAGGTAAGACATTGTATATAACCGATGTGTCGGTTCCGAGCCAGATGGGTGAGGGGCTATACGATGGTAAAGTTGCGGGCGTATGGCATGATGAGTGGAACGAATTGCGGCAGGCACAATGGATAGAACAATTTTATAAAATAGCACTTAGCAAACCGTTTGTTGACTCGGTTATCTATTCGAGTCTGGCAGATGCGGAGGACAACACAATTGCCGGCAGCGGGCTGTTGACCGACCAGTTTAAGCCTAAGGAGTCGTTTCGAACTTTGAAGAGGTTGCACGATTCTATTTTTGGCAGGCAGATAATTGGCGGATAACCAATGAGGGCAGCAGATACGTTGAAGGATGTGGACAATAATAATTCTATCCTAAAAGCAGAGGCAGGACAAAATAAAATTCGGTCGTTTGCGTTTGTTATCAGCGTGTGCGTGTGTGTTTTGTTTTCTCTGGGTTTTATCTGGAGTTTTGGCAGAGCCGGACAATCGTGTGAAATCAAATTAGATGAGAAAATAAATCCAAACAATGCACCGGCAGCGAGCTTGATAAGGCTGCCGGGTATAGGACCGGCACGGGCGTCAGCAATAATTGATTACCGTGAGGATTTCAGGCAAAAGAACGCCGATGTCCCGGCATTTCGAAATTGTGACGATTTATGTAAGGTCCGTGGCATAGGCCCTGCAACGGCAAAAAATATAAGTGAATGGTTGAAATTTGAATAAGATGCGATATTGCCGGCGAGGCGGATAGGGTAAATAAATAATGGATGAGTGGGAAATTGATAGGCCGCTTGGGCAGTGCTGCGGCAGTGGTAAAAAGATTGAATACGGCGAAGAATACTTCGGCGCTCTGTTAGAGACTGAGCAGGGATTGCAACGGCGGGATTTTTGCGTTGATTACTGGGAGAAAGAGAAGCCAAAGGTATTTTGTCATTGGAAGACAAAGCTGCCGCATCCCGACCAGAAAAAACCGGTTTTTGTCGATGATGAAATGCTGATGGCTTTTTTTGAACGATTGGCGGTGGAGACCGAGCAGGAGAAGGTAAATTTTCGCTTTGTTATGGCGCTCGTTTTGATGCGAAAAAGGCGGCTAAAATATGAGTCAACCAGGAAGCAAGACGGGAAAGAGATATGGTCTTTGAGGATAGCGGGCGATAAGCAGATTATCGAGGTAATAAATCCACATCTTGATGACGAGCAAATCAAGCAGCTATCCGCGCAGATAGGCCAGATTTTGCGGACGGATTTGTAAATAATGACTTATCAGCGGAAACATCTGTTAATTTTTTGTTTTGTAGTGCTCTCAATTGTTACTGGCTGTGCTCCTCAGCAGTGGAAGCCGCAGCCGGTCTGCCCAGGCAAGAAATCTGCGACCGAGGCGTTATCCGTTTTGAGGCTTCAGGCGCAGACTATGGTTTCTTTCCGGGCTAACGGCCAGTGCTTATTAGAGTATTATGTTGAAGGAAAAGGGCACAAAGAAAATTTTCCTGTGAGACTATGGGTGAACCCTGTTGGAAATCCCATCAAGCAGGGAACGGATTTCAGGCTTCTTCCTTCTAACGGGGCGGAAGTCTATCTGCAGGGCGAGGTGGCTTTTGACCCGCGAGGACTTGTTCTGGGTTCGAATGAGAAAGAGTTCTGGCTGTTAGTAAAGCCGGAAGAAATCAGCAGCTACTGGTGGGGCCTGTGGTCGCAAGAAGATTATAATGAGATGCTGATGATTAGTCCGAAGATTGTGCTTGAGGCCATCGGGATTATTTGGGTTGATGGTGACCGGAGCAACGGGAAGGATTGGTTTCTGACGAAAGAAAAGAACATCGATGTTCTTACTAAATATAGCGGTGAAGGGCAGGTCATTAAAAAGATTTATATTAACAATTGCGATTATCGAGTTCAAAAGATTGAGCATTTTATAGATGGGATAATCGTGGCTGTAGCGGAGCTGGGGAACTACAAAGAGGTTCAAAAGGGTGTTCTGGTTCCCGGCAGTATAAGGATTACGAACCTCTCGGGTCCTAATAGAGGCGATGGTGTCAGAATCACATTCGGGTCTGTAAAGGCAGCACAGTTCTCACAGAAGCTGCGGAGCAATCTTTTTACTCGTCCCCCCCCGAAGGGCTTTAAGCATATCTATAAGGTCGTTGGCGGCAGAATTATCGAACAGCGCTAACAAGAAGAAAAAGGGCAAAAGGTAAAAGCAAAGAGGCAGACCGGGTGGGAATTATAGGTGAATACGGAGTTTAATTGTGGCCAGAATCAATTTAAGAGAGAGAATTAAACAGGGCCTTTTTCTGTTGGATGGGGCAATGGGAACGGAGCTGATTGCTCGCGGGCTTGAAGCAGGCAGATGTAATGACTATCTGAATATCGAGTCGCCCGACATTATCTTTGATATTCACCGGGCCTATATTGAGGCCGGCAGCGATGCAATCCTTACCAATACATTTGGGGCTAACAAATATGTCCTTTCGCGGCACGGGCTTGCGGATGAGGTCGCTAGGATAAATACGGCTGGTGCCAAGGTCGCCCGGCGAGCGGCAGGGGAGGGAAAATACGTCCTCGGTGACATTGGGCCGGCCGGGGAATTTCTGGAGCCTTTGGGAAATGTAAAACCTGAAGGATTAAAAGAAGCCGTTGCGCAGCAAGCAATTGCGCTCCTGGATGGTGGCGTGGATGGATTTATACTTGAGACAATGACGGCAATCGATGAGGCGACAATTGCTGTTGAGGCAGTGAAATCGGTTTGCCGGTTGCCTGTGTTTGCATCATTTGGTTTCGACCAGGCAGGTGATAGTTTCAGAACGATGATGGGCGTTGATGTAGAATCAGCGGTTTCAAAGATGGCTTCGCTTGGGGTTGACGCAGTAGGGTTTAATTGCGGGACGGCGTCCCTTGAAGGATATGCAGAGCTTGCTGAAAAGTTTGTCTGGGCAATAAAGGCCTTAGCGAAAACCCGAGCGACGAGTGACAAGCGACGAGCGACGATTTTCGCCGAGCCGAATGCCGGTAAGCCAGAGTTGGTTGAAGGGCGGGTAATTTATAAAGTTTCGCCTGAAGATTTTGCGGTAATGGCGGAGAAAATACGCTCAGCTGGCGTAACTATCATCGGCGGCTGCTGCGGCACAGGCCCAGCACATATCAAGGCTCTGGCAAAAAAATTGTGGGTCTGACCGGCTTGGTTTTTTACCCCAAAAATCTTCACTTTATTTCGTGAGAATTCCTTGCGATTCTGTTAGAATATATTTCAAAAGAGTTTATTTCAAGAGTGTAGTTAAAATGATACCTGTTGATGCTTGGAAACCAGTAAACGCAGACATCGAGCTGCTTAAGCGCTGCAAAAATGCCATAAGGCAGGTGGTTACTGATGCTGATGTCATCCTTTATGGCTCTCGTGCTCGCGGCGACGCCAGCGATTATTCCGATTATGATATCCTTATCCTTATCGACGGGCAGGTGAGCATTTCCCTAAAAGAAAGTTTTGTTGACCAGACCCTTCCTCTCGAACTGGAGACCGGCGCGGTTCTCACGCTGATGACCTACAACAGGCAGCAATGGGATACCCCTCTTTACCGTGCTATGCCATTCCATAAAAACGTTGACCGCGAAGGAGTGCTCTTATGACCAAAGAAGAACGCGAATTGATTGAGTACCGGATGGAACGCGCACGCGAAACCCTCAGCGAAGCCAGGATAATGTTTGATGCCGGTCGAATCAACGCTTACGTGAACCGGCTTTATTATGCCTGTTTCTATGCTGTCTCGGCGCTGCTTCTCACGCGAAATTTCTCAACAAGCAAACACGGTTACCTCCGCTCATTGATGCACCGTGAGTTTGTCAAGACAGGCATTATTCCAAAAGACCTCTCAAGGCACTTTGATGTTCTTTTTGACAGCCGTCTCGAGGGCGACTACGCGGACTTCATTCGCTTCAAAGCCGAAGACGTTGCCGGCTGGTTCGATAAGACTCAAAAATTCGTTGACCATATCGAATCTCTTATCCAAAAGCTGACCTGAAACCGTCAAAAAGAAGCTGCGAGTTGCTAACGGATAACAAGGAACGAAGAATGATGGAAGATTGACGACAGAGTACAGAAGTGACGACGTAAAAGTAAAAATGCTGTCCGCAGATTTCCTCACCCAGTGGCGACCCTAACGATGGTGTCAACTGGCACGCAAGCGCCCAGTGGCTTGCGGGTCCGTTTAAGCAATTTGTGAGTGCTGTCATCCGCTGAATCGTTCATTGATCACATCTGTACATGCTAGTAGATGGTGAGAAGATCCTTCATCCTGGTTTGTATGTCTGGGTTCTTGGCAACATCGACCAGCCACTTCTCAACACCTTTGCACATGTCCTCACAAAAGTTATTCACATGGAGAAAAAGAGCTTCACCAAACTCCCTGTTACCGATTGCCACGTTGGTTAGACGGTTACAATGGCCAGGAACAAACCCGTGGAGCCCATGAGAATCTGGAGATAGGAAACAGACCTCATCAAGGATTTTCTTGCTTCTCTGGTTAGATATATCACCAGCCCCCTCATGTAATACTGCGCATCGAAGAGCATAGCAATCTTCCGGAGTTAGGAAGGAAGAAGGATAGATCCCAGCCATGTACGTTCTAAACCAGTATTCATATCGCTCACGTGAATCCTTCTTGGGATCCTCGAGCCTGCCGCAGATGTCTGGCAGAGAAAGGGCAAGAAAGAGGGCCGAGTACGAGTTTCCCGTGCGGAGCGAGAGACGCACGGCGGTTACATAACGAAGCATTTTGTGGAAACCCTTCACTTCATACGATAAATGCGGGAACTAGCCCGACTGTTAGTGCTAACTATGTATTATATGGTTCCATCTAAAACGCCGGTGAGCCGGGGCCGGAAAAAACGCCTTAAGGAACCGCTATTAGTGGCTGTTCTTCTTTACTGTCCTTCTTTACTTCTTCCTGGGCTTTTTTTTCTTGATACAGTTCTACCTTGAGATCTCCGCACGTGGATGTGTTCAATCTCTTTCCTAACCCATTCGGACGGCGCTCCCATCCGCTCGAGTCTTTCAACAATTAGTCCTTTTGGCACTCCCATTTTTACATATTGCCGAATTCTAGATTGTGCTTCCCCGGGGCCGAAAAGACGACGTTCTTCAATAACTTCGGCTGGATAAGCACGCGAGCGCACCTCGCGTTTCAACAAGTCCAGCTCCTGCTTCATCTCAATCAACTCTCTCTCACGAGGAGTGACTTGTGGCTTGGATGTTTCTCTCTTGACTTCTAGGAATGCTGGCAGAACCGCTTCCAATGGTGATTTCAGAACCTCCTTCACAGAAGTTTCAACTTTGGTGCGTAGATTGTGTCCCCACTCTGGGTCGTGTTTGTCGTAGGTGATTACGCGAAGTGCCCTGAGGTCGAATGGAATCTCCTCCATCGACTCGGCGACAAGTATCACAGGCTTGGCCAACGCATGAGCAAGTCCAAGTTCATAGAATACGTTCGGGTTCTTTCCGCTAAGGTCAGCCAGAAGTAGACGTGCTTTCTTCGTGTAAGCCCAGATGTCGTTGACGATAGTACTTGGGCGAAACAAGTCGTCAGCCCTGTGTGTTTCGAGTCCCGCAGCCTCAATAGCTGGACGATAGATATACTCGAAGTAATCGTCACCCCATCCTCCGAACGGCATAATGACGAAGCATGTCTCCCTCTTTTTCTTTCCTTTCGCCGCTGGAGCATTTGCCCTCACGTTTGCAGCAGTCTCTTTCTCGTTTGGCATGGTGTGTACCCCTTTCTCGCCTAACTATGTATTATATGGTTTCATATAAGACGCCGGCGTGACAGAAGCCAGCAACGACAAATATAAGTAAAAGGTGAAAAGTCCGCGGTTTAGAATATCATAGAAGGAATTGGCAGGAAAACAAGAAAAAAGCCGACTTATTTGTACAATTCGTCTTGGAGGATTTGTGGCAGTGTTTCTTCAAGCTGCGGATACTTCTCTATGATGCGAAAAATATCAGCTAAATCCTTTTGCCGTTTGCTTTCCCGCTGCGTCTTATCCATATATACCCAAACTTTGCCCTCTAACGCATCTTCAAGGCGTGCCACCTTCATCCTGTAACCCAACACATTCCTATCCTCCGCACCTGAAACAAACCTCTGGTACCGCGGGTCGGCCTGAAGCTGAATCCGAAGGTCGGAGCTTTCGCTTGTGATGTTTACGCTATGCTCGAATTCTGTTACCTTCAAGCCACGTTCTTTGGCCGCTTTGCATATAGCCCCGATATCCTCAATCACCGCGACGATAACCAAATCAAGACTCACAACCGGCTCAACATAAGCGTTCACGGCAAGTCCTCCTATCAGGCAATACCGCGAACCAGTTTTAGAAAGAATGTCCAAAAGAATCTGTATGATGTCTGATTTCCCATTTGCTACAGAGTTAATGAATTCCTTACCTGTCATTACATTTCTTCCTTCAAACGAACTCCATAGTCAACAACATTTTACCAAATATATCAGCCATTGAGAAGTGCGGTGATTTGGTCGATAGTTTTTGCCGTTGCGCCCTGGTTTTTTTGGATGACATCCCTGCCGTTTCGTGCGATTTTTGCAGCATAATCAGGTTCAAGAAGACACTTCTGCAGCGTCTTCAACAATTCCTCCTTATCCTTAACCATAATGGCACCATTGCCGGCTAAAAGGGCATCAACGGCTTGCGTAAAGTTGAAGGCGTGTGGGCCGAAGATGGTGCACTTGCCGAGGGCTGCTGCCTCCATCATATCAGAGCCGCCCATCGGGACAAGAGACCTGCCGACAAAGATTACGGTCGCAAGCGAATAGAACTTTCGCAGGTCGCCCATTGTGTCACCAAGAACAACTATTGACGATTGACGATTGACGATTGACGATTTCTCTGTGGTCTCTGTGGCTAATTTTTTTACCTGGCTGAACCGGATTAAATCAAACCCTTTTTCTTTTATCAACTGTGCGACTTCGTCGAAGCGTTCGGGTTTGCGAGGAACAATGGCCAGACGTAAATCTGCGAATTCTTTTTGCCTGATAAGCTGACCATAAACATCCAGAATAATCTGCTCTTCGTTGTCGCCGGTGGCGCCTGCGACCCATAAAAGAATTTCGGGTTTCAGATTTTGGATTTCAGATTTTGCGAACAGTTGGGCCGCAAGGGTATCAGCGCCTTCGACTCTGTCGGTAACTTGTGCGGTGTCGTATTTCAGTGAGCCAGTGACAATTACCTTTTCATCCGGACAGCCGAGCTCCCTAAATCGTTTTGCATATTCTTCTGTCTGGGCAAGGACGAGACCGACCTTGCGGAAAATGATTTTCGTGATGGGTTTTATCTTTTTATACTTGGAAAAACTTTTGTCGCTTATTCTGCCGTTGATTACGATGACAGGGACATTCAACTGTTTTGCAATTTGGACAAAATTAGGCCAGACCTCCAACTCCATCAATAGACAAATTGAAGGACGAATGTTGGAGAAGGCACGGCGCATCACCCAGGAAAGGTCGAGAGGAAAATAGAATACTTTTAAGCTTTGGCCGAACAGGTTATTTGCCTGGGCAAAGCCGGTATCGGTGGTTGTGCTTATTACGATTTCAAAATCAGGAAACTTGTTTTCAAGCTCGCAAATTACGGTCTTGGCTGCATTGGCCTCGCCGACGCTGACTGCGTGGAGCCAGATGCACTTTTTTTTGGGATTTTTGCGGATGATTTTGCCGAATCGCTGTTCCCAGCCGGTCCGGTATCGCTTGTGCCGGATGACCCGATACAAAACCATAGGGCTTATGGCCAAACCGGTCAGCAAATATAGCAAATCGACGAAATACTTCATTTACGAGTCCTCTAACAATTTCAGCGAAGACTAAATGATATTTACAGAAGAGAGCTGTGTCAAACAATTGCTTAACTTAACAATAGGAAAGAATCTTATGTTTGAGATTGGGTGTTGTTTGTGTTAAGGCGATGTGGTTTGGAGCCAATGGTCGGCAAGAGTGGCGAGGTCCAACCAGTTTATGATACCATCTGGCCGGGGCGGAGCCAAGTCGGCTTCTTGGTCCCAGTTAGGCAAAGAGGGTGTGGCCAGCCAGGCATTGACTAGTGCAGCAAAGTCAAGAAGATTGACGATACCATCACCACCTGCAGGGGCAATGTCAGCAACAATGCGATAAGGGATTGGCTCGAATTCGAGTCTGTGTCCACCGTAGTCGGGCAGGCCGCCGCTGCGAAGCACCAAGTTAAACTCTGTGAAAAGGTTCATACCGATTATACCATCGAGCGTGCCTCCTTCAGGCGAAGCAACGTCAAGCACCACGACAGGGACATTTGTGAAACTGAGCCATTCAGGCGTGGCAGCGATTTCGAGAGAGTCAATATAAAAGCCGGGCTTTATCGCAACTTCGCCGGTAACATCGCGTATCTCAACCTCGAACTCCGGGTTATTAAGGTTAAGGCTTAGCCGGGCAGCGATAGCTTCACTAATGACGCTGACCTGAGCGCCTGTATCGAACATAAAGCCATCCTTGTCGATGGCGCTTCTGGTTCCCTCGGTCAAGTCAACGCTGGAGGCAAAAAATAAACTCTGGGTTGGTAGAAACGACGATATTACCGAGGGGCTCATAGGCGCACCCCATTCTGGGTCCTCCGGGTCGAATACATTGGGAAAGTACTGGACCGCAACCGCGCCGGCAGGCCGCAGCTCCAGCGGTATAACGTTGTCAAAGTCTGGTATGCAGGGGTCGTAGCTTTCGTAAATGCGGATGTCTGGTCCGGTGAATTCATTGCCATCGCGGGTTATAGTAACTTGCCGGTCATTATAGATAACCGTCGTATAAAATACTGAAAGCGGCGTTCCTATGACTGTGGGCAGATTTGGTGATTCGAGCTGGTCGCCGACGCAGATGGAGACATTGCTTTCGCCGACCATATAAGAGTCGTCGAGGATTAGTCCGTTAAGTTCAATTGCCCCCAGGCCGTCAACAAAAATGCCAATCGGCTGGCTCACCCATGCGCTGACCGTGCCGATTACTCCCTGCAGGTCAACCATACTCGAAGTAATAAAACTCGGATAGTAATCGAACAAGCCGGCCCTTATAGCATCAGTGTTGCCTATTATGTGAGCGCCGGCGCCGGTATCGAAGATGCCGATACCATAGTCGGTTTCAGGGGTAGAGGTTAGATAGTTACCTATCACCCAGGGATTAGGTTCGGCATTAATCTCAAGCTCTTCCAATCGCTCATCAGTAACGGCGATGGCGACCCACGGCATAAACCCGGCTATGGGAGGCGATTCAATGACCGTGGCAAGGACCGGAGCGGCGAATTCAGCCGTGAATGATTTGCCTTGTCGTGCAGATTTGTCTGCAAGGATTTTTTTATAGGGAGCACCAGGTCGCCGGCCATCTTGTGTGGTCAACAGCAGGGGAGGTTTTTCCTCGGGATAGTGAATGGCCTTGATGCTGCCGCCACCGGTTACGCGCCAGTTGACCTCCTGGCGCTGCCAGCCGGGCCGGTCGGCCTGAACAACTGAAGTCCAGCACATAACGGCTACGAGCGTCAGAAGAAGCCAAGCTCGATTTGTCCTTTTCAAATTCATTGCCCAACCTACCTTCATTTCTATAATTATTATAGCATATTTTCCTCGATTTTGTGCTCAAAAAATCGCAGAGAGGTAATTTTTGTGACAAACTGCCGGAAGGTCGTCTAAATAGGGCTAAAAACGCAGGTTACGTCAGGCATTTGGCTTTGATAAGCAAAATTTTTCTCGGAATACTGGCAAGGGAGCAAAGGTCTAAAAAATAGGTTGTGTTCTTGACTTATCGGTCTTTTTAGCGTAATAGAATAATAATGTTTGAATCCTCGTAGCTCAACTGGACAGAGCGTTGGCCTCCGGAGCCAAAGGTTGTGGGTTCGACTCCCGCCGGGGATAGTGAATATAAGAGCATAAGTGAACAAGTGCGTAAGAGCAAAAAAATCTAGGCACTTATTACTTGTGCTCTGATTGCTTTGTAAAGGATTGCAGGGATGGTAGTTTTAGCAGGGATTGATGAGGCAGGTTTCGGGCCTATTCTGGGGCCGCTGGTCGTTTCATCGAGCGTTTTTTCGCTTCCACATCATCTTTCGACAGCCGACCTCTGGCAGGTCTTGAAAAAAAGTGTCGGCAATAAGCGTAAGCATCTCGCCGGACGGCTGCTGGTCGCCGATAGCAAAAAAGTCTATAACAGGTCGGTTGGCATAAAACACCTGGAACGGTCGGTTTTGTCGTGCCTGCGGTGCCTCGGCAGGGAACCAGTCACATTAACCAAATTATTGGAGCTATTATGTCCTGATTGTTTAGAGCAGTTAAACGATTATTCCTGGTATAAGGACATAGACAATTTACGTATATCGGTCGATTCTGCCGATAGAGCGATTGCCTCATCGGCTCTGGCTGACGATTTGACATCAAACGGTATTGAGCTGCTGGGATTGAACAGTTTCTGTCTGGAAGTCGAGCGCTATAACACAATGGTCAGCAGCGTCAAGAACAAGGCCAGAGTGTTATTTACCGCTGTTTCAAGACTTATAAAAAATGCTTTTGATAATTTTGCAGGTGATGATTTGCAAATCATAATTGACAGGCAGGGTGGGCGGATGCATTATCGCAGGGCTTTGCAGCTGATGTTTCCCGATATGGAGCTAAAGATTCTTCAGGAGAGCCAGACTGCAAGCAGCTACGAGCTGCAAACGAACGGCAAAAGTATGCGTTTGCATTTTGTTGTTAATGCGGATGAGCAATTTTTGCCGGTGTCACTTGCCTCGATGGTCAGCAAATACCTCAGGGAGCTGCTAATGAGCTGTATGAACAGATATTTTACGAGTTTTTATCCTGGATTGAAGCCAACCGCAGGTTACTGGAAAGATGGTTTGCGCTTTGTCGAAGACCTGAGAACATATCTTCCCCATATCCAGATAGACAACAACCAATTTATTCGCTGTCGCTAAATTAGCTCTTGCCTTATGAGTCAATTACTGTTATATGTTTCAGTTATATGACATACTTAGCGGTTCCAATAGCAGCACAGAATGTTGAGCAGGCACGGCAGCAAATCAAAACAGCTCTGGATGCCGGTGCCGAGATGCTGGAGCTGCGGACCGATTACATCGAGGACCTCAGCGTAGATTTAGTTAAGGATTTGATTGCTGCCGTGAAAAGCACCGGCGGCAAGCGGTTCCCGGTGATTGTTACCTGTCGTGATAAGCGGCGGGGGGGGGCGATAGCCTATCCACAGCGGTTGCGACTGGAGGTGCTTGCCGGTGCGCTGAAAGCGGGCGCCGAATTTATTGACTATGAATACGAGAATTTTCTGCCCGCGGAAAATCAGGAGCGGATAAGGGTGGCGCTATCCGGGAGTTTGAAAGGCAAGCTAATTCTTTCAGCCCACAATCCAGATGTGTCGGGGTTTGCCAATATCGGCAAACTATATCGCAGCATTTTGACCGTGTATCCGGTTGCGATACCCAAACTGGTTTATACTGCAAATCATATTAACGATTGCTTTGAGGCCTTTGACCTTTTGAATCGAACCGGCGGCGAGCGAATCATTTTTTGTATGGGCGAGGCCGGCGTTATCAGTAGAATCATCGCAAAAAAGCTAAACTCACTTGTTACCTTTGCAAGTCTCGATGAACAAAGCGCGACGGCGCCCGGCCAGATAACAATTGAGCAACTCAAAAAATTATACCGGTATGACTCTATAGATGCCGGGACCGAACTTTACGGCGTGATTGCCGACCCGGTGGGCCATTCGCTCAGTCCGGCAATCCACAACGCCTGCTTTGCTGATGCTGGTATGAATAGACTATATTTGCCGCTATTGGTAGAAGGCAGGGCAGGTGAGTTCGACTTATTTATGCGAAATGTGCTTGCGCGAAAATGGCTGAACTTTGTCGGGTTTAGCGTAACGATACCGCACAAAGAAAACGCCTTGAATTTTGCCCGGAACAGGCGAAGCTTTGTGGAGCCATTGGCAGAGAAAATCGGGGCTGTTAATACGCTGGTTGTCAGTAAGGATGACAAAATCAAGGCATACAATACCGACTATACAGCTGCGCTGGATACAATCACTTCAGGTTTGGGTATCACAAGAGCCGGCTTGAAGGAGCTGCCTGTTGCAATTATCGGTGCAGGCGGCGTGGCACGGGCCATAGTTGCTGGCCTGAGCGACATCGGCGCTAAAATAAAAATTTACAACCGCACGGTCGAAAGGGCGCAGAGGCTCGCAGCCGAGTTTGGCTGTGAGTTTGCACCTTTAGACGACCTGGCAAATCTGGATTCAACGCTGGTCATAAACTGCACCAGTATCGGAATGCACCCGAACATTGACCAGTCGCCTCTGCCGGCAGAATACATCAGAAAAGATATGGCCGTTTTTGATACCGTCTATAATCCTGCTGAAACGCTGCTATTAAAGCAGGCAAAACAAATTGGCGTAAAGACAATCGATGGCCTGTCAATGTTCATTAACCAGGCCGCCGCCCAATTCAAACTCTTCACCGGCCAGGATGCCAACCCAGACATTATGCGAAAAACTATCTCTGATTGTCTCTCTCGGAATCAAATTGTATAATATTATCGTTATTTCGATAACAATGAAAAGTTTTGAGAGGGATTACTGATGAAAGCTAGCAGATTATTTTTGTGGATATTTAAAGTTTCAGTTTTTCTAAGTCTGGTCTTCACCTTCCCATCGAAGGCAGAAAACGCCCGCGATATTGCCAAAAAGGCATTTCCTTCTGTGGTAATGCTCGTTATGCAAGATAGCGCCGGTCAGCCTTTGTCTTTAGGAAGCGGCTTTTTCGTAAAGGAGAGTGTCGTTGCTTCTAACCTCCACGTGGTCGCTGGCACGTCAAAAGGTTATGCTAAGATTATTGGCCAGAAGACAAAATACGACGTCATGGGCTATGTCGCCATTGATGAACAAAGGGATTTGATACTTTTGAAGGTCAAGGATGCTAATGCACCGGTATTATCATTCGGTAATAGCGATAAGGTTTCTATAGGTGACGAAATCTTCGTGATTGGCAACCCACAAGGTTTGGAAGGTACATTTTCAAAAGGTATCGTTAGCTCTATAAGGGCCATTGGACAAGATTCTCTTCTACAGATAACGGCCCCTATATCTCCTGGCAGCAGTGGCGGTCCTGTACTGAATGAAGAAGGTAAAGTTATAGGCGTTGCCGTGGCGACATTTAAAGGTGGCCAGAACCTCAATTTTGCTATACCTGTTTCATACTTGTCAAATCTTTTAGATAATACAAAATCTGTAAAACCCCTATTAACTAAAGAAAAACCTATAAAGACTGTAAAATCTATTCTTTCAGATTTAGGTGGCCGCAATACTGAAGGTGTTGTTGGAACGAACTTGATTTGGGAATATAAGATGCTCCAATCGGGACAATATTCATTTTCTCTTGAAAACAAATTAGAAGAACCTGTCACAGATATTTTGTGTTTAATTGTCTTTTATGATAAAAATAATTCAGCGATCGACATTGATTTAATCCAATATAACGGAATTATCCCCGGGAGACTTGCTAAAAGGGTTACAAGTAAAGTGGATGGGAGCGTCCAAGAATTAACTACGCGAGTAGAAGCTGCATCTCCTCATACAAAAGTTGAATTCAGGATACTTGATTTCCAGATTGTGGAAGAAAGCGAAGAGGAACTTTAAAAGCACTATCGTATCGGATGTTGAGATGAACAAATGAGGTTCTGTTATGCGTGGCAAGGCAATAGCAATTATTAGGGCGATCTTATATAAATTTGGGCGAGCAGAGATAAAACAATTGCTCTTGCTCGCGGGAGCCGATAGCGGCCGTATTCTGGACATCCCGACTATCTATAATATGAAATCATCCCAATATAAGAGCAAAGAAGAAATCATTTCACTGGGGTTTGATACAATTGATAAGGATTTTGGGCCAGACGAAGCCGATGGGGTAAGAATTGAGTTAATAAGACAAATGAAACGCAAGAAACCAGCGTTATTTGAAGCTGATGGGAACAACCAAATGCAAGACCTTGCAGATGCTTTGACAAATAATGGTTACAATTTGGCGAAAATACTGGGAGGAAATGCGGCGGCCGATTTGGGCGAAGTATTACTGGAAAAAGTCGAAATGGCAAATATGCATGAAGCGAGAGATCTCGCAGTTAAAACCCTGCGAAGAATAACGACAGATCCAAGTGGAGCCGTAACAGCAGTTGTTTCGTGTTTGGAATCCGTATATAAAGCCATTTTGAAAAGACTTGGTAAAGATTTGCCAGCAGAACAAACATTACCAAAGCTTTTAGTGAAAATAAGACGGGATACAAATCTTGAATGTCTGTTTCAAGGTGAAAAAGGTAAAATTGTACTTTCCTCTCTTTCAACGCTTACAGAAAATGTTTATCAATTAGCTCATGAAGTTGGCGATCGTCATGGGCTGGATGAAGGATGCAGATTTGCCAATCCCTCTGTAATGTCTTTGATGGTTTGTTGCTGCACATCTTTAGCGGTTCTCTTGATAGATGCTTTACATGAGGGTGAACTTAAAACCCTGTAGGGAAGTTAGGTGGGGCTTGGGCACATACAGTATTGACGTTGCCCAATTTAATTGTTGCTGTGGGAGGGCGGTTTTTTGTATCTTAATGGCGTAGGCCATACTGCGTAAAGCGGCGGTTTGAGAGCAGATGTGATGATTGAAATCGAAAATGGTGTTGTTATTCGTGAGGATGAGCTTGTCTGGAAGGTCTCTCGAAGCGGTGGGCCGGGCGGGCAGAATGTCAATAAGGTCAATACGCGGGTAACGCTTTTATTCGATGTGGCTAACTGCGGAGGCCTTTCAGAGGTGCAAAAGCAGCAAATACTTACCCGGCTGTCGAGTCGAGCCGACAAAAATGGGATTGTGAGAGTTGTTTCGCAAAAGTTTCGCACTCAACGGGCAAATCGCGATTTTGCTTTAGACCGGTTGCGAGAGCTGCTAAAAGAAGCGATAAAGGAACGGCCTATACGCAAAAAAACCAGGATTCCATACGCAGCCAGGCAGCAGCGGTTTGAAAAGAAAAGAAAGCGGAGTATATTAAAGCGACAAAGAGCGAAAAAGGATTGGGCGGGCGATTTAGCGAATTAGGGGGTAAATGAGATAGAGAGTGAGCTCATCTGCGTTTTCGCCGGGTCAGCAGGAAGACCACGACACAGGCGACAATAACAATTACCAGCACTTCCTTTGGGTCGAACAATACAGCCAGCATAGCATTTCATCTCGAAAATTATTGAGCCACTATTTGGCTAAACTTTGTTTTCCATTGTGTCTTTTTACAACTATTTTACGTCAAAAGCAACAAAATATTTGCCCTAATAAAGCTTAGAAGCCATTCTGAATAAGCCCAGCGGGGGAAAATAGTACAGATAAAAAATAAAAATTTTTTGTAATAAACCCCCTTGAAAACCGTCTTAATAAATGAATAGAGATTATGAATACGATACTAGAACATTTCAATTTGGCAGCAAGTGCATTTGTGAAGGTTGCCTTGCCGATGCTGGCGCAATCCAGCGTGCTGATAGCAGCTTTGCTGCTGGTTGATTTATTAGTGCGCAGGCGGGTTCGTGCTGTTTTTCGGTATTGGATGTGGATGCTTGTGGTTATTCAACTTCTGTCGCCGCCATTACTGCTGCTGCGTGGGGCTGTAGGGGATTTATCCAGCGATAAATCAGGGTATGTTGGTGCGGCTCAGATTGCCTCTGTTATCGATGTCGGTGTAACATCACAGCCAAAAGATTCATCGCAGCATTTGGAAACAGGAACGCTTGAAGCGATAAGCAGCGTGCCGGCCCAGGCATCGCCGGCAATTACCTGGGAGGGCGTTATATTTTTGGTCTGGCTGATTGTTGTGGTAATAATGGGATTATTGCTGCTGCGGCAGGTGTTTGCCGTGGGGAAACTTGTTTGCGGTGCTAAACAGGCAAACTGGATAATGAACGATTCCCTTGAGTATTGCTGCAAATGTGTAGGCGTCAAAAGAAAGGTCAGGTTAAAACTTTCGGCCAATGGCGCTGGCCCTGCAGTGTGCGGACTATTCTGGCCTGTGATTTTAGTGCCGCAAAACCTTGCGCGTAATTTTGGGTCGAGGTATTTGCGGGTCGTTTTGCTGCATGAGCTTGGTCATATCAAGCGTAAAGATATGTGGGTGAATTTGACGCAGACCATTTTGCAGGTTGTCTATTTCTATAATCCCCTGCTGTGGCTGGCAAATTCGATAATCCGCAAGGTGCGCGAGCAGGCCGTTAATGAGACGGTGCTTGCGGCTGTCGGAGAAAATACGCGCTGGTATCCGGATACTCTGGGTGCCATCGCAAAGCTGGCGTTTAAGCCTCCCGCTTTAAGTGTTGGATTGATAGAGAAAATGGAATCTAAAGGCACGCCGGTCGCATCAGTTAAACATAACTACCATCGTGCCATATAAAAAGGCCCAAGGATTTTTGCTTGTATGAACCGCTTCATGCGGTTTTTTTATGCTATGAATAAACTAATGGCAATTGAAAACCGCTGCCTTCTATGGTAAAAAGGACAAAAATAATTAGAAGGATGGGCGGTTTTTATGTCAGTGCAGTTTATACTTGGCAGAAGCGGTTCGGGCAAGACCGGCTATTGCCTGAAGGCAATCGTCGAGGCGCTGCTTTCTCCTTCTGACAAGCAATCATTGATTTTTCTTGTCCCCGAGCAGGCAACATATCAGGCGGAGCGTGCAATTTTAAGCGATAAGAGGATAGCCGGCTACAATAGATTGCACATCCTGTCATTTGACCGTTTGCAGTTTTTGCTATTAGGCAAGAACACCGCACGCCCGCAGCTTTCTCGCATCGGCCAGCAAATGATAGTCCACAGGATTCTGCGGGCTAACAAAAACAAGTTGGAACTTTTCGGGCCATCAGCTAACTGGCCTGGCTTGGCCCGGCATATAGCAAATACTATCGCCGAGCTGCACCAGTATGCAAAGACGCCGGATGATATTGACCGGTTGCTAAATGATTTGCGCAAAGACCAGAGCAATAGCTTATCCATCCTGAAATTTGCTGATATTGGTCTGGTTCTAAAAGAGTATCTTAGTTTTATTGAGGGTAAGTTTCTTGACCCTGATATTCAACTGACCCGTGCTCGCCGGGCAGTGCTGCAAGCAGCTTTGGTTAAAGATGCCCGGTTATGGGTCGATGGTTTTGCAGGATTTACCATCGGTGAGCTTTCAATCCTCGTCGAGCTATTAAAGGTGGCCGCAGATGCGCAAATTGCTCTTTGCCTGGACCCATCGGAGATAGATTTAGCACATCCCGATGCGGCGGGATTGGATGAGACCTCTATGTTCTATCCGACACAACTTTCTTATGCTTCTCTTGTTGAGATAATAAAAAAGCAGAAACTATCGCTGGCTAAACCTATCATTCTCAAAGATACTCGCCGGTTTTCATCCTGTCCACAATTAGCCCATATGGAGCGGTATATATTTACGACAAAGCCGGCTAAAATTCCGACGGCGGATAGTATCCGTATCATATCGGCGCCAAATGAGCGGGCTGAGGTGCAATTTGTCGCAAGGCAGATAATCGAGTTGGTTAAGGAAAAGAATTATCGCTATCGTGACATCGCAGTTATTGCATCCGACATTGAGCGATATGAACATTATGTAAGGGCATATTTTAGTGATTATGGTCTGCCGTTTTTCATTGATAAGCGAAAACCATTGAATCAGCATCCGGTGGTTCAGCTTATTTGTTCTGCTCTGAAGGCAGTAACGGGAGGCTTTTCGAATGACGATATTTTCGCATATCTGAAAACCGACCTTGTGCCGCTGAATCGCTTTGAAATTGACCTGCTGGAAAATTACTGCCTTGCGTTTGGCATAAATGCCGGTGACTGGCAGAGTGACAAAGAGTGGCGTTTTGCCGGCCCTCGAATGCCTCTGTCGGGGGCAGGCGAAGATAGCGAGGATTCTGACGAGCAGCAGATAAATCAAATTCGAGTAAAGGCTATTGGGCCTTTGCTGGAGCTTAAAAATAGATTCTATCAGGGTGATAATCTGCCAAAAGAAATCAGTCCCGAAGAGCTCACCCGGGTTATGTTCGATTTTCTTGATGCTCTGGATGTGCGCCAGACTGTCGGCGGTTGGATTGAGGAAGCGGCCCAGCAAAAAGATTATACAGCGGTTGATGAGCATCGACAGTTTTATGACTCGCTTGTGAATGTGTTTGATGAGCTTGTTGAGGTCTTTGCGGGTCAGGCTATGTCGGCTGAGGATTATTTTGCAATTATCAATTCTGCCTTTTCGCAGCTGGCTCTGGCTTTCATTCCGCCAACTTTGGACCAGGTTCTTGTCGGCTCGATTGAGCGCAGCCGACATCCCGATTTGAAAGCTGTTTTTCTAATAGGCTCTACTCAGAGGCAATTTCCGACCCCGGTTGTCTTCGATAGCATATTGACCGATGATGACCGCCGTGCAGCAGATTCGCCGGATTTCCGGTTAGCACCGACAACCAACCAGAAACTTGTCGAGCGCCAGTATCTTGCCTACATCGCGTTCACCCGGCCATCAGAATTGCTCTATATCACATATCCTGCGGTTGACCAGGATGGAACAGCTATACCTCGCTCGCAATTTATAGATGAGCTTGAACCGTTGTTTGAAGAACTCAAAGAAGAATCAATCGCTGATAATCAGGTTGACATCGAGAGGATTTCTAACCAGGCCGAGCTTGTCGATTTTCTATGCAGCCGTCTCGGCAGGGATTCTCCAACACCGACGAGCAGTGACGATAGCCAATTTGTCGATTTATTAAGCGATATTTGTTCAGAAGAAGGATTTAAGCATCTGGGGTCAACCGTTCTATCTGTGCTAAATTATGAAAATTTGGCGCAGTTGGATAAAAGCGTGCTTGAGGAGCTTTTCGGGAAGAGGATAAAAGGCTCTGCGACAAGACTTAGTGATTTTGCGAAATGTCCATATAAGCATTTTGCAACGCATATATTGGAGTTGCAGGAGAGAAAAGAGTTTAAGTTTGAACCATTGGATGTCGGCAATTTCTACCATAACGTTCTGGATGTTTGGTTGAAGGCGATTAATGACGGCAACAAAGATTTCGCAAAGATTTCGGATGAAGAGCTAATGAGGATTTTGAGAGAAAAAATAGCACAGCTTGTCCAGACGCATCCTTTTGTGTCGAATTTTGCACGGCGCTCGGCACACAATACTTTTATAATCAATTCTGCTGCCCAGGTTCTTGAGGATTGCGTTCTGGCGATTGCGCAAATGGTGAGGGCCGGCAGCTTCAGGCCGGCAATGTCCGAAATTGGATTTGGCCAGGTTGAGGATACCCGCGATAGACTCGGCAAATATGAGCTTATGCTTTCCGGCAACCGTGTCTTATCTCTGGATGGCAAAATCGACCGGCTGGATATTGCGGATATTGCAGGTCGGAAACTTGCGATTATTTTAGATTATAAGCGCAGAGGAGAGTCTTTCGGCTGGACAGACCTTTACTATGGCCTCGATATGCAGCTTCCAATTTACATTTTGGCTGTCCGCAATGCAGGCAGCTTGAAAGTAAAAGATGCAATAGGCGCGTTCTATATGCCTGTTGAAGCAAATATTGAACAAGTTTCGCTCGATAAATTACCAAACAAAGCAGAAAAATTTACCCGTAAGGCAAACGGCATATTCAACGGAGACTTTTTCCAGCATCTCGATAATAAAACCACCAATAAGTTCTATAACTTCTTCGTTACCAAAGAAGGCAGCCAGTATGGTCATGATAATATAAGTGGGGCGTTAAGACCCGATAGTTTCGAAAAGATTCTTACTATTACTGAGAGAAAAATAATTAAGCTGGTCGAGGAAATAATATCGGGCAAAATTGATGTTCGGCCTTATAGAATCGGCACAAAGTCGCCGTGCGGATATTGTAAATACAGGGCGGTCTGCCGATTCGATTGGCAGATAAATGACTACAATTCCTTAGTGTCGCTTGGAAAAAGCGAGATGCTTGAAAAGATAGGAGCGGCTGGTGGCTGAAAAAAAGATTAGCTGGACAGAGCAGCAAAAGCGGGCAATCACTGCTCGCGGCAGTGACATTTTGGTTACCGCTTCTGCGGGCACAGGCAAGACCGCAGTTCTGTCGGGCCGGTGTGTTAATATCGTCTCTGACAAAGCGATATGTCCCGATGTCTGGAGCATACTGGTGTTGACTTTTACCGAAATGGCCGCCGAGCAGATGCGTTCTCGAATTGCCGAGCAGTTAAGGGGTGCTTTTTTGAAAAGCGGCGACTCTCATCTTCGCCGCCAGCTTGTGCTGCTTCAGGGTGCTGACATCAGCACAATACATTCATTTTGCAAACGGCTTATCACGGAATACTTTTACAAGCTCGACCTCGACCCGACGTTTGGTGTAATAGATGCCGATGAGGCCAAACTTCTAAAGGCTGATGTGCTCGAAAAGACCATCGACTGGGCCTGGCGGCAAAATCACCTGATACAGGGACTCCAGCAGCTTTTTCGTCGACGAGACCTTCGCACAAACGATGGATTCCTCGCAAAAATAATTGAGCTAAACGATTTTCTGGATGGGGTAGTTTTGCGGGAGAGCTGGTATGAAAGGGCGCTACAGCTTACACAAGACGATAATCCTTTTGCCACCGGTCTTGGTGAGAGGCAAAAACAAATCGTCTATGGTAAGTTGCAGGACATTCTTGAGCGGTTAAGACACGCTCAGAAACTCTACGTGGCGCAAAGTCCAAATGGCATCTGGGCTCAAAATCTCGAAGACAGACATATCAAGACGGTTAAACAGTGCGTGGATACTCTTTGCTCCGGCAAATGGGAACAATGCGTTAAGAGCTTAAGAGACTTTACCAAACCGACAACTTATACGCCGAAGGATGTCCCGGGGTCTATTGCCAAATTTCTTCATGATACTGCAAAGAATGCTGTCGATGCGTTCGAGGAATTACAGGAGCTTGCGATATTAAATCCCGATTACCTCGACAGAGTAAGCGGTTCTATCGGATTGCAAACCAGTGTGCTTGTTGAGCTTGTCAGGAAATTCGACCACTTGTATAGCCAGGCGAAGCGTGCGCTTAACTGTCTGGATTTTGCCGACCTTGAGCGTTATGCCTTGAAGCTTTTGACTATTGAAAATCCTTCAGGAGATTCGCTGTTGCCTTCCGAGACGGCCCTTGCGCTTCGGCAAAGGTTCAAATACATATTTGTTGACGAATATCAGGATATTAATCCTGTGCAGCAAGCGATACTGGATGCGCTTAGCAGCACCGGCAATGTTTTTGTTGTAGGGGATGTCAAACAGAGTATCTATGCCTGGCGTGGAGCTGAGCCGGAGATTTTCCTTGAGCGTCTCAAGCCCGCCTCGCCTGACCCGGCTAATGCGCCTGAAGGGCTGCGGGTTGACCTCAATGCCAATTTCCGCTCGACTAAAGAAATCCTCGATTTCGTCAACGAGATTTTTTCACGCATAATGACGGCTTCTTTGTCGAGTATTGATTACGACCAGTCCGCCCAATTAAGACCAGCACCTGACACGAGTCACGAGTCACGAGTCACGAGTCACGTAGTTGAGTTTCATATTCTTGACCAGATAAGTGCTGAAGCTGATTCTGAAAAAGAAGAAAATGAGTCAATTGATGAAAATCTTGGCGTTGTGACTTCGCGCCAGCGACAGGCAGCGATGATTGCACAGCGTATAAGACATATAGTCGGTGCAGATACGGGACAGGCCGAGTTTCAAATATATGATAAAGTCAAAGGCTGTCTGCGGGATGTTCAATATCGTGACATTGTAATATTGATGCGGTCGCTTGCCAAAAAAGCAAATGATTATGTCGAAGTGCTGCGGTTGGCGGGTGTGCATGTTAGCTGCCAGGCGACGGCTGGTTATTTCCAGGCAACGGAAATTACCGATATGTTGTCGCTGCTGAAGATTCTGGATAATCCCCAGCGTGACATCGAGTTGGCCGCTGTTCTGCGAAGTCCGATTTTTAACATCAGTGACACCGAGTTAGCAAAAATAAAACTGCACAGCAGGTCAGGAAATTCAAAAATAAAAGAGCAGAAATCAAGATTTTGGAACCTTGTGATTCAGTATATTGAGTCCGGGTCTGACGGGGGACTTGCGGCGAAATTAAAAGGGATACTCGCCAGGATAGAAGAGTGGCGGACAGTCGCCAGGCGGGGAAAACTGGCAGATTTAATCTGGCAGGCCTTTCGGGAAACTAACTTTCTATCGTATGTGTCGGCTCTACCCAGCGGACAGGCACGCAGGGCTAATCTATTGAAACTGCACGATAGGGCCATACAGTTTGAGGGCTTTGCCACAAGCGGCGGGATACCGTCGCTGACCCGTTTTGTTGGATTTATTGAGAAGCTTCTGGAAGCGGGCCAGGATTGGGCGCCTGCTGAGCCGGATGCTTCAGCCGGAAATGCGGTGCGTATCTTGAGCGTCCATAAAAGTAAAGGATTGGAATTTCCAGTCGTATTTTTGGCTGAGCTGGAAACTAAATTTAACAAGGAAGATGTTTATGCCGATTGTCTGGCCGACGCCAGATATACGCTCGGTTTGCAGATTATCGACCGCGCATCCAATAGCAAACTGTCTTCGCTTGCTCATCAGGTTATCGCTGAGGAGAAACTCAAGGCCACACTGGCCGAGGAAATGCGAATCCTTTACGTTGCGACAACGCGGGCAAGGGAACGGCTCATTCTGACCGCTTCGCAAAAGCAAACAGTGTGTCAGCGTATAATCTCAGAAGGCCTTTTCTTTGGTGACCAGGCAATTCCTGATTTGCGGCTTCGCTCATCCCAGAGTCCGCTTGAATGGATTCTGCTTGGTCTTTGTGACCAAAAGGTTCTTCACGATACATTCGAGACAGGTCTATCAAAAGGTGCGTCTGATGACGCTTTGTTTAGTTTTAGGCTTTATGACCAGCCGCAGCTCCAGCAGCTCTCAAAGTTTGTCCTGGGTCTAAAGGCCGGCAAATCTAAACAGGTTCATTTAGGCGAACGTCAGGAAAGTGTAAAACGCACTCCATCCAAGCTCTTTTTGCAGATAAAAAAATCTTTGGATTGGAAGTATCATTTTGGGGAAGCCCCGTATCTTCCTGCCAAAAGCTCAGTAACGCAATTGACGCATCGAAGCGATGAATACGTCCAATTCGATTACTCCAAGGCATTGGACCGCCGGCCTGCTGCTCTTGTGGCAGAGCCGGATTTAGGTGGGCGAGTTGAAAATCGTTTGATTGGTACTGCTGCTCACCTTGTAATTTCTCAAATTGATTTGAAAAGTCCTGTAACAAAAGAATCGGTCGAAAAGACAATTGAAAAACTTTTAGCTGGTAGCGCCATAACCACTGCTATTGCTGAGCGTATCGACGCTGATGCAATACTCGCGTTTTTCCAAAGCGACTTAGGAAAAATGTCCCTTGATAGCCGAAATACCGTCCTTCGCGATTGGCCGTTCACCTTCGCCCTTCCCGCCTCCGAGTTCCTCGTTACGAGCATCGAGCATCGCTTGTCCGCCGACTTGTCCGGCGTAGCGCAAACGAAGTCGGAAGCTTCAGCGAAGGCGGAAGTATCGCCTGTCCGGCGTAGCGCACCTGTCCTTCGTAGCGTTAGCGAAGAAGGAAGCGAAGTCGGAAGCATCGAGACCATCGTTGTTCAGGGCATAATCGATATGCTTATTCAAACCCTGCAGGGTCTGGTTGTTATAGATTTCAAAACTGATGATATTTCTGCCGGTCAGGTTCCTCGACGGGCCAAACTCTACCGCCAGCAGTTAGACCTCTACGCCCGTGCCGCCTCTACCATCCTCAAATCCGAATCCATCGCAAAATGGCTGTATTTCCTAAAGCCGGGATGTGGAATTGAAATCAAAAATTAAAAATCAAAATTGTGGTATCCCTGAACGATGGTATTTTAAGCGTGAGAGACTTGGGGATTGTACCGCTCCCCCTCGAATGCCTGCACCGGCAGGTCATTGAGAATTTTTGCGGATTGTTTATAATCTCAGTAAAAGATGGAAACCAGCAAAAACAAAACAAGTCCTTCATATCCGGCTATGCTGGCAAAGCTATATCTTGCCTTTCTGCTCGTATTGGTGATTACTTTTGCATCGGCAGGCAGGATAACATACTGGCAGGGCTGGTTGTTTACCGGAACATATTTTACTCTTATGGAGATTACATTGATAAAGTTTGCTCGCAAAAAAGACCTTTTGTATGAACGCCTCAAACCAGGTCCGGGCGTAAAATGGTGGGACAAAATATTTCTTGCGTTCTACATATTTTTTTGTCTTTGTCTCCTTGCAGTTTCTGCCCTCGATGCAGGTCGGTTCCGCTGGTCGCCGCAATTGCCCCTTGCCTGCTATATAGCTGCTTATATAGTGTTCCTACTCTCTTATTTCTTTGCTTGTTGGGCTATGTGGACAAACAATTTCTTTTCCAGTCGTGTTCGCATTCAAACAGATAAAGGCCATTATGTTATTCAGGATGGCCCTTACCGTTTTGTCAGGCACCCCGGCTATTTAGGCATGATTATCTGGCTGTTAATTACGCCTTTGGTTCTCGGCTCTGTTTGGGGCCTCATTCCGGCGGCACTGGCTGTGATTGCGGTTATCATACGAACGTATCTGGAAGACACCACATTGAAGAATGAGCTCCCCGGCTACGCCGATTATGCTTCTAAAGTCCCCTTCCGCCTAATCCGCGGAATATGGTGAAAACCGCCGAAGCATACACTCTTTCGCCAAGGTTAATGAGGGTTACACTTTTCAAATTCATCCACGGGTTTACATCTGCGGCTTTCTGCGAAGGCGGGTAAATCCAAGATGAAACACCACGTTTCACACATCAAACACGATGTTTCACATGGCGTAAGCCATCTGGCGCAAGCCATCCCTAAGCGGACCTAAGCGGACGGCAAAATTTCCCGCGTAATACGTCTTTTCCTGATACCCTGTTCTCCTGGTGTCCTGCTGCCTGATGTTCTGATTCCCTGATTTCCTCTTTACCTATGTGCCTTTGTCCCTTTGTATTCTTTGTGTCTTTTGTGCCTTTTCGTGGCTAATTTTTGTTGACTTTTCTTTGAAAATATGTTAAAATTCCTCTCAGTTTGCCTGGTCCCTTAGGGGCCAGTAAGCAAACGCTCAACCGCCTCGATAGGCGGAGTTCAGATTGCATATCTGTAAGCCACTGAGTGGCACGGTCTTTCTTTTACCCGAAACTAAGAACTATGAACAATGAACAACGTCGAAGCGACGCTAATATCCTGACTGGTCGAGAAACTATGAACAATGAACTACGAACAACTAAATTATGCAAAACAAACCCAATTTCTCAAAACCGAAAATGGTTGTAACCGCAGTATACACAATGACTAATAACAATGAACAACGAACTACGAACTATTCAAAACAAACCCAAACAAAGCCAATTTCCCAGCTTCCCCTTGCCTATGGCATGGCATAGCCAGTTAAGCCCTGAAGTAGAGGATTGTGGCAGCAGATTGGGTTTTTCTGAATGGTTCTTGCCTGTCGATATTGTGTTTGTATAATAACTCGCCGATTAATAAAAAAGGTAAGTTAATGGTTTTCAGGAGAATTTAGGAATATGGCAAAAAGACCAGCAGCAAATGCGGTGGTAGGGCAGTCGGGTGGGCCGACTGCTGTAGTAAATGCCTCTTTGGTCGGCGTAATCGAAGAGGCCAAAAAGCATCCGGAAATTAAAAAACTATACGGCGCCGTTCACGCCGTAGCAGGTATAAGCAAAGACCAGTTTATTGATTTGAAGAAACTCTCAGCAGGTGTGCTGAAAACAGTAGCGGCTTCGCCATCCGCGGCGATTGGCTCCAGCAGGGATAAGCCCGCCCCGGAATCCTGTGCCCAAATCCTTGAGGTATTCAAGAAGCGTGATGTCCGATACTTTTTCTATATCGGCGGCAACGACTCAGCCGATACTGCCCGTATCCTCAAAACGGTTGCCGACAAGGCCAGTTATGAGCTTCGGGTGTTTCACATCCCCAAGACGATTGATAACGATTTGCTTGTTACCGACCATTGTCCGGGCTATGGAAGCGCAGCGACGTTCGTGGCATTGGCCCTGATTGGCGATGACTTAGATAACCGTGCTCTGCCGGGTGTAAAAATAGATGTCATTATGGGCAGGAACGCCGGCTTCCTGACCGCTGCCTGTGCTCTTGGAAAAAGACGGGATAATGATGGGCCGCATCTATTGTATTTTCCGGAAAGGCCTGTTTCGCTGGACAAATTCCTCAGTGACGTTGATAGTGTTGTTAAAAAACTCGGCAGGTGTGTTGTTGCAGTCAGCGAGGGTATGCGTGACGCTGATGGTGTCTTCTGGGCAGAGAAACTCGCAAAAGGCATAGAGACCGATGCTCACGGCAATATCCAATTATCCGGCACGGGCGCCCTTGCAGATTTCCTTGCAGACCAGGTGAAAAGCAAACTCGGTGTAAAGCGTGTTCGGGCCGATACCTTTGGTTACTTGCAGAGAAGCTTTCCAGGAATACAGTCTGCCGTAGATGTTCGGGAGGCGCGGCAATGCGGGAGGGAAGCGGTTAAGCTGGCTATGAAAGAAATTAGCGGGTCGGTGGCAATAAGACGGCTTCGCAATAAGCCAAGATATACTATTGAGCTATTCCGCACCGAGCTAAGCAATGTTGCTGAAAAGACCAAACCAATGCCTGAGAAATTTATCAATGCTAAAGGCAACGGCGTAACCAATGCCTTCATCGAATATGCGTTGCCGCTGATAGGCAAGCTGCCGAAGACCGAATACCTGGGCAACTATCCAAAAGTCTAATGGACGAACGTAAACCGTTAGGTAATGTGCGCACAAAAAATCTTCTTTGAAAAAGAAGGAGATCCGATATGAGCAAGCGAAACGGCTTTACGCTGATAGAGCTTTTGATGGTTATTGCCATTATCGCGTTATTGATGGCAATACTGACGCCCGCACTACAACTGGCTAAGAGACAATCCAAGGCAGTTGTGTGTCAGGCAAACCTGAAGCAATGGGGTCTCGTTCTTGATATGTACACGAACAATAACGACGACCGATTCTTCAGAGGTATGCTTGATGGCTCGTGGAATGACTGGATAGAAATTCTGCGACCAGCATACCGTCAGCGCGGAGGGATAACCTGCTGCCCCACAGCCACAAAAACCCGCGACAGAGGAGGACAGGGAGTGTTTATGGCCTGGAACGACCCGGAAGGCGATTACGGCAGTTATGGTTTAAGTGCCTGGGTTTGCAATGCAGACCTGGGAGCCGCATTCGGTGATGAACTTTACTGGAGGGAACCCTCTGCCAAAGGTGCACAAAATATACCGGTGTTTCTGGATTGCCTTGCGACCACAGGATGGCCGGACCATACCTCTGTACCGCCCGCGTATGACGGGCAGCCCCTTCAGGACTTTACGCTGGCGGAACAAATAAAGAATTTCTGCATCGACCGGCACAATGGATTTGTAAACGGCCTTTTTATGGATTGGTCTGTCAGAAAGGTCGGACTTAAGGAACTGTGGACTTTGAAGTGGCATCGAAAATTCGATGTGAACGGCCCTTGGACAAAGGACCACGTTCCGCCGCCGGTATGGCCGGATTGGATGAAAAAATTCAAAGACTACTGACGACAGTCGTTAGACGATTAGTCGTTGAAGAAGCATATTTGTAAATGACATCACAATGGCAGTCGTTTATTTTGGTAAACCGACTTTTGTAAACTGATACCACTTTGCTTCGATAGCGTCTTTGGATTTCATATCGCTGTGGATATATAATCCGTAGCGAAGGTGCAACGGCTTATCAGGCTCAATTGTTCTTGGTGCATCGAACGTCAAAGAAGCCCCCATCCAGCCATCGTTGCGAACATGGAAATATGCCGGGAAATTGGGATTGTTTGGGTGGTCGAAGAGTGTGATACCCTCTATCTTTTCATTTGTGATTGGGCCGGAATAGTCAACCCATTTAGCCCGCTTCCAGAAGATTTCTTTTTCATTGACTCCGCCTTCGGAGTTTCGAATCGTTCCGCCGCCGTCATTGACGCCGATAGTTTTGGCCATCCGCACGCCGATAAGCCCAAAGGGCGTTTTTCCAAACGTAACTGCTGAACCGCTGGCTTTTAGCTCCATATCAATTACCAAAAGCCACTCGGAATTTTCGAGCAGCACCACCATTACCTGGCGCGTTTCAGTAAGCAGGACTTTTCCATCAGTAGTAAGCCACTCGTTCTCTGTGAGTATTGACGAACTTTCGCCGGTATCATCGAATTTGATGATGCGTTTGTGTCGAATCTTTCCTTTACCGCTGTCGCTCCAGAAATCGACGCCATTGACATCGGTATGAGAAATCCAGGCCGAGTTGTGGTGGCTATGTGATTCGGGGTCGTGTGGATGTCCCATACGCGTAAGCAATTTGCCCGATGGCCCTATGACCGGAAACACAAAAGGCCGATTCAGGTCTGGACCAAAGTGATACCGCGCAATCTCCACTCCATCGAGCTGAAATGAAGCCTGGTAGTATGGCATAGGAAAAACCTGCAATCTCGGAACCGGCTTTGGCGTGGGTGGCACATCTTGAGTTGATGTATTTCCCATTGCTAAAACAGTCGTGAGAAACAATGTGAAACCTTTTTTGATAAGCGAGATGTTAAAATCAATCATAGTTTGGTCCTTAACTAAACAGTGCTTCCACAAACTTTTCGGGGTCGAATTCGGCGATGTCCTCCGGTTTTTCGCCTAAGCCGACAAATTTCACCGGTATATTGAGCTGGTCTTTTATGGCGATGACGATTCCGCCTCGTGCAGTCCCGTCGAGTTTGGCTAAGAATATCCCTGTAACATTGATTGCCTCGGTGAATATCTTCGCCTGTGCGATTGCGTTCTGGCCGGTAGTGGCGTCGAGAACCAGCAATACCTCGTGCGGAGCGCCGGGGATTTTTCGCGCCGCAACATCACGAATCTTTGTCAATTGCTGCATCAGGTCTTTTTTGGTATGGAGTCGGCCTGCTGTGTCGAGGATAAGGATGTCTGCGCCTCTTGCGGTAGCGGCTTCGCAGGCATCGAAGGCGACCGCCGCCGGGTCTCCGCCGGTTTTGTGCTTTATAATCTGGACGCCGATTCGGTCGGCCCAGATACTTAATTGCTCCACCGCCGCAGCACGGAACGTGTCGCAGGCGGCGAGGATAACTTTTTTATTGTTCCGGTTAAATATGTAGCCCAGTTTGGCGATGCTTGTGGTTTTGCCGGTCCCGTTCACGCCGGCAATCAGGATAACGGTCGGGCCGCTCTGCGCCAGACGTAATTGTCTATCCTGCTCGAGCCAATAGCCCTTAATATGTTCTTTGAGGAACGGAATTATATCGTCTGTCTTTGCAATTTGTCTTTTGCGATAGGCATCACGTAATTCCGTTGTCAATTTTTCCGTCGTTTCCACGCCGATATCGTCGCTTATCAGCGTCTCTTCGAGCTTATCGAGCAGGGCATCGTCGATATTCCGTCCTAAAGTCAGCACCGATGAAAGCGAAGTGGCGATTTTATCCCGTGTTTTGCCCAGCCGGTCTCTTATATATTCAGCGGTTTTAGCAAAAATTCCCATAATAGCGTCCTTGTAAGTTTGTAAGCAAGCCCCCGCGTATTCCTATCGGAAGACAGGAGCGGAGGTGGCGTAAGCTTGATAGTATCGGGATTTGCAAAAATTTCAAGTCTGGCCATGACTTAATTTTTTATGCCCGGCTCGCCTGCAAAAAATTGCTTATTTTTCTGTAACGATTGACTATTTTTCTTTGACAGGCAGGTTTCTTTAGAGTAAATTTCGATTACCTCTTATACCCCGCACCAGAAGGGCTTGACCTGTGGCCAATTTGGTGCAGGAAGGAGAATTTCAGTTGCGTAGGGTTACTTGAGCCTTGTAGGTTTTTGGGGTGCTATTTTGCAATGGAGTGCAAGATGGACAATTGCGATTTGTATAAGTTAAGGATGGTGTGTCATTTCTAAAGGAGTTTTTCTTGCCGGCCCGTGAAATTGAAGATATTTTTGCTGATATACTTGACCGCGCCAAAGCCCTTGACCCTGCCAACACGCGCAGGTGGTTTGACAGGCTGACGCTTCTACATTTGAATGGCGGGGCGGTGGGGATAGGCTGTCCGGATGAATCGGCCGTTCAATATTTACGCGATAATTGTAAAGACACTTTTACTCGTGCGGCTCAGCAGATAACCGGCCATCTTGTTACGGTGGAGTTCAAGCTTATCTCGCAAAAGGCAGATGAAAAATCTGCGACCCACCCTCAGCGCTCCGGTCCTGGGCTTAGACTTCATCCTGATTATACCTTTGATAATTTTGTAGTTGGGCCCAGCAACCGGCTTGCCCACGCAAGCTGCGTTGCGGTAAGCCGCTCGCTCGGCGATACGTATAATCCGCTTTTTGTTTATGGCAATTCCGGCCTGGGTAAGACCCATCTTTTACAGGCTGCCTGCTTTGAGGCCCAGGGAAAATCTAATGGCGCGGTAATACAGTTCTTAAGCTGCGAAGAGTTTGTAAATAGATTCATCAGGGCAATCGAGGAAGGGAATTTAGCCGGCTTCCATAGCCAGTTCCGCACGGTCGATATGCTCGTAATAGACGACATTCAATTTCTGCGCGAGCGAGAACAGAGTCAGGAGGAATTCTTTCATACCTTTAATACCCTTTATAATAACGGCAAACAGATTATCCTCAGCGCCGACAGCCCGCCTGGAAAAATCCCCTCGCTGGAAGAGCGTCTGGTCAGCAGATTTAACTGGGGCCTGGTTGCCGGAATCGACCCGCCAAGCTACGAGACAAGGGTTGCAATCGTTCAAAAAAAGGCACATCTTCGCGGATTAACTATTTCCGATGAGATAGCCCAATACATCGCCCGAAAAGTGCAGGCAAACATAAGGGAATTGGAAGGTGCTTTGACGAGCATTTATGCTGTTGCGACAACCACCGGTAAAAAAATTACGCTCGAACTGGCCCATACCGCTCTGGGGGAACAGACCAAATCTGACGCCAGACATATAAGCATCACTGATATTATCGAGGTGGTAACTAATCACTTTGATATTCGCCTCACCGATCTGCAGAGTAAGAAGCGCAGCCAGAGCATTACCGAGCCGCGTCAGATATGTATGTTTTTAGCCAGGAATCTGACCAGGCATAGTCTTGAAGAAATCGGCGGCCATCTGGGTGGCCGCGACCATACGACCGTTATGCACGCCTGCAGCAAGATTGCCGAAGCCAAAAACTACGACCCAAAAATGAATGCACTACTTGAGGAATTAGCGAAACAAATCACGCAAGGCCAACCGGCCAGGGTTTAGCACGGATTTTTCAAGGCCACAGAGAACATAGAGGGCACAGAGATTTATCCGCCGAAGCAAAAGCTTTGGCGGAAATGAATTATAAACAGTGTAAATCTGTGTCAATCCGTGTCTTTTTCATTATGTTAGACGCTCTTAATAAACTAAGCTTATGGAATGCTCGGGAACATAGAATATTACAGGTTCGCTGCAGCCTTTCCGATGGGCTTGCTCCATTACAATTTCAGGACTGTCCCCGGATGCAAACACAGTTCTATCCACCAACGAACGTAAGGCCACGTATTTGCCCTCGTAGCCTTCTTCGCTCATCAGAACTTGTTCTTGTTCGGCCATATCGACATTCTTTTTAATAAAAATTTCATACTACATTAATGGCTATATACAAATTATATCACTAAACCTCCATCCTGTTCAAGTAAATTTTGCAAATAAAAAGGGCTGCGAGCGTTAGCCCACATCCCTTTAGATAACTACTTCCGTCAGCCGTCCTCTGTCTTCCGTCTTCTGACTTCTGTCCTGCCTTTCATACCTTTTCCCCTCACCAATTCTCTCAAATTTCTTCTTGCTTCCAGCCCGATAATTTGTTATAATATTTACCAAAATGAGGTTTTGTGTCATTTGAAATTAGGATTTATACAAGTTGGAGGATAAAACAATGAAATTGCAAATCGTCAATCCCAAATCGAAACTCGCTGTCATTCTGAGCGCAGCGAAGAATCTCAAATCCCAAATCGAAAATCGTAAATCGAAACTTGTCCGCAGCTTGCCCGCCTTCCGTGTGGCGGGTCCGTATGGCGGAATCGCAAATCCCATATACGATACCCGTTACACGCTGTACGCTCTTTTTATATTCGCTCTTTTAGCCACCTTTTGCGCCCAAACCACCTTTGCTGATGGCTCCATCGTCGCCTGGGGAAGGAACGACGATGGCGAGTGCAATATCCCTTCGCCCAATAGCGGCTTTATCGCCATCGCTGCTGGCGTGTATCATTCGCTCGGGTTAAAGCAAGATGGCTCCATCGTCGCCTGGGGAAACAACGGCTATGGCCAGTGCAATATCCCTTCGCCCAATAGCGGCTTTATCGCCATCGCTGCTGGCTGGTTGCATTCGCTCGGGTTAAAGCAAGATGGCTCCATAATCGCCTGGGGAAGGAACGGCGAAGGCCAGTGCAATATCCCTTCGACCAATAGCGGCTTTATCGCCATCGCTGCTGGCTGGGTTCATTCGCTCGGGTTAAAGCAAGATGGCTCCATCGTCGCCTGGGGAAGGAACGACGATGGCGAGTGCAATATCCCTTCGCCCAATAGCGGCTTTATCGCCATTAGCGCTGGTGGGTATCATTCGCTCGGGTTAAAGCAAGATGGCTCCATCGTCGCCTGGGGAGACAACTACTATGGCCAGTGCAATATCCCTTCGCCCAATAGCGGCTTTATCGCCATCGCTGCTGGCGGGTTTCATTCGCTCGGGTTAAAGCAAGATGGCTCCATCGTCGCCTGGGGA
>CAYWXK010000036.1:0-32975 GCA_964462515.1 uncultured Pirellulales bacterium
GAAAACGTGGATAATCCTCTAATCGCATGTGGTACATAAACAGGGGTCAGATCATTTCAAAAATCTCTTTCGACCGATCATAAGTTATCGGCTCCATACTTTCTATAAGCTGGATCTGATCTCTTGTTAATGCCTTACATTGTCTGCTTGCATTATAGAATTGGGGGTTTCCAAAACCGTAAACTCTTTCTTGAATGAGCAAGATCTGAAATTTACATTGGGTTTCATTATTCCAAATCTCCCCTTCTATTTTTTTTAATACCTTCAAAAAGTTTCTCAACCGTTCAGGATTTCTAACGGTTGTTGATATCGACCAAGGTAATTTCTCTGCCATTTCGCACCTTTCATTCCGCCACTTCTAATTCTTTCTGTATATCTTGAATACAATTCAATCATACCATATCTCCCTCCCCCAAAACAAGTCCAACGCACAATAAAAAAGCTCCCTTTAGGGGGGCTTTTTATTCAAGTCACAGTTAAGGCCACAGCAACGAAAGGCCTGCCCTGCAAATAAAACCACAAACTTCACAGGGGGTGCACGACAAAAAGCTTTGAAAGAGCCACATTGCAGGATAAAATACTCGTCGAAGGGGGAGCATTGGTTATTGGTTATTGGTGATTGGTGATTGGTAATTATGAGTCTTGAGAGCTTTTTTAATCCGAAGTCTGTTGCGATAGTCGGCGCCTCGCGTCAGAAAGGCAAGGTCGGCTACGAAATCCTGTCAAATATGATTGAAGCCGGCTATAAGGGTAAAATATATCCGGTCAATCCGAATGCCGACACAATCGAGGGCCTAAAGTGTTATCCCGACCTCCAATCCATCGGGCAAATCCCTGACCTTGTGATTATCGTTGTTCCTGCCGGTGTTGTTCCTATAGTTATGGAACAATGTGCGACTGTTGGTGTTAAGTCGGTTATCGTTATAACCGCCGGCTTTAGAGAAGTAGGCACAGAGGGCAGGCAGTTAGAAGACCAGGTCATTCAAATCGCAAAACAAGCCGGCATCAGGGTCATCGGCCCCAATTGCCTCGGCGTGATAGTACCGGCAAATAAATTAAATGCAAGTTTCGGCGGCGACCTGCCTAAAGCCGGTGCAATAGGGTATCTTTCGCAATCAGGGGCGCTATTGGCTGCTATACTCGATATGGCTAACGCAGGGGGCATCGGTTTTAGCAAACTTGTCAGCATCGGCAATAAAGCGGATGTAAATGAATTGGATATAATAAAAGCCCTTGCCACCGATTTCGATACAAAAGTTATCGCCGGTTACTTGGAAAGCATTAGCGATGGAAACGACTTTGTGAACCAGGCAGAGCGGATCTCACACGATAAGCCCATCCTGCTGATGAAGTCCGGCGGCACGGAGGCCGGTGCAAAAGCCGCCTCCTCTCACACCGGTAGTATGGCAGGCAGCGAGGTTGCATACGAATGTATGTTCGAGCGGGCGGGGATTGTCCGCTGTGGTTCTATAAAGGAGCAGTTTGATTACGCCCAGGCCTTTGCAAATCAGCCTCTTCCTGCCCCCCTGCTTTCTTGCCCGCCGCCCCGACTTGCGTCGGGAGACGCGGGGGCAGGCGAAAGCAAGAAGGGGGGTGTCGCTGTCATCACTAACGCCGGCGGCCCCGGCATTATGGCAGCCGACGCCATCGAGCGGCAGGGCCTGGCTTTCGCAAAATTAACCGATAAGACGATAAGCGAATTGTCCTCCAGATTGCCGGCAGCCGCAAATCTGCATAATCCGATTGACGTTTTAGGAGATGCCCTTGCCGACCGCTATGAGTTTGCATTAAGTGTTGTTCTCGATGACGCCAGCGTTGATACGGTCCTGGTGCTTTTGACGCCGCAGGCTATGACAGAATCTACTGCTACTGCCCGGGCAGTCGTGAAAATTGCCCATCAGAAACCGAAAAAACCTATTCTCGCCTGTTTTCTCGGTGCGACCAAGATTGCAGAGGCGATAAGAATTTTGCGCGAAGGGAAAATTCCGCAGTATGATTCGCCGGAAAGTGCCGTTGCAACAATCAAAGTAATGGCTGATTACGTCCGATGGCGTGCGAGGCCCAAACGCATTGTTAAGCTGTTTGGTGTTAATCGCCGCAAGGTCGAAAACATCATCGAAAGGCACCTGCGCCAGGGTATCTATGAAATAGGCGAGGTTGAATCAAAAGAGATTCTTGAGGCATACGGCTTTGTAACTCCAAAAGGTTCTATCGCAACCATGCCCGACCAGGCCGTCAACATAGCCGGGCAGCTTGGCTATCCTGTTGTGCTCAAAATATGGTCGCCGGACATTCTTCATAAATCGGATGTTGGCGGCGTCAAACTCGGCCTAAAGAGCGACCAGGAAGTAAAGGACGCCTTCGACCTGATGATGTATCGAATACCTAAAAAGCGGCCTGATGCAAAAATCCTCGGCGTTCTTGTGCAGGAGATGTGCAAGAAGGGAAGAGAAGTAATACTCGGGATGAATCGCGACCCGCACTTTGGCCCATTGATGATGTTCGGAATGGGCGGCATAATGGTGGAAGTTCTTAAGGATGTCGCCTTTTATCTGGCACCTCTGACCGCTGAGGAGGCCAAGCAAATGCTTATGAGCACAAGGACATATCAGATGCTAAAAGGCGTTCGCGGCCAGGAAGGCGTTGATATAGAAAAAATAGCTGAAGGATTGCAAAGGCTTTCGCAATTAGTCACGGAGTTTCCTCAGATACAGGAAATGGATATAAATCCGTATATGGTTGGCCCGGAAGGCACGACGCCCATCGCCGTCGACGCCAGAATAAGCGTAAAACAACTTTAGTTGAGATGTTTATTGGTCTTATGCCTTGAAACCCGCTTTTTCCTCAACTATAATGGCTTTGTTAACCTAAATTTCAAGGATGGTTCTATGGTTGTTTTTGTAAGTAAACGTTATCTTGGCAAACCGTTTCTAAAATGGGCTGGTGGAAAAAATCAACTATTGAACGAAATCGAAAACCGTTTACCTCACGAGTTAGGAACCGGTGGAATAGACACCTATATTGAACCATTCGTAGGTGGTGGAGCAGCATTTTTTTACATTGCTCAAAAATACAAATCTATTAAGCATTTTTATCTCTTTGATATAAATGGAGATCTGGTTGGCTGCTACAATGCCGTAAAGCACGATGTCAAATTTCTTATTACCGAACTAAAATCGCTCCAAAGGAGATTCTCTGCTCTCGAAGAATCTGAGCAAGAACAATTTTACCTTGACATCCGCAAAAGATTCAATTCAGAAAAGCTTTGCGGTTTTGAGACCAAGACCGCTGCTAAACTCATTTTTCTTAACAAGACCTGTTACAACGGTCTGTATCGCGTAAACAGGAAAAACGAGTTTAACGTTCCCTTCGGCCATTACAAGAATCCCACGATATGTAATGTGAAAAACTTACGTGCTACATCGGAGGTTTTGCAGAAAGTGCAAATTCTCTGCGGCGACTTTGAGAATAGTGATAAGTATATCAACGAGAAAACGTTTGTTTACTTAGACCCGCCGTATCGACCTATAAGCCCAACCGCAAGTTTTACATCTTATTCAAAAGATGATTTTTCAGAAAAAGATCAAATCCGCCTTGCTAAATTTTGTAGACGGATAGATGCCAAAGGTGCCAAGTTCCTCCTGAGTAATTCTGATCCTCAGAATGAAAACCATAGAGACCGCTTCTTTGAGGACCAATACAAAGGTTTTAGCATTGATAGAGTAAAAGCTAATAGGGCTATCAATTGTAAAGCCGCAGGACGTGGACAAATTAACGAACTTCTAATAACAAATTATTAATTTAGTGGGAACCTCACATGGCAAACAACGATTCTTGGAGCAAGATATTCAGAGATTACAAAATATACGACCATGACTTTGACCGTGCACCATTTCATATTACAGCCGAACAGATAAAACGGGCATGCCAAGACTTTACAGAAACGGGAGAAAAAGAAGTTAGAATTTTGTGCAAACAGGATAGCAAGGAAGACAGACCACAGGTTTTTGTTGAAAGAGGTTTGTTCTTGCTGCCCATTAAGAACGGGGAATACATCATCGTAAAAGGAGAAGGCTATGTCGACATACAACAAATTGAAACCACTCAAGAAGTCTACGCTTCAAAACTTGACTTCGGTCTGGATACATCATTGGTTGGGAACTCAGAGATGCAGCACTTGGACTTTGCTTACGCATCAAGCTTAATTAGAAACTTCATAAATGATGAAAGTCTGGTTCTGACAATTAGAGGTAGAAAATACACGCCACAGTTTTCCTTCCACGTAGGAAAGCACTCCATTAGTGTAAAAAGTGTTCAAACTGAAGTTGACGCCGGGTATGAGGGAAGAAACCAAGTGGTTTTGGTAGAAGCAAAACCCGTTACTGCCCGAAACCTCATAATACGCCAACTATATTACCCTTTCCGGCAATGGCAAAAACATACAGAGAAAGAAGTAGTAACATTATTCTTTGAAAGTACAGGCGCTACGTACAGAATCTGGCACTTTCGATTTAGGGAAATAGAAGACTATAACAGCATTGAATTAGTACGGGCGGGAAGGTTCCAAATCATCTCTGGGTCTCAATAGTGCATAGCTATCAGTATAATCCAGAATACACCTCGGTCTGGTCATTTCCCGAGCGAGGTAATTGGGCGACGCATAACCCGAAATATCGCGGCAACTTTGCTCCGCAAATACCACGTAATATAATCGAGATGTACACGGTAAAAGGAGACTGGATTCTCGACCCGATGGTCGGGGCGGGGACCACACTAATCGAAGCGAAACTTTTAGCACGAAATGCCGTCGGCTTAGATATAAACCCGCAAGCCATCCAACTTACAAAAACGGCGCTGCATTTCAAACATCACCCGCCAAGCGAGCAGCAAGTGAAAGTAGGTGATGCACGAGATTTATCCTTTCTAAAAGATAATTCATTCGACCTTATACTTACACATCCGCCTTATATGGACATTATAAAATATTCAAATGGCAGGATACCGAGCGACCTGTCAAATATAAGCAGTCTCCCGAAATTCTGCGATGAAATCGAAAAAATCGCCGGAGAATTGTTACGAGTCCTTAAGGCGGATAAATTCTGTGTGATACTTATAGGCGACACCCGCAAAGGAAAACACTTTGTCCCGCTTGCTTTTTATGTGATGCAGCGTTTTCTAAAAGTAGGCTTCGTGCTAAAAGAGGACATCATCAAGGTTCAGCATCATTGCGAATCCACCGAGCGATGGCGAGCCAAGGCCAAGCGTGATAAGTTCTACCTTATAATGCACGAGCATTTGTTCATATTCCGCAAGCCCAAACCACTTGAGAATCTCTCACGCATAAGGTATAGTACAGTTTTCGAAGGAAGCTGATACTATGCAGGAATTTGACTGGAAAGAAAAATACAAGGATAAAATAGGAAGTGCTGCGGCGGCGATGAAGCTGATTAAGTCCGGCGACAGCGTATTCATCGGCACCGGCTGCGCCCAGCCACAGCAGTTGGTCAATGCTTTGGTTGAGCAGTCCAGCCACATTTATGACGTTCATATCGTTCACCTATTGACGATAGGGACGGCGCCATACGCCGATGAACAATACCGTGAAAAGTTCAAAATGAATACCTTTTTTATTGCCGACAATGTTCGCCACGCCCTTGCAAAAGGACTGGCGGACTACACGCCGATATTTCTTTCTGAGATACCGGACGAATTTGAAAGCGGAAGGATTCCGATTGATGTGGCCTTAATCAGCGCAACGCCGCCCGATGTGAACGGCCTGTGCAGTCTCGGCGTCTCCGTAGATATAGTTAAATCAGCGGCCGCAAATGCCAAATACGTTGTAGCGCAGGTGAATGGCCGAATGCCCCGGACATTCGGCGATTGCTTCCTTCACGTCAATGCCATCGATATGCTTGTCCCTTATGATGAGGACATAATTACGATTCCCATACCCGAATCGGATGAAACGCTGAGGCGTATCGGCCAGAACATCGCCCGACTTGTCGAAGACGGCAGCACTATTGAGTGCGGCATAGGCCGAATCCCTCAGGCCCTTGCCGAATTTCTCAAGGACAAAAAAGACCTCGGCGTCCATACAGAGATGTTTAGCGACTGGATTATCGACCTGGTTGAGTGCGGCGCAATTACCTGTGCGAAAAAGACCCTAAATCGCGGCAAAGTGGTTGCCAGCTTTTGTATGGGTTCAAAGCGCCTTTATGATTACATTAACAACAATCCCTTTTTTGAATTTTATCCGACCGAGTATGTCAACGACGTCAACATTATCAGTCAGCACGAGAAAATGGTGGGCATTAACGTCGGACTCGAAATTGACCTGACAGGCCAGGTCTGCTCGGATTCATTGGGCTACCAGTTTTATAGCGGCATCGGCGGACAGGTCGATTTTATCCGCGGCGCCGCCAGAAGCAGGGGAGGTAAACCCATAATCGCTATGCCCTCCACTGCAAAAAATGAACAGGTCAGCAGGATTGTCCCGCACCTGACCGAGGGCGCCGGCGTTGTTACCACACGCGGCGATGTCCACTATGTTGTTACGGAGTATGGCGTTGCGTATCTGCACGGCAAGAGCATCAGAGAAAGGGTTTTGGACCTGATTAACATTGCTCATCCAAAATTCAGAAAAGCTCTTATTCAGGCAGCAAAGGCCCAGAACTATATCTATCAGGACCAGATAGAACCGCCATGGGACCAGGTTAATTACCCCGAAGAACTAGAGCACTATGAGACGCTCAGAGATGGCACAGAGATATTCTTTCGTCCAATCAAGCCTACTGATGAGCCGGCCCTTTCGGAGATGCTTTATTCGCTCAGCGAAGAGTCTGTGCGGACTCGCTATATGACCCGCACAATGACTTTTCCTCACCGGGATATACAGCACTTAACCAACATTGATTACAAAAATGACCTGGCTATCGTAGGTGTTGTTCCCGGCGTCTCAGGCGAAGAAATCGTCGCCATTTCACAGTATTTCCTTGACCCTAAAACACAAGCCGCTGAGGTGGCATTTCTTGTTCAGGATGAATGGCAGCAGAAGGGTATGGGGACGTTTTTGCTGGATTATATTACTAAAATCGCCAAGCAGCGAGGCGTCCAACGTTTCTATGCAAAAGTCCAGCCGAACAATAAGCCAATGCTTGCCATCTTTCACAACTCAGGATACAAGGTCAACACCGAATTCGATGGCGATGTCTATAACATTACATACGATTTGACAAAGTAAAAATAGGAGAACTCTTGGCTACAAGGAAATCTGTATTCATTCATTCACTTGAGCTTGAGAAGTTCAAATATCCGCCGGATATACCGTTTAATACCGACCGGGCGGGACAGGTAAGGAAAATTTTGAACTCTATGGGGCTGCTTTCCGGCGACGGCAGAAGCGAGGTGGCTCCTGTTCCTGTAGATAGACTTACTCTTAAAAAGTTCCATTCCGCCCGTTATCTACACGCGCTGAAAACCGCCTCACAAGGCTCCCGGCGGCACGGGCTTCCAGCCCGTGAAGACACGGCCAAGATGGCCGTGCTACAGGCTCTCTATATGGGAATAGGGACTCTCGATTGTCCGGTCTTTGAGGGGATGTATGACTACGCAGTGCTTGCTGCCGGAGGGACACTTACTGCCGCGAAGTTAATTCTCTCTGGTGATACGGATGTAGCATTTAACCCATCAGGTGGCTTTCATCACGCTCATCCAGAACGAGCCTCAGGCTTTTGCTACATAAACGATGTTGCACTTGCGTGTATTATTCTGGCTGAGCGGTACAAAAGAGTTCTGTATGTCGATGTTGACGTGCATTTTGCCGACGGCGTTGCATACGCGTTTTACGACCGCTCGGACGTGATGACCATATCATTTCATGAAAGCCCAAGAACGCTGTTTCCAGGCACAGGATTCGAAAATGAAATCGGCAGTGGCCCGGGAAAGGGTTATTGCGTGAATGTTCCTCTTCCGGTCGGCACTTATGACCAAGCGTATATGAAGGCATTCGAAGAGGTAGCTATCCCGCTAATGGCTGCCTACAAACCTGAGGTAATTGTCTTTGAATTGGGCGCAGATGCGCTCGCCAATGACCCGCTTGCGCATTTGTATCTGACTAATAACGTTTATGCTGACATCATAAATCACCTGCTGACTCTCAAAAAGCCTATCCTTATGACTGGCGGCGGAGGCTATAATATCCCCAATACCGTGCGGGCATGGGCGTTAGGATGGACAGTTCTTTGCGGTGCTGATACCGACCATTTAAGCAGTTCTGCTCTCGGCGGCGTTATGCTCGAAAGCACAGACTGGCAGGGTGGCTTGCGGGATAGAGCACTTGTTGTAAGCGACCAACAGCGAGAGGCCGTAATGCCTGCCGTAGAAGCCACAATAGAAACCATCAAAAGGAATGTTTTCCCAATTCACGGTCTCTAATTATCGCCCTCCGGCGGGAAATCCTAAACTCTAAATCCTAAATTCCAAACAAATTCAAAATCCCAATTTTCAAATGTTCGAGCCAGCGAGTTTTGGATTTGGGATTTTGGTTATTCGTATTTGTTTAGGATTTAGTGATTCGAGCTTAAAATTTTTGCTACTTACGCCTTCCCCTTCGACGACTTTAACGCAAGCAGAATTACTGCCGCTGCTGTGACGCAAGCCAAGCCTGAAACAACAAATGCGGGCCGATAGTTGCCCACATCGAACAGCCGCTCTATCATCTTGCCGTCCAGTTCTGTAACTTTATACGGTATCTTCGCAACAACCTTCATTAGCGATGCTGCAAGGAAGGGACCCACCAGTCCTCCTGCGCCGTAAGCAGAGAACATCCAGCCATAGTTTACTCCTATGTGTTTTGTGCCGTAAAAGTCTGCCGTAACCGCCGGATACAGTGCAAGGTAACCTCCAAAGCACAATCCCACTGCGCAAATCCCCGATAGATACAGCGGATACGCTCGTAGCCAGTCCAGCCCCAGCATAGCCACCGCACAAACCGCAAACATTATTACCAGCGTTGCTTTGCGACCAATATTGTCCGAAACCTTCCCCCATAATATCCGCCCAAGCGAATTGAATATTGCCAGTATCGAAATCGCCATTGCGCCTGCGGTTGTAACCTGATGGAACTGCGCCTCCGGAATCGGCGACGTTATCTTCCCAAAAGCAAACGACTGCCAGATAGGAGACGCCTTCATTATCACCTGTAGTCCTGCTGTGCAGCCCGCAAAATAAGTTGCCCACAACACCCAGAACGTGGGCGTCCGCAGCATTTCACCGGGTGTATAATCCATTTTTGCAGCCGCAGCCCCTCGCGCTGGCGGCGTCCAGCCCGCAGGCACATAACCGGTAGGTGGGTTGCGCAGCAACTGCGCACCTGCCACCACCGCGACCAAAAATATCAGACCCAGTACCAGGAATGTATTGAACACTTCCAGCTCCGGCAGCGGAAACAGCTTGACGCCCAGCAGTTCGTAATGAACACCCGAAATGAGACCCTTGGCTAATGGTGCAAAGAAGAATGCTCCAGCGCCGAAACCGGCCACCGCCAATCCTGTAATCAGACCTTTTTTGTCGGGAAACCACTTCACACACGCTGCTATCGGGCAGACGTATGCGGCGCCGATTCCGATACCACCCATTACCGAAAATGTTAAAATCAACCAGATAAGTGCCGTTCCGGATGAGAAATTCCCGGTAAACCGCGCCAAAATCAACCCGGCACCAAGAATAATACCGCCCGCAGTTGCTACTTTTCTCGGTCCCAGCCGGTCCTGAAAGCGTCCCCCGAATATGACCGCCATTGCGAACGCAGCCAGAACTATCTGCGCAGGCAGCGTAACGTGCATTTCTGTCCACGACGGGAAGGCTCGCTTTAGTGGTGTCTGAAATACGCTCCAGATATACACCGCACCTAAACTGACCTGTATTACGAGCGCCCCAATTACCACCATCCATCGGTTCATCATTTTGTCCTCGCCCATATCCGTTCCTTTCATTAAAATCAAGCGGGCGCACTCCACACCCCTTGTCCGCTCGATAGCGTCTATCACCGAAGTTTCGAGCGCCCAAGCAAACTCGACATTTCAATTGGTGCGGGGCACACCCGGTTTATGCTTCCCTCCTGTCTTTTTCCTTTACGTCGGGTATCTTATTTGCCTCGACCTTTCACAAGCACCTCAACCACGCTCGGGTCTGCAAGCGTAGTGATGTCGCCTAAGTTGCTCGTATCATTCTCGGCAATCTTGCGCAGGATTCGCCGCATAATCTTGCCCGAACGGGTCTTCGGAAGTGCAGGAGCAAACTGGATAATTTCAGGCATTGCGATAGGCCCGATTTCCTTTCGCACGTGTGTAATAAGCTCCTTCTTCAGCTCCTCACTCTCAGGGATGCCGTCTTTGAGCGTAACGAAGGCATACAGCCCCTGTCCTTTAATCTCGTGAGGCATCGGAGTAACCGCAGCCTCGGCAACCTTTGGATGGCTGACAAGAGCGCTTTCCACCTCGGCTGTTCCAATGCGGTGGCCGGAAACGTTGACCACATCGTCGATTCTGCCCATCAGCCAGTAATCGCCATCCTCATCGATGCGGCAGCCATCGCCGGTGAAATAGACGTTGTCAAATAATGTAAAGTATGTGTCTATAAACCGCTGATGGTCTCCCCACATTGTTTGCATCATTCCGGGCCAGGGTCTTCTGATGCACAGCTTGCCGCCTTCGTTCACGTTGCACTTAGTTCCATCATCGCGTAGAACGACCGGGTCAACGCCGAAAAACGGCCGATTTGCACTGCCCGGTTTTAACGTATGCGCACCAGGCAACGGCGTAATTAAAATACCGCCGGTCTCGGTTTGCCACCACGTATCAACAATCGGACATCGATTACGCCCAATCTTCTCATAATACCATATCCAGGCCTCAGGATTAATCGGCTCGCCAACCGTTCCAAGAACCCTTATTGTGTTCAGTTTGTATTTGGCAGGCCATTCATCACCGAGACGCATAAGCGAGCGAATAGCCGTCGGTGCAGTGTAGAAAACCGTAACGCCAAACTTATCACAAATCTGCCAGAATCGTCCGGCGTCAGGATAAGTGGGTATCCCTTCGAACATCAGCGATGTCGCACCGTTTGCAAGCGGGCCATATACAATATAGCTATGCCCAGTTACCCAGCCAATATCTGCGGTGCACCAGTAAATGTCATCATCGTGAATGTTGAAAATGAATTTGTGACTGAGACAGACCTCTACTAAGTATCCACCTGCAGTATGGACCACACCCTTGGGCTTGCCTGTCGAGCCGGATGTGTAAAGGATAAATAGCGGCTCCTCCGCCTTCATGTGCTCAGGTTCGCATCTGCTATCGGCTTTAGACATCACATCGTGATACCATACGTCCCTGCCGGCTTTCATATCACACGGGTCGTCTCCGACCTTAACGACTAAGACAGTCTCGATTGTCGCTGTCTTTTTCAGTGCTTCGTCGGCAGTGCTCTTGAGCATAATATGTTTGCCGCCTCGATATGAAACATTCGAGGTGATAAGCATTTTGCATCCGGAGTCATTGATACGGTCTTGCAGCGACTCGGCGCTGAATCCCCCAAAAACCACCGAGTGAATCGCACCAATGCGGGCACAGGCAAGCATAGCTATCGGAAGCTCGGGGACCATCGGCAGGTAGATAGCCACCCGGTCGCCTCTCTTTATGCCTTTTGATTTTAGCACGTTTGCGAATTTACAGACTTCCTTATGCAGCTCTTCGTATGTAAATTTTCTGACGGCATCTTCCGCTTCGCCCTGCCAGATTAGTGCCGTCTTCTTAGCGGTTGGCGTCCCAAGGTGACGGTCAAGGCAGTTGTAAGTAACATTGAGCTGGCCATCGGCAAACCAACTGTGTTCAATCTTTCGCCTTTTGGTGTCCCAGGTATATTCCAGACTTTTGGTTGGTTTCTTAAACCAGCTCACAATCTTTGCCTGTTCCAGCCAGAAGCCATCCGGGTCGTTAAGTGACTTTTCCCACATCTGCTGGTATTGCTGGGGACTATTGATGTAAGCATTTGCCTTGATTGCCGCCGGCGGCGGAAATGTCCGCTTTTCTATCATCAATGAGTCAATACTTTTTTGAACTTGTGCCATACTGTTCTCCTTTTACGTAACTTACAATTATTAAGCCTGAAAGGCTTTATAGCTATTTTTCAATCAGCCGTTTTTTCCTTCTGGTTAGGGTATTAGTGTTTCGTAGCTAACAAATAAACCGGGTATTATATGTATTTAGTTTTCAGGCGTCAAGCAAATTTCTCATCAAAATTTATATATAAGAGATGTTTGGGCCCGCAGGCTATCGGCGTCTCCCGGCCCTTTGTAATCCGTTTGCCAGTCCGAAAGCTCAAACCCGATTTCTGCATTTTTAGTGACGGAGTAAATTACGTTGCCAAAAATAGAGTGATTCAGCACCCGGTCATTTGTCTTAACGTCCCCTTTATCAACGTTATCTATGCCTGCACCGATATTAAAGCGCCATTTGTCCCACGGCCCGATGCTCGCCCCGACCCAGCCGCCTTTGGCAGCTATTTCATTATATATGCCCTTGCTTGTATCTATGTTGACCCCCTGGCCGATACCGCCAAAGTAGGTGTTTAAGTTCTCACCCGTAAATAATTCGCCTTTGATGCTCAGCCATTTGTTAATCGGCCCGGTCAGGTCGAGGTTGATAGACCAGCTCTCAAATTTCTTGTTGGTGCCGCTAAGCGCAATGTCATATTCTTCTCTACCAACGTGGCCCGACAAACCGACCGTCATCGGCTTATAGCCCACCCACGGCAATGTCACACTCGCTCGTCCCTGCAAAGTTGGGTAGCCGGCATCTTCGCCTGATTCTGATGATGTTGGGCTGCTCCTTCCGATAGTTCTTGCCACCGCGCCTTCCAATTGTAACTCAACATCCTTGCCGATAGGGAATCCTTTTGTCAGCCGAATTTGTGGCCGCCGATAGCCAATGTTACCTGCGTCCCACAAAACTGTGTAATTCAACGTATCAGGAAAGAGTGGTGACATCGTATCTGATGTTTGGCCTGCAAGAATGCTAAAGCGGTCCTCGGGCCAATCTAATTTTAGATAAGCGTGGCGCAGTTGAATTTTGGCTTTGTTTTCGTCTGCATAGCTGCCATAGAAATCACCTTCTACAAGCCCGCTTGTCTTCACGGCTTCATCATCGGGCCCGGTGATTTTCACTCCAAAACGAGTCTGGTTGACTGTGAGATTGAACTCATCATCGTTTTTGTTGGCCGCCTCCGAATCTACGTATAGGGCATAATTACCCGGCGTAGTGCGAGAGCTGTCGTAAGAAGCATCGGCTTTAATATAGCCATATACCTGGATGTCAAGGTTTGACCAGACGGGTTTCTTTTTTGCAGCTTCTTTTTGGACCATTTCTGCAATTCTCTGCAGTTCAGCTTCACCCAGCTTAGCTGTAGTTTCGGGTTTTGGTTCCTCTTTAGGTGCTTCCACCTTCACCTGCTCCGCACTTGTCGCCTTAGCTTGTTGTAGAACGAGTTTCTTTAGCTCTTCTACTTCCTTTTCCAGCTTTTCAAGCCTGCCTCGAAGGTCAGCGTTTTCCCTGGCCAGGTCGCTGGTACTATCCGCCCGGCAAAGACTACCGATGGCTGCCAGCATTGCGGCACTTAATAAAATTGCTATCCATTTCATTGTGAACTCCTTTTCCTTAAGTCCGGCAATTTTGTGTCCTCTTCGGCCCTATTTGTCTTATTGTTGCGTGTATCTTCTGACGAGTTATTTATAACTGCTCTCCCCTGCCTCGGCTCATAACATTTACCATACTATTTTTATCCAGCAATACCAAAAAGGGATTCTGTATTATACGCAGAAGCAGGTTGTCGTCAAGTGATGCGCTGTCCCGTCCCAATTGTCCGCCAGCGACAAATAAGTTTTAGAGTTGAAAGAACCTAACTCCTTCGACAGTTCAATTGGGGCGGGGCCGCTTATTTTTTACTTAACCTGGCACAAGGTTTTGTCGATTCATAAGTTAAAACTCGATAGCTTCAGCAGCAAAAAATAGGAGACTTAAAAATGGCAATTCAGCATTGGTCGGATAATATTATTGTCGTGGACCTGCCACTCGAGCCGGAGATGGCTGACGAGCTCGAAACACTTGTAGATATGCTTTCGGACCATGACCACTGTAGTGTGGTAATTGATTTCTCCAACGTTAGTATCGTGAATTCTTCAAGTCTTTCGAAACTGCTGGAGCTCCGCAAACATTTGGTTGATTGCAGTCGCCGGCTGATCTTTTGTGGAATTCCACCTGCAACCAGAGGTGTATTCACAGTAACAGGCCTGGACCAGGTTTTTGAAATTGCTGATGACAAGTTCGCTGCCTTAGCAACTCTGGAAATGATTGGCTAATACTACAGCACAGCTAAATACCGCAAGCTCATTCGCAGAACTTCTGACCCCCCGACCTCAATACGAAATACGAACGACTAACTTTAGAGGTCTATTCTCCGTCCGGCAATTCACTTAATGTCCAGTAAAGGGCTATCGTTCTTATGGCCTCAACAAGCTTTATGTAATCCATAGGCTTAACAATATAGCCGGCGACACTGAGCTTAAAGGTTTCAATGACATCCTGCTCTTCGGTCGATGAAGTTAAAACTACAATCGGAATCCTTTTTAGTGCTTCATCCGCCTTGGCAATTCTCAGGAAATCTACACCGTTTGTCTTCGGCATATTTAAATCAAGCAAAATAAGGCACGGCTTCTTATTTGCCTTGTCTGTTAAGTAGTCCAGTGCCTCTTTACCGTTGGTCTTGTGCACTAATTCGTTTGTAATCTTAAGCTCATCGAGTGCACGCGCAACCATCATTGCATCCAGACGGTCATCTTCTATAAGTAATATTGGTTTCGAGCTTCGCATTTTTACCCCCATTTCTTTGACGGCCGAATCGGCCGTGTTTGAACTCTCTTTTTTTACGCTTTCGCCTCGATGTCACCTCTTTCTCGTTATAGTCCCTTTTAATTCGCCTAATCGTCCTGAGATTTTTCTTCGGCAGGCTCTTTGCCGCGCACGCTTTATATTCTCTGCGTTTTCTACTCTCGAATGAGCCTGCCGAAGTCCCCAGGTCCCAGCGACTACTTTAAGTTTGCCGGAGCTGTCGGCGCAACCGATTCTTGTCGCGCACCTGCTTTTGGAAGGGTGAAGCAGAAATTATTTCCCTGTCCATCTGCACTTTTAACCCAGATACGCCCACCGTGCATTTCCACTACCTCCTTTGTTATTGGCAGGCCAAAAGCAAGCTCCTCTTGTCGAGAGTGAAAATGTTCTTTAATCCAGTCGTTGCGATTAAAAATCTTGTGCAGTTCACTGCTGGTTATCACCGGCCCGTTGTCCTGTATCTGCACTGTAATCTCGCTGCCGGCATCTGCCGCCTGCACATTGACCTGGCTGTTTGGAGGAGCCGCCTTTATGGCTCTATTTACAAGATTTCTCAAGACCTGCAATATCCTCTCATAATCTCCATTGATGGTAACCTCAACATCGGGCATTGAGCTTTTTACCTCGACATTTTTCTGGGCCGCAACAGGCGATAATTCTTTCACAACTTGCTGGACCGCCGATTGAAAACTAAATCCGCCACGTTTTAACTCCATCTTGCCTGCATCAATCTTGGATAAATCGAGAAACTCATCGACAATCGTTTTTGCCTTTTCGAGGTTCTTTTCATCCAGTAACCTCCCGAGTGCTTCTGCTGCCGCAACAGCCGTTTCATTTTGCAGCTGATTTCGCTTTTTCAATTTCAAATTTGCCGTTTTAAGCTCGTCCTCTATAAGAATTTGCTCCGATATGTCGCGGACAACCCCGACAACCGCCACTTCGTTTCCGTTCGGGTCTTTGACCATTGACCTCGACAGTGAAACCGGAAATATGCTGTCGTCTTTTCGTTTGTGGTAAAAGCCGACTTCCCACATATCTCCGACAGTTCGTGTCTGAAAAACGCTTCTTGTGTTGGCGTTTTGCTTCTTTCCTATCCATAGAATGTTGCTGCCCTTTCCAATAACTTCTTCTTCCTTATACCCGTAAGTTTCGCAGAACGCCTTGTTGACAAAAATAATTTTGTCATCCATATCCGTGATATAGATACTGTCATTGGTGCTCATAATAGCCCCTGATAGTAATCTTATTTTTTTCTCCGCCGCGTTGTGTCTGATGGCGTTCTCGACCGTTATTGGAAGCGCTTTAAGGTAGCTTAGCTCAAGGTCCTTTACCAGATAATCGTAGGCGCCTGCCTTCCAGGCCTTGACCACCGTCTCTTCGTCGCCGACTCCGGTTACGATTATGGTCGGTATATCTTTCACTAATTCGAGAATGTCAAACGCCGTCCCATCCCCAAGCGAGTAGTCGGAAATCACGATGTCAAACTGCTCGAAACCCAGGACGCTTTTAGCTTCTGATACCGAGCCTGCTATAATGCACTCGTATCCTAAAGCATTGCTTTCTACAAATCGTTTGAAAGCCATCTGGTCCAGCTCATTATCTTCAACAAGCAAAATTCTGTATCTTGAACCTTCCATATTCTTACCCCCTATTCAGTAACCTGCATAACGCCAGGTAAAAGATTGATTATTTTGATGGTCTCCAAGAATTCTTCATAATCTATGGATTTGACCATATAGCGACTCGCACCTAATCTCAAACTTTCAATCGTGTCCTCCTGGGCTGTTGATGTTGTCAATACAAAAACAGGAATACTTTTGAGCGTATCATCCGCTTTTATGACCTTAAGAAATTCCAGACCGTTCATTTTTGGCATATTCAAATCCAGTAAAATAAGGCACGGCCTTACATTGCCATCGTTTATTAAATATCTTAGCGCTTCCTCGCCGTTGGTTACCTCAACCACGGGGTTTGTAACCTTCAGGTCGCCCAGGGCGCGTTTCACGGTCATTGCATCAACGCCGTCGTCTTCAACAAGTAATATGGGCTTCGAGTTCTGCATTCTTGACCTCTATTTTCTGCTTTGGCAGCGTAAAAAAGAATGTGCTTCCCTCGCCTACCTTTGATTCGACCCAAATTCTGCCGCCGTATAGTTCCACGATTTTCTTTGCGACGGTAAGACCAATGCCGGTGCTTTCAACACTGTCTCGAGGCGCCAACGTCTGGAATATCTGGAAGATTTTCTCAAAGAATCTTTCTTCGATACCCGGCCCGTTGTCGGCAACGCTAAACTTCCAAAATCCGTTTTCTTCAATACAGCCGACTTTTATTAGGCCCTGCGGTTTATCCATATATTTGACGGCATTGCTCAATAGATTCTGGAACACTTGCATAGTTCGGGTCGGCTCACATTCAATTACAGGCAATTCATTCTCGACTGTGATGGTGATATTTTCCGGCGGAGCAATCATATCGATTATCTCAGGAACGAGCTTATTTAAGTCCACGAAGGACTGTTTCTCTTGTATGCGTCCGACCCTGGAGTATTCGAGAATTCCGTTTATCAGGTTGTTCATCCGGTCAACGCGGCCCGAAAGCAACCTTATTTGCTCCTTCCCCTGCTCATCAAATTTATCTCTATAGTCGGCTGATAACCAGCCCGCTAAAGTCTTAATCCCTCGCAGTGGCGCTTTCAAATCGTGCGAAACTACGTAAGCAAAATCCTTCAATTCACGATTGACACTTTCCACTTCTTTGAGAAGCTCTGCCTGTCTTTGCTCTGCCCGCTTACGCTCCGTGATATCCCAGAAAATGCCTAATACTCCAGTGACATTATCGTGCTGGTCTTTGACAGGGGTTTTGACCGTATAGACAACTGTTTCCTGGCCGTCCTGGGTATATTTTTCCTCTATATCTTCCGACTTCCCTGACTCCATAATTCTTTTATCATCAGCCCTGTATTTCTCCGCTAAATCTTTAGGGTAAAAATCATAGTCTGTTTTGCCTGCAATTTCCTCGGGTTTAATTCCTAAATCGTGGGCGTAATTCTCGTTGCAGGACACATAAACGGAGTTTTTATCCTTGTAAAATATGTTTTGACGAAGATTCTCAAGAAGCGTTTTATACTTGTTCTCACTCGCCCGCAGTTTTTCCTCCATCTGTTTACGCTCGGTGATATCAACGTTGACCTCGGCTACCAGCCACTTGCCTTTATCATTTTGAAACGGTCTGGTGGTTACCTGAATAGGTCTGTTGTTTTCTCTGGGCAGCACCTCTTCCGTGACGGCGATACTTTTTGTTTCAAGTGCCTTAACAATTCCACACCCCGGGCATACTTCATTGCGACCCATAAAGTATTCGTAACATTTTCTGCCCATTGGGTCGCCATATACTTTTTGCCATGCCGGGTCGATGTATTGAATGTTGAATTGTGAATCAATAATATCTAAGCCCGTGTTTGTAGCGCCAAGTATGAATTCAATTTGTTGCTTTAGGTTCTTTATCTCCTCCTCCGCCCTCTTACGGTCGGTTATATCGAGCGAATAAAGAATTACCTGTGAGACAGCCCCGTTTGTATCAAAAATGGGGTAACCGTGAACTTCGACGTTCCGCAGATTCCCGTCTTTGTCAAGATGAACGTGTTCCACCATTGCCGGTTTCTTAGTCTCTATAATTATTGCAACCGGACACGGGCGCTCGGTCCCATCACAGGGTGCATCGCGTCCGTGTGTGGATTCATAACAAGTTGCCTTTTCATATAAACGTTCGGCCTGGGCAGCCTGGTTCGACATTTTGATTGTGTAGTTATTAGCATCGATAACATAGAAAGGATGCGTCAAGGATTCCAAAATACTATTGAGGAACTCATTCTGTTTCTGTATTTGTTCCTTATTGGCTATCAGTGCCTCCTCCATTTGTTTGCGCTCGGTGATGTCGCGTGCAATCGCTATTATGTAATCTTCTTTCTCCTCCTTTACGAAATTTAGACTGGTCTCTGCGAAGAATCTGGTTCCATCTTTGCATTTATGCCGGCCTTGTATGATGATGTCGCCTTTTAGTTTTAGTTCTTCTATCTGCTGTTGCCATGAGAGACCTTCGGGAAACTCTTCGATGTCCTTAAAGCTCATCTCGAGCAATTCTTTTCTACTGTACCCCAGGCTCTGGCAGGCCCGCTCGTTCACATCTAAAAAACGTCCCCATTTCGGCTCTAAAATGAAAATACAGTCGTTTGATTGGTCTATCAGAGTCCTGAATAGTCGCAGCTTGTCTGTTGCCTGTTTGAGTTCTGCGATTCTGCCGAGTTTCTCACAAACGGCATTCAGCAGAGTGCCCTCTTCTTTAAGAAATGACCCTTCCCCGTTCTCTTGCCTTTCCTGGAGGCAATAGACCTCGATGCTTCCCGCCTTTTCCCCGCGGACTAAAATGTCGCCCCACTGGCTGTGCTCAGTTTTCTGGAAGTTATCAGTCTTATATTGTATCCCGTTAAATGTGATTCTTACGCAGGTTATATCAGGATACCGATATGTACTGCGAATCAGCCCTGTTGTTTCTTGAAAGATTTGGTCTAATGAAATTTGCGGCTGCACGGCAAGCCTTGACAATCCATAAAGGCAGTTAAGATGTTTTATGTGCTGCTGCAGTTTAACTTGCGCACGCTTGCGCTCGGCGATTTCTTTATTGAGGTCATCTATGGATATGGTGGTCTTTTTTAAATCCGTTGCCATCTGGTTAAAGGTATTGGCCAAAGAGCCAAATTCATCTTTTGATTTTACCTCTATCACCGTATCTAATTTACCTTTACCTATTTCTCCGGCAGCAAAACTTAGCCTGGCCAAAGGCAGGGACACATCTTTACTAAAAAGATAGATAACCAACGCCAGCACGGGCAATATAACCAGAAACATTATTATGAGCATTTTTAATAGTTTAGTGACCGGGCCGAAAATGACCCGCGTGGGTACATTAAAGAGAATGATCCAGTCATTCCCTTTAAAGTCTAAATACCCCTGCTCCCGACAAAAGGCCTGGAGCATTGTCTCTTTCTCATCCGGATTCCAGCGCTTTACGCTGCCGAAAATCTTATCCCGCTGAGCTATCTTTATTGACTCCCGCCCCGGCAGATTCTCTTTTAGTATGCCTTCGCGATTGTGATTAGAATAGATTAAAAGGCCATCTTTGTTTACTATGTCTATCTCTTCTTCTTCTTGGATTCCCGCGAATCCCTTTATCATCTCAAATAGCCGGCTTGTCGGAATCCGGGCAACCACTACCCCTATTGCCCTGCCTTCCTTATTATTTACCGCAGAGGCAAAATAGGCTATGGGCACCTGAAGATCTTTTGCGATACGCACGTCGCTGGCAGCGCTCACCTTTCCTGCTAAAACATCCTCCCAGTAGCGTGTCATCGGGTGCTGCTCGCCGATGCGCAATCCTGCGGTATCGGCAATCCGGATACGGTCTAAATTAAAGAAGGAAAGGGAAATATAGCACTTGTAGGCATTTCTGAAGAAGATGAGTCTTTCGGTAATCTCTTCAGCGGTGGCGTCTCCAGAGCTAATCACCGGATCATGGGAAATAACACTTATATCGCTTAACCTCTCATATAAGAAATGGTCCATCGTATCCATAGCAAAAAAGACGCGGTTTTCCATACGCGCCCTAACATCGCCTTCCAGTATCTTTTCCACTTGAAAATAGGCAATGGTAAACACAACGGCGGCAAAGATTGCACATATGCTTATGAATAGAACTGTTAATTTAGGGGCGAATTTCATTATTAGTCTCCAGCTATCGGCTATCAGCTTTCATTTATTTTCCCAATTCCTCAACAAATCTCGGCTCGATTATCTTATCCAAATCCGGAAGGTGCGATAATTGCCCTCTCTTCAGATAAAAGTCCGCGATTATCTTCCCTGAGCCAAATAAGGAAGAGGTCTCATCGCTCTTCTGCATGGCCTTAAGGTTCTCTTTTAAATCCGGATGATGAACCCCGCTTATACCCTCCTGCATTTCGGCCTCAGACATATCCTCATTTTTTGCCATAATCTTTATTGCTTCTTCTTTATGGGCATAAAGAAAATCCCTTGCCTCTAACAATGATTTTACAATCGCCTTTATCTCGCCAGGCCGTTCCTTTATCACCCTGGCGTTAAAAACCAAGACATCGGTAATTAAGCCCGGCACATATTGGGCTTCTGCCAGGACTTTATAACCCTTTTTTATGGCAACGGTTTTTGCCGGCTCCCATGTATGGCCGGCGTCGATTATGCCTTTCTCCATCGCCATTGGGACATCCATGGCAAGCACTATCTCAAAACGCACCTCTTGCTCTTTTACGCCCGACTTTTCAAGGGCCGCAAGCACAAAGAGATGCGAAAAGGTATTTATGCCCTCAATGCCGACCTTTTTTCCCTTTAAACCGGATAGATCCTTGAATTCCGGTTTACCCACAATCACGTCGGCGCTAACGCAATAGTCCCCTACATAGACTACGCGTGAGGATATGCCTTCGGAACTCAGTAGGATAGCGTCGGAGTAGACTCCCAAAATGCCGTCCACCTTGCCGTCAATATAACGCTGCCTGCATGGGGCATAATTTTTATCAAATACAAGTTCTACCCTCGCGCCGTTCTTTTCAAAATAACCCTTCTCCTTGGCAATATAAGCGTGGGCATGACCTGCCCAGGAATTGATAGAAATTTTTATCGGCGGCTTCGCCTCGGGCCTCTTGGCACAGTCTGTCGCTGCTATCAGGATAGAACATATTATTAACACTATTATTCGTTTTATTGCTCTGCCTTCTTTTAAGTTATCCGTCTTCATTTCCATTTTTGTCTCGCACCTGAAAGTAATCTCAGAACCGGTAAGTCACATTTAGCCCGCACCAGAGCTCATCTTCATCATTGACCGAATCATCCATTGATATTTGATAATTTACAGACGGCGTCATCATTAGATTCCCCATTTCAAGATTTGTGCTCACGCCGATAACAGTATGCGACCAGTCGTGGTCCACTTCCTTACCCCCGAATCCGTCGTTGTAGGTTATGTCTCCGGAGAATCTGAATACCTGCTTCTGGCCGTTCGGCCAAAAATTGGTCACCCCAAGGTCGTATGCAAGTCCTAAGACATGGACAAATCCTTCGACGCCTCTGACGTCCGAGTTGCTCTCGCTCGACCACAAAGCACCTGCGTAATAGCTTGGGACAAGTGGGCTGTCCGCAATCGTAAAGGCCTTAGGCCAGCAAAGGCAGGCGCCGACCTCCTGGGTGTCGCCGTTATGTCCCGGCTGTTTCGGTTTGCCGTAGTAAAAGTAATTGGCGGTAACTTTGGTGGCGTATTGCTTGTCTTCAAAAAAGGCTTTTGTATAAAAAGCAGCATAGTCCAGCTCAACAGATTTCTCAAAGCCGCTCGATAATGGATAGACACCGATGATTTTTCCGCTCAAACCACTGTCACCCAAAGTTATGGTTCCTACGGGAATAAATGCACCGTGGTCATCAAGCAAATCAAACCCTTGCCACATATATTTGCTTACCACTGTGGTAGTCGACTCGAGTCCAATCTTACCTTCTTCGGTTATGCGACCAATATCCAGCAGGTCAAAACCATACCACTGATGTTTGATAACCGGCGTTGTATTTATGTCGGTCTCCTGACTGGCTTCTGCAATCTCCTGGCACCGCGACACTCCAGCGGCGCATAACAAAATCACAGCACTTAGTTTTAACATTTTAGTTTTCACGACTATGCCACCCCAAAATTTGAATTTAGTACTAACGGCCCCCAATACGACAAGTCAGATTCTCAATTACAAATTCTTGGCGATAACTCTATTTTTATTGTGTCTGCCCAGTTATGTCTGACTGGCAGCCCCAACCTCGACTTTGCTTTCCCTCAACCCGTTACCATTTGGCCCTTCTGGTAATTCGCTTAACGTCCAGTAAAGGTCAATTACTCTAATCGTTTCCACAAAGTTCTTGTAGTCGGTCGGCTTTATCATATAACCCGCAACGCTTAACCCGAAACTCTTGACACGGTCCTCATCGTTCTTCGAGGTAGTCAAAACTACAACGGGAATTTTCCTTAATTCATCATCGTTCTTGGCAATCTTCAAAAATTCAATTCCGTTCATTTTTGGCATATTTAAGTCTAAAAGTATTACACAGGGTGTCCTATTTACTTTGTCTGTGAGATACTCTAATGCCTCTTCTCCGTTGAGCTTGCAAATTAGCGGATTTGTGATTTTCAAGTCGCTAAACGCCCTTTTTACCGTCATTGCATCGACGTCATCGTCCTCGACTAACAACACTGGTTTGTAGTTTCGCATCCTTTACCCCCATTTCTTGTCTTGCTAATATAAAAAAGAACGTGCTTCCTTACTCCTACCTTTGACTCCACCTGCTCCGGCAAAATCCGTATGCACTCTTTTGCTGTAATGCCGTCAGGCATCCCCCGGCGGAGCCTTCGTAAAGGTTCATTTACTCCGTTAGAAAGCCCTCTGTGTCTTCTGTCCCGCTGCCCCATCTTGCGACGCAGAGGGCAGGCGAATACAGAAACGTGGTCAGCTTTCTAACGGAGTTTAATTCTCGTATCGGTTCTGATTAGGTGTTTATGCAGATTCTTCAAGATTCAGTAACCGAATGTGTTCAATCTTTTTTTATAACCCCCTGATTCAAAACCCCCATAGAGAAAGCGTTCACACTTTCCTACTGCACAGTATTATCGTCAGATATACAAAGCCGTTTCAGAAGAAAATACTTTTTTGTGACGGCATTGAAAAATTCTCGCCTATTTTCGGTCCGCCATCCGTCTGGCGGATAAAACCCTTCATTTTTGCTTGCCAAGTAAAAATTTTGGCCTTTGCTATCCGCCTATGAGGATGGCTTCGATAGCTGTCTAACCCGCCCAAAAACACTGTTTATGTCCAAAACCGACTCAAAAATGAGTTATCGCAAAGGCCGTTGCCTGTTGACACACCTCGCCTGGCATAATACAATAGAAGCAAACCTAAAAAACACCAAAGTTCGTAAAATTTAAGGGAACAGAAATCTGATTTTATGTATCTTATTGGTTGGACAGCAAAATTTCGCAAATAAAACTAATAACGCCCTGAAATGAATTCGCTCCTCCTGGACAAGCTTTTGGGCATTTAATTTGAAAGGAGCCAAACCAATGAAAAAAACAGCCTTCACATTAATTGAGCTATTGGTCGTCATCGCAATCATCGCCATCTTAATGTCAATCCTGATGCCGGCGCTGCGGCTGGCCAGAGACCAGGCCAATGCTATTATTTGCTTAAGCAACTTAAGGGCCTTGACAATGTCATGGTTGTTGTACAAGGATGACTATGACGGAAAATTGGTCGGAGGGTTTCCCAGCCGAGACCCGAAAGTATCGAATGATGCCTGGATGAAACCGCCGACAGGCAGCAACCCCGACCCTATTGAGCAGCAGTTAGAGGGTATAAGATTAGGGAAGCTGTTTCTTTATAACAAGAACGTCCGATTGTATCGTTGTCCTGGTGACCGGCGGAAACAACAGCCAGGCCAGGAAGCATACGGCAGTTATTCGATAGCCGGCGGACTGAATGGCGAGGAACTGGAATGGACCAATGGCACAGAGAACATAACGCTTTACACCGAAATACAATATGCCGCCACTAAATTTGTCTTTGTTGAGGAATGTGACCCGAGAGGATGGAATATGGGCTCCTGGGTCGTCGGCCATGGTGGAAACAACTGGATTGACCCCGTGGCAATCTGGCATAATAAGAGAAGTTGTCTGGGCTGGGCCGATGGCCACGCCGATAAACACAGATGGCTGAATAAAAGCACTATGGACAGAGCCCAGCAAGCCGCCGAGGGCAACCAAGACGTGTTTGGTAAGAGTCCGTATCCAGGCGAAAGCGGCGAAGACCTCAAGTTTATGCAGAAGGGTTACCAGTTAAAAGGCAAAACCGCCCTCCAGCCATAGAGATAGCTCCCTACAGAGACTTAAGGATTAAACTTTCTGCTCTCTGCTCTTTGGTCTTGCAAAAAGCCCTGTCACCTTAGACTAAAAATGTTCAACTTTTTTGAACAGCCCTGGACACTTCTGGCCGCAGCAGTCCTCACTGTATTTGGAATGCTGACCTTCAGAAGTGTATGTCCTGAAAAACGCCGCTGGTGGCAATTGCTGATACCAGTCTTTGTTGCCATAGCCGGCTTCGGCCTGGATTTCCTCGTCAAAACCGACTTAGAGAAAATCAACTCTCTTCTTATCACCGGCATAAAAGCCGTTGAAAATGAAGACTGCAGCACCATTGAAGCCATCATCGCCGACAATTACCGCGATTCACACCACAATACAAAAAAAGATTTATTGGCCCACTGCAAAACAGAATTTGCCACGAATCTGGTCGCCAAAGCCAAGAAGACGGCCAGCCTCGTAGAATCATCCCCCCCAACTGCAAACGTAGCTCTCTTTGTGCTGATAACATTTGAAAAAAACAGCCGCATTGTCCAGGAACTTTACAAATCCTCCATCCTCGTCAAGGCAAAACTCTACCTGCAAAAACAGCCCGATAAAAGCTGGCTCATTGCCCGTATCGAAGTGCTCGAAATCGACAAACAAAGAGTCGATTGGCAGCAAATCAGATAATTCCCCCAAAACTATCTCTCCCAATGTCGCCTGTCCGCGGCACCTCCAACCTATTCGGCCTTTTCACTAAATTTTATCTCCTCGCAGGCGGCAGGCGCCTGACAATCGGCTGCGATTTGCTGTCCCTGTTATGGTTCTGCTCTAAAATCCGCATCGCTTTTCTCACGTCGGCTACCTTCAAAATCCCTGTCGTCCTTCCGCCTTTTGCCCCCGCAGTGCAGTATGCGTAAGAGATGTTTATATGCTCTTTAGCCAGTTTTTCTGTCACGCCCGCCAGCGCCCCTGGTTTATTGGTCAGGTTCACACAAAGAACCTCCGTCTCATTATGAGGCGCATTCAACTTTGCCAGAACCTCTCTTGTCTTTTCCGGCTCAGCAAGAACAATCCGCAAGACCCCATGCTCCACAGAGTCCATCACTGTCATCGCTACAATATTTATCTTGGCACGTGCAAACTCCCCCAACAACTGAGCCAGCACACCCGGTTTGTTGACCATAAAAATCGAAAATTGTGTCGCAATTTCCATAACAATCTACCCCTCAAATCAAAAATATCTTAATCAACGCTCACTACTTTGACCGCACTTTCCCTATCCGGGAAAAATCTAAAAATCTTATCAAGATTGGTTATCTTAAAAACCCTGTGCAACTGCGGATTTATTGCACTTATCACAACCTCGCTATTATACGTCTGAAGTTTTGCCCGAATTTCCAGAAGCAGCCCCAGCACTTGCGATGAAAAAAACTTAACACCTGCAAAATCAAATATTACCTTCATCGGCTGATTCTGGTCTATAAATGCCTTTATCTGCCTGGATGCAGAGGCTATTGCCTCAACATCATTAATGGATGGCGTCTTAAATGCCACTATCACAAACGCCCCTTCTTTCGTTATTTCCAGGCTAACCTTGCCGTCCATAACCTACTGACGCTCCTTCGCAACGACCATTTTCAAGCCCATTGTAAATTTAATAGCTTACCCCCGAATGTTTCTGTCGGGGGCGACCCGCCCATCATTTTGGCACATTTTCACATTTTTTTCAACATTCTTTTATATTTTCTGTGTAATCTGTGGTTAAAGACATTTCCAGCACGCAACAAAATGCCCCTCTGCCTTCTCCTCCAACATCGGCGCCTGTTTAAGGCACTCCCCCGCAGCCAAACTACATCGCGGACTGAATCCACAGCCCCGCACCAATTGTCCATAACATATAAACTCCTGGCCGGAGTTTAGGGCACAGACTACCTTGACCGGACAATCCCTCGACTCCGCTTGGGATGGTGAGCCTGTCGAACCATTGGTGGGGGGTATCGCCGACATAAGTGCCCGCGTGTATGGATGTAAAGGATTTCGGTATAGCTCCGCCTTTTCCGCACGCTCTACTATCTTGCCCATATACATAACTGCCACAACATCACAGAAAAACTCCACAACAACCAAATCGTGCGCAATAAACAAATACGTAAGCCCAAACTCCTCCTGCAAATCCTTCAGCAAATTCAAAATCTGCGCCTGAATTGAAACATCAAGAGAGCTGACCGGCTCATCGCAAATAACAAGTTTCGGCCTCATCACCAAAGCCCTGGCAATTCCGACTCGCTGCCGCTGGCCGCCCGAAAACTCGTGCGGATACCGCTTTATATGCTCACCTGACAATCCTACTTTCAATAGCAACTCCGCCACCCGCCCCTTCTCATCATCGCTCTTACATCCTTGAACCTTCAATGGTTCACCAACTATATCACCGACGGTCATCCGCGGATTTAACGAGCTATAGGGGTCCTGAAAAATAAGCCCAATCTGACTACGAATCTGCTGCAATTCATTCCTGTCGGCAGATAAAACATCCGCTGGTTCGACTTTGCTCACCATCCTGAGCTTGTCGAAGGACTGCCCAATGGTTCGACTTTGCTCACCATCCTGAGCTTGTCGAAGGAAAATCACCCTGCCCGATACGACCGGCACCAGCCGAACTATACTCCTGGCAATTGTCGTCTTGCCGCACCCGCTCTCGCCCACCAATCCCAGCGTCTGGCCCGCTCGAATCCCAAAGCTGACCCCATCAACCGCCTTGACATAACCGATGGTTCGACTTTGCTCACCATCCTGAGCTTGTCGAAGGACCGTTCGCCGCCACAGACCTTTCCTGACAGGGAAATACGTCTTTAGCCCTTCAACCTCAAGCAAATTTTTACCACAGTTTTGCATTTTAAATTTTACCCCCCGAATGTTTCTGTCGGTGGTTCGTCGTATCCTGCTGCATACCAGCAGGCAACGTACCGACCCGACCGAACTTCCCGCAGCTTCGGCTCAGAAGTTTGACACCTCTTATCCTTATAACCTATTGGACAGCGAGGATGAAATTTGCATCCGGCAGGAAAATGCAATGGCTCAGGAACAACACCTGGTATCGCCCGTAACCGCTTGCCGGAAAAACCCAACGGCGGTAAAGATTCCAGAAGCCCACGCGTGTACGGATGCAACGGCTCTATAAAAAGTCTTCGCCTGTCAGCCACCTCCACTATTCGCGAGGCATACATCACTGCGACATCATCGGCTCTTTGGGCAACGATGCCCAGATTGTGTGTTATCAGCAAAATGCCCATTTCATCCTGCCGCTGCAACTGGTCTAACAAATCCAGTATCTGCGCCTGAATCGTTACGTCAAGTGCGGTTGTTGGCTCATCCGCTATCAGTAATGCCGGTTTACAACTGACCGCCATTGCTATCATAACCCGCTGCCTCATCCCGCCGGACATCTGATGTGGATATTCCCTCACCCGTTGCTCCGCGTCTGCAATACCCACCCTTCGCAGCACCTCTACCGTTTCAGCCCATGCTTTCTTGCTGCTCTTTTTCTGATGTAGCTTAATAGCCTCTGCAATCTGGTTCCCAACCGTCCAAACCGGATTAAGGCTCGTCATCGGCTCCTGAAAAATCATCGCAATCCGATTTCCGCGCACCTGCCGCATCTGTCTTTCGCCCAGCGTCAGTAAATTCCGACCCTCAAAAACAATCTCGCCCCCAACAATCCTGCCCTGCATCTTCGGCACCAAACGCATAATGGATAGTGCTGTCACGCTCTTACCACACCCGCTCTCCCCAACAAGTGCGAATGTCCGTCCTCTCTTTATTGAAAAACCAACCTCCTGCACCGCCCTTACGACGCCTTCGCCGGTTAAAAAATGCGTCGTAAGTCCCCGAACCCTTAGCAATATCCCATTATTATCCATATTATTACACATCTGTCCTGCCGTTCACAAGCGACGAACCACGCCCTAAAGAACTCTCAACTTTGGGTCCAATGAATCCCGCAGCGCATCGCCAAAGATATTTAGCGCCAGCGAAATAACAAATATCGCCGCCGTCGCCGCTGCCATTTGCCACCACACTCCCCGCGAAAGCTCAATTCTGGCATCATTTATCATTGCCCCCCAGCTTGGCCGGTCTGTCTCACCAAGTCCTAAAAAACTCAAAATAACCTCCGCGTGGATAAATGACACAAATCGCAGCGAAAAATCAATAATTACAAGATGAATCACGTTCGGCAGAATGTGCCTGAAAATTATCCGCCGCCTGCTGCATCCGTAGCTTATCGCCGCCAGAATATAATCTCTATCCTTGTGCTTGATGACCTCTCCGCGAATCAGCCGACAAATTCCAACCCAGCTCGTAAGCCCTATTGCTAAATATACCGCCGTAATTCCCGTCAGCTTATGTCCAAAAATAGTCCTCTCTCGCAGCACAACCGCAAACGCAAGTATCAAAAGAATATATGGCACCGAGCTTAAAGTCGAATAAATCCACACGATTATCTCATCAACAAAACCGCGAAAATATCCTCCAATCGCCCCCACAGGCACCCCTATCGCAATGCTGATGAGCGAAGCGCATAAAGCAGCCGTTATCGATATCTTCGCCCCATAAAGTGTCTTTCTCAAAACAGACTGACCAAAGATGTCTGTCCCCAGGATATTTTCCCGGCTCGGCGGCGCATAAGATTCGCCCACCTGTTCTCGCCATAGAGTCGGCCCAATCTTCAAGTCAAAAAACTCCGCTACATAAATAAAGCCCGCAAGCACAAAATACGCCGCTATCACCACAAAACACACCGCCGCCGGTTTCCGCCTCAAAATCCTTTTCAAGCCATCCTTCAACAAACTCTTATTTTGCCGCAGCTCTATTTTCATTGACTGTTCACTCAAGCCGAATCCTCGGGTCAACAAGTAAATAGCAAATGTCCATTACAAGATTAAATACCACAAAAAGTATTGCACTTATGTTCGTCATCGCGCTAATCACAAAATAGTCCCGCGCACCAATCGCCTCAACCATAAGATACCCCAGCCCCGGAATGCCAAAAAACCTCTCTAATAATAGCGACCCCAAAAACAAAAACGGAATCGCACCAACCACTCGCGTAATAATGGGCACCATCGCATTCTTCAAAACGTGCTTAAACAAAACACGGCGTCTCGAAAGCCCCTTCGCAAAAGCCGTCCGCACATAGTCGCTTCCCATCTCATCCAGCATCACCGTCCGATAGAACCGCACATTTCCTCCTAATCCCGCTGCTATACCGATTAGCACAGGCAAAGCGACATTGCCGGCCATACTCAAATCCGGCGAAAAAAATACAGGAAAAAGCCCCCACTTATACGCAAGAAAATACTGCCCAGAAAGAATAAAACTCAAGTAAGGAATGCTCATTCCCACAACACAAATAACAACTGCTGCAATGTCCCACACAGTGCCCCGAACAAACGCAATAACAAGCGACAAACTAACTGAAATTATCACCACCCCCAAAAAAATCGGCACCGTCAATGCCAGAGATGGCCACAACCCTCTTTTGATTTTATCTATAACCAGCTCCCCGTCGCGAGCCCTGCCGAAATTAAACGTCAAAGCATTCTTGAAATGGTTGACAAATTGACTGTCCCGGGAAAGAAATAGCGGCTTATTTAACCCATACTCCGCCCGAATCTCCTCGATTGTCTGCTGCGTCGCACCTCTACCGGCAATCTCAACCGACACATCACCACCCACCACAACAAACAACGTAAAAGTCAATAGCAGCACCCCCGATACAATCGGTATCGCATATAAAATCCGCCTTATTATATATGTGGTCATTGAACCTTCTTTAGAATCTCTTTATAAGCCGCACGTCTTGATAAGTCAATCCTGCGATACTTACTCAATCCGTATGCAAATGAATGCGGCTTATAATTCTTATACCAGTCGTGGTGCAGCACATCTGCGACCCGATGATTCAAAAAAGCCGCCGGACAATCCTCCAAAACCATAACCTCCATCCTCCTGCAAAGCTCACGTCTCTCTATACAGTCCCTCATCACTTCCACCTTCTCATACAATCTATCAAACTCAGGGTTACAATAATTAAACTTATTCGGCCCGCCAGCAGAATACCTGCTATAGAACAGCGACAAAAAATCCAGCTCATCCGGTATGTTCGCTGTCACACCACCTGCAAATATTTGAATGCTTTTATTGTTCAGCTTCTGTTGATACGTAGGCAAATCCATATATTGCAATTCCACCTCCAGCCCGATGGCATTTAACTGCCTGGTCAGAAACTGCCCATACTGCCGTGCCCACGTATCTACGCCGGGAATAGTTATCTTTAGTGTCGGAAGTTTCTCACCATAAATCCCTTCTGCTTCCTTAAGTAGTTTCCTTGCTTCGTCAGGGTCGTATCCGGCGTATCCTTTCTCTTTTATCAGTGGATTGTAACAGCCCATTATCGGAGGAATAAAACCGTGAGCCACTAAGTTCCGATTATTAAAAAATAATTCAATGAACTTCTCCCTGTCTATCGCCCTATTTATCGCAAGCCGCAGCGGCTTATTCCTACCCACCACATCGTCCGCCATATTGAAACCAAGCCAGTATGTCGATGGGTCTTCAAAGCTCTTCAATTGTATATTCAGTTGCTTCATCCTATCCGTTAGCTGCCCATTCTCTATCATAACTTCACCATAATTATCCTTAGGAACCACGGTAGCATCGACCTTCCCCTGCAAGAACAATAGCCACGCTGGTTGACGCTCCTCTATCATTGTCCACACCACTCTATCGGCAAAAGGTATCGGCTTGCCCGCATCCTCAAGATAACCCGCCTCCGCATCACCCGCTTCGCCTTCGCTCGGGTATAGCTCCCCCCTGAAAGTAGGATTCCGCACAAGCTCAATATAGCTGCCTCGCCGCCACACATTTAGCTTAAATGGCCCGGTCCCAACGGGATGACTTACAATATCCTTACCATAATAACTTACCGCCTCTTTCGCCACAGGCGCCGTTGATATGTCCGCCAGAATGCTCGCAACCATTTGAGGCCAGGGCTTCTTGAGTTTGATAACAAGCGTGTAATCATCACTCGCTATCAACCCCTCAACAGCCCGTGAATAATCAACATCGCCTTCCCCCCGAATGTTTCTGTCGGGGGCTTTGGTATATTCACGAAACTCATCGAGCCCGACAATCCTGTCATCAAACAAAGACCAGCTCGGGCTCAGATACTTGATGTTTGCAATCCTCTTAATAGAAAAAACAAAATCTTCAGCCTTCAGTTCCCTTCCCTTCTCCCGAAAGGGATCCTGTGGACCGCCTACAAAACATACATCATCCTGAAACCTGACGCCCTTTTTTATCCTTATCGAGTAAACAAGCCCATCCTCGCTAACCTGCGGCATATCCTCACCCAAAAGAGGTATTAGCTCGTATGGTCGCTTCAAAAAATGATAATCATACAAAGTCTCAAAAATCTGACCAGCCACCATCATCGAATAGACGTCACGTATCTGGCCGGGATCCAGCCCCTTTATCCTGGTGCTAAGTATATGATGTAACACCATTTCATTTGGTTCTCCTTCCGGACCCGAACCCCCGCACCCCCAAATAACAAGAACCATAACCACAACTACGCTAACAATTCCAATCCTTTGGCTCATATCGTAACTCGTGACTTGTGGCCTCTGCCTGGAAAGCGATAGACTAAAAACTATTGGAATGTCCGCACAGGCAGAAAGAATCGCACTTGAATTTCCTAAATCACAAATTGAAAATCTCGAAGAACCGCCGCCGTGCCGTTAGGCATCCCCGACGGGATTTGGCAGAGCAAATTGAAAATCACTCGCTACTTACTCGCTTGGGCCTTAGGGTAGTTCGGTAAAGCCGGCGGCGCGGTGCGCTTACGACCGTCAGTAGTGGTGCCGTAATCAAAATTTAGCTTCGTCGGTAGTTCCCCAGCCGCACTTGAGCTTCCAAGCAATCTGTTGTGCTCCTCCAAAAGCCTTCTATAATCGTTCTGCTCGACCGCCTTTTTTATAATTGATTGCGGCTTTTCCAGAATCCTGCCGATGCACTTAT